>CAIUWR010000068.1 GCA_903902915.1 uncultured Hyphomicrobiales bacterium | reverse complement strand
TCTCTCATGCGGCTCGTTAGCGCCATCCTCGTCGAAATCGATGAAAAGTGGGGCGCTGACACAAAGGCATATATAAAGTGGGGATGCCAGAATTCTTGAACAACGCTCAATACAATTTCCAGACGACAGGTTGCACAATCCGCGCAAGCCGCCAGACCCCTGTTGCGACAAGAAGCGATAACGCCCGCTATATCGCGCAGCTATGTGACGAGATGAGCGTCATGGCCATGAGCGCCAACCTGAATTTTCTCGCCTATCTGCTGACAATGGCGCAGGCGGAAGCCCAATATGCGATTGATCGCGACGCCTAGCCGAAGCAGATCGAAACGCGCTCAAGGGTTCGCGGCGAGTTTGGCGGGCATCTTGCGTCCCAGCCATTCAACCATGTCCTGGCTGGGGATCCTGTAGCGCCCTTCCCTCGAATCGAAGGGAACCGTGACGGGCTCCGACTGAACCACGGGGGAGTCGTCGCCCAGGGAGAAGATCTGCTTCGAGCCGGATTTGCGTTTCAGCACCATTTCCAGCGCGAAGAGGCCGCCCGCGCCCGGCTTGAAGGCGTAGTCGATCCTGTTCGAGACGCAGATGACCCCCGTCTCGCCGCCGCACCCACTCTCGTTGCCCTTGTAGGTCACGAAATCCGTCATCCGCCTCTGCTTTGGCGTAAAGACGCCGCCCACATGAATGAGCGTCGTCGTGTCGATTTCAAGGGCTGCTCCCGAAAGGACGTCCGTGACCTCCCAGGCATAGGTGTCGATGGCGACTTCGACGAATCTGAAGTTTCCATCGCCGAGCGGGGCCTTGCGCGAACCAAACTCGTAAAGTCCGTCGAGCTCACGAAAGGTGAAGCCCTTGTCTTCGCCGCCAGTCGAGAAATGCATGAACATGACAACGCCCTTCGTCAGGCCGCCGGCGTCCTGTTCCTTGCCCGAAATCGCGAAGTAATAATCGTTCTTGTCATTGACGCCGCGCATGGCGAATTTGGCGGGCTGCATGCAGAAACGCCGTTGGCGGGCCTCAAGCATCCAGCATTTCTCGCGAGAGTCATAGGCTCCCACGGTCTTCATGACTGCGGCCCAGATCTGTTGTTGCTTGCCGGTGTCGACCGTCAACCTCGTCTTCTTGAGCTGGTCGAGGCTCGGCGCCGGTCTCTCGGAGCCTGCCTGCGCGGGGGCGCAGGTCAGCGCCACGGCGACGCCCAGAGCCAGGGCGGCGCTGCGCCCGGCCCTTGTTTTCAAGAAAGACATCGTCAATCCTCAACCATCCGCCATCTCAAGATGCGTCGGCGAGCGCCGCTGGCATCGACCTGAATTTCAAGCCCCCGCCCTTGCGGCGCAACAGGCCAAGCTTCCGCATTTCTTGGTTCAAACGCTCCCGCGCCGCCACGTGCGGCGGTATTAATCAAGCAAAATCAATTAGTTGAAACTTGCTTCGGGCAGATGCAGCAAATTATGTGCCGATCCGGCGCATCCGACGCTTTCCGGGCGGAGGCGCATCGCTGGGCGCTTCATTGGCGCCGCCGCGCGCCGGGCGACCACCCGCGGCTGATTACAGAAAATGAAAATTTGTGCATCTTTTTGTTGCGAACCATCCCGTAAACGTCCAAAATTCGATCATGGATGAAACAGTCATCACCATACGCAGGGCCCGCCGGGACGATGCAAGGGACATCGCGGAGGTCCATGACGCGGCCTGGCGCGACGCCTATCGTGGTCTGATCCCCGGACGCGAGCTTGAATGCATGATCGCGAGGCGCGGACCATCCTGGTGGGATGCGGCCATTGCGCGTGGATCGCGTTTGCTGGTGCTCGATTTCGATGACGCCATCGGCGGCTATGCGAGCTATGGCCGCAACCGGGTGCCTGCGTTGCCGCATCGCGGCGAGATTTTCGAACTTTATCTGGCGCCTCATTTTCAAGGGCTGGGCTTCGGCCGGAGGCTGTTTGAGGCGGTCCGGGCGGATCTCGCCGACCATGGCTACCCCTCGCTTCTTGTATGGGCGCTCGCCGACAATGAGCGGGCGCTGGCTTTCTATGAGCGGCTCGGCGGCAAACTCATCCGCAGCGCCCCCGAGCGGTTCGGCGCCGAAATGCGCGAACGAATCGCATTCGGATTCGAATAGAGCCGCTTCTCGCCAATCGTCTGGGTTGCCCTTGGGCTTGCGCGCGCCTAGACAGGCTCCAACCACATCCGGAGTCCATGATGCGCCTTGAAGCAATTGCAATCGGGAAGAACCCGCCTGACGACGTGAATGTCGTGATCGAAGTTCCAATCGGCGGCGAGCCCATCAAGTATGAGATGGACAAGGAATCCGGCGCCCTCATGGTCGATCGGTTTCTCTATACGTCCATGCGTTATCCGGGAAATTACGGCTTCATCCCGCATACCCTTTCCGAAGATGGCGACCCTTGCGACGTCATCGTGGCCAATACGCGCGCCATCATCCCCGGGGCAGTGATGAACTGCCGGATCGTCGGCGTGCTGCTGATGGAGGACGAGGCGGGCGGCGACGAGAAACTGCTTGCCGTGCCGTCGCCCAAGCTCACGAAGCGTTACGAGAAAATCACGAATTACACGGATCTGCCGCAGATCACGCTTGATCAGATCAAGCACTTTTTCGAGCACTACAAGGATCTTGAGCCTGGCAAATGGGTGAAGGTCGTGCGTTGGGGCGACGCTGACGAGGCGAAGTCCATCGTCATGCAGGGCATCGAACGGGCGAAAACCGCCAAGCAGAAGTAAGCGCCGCGCCTTCGATCAGCGGGCCGCAAGCTCCGCATCCGCGAAGTAAACCCGCACCGCCTTCGCCCCCGCCGGGGGCGAGGCGAGGCGCGCCTGGAACTGGATCGTCTCGCCCCGGTCGATGTCCGCCTTGGGCGCGGGTTGCGTCCAGGTGTAGACTTCCCGACCGTCGTCATCGCGCAGGCTCAATTGGATCTCGGGCAGCGCCTGCGTGTGATCGCGCAGGTTCTTGATCTCGCCCTCCACGGCGAGCACCCGCTGGGTCGGCTCCATGACGACGCGCGTTTTCACCTCCCGCCATTGCAGTCCCAGCAGGTTCACGGGCAAACCGATGGCGGCGAAGGCGCCAGCCAGCGGCGGGGCCACGCGCACGATCACGTCGCGTTTCATCACGCTGACCAGCGCCAGCGCCAGCATCGCGCCGGCCGCCACCCTGCGGGGCAGGCTGCGCGGCCAGATGCGGGGCAGGGCGCGACGCGCCTTGGCCTTCGCACCGTCCTGCGGTTCGTCCGCCCCGGCTGTTTCGCCGGTTTCGCTTCCCGCGGCGTCCGAAGACGTCTGGCTTCTGCCGCTTTGCGCGAGCAGCGAAATCTCGGGCGCCGACGGCGGCGTCGGGCTCGCCGGACCAGCCGTGTCCCGGGCCACATGGTCCTGATTGATCACCGGGGCTTCGACCCAGCGATGTTCGCAGATCGCGCAGCAAATGCGTCTGGCGCGCTTGGCGAGCACCGCGCGTGGAAGCTGAAGGCCGGCGGCGCAGGCGGGGCAGTGGATGATGAGCATGGCGTTCAACCCGTCAACTGAGGGTGTTTGATCATGTGACGCTAGTTTGTTAAGGTTAAGGCTGAGTTAGCGTGCGGCGCCGCCGAGCGGACATTCGACGGACCTGCTCTTGACCGCAGGCGATCCGCAGGATTCTAAGGAGTCTGCGAGGTTTGCCTTGGTCCGATTCGAAAACGTCGGTCTGCGCTATGGAATGGGAGCCGAAATCCTTCAGGATCTCAGCTTCGACATCGCACCGCAGTCCTTCCAATTCCTCACTGGGCCCTCCGGCGCCGGTAAGACGACTTTATTGCGCCTGATCCTTCTCGCGCTGAAGCCCACGCGCGGCCTCATCACCTTGTTCGGCCGGGACGCCAGCACCCTCGACAAGGATACGATCACCCGATTGCGTCGCCGCATTGGCGTCGTGTTTCAGGACTTCCGCCTTCTCGATCATCTCACCACCTACGAGAATGTGGCCTTGCCCTTGCGGGTGCAGGGCCGCGACGAGGCGAGCTATCGGGCTGAAGTGGTGGAGCTGCTGGGCTGGGTGGGTCTGGGCGAGCGCATGCATATGTTGCCGCCGGTCCTGTCAGGGGGCGAGAAACAGCGCGCCGCCATCGCCCGCGCGCTCATCGTGCGTCCCGAACTCCTGCTCGCCGACGAGCCGACCGGCAATGTGGACCCGAGCCTGGCGCGCCGTTTGCTGCGGCTTTTCACAGAGCTGAACCGGTCGGGCACGGCTGTCGTCATCGCCACCCATGATCTGGCCCTCATGGACCAGTTCGACAGCGCGCGTCGCCTCGTGCTCGGCGACCGGCGGTTGCATATCTATGATTGACGCCGCCCCCTTCAGAGACATGCGGGCGCCGCAGCGGGAGGGGCCGCCCGTGGCGAGCCTGCGGCGCAACATGCCGCTCGTCCCCGCCGAATCCATCGCAGGCCGCGCGCTCATCACCGTCATCGCCATCATGACCTTTCTGGCCTCCCTTGCGGCGGGGTCCGGCGTGCTGGTCGGGCAGGCTTCGCGGGGCTGGACGCAGAGCGTTTCGCGGGAGATGACGATTCAGGTCAAGCCGGTGGCGGGACATGACATTGAGGCCGATGTGCGCCGCGCCGCCGATCTGGCTCGCGGCCTTCCGGGCGTCGCCGGGTTGCGCATCTTCGACAAGGCGCAATCGGAACATCTGCTGGAGCCATGGCTTGGGGCGGGACTTGATCTGGGTTCCTTGCCGATCCCGCGCCTCATCGTCCTGGAACTGGGTCCGGAGCGATTCGATCCGGCGCCCCTGCGGCAAATTCTGGCCGAGCGCGCGCCCAACGCCCTGCTCGACGATCACCGTCTGTGGATGGAGCGGTTGGCGGCGATGGCCCGCGCTCTGGTGGGTTTGGTGACGCTGATCTTCGCGCTGGTGTTGATGGCTATGGGCCTGGCGGTCACCTTCGCCACGCGCGGCGCCATGGCCGGCAACCGGGAAATCCTTGATGTGTTGCATTTCGTCGGCGCCGAGGATCGCTTCATCGCCGGACAGTTCCAGCGCCATTTTCTCTGGCTGGGCCTGCGGGGCGGCTGCATCGGCGGGGGCTGCGCCATGGGCGCATTCGCTTTTTCCGGCATGGTTTCCGGGCTCTTCGCCAATTCGGCGCAAGCCGATCAGATCGAGGCCATGTTCGGCGGGTTCGGGCTGGGCGTGATCGGTTATCTGGCGATCGCGGTCATCGCAGTCGGCGTCGCCTTGCTCACGGCGGCGATCTCGCGCACCATTGTGTTTCGTCACTTGCGCTCCCTGGCCTGAGCGCAGGCGCTGGAATCTCTCGCCGCCCTGGGGTCATCGTTCGACGTGTCCGCCTTTGAACCGAAATCAGGCTTGCGGGCGGGAGGCTGGTTCAAAGCCGTCGCCTGCGTCGGCGGCGCCGCTTGTCTTGGCGGATTTGCGGGCTTCCTGGTTTTTTCCAGCCATATCGCGCTGGAGGAGGCGCTTCCGGCGCGCTCAGGCGTGGCGGCGGTGGCGCTGACGGGCGGAGCCGAGCGCATCTCCGACGCCATCGAGCTTCTGGAGCGCGGCTATGCGCAGCGTTTGCTGATCACCGGCGTCAACCCGTCCCTGACGCGCGCAGATGTGGCGCGGCTCCTTCCCCGGTCGGCGCGCCTGATCGAGTGCTGCGTGGATCTTGGCTATGAGGCGCGCAACACCATCGGCAATGCGCTGGAGGCGCGCCAGTGGCTGACCGCAAACGATCTGCGCGGGCCGGTGATCGTCGTCACCTCGAATTATCACATGCCCCGGGCGCTGGCTGAGCTGGGCCATGAATTGCCCGATACGCAATTGATTCCCTTTGCTGTCGTGACTGACCGCCTGCGCCATGGCGGCTGGTGGAACGACGCTGCGGTGGCGCGCCTTTGGGCGGGAGAATATGTGAAATATCTGGTCGCCCTTGCGCGCATCGCGCTGCGTGGACGCGCTGTCGAGCCTGCGCCCGCCGCCAATTCTTCCGCAGCTCCGTAACGCCGCCCCTTCCCAAGAGCGGCCGCTTGAGGCATCAGAGCAGGATGCTGTTCCTTCGCTCCCTTGTCTTCAACGTCGCCTTCTACCTCGTGCTCTTTGCGCTGGTGGTGCTGGGCGCCCCCGTGATGTTCTTTGGCCGCCATGGCGTCTTCGCCCTTGCGCGCGCCTGGGCCCGGATTTCCATCTGGCTGCTGCGGGTGATCTGCGGCGTCCATGTGGAGTTCCGGGGCGTCCAGAATGTGCCCAAGGGCGCCTTCATTCTGGCGGCCAAGCACCAATCGGTGTGGGAGACCTTCGCCCTCACGCTCTTTGCGCCGGACTATTCGTTTCTGCTGAAACGCGAATTGACATGGATCCCCTTTTTCGGCTGGTTGCTGATCAGCTCCGAGCAGATCGCCATCGACCGCGCGCGCGGCGGCTCCGCCCTGTCACAGGCGGTGCGCAAATCGCGCGCCTTGCTGGAGCAGGGGCGTCAGATCATCGTCTTTCCCGAAGGCACGCGTCGGCCGGTGCGTGCGCCGCCCGCCTATAAATACGGCGTCGCGGCCATTTATGGCGATTGCAACGTCGTATGCGTGCCCGCCGCGCTGAATTCCGGCCTGTTCTGGCCGCGTCGCCAGTTTCTGCGCCGTCCAGGCACGATCGTGGTGGAGTTTCTTCCCCCGATCCAGCCGGGCATGGAGAAAAAAGTCTTCCTGCGGCTGCTCGCTGAACACATCGAGACGGCGAGCACCAGACTGGCGGAAGAGGCGATGGCGCGCGATCCTGCGCTTGCAGAGGCCTTTCCTTTGCCGCCCCAGAGCGAACCGACGATGGACAAGCGCCGCAAAGCCTGAGTCACGGCAGCGCTTCGTCGGGGCCGAGGCGGGCGGCGATGGCGGCGAGGCGCGCGTCTTTGACGCCGAGCTGCGCCAGATGGTCATGGGTGGCGGCCACATAGGCTGGATTGCGGCCCGAGACGCCAATTCCCTGACGCACCAGCCGCAGAATCTCCTCTTGCGGCAGCCGTCCCGCATATTGCCCATGGCGCTGATCGACGGCGTAGACGAGCGCCTCGACAGCGCGTCCATCGTCGAGGCGCGTGCGCAGGGTCAGCTCGCGATAGACCATGGTCACCTGCTCGCGTTCGCGCAGATAGGCGATGGTCGCCTCTCGTTCGGCGGCCGCCACCTTGAAGGCGACGCCCCGGCACGATCCTCCCCGGTCGAGACCCAGCACGAGCCCCGGCCGCGCGGCGGTGCCCCGATGCACATGGGAATAGACGCAAAGCGAGCGGTGGTAGCCATGCACCGTCGCCAGATGCCGCTCGACGAAAGCAAAGCCCGGCCGCCACATCAGCGAGCCATAGCCAAACACCCAGAGGGTCCGATCATCCGTCATGGTTTGCATGTCTTTCCGAAGCCCGGGCGGATATAGAATAAACGGCTTGCAACCGGAAGCCATGGCATGACCGATCACGCCCTCAAACCCGTCCGCCCGTCCCGGTGGAAGCTTTACCTGCCTTTGGCGGCGGTCGTGGCGCTCGGCGTCGGCTGGTCCATCTTCTGGAAGGTGGCTGCGGGGATGACCGAGAGCGGCCTTGACGATTGGTTCGCCCAGGAGCGCTCGCTTGGTCGCGAATGGACCTGCCCAAACCGTAGCGTCGGCGGCTATCCGTTTCGCCTTGAAGTGCGCTGCGCCGCGCCCAGCTTCACCGGCCGTATCGGCGCCATGGTGGGCGCGGGCTCGGTGGGCGACGTGCTGGTCGCCGCCAATATTTACAATCCGTCATTGATTCTCGCCGAAGTCGGCTCGCCGCTGGCCTTCAAGGCGCAGGATGGGTCGCTCGATCTGTCGCTCGCCTGGACGCAACTTCAGGCGAGCCACCGGATCCGAAAAGGCGGTCTTGACCGCGATTCGCTTGAGATTGATGGGCCGGTCCTGCGCGTCGCAGGTGCGGACAGGCCCGTCTTCACCGCGAAGGCCGACTTGTTCGAGGCCCATTTGCGGCCCAATCCCGACCGCGCCCCCGCCGTCTCCGCCATGGATCTCGCCCTGCGCGTGAACCAGCTGGAGGCCCCCGCGCTCGACGCCCTGACCGGGGCTTCGGGGCCGCTTGACGCCGTGCTCGCCGCCACCGCCTTGCAAACCGATGCGGCGCGGGGGGGCAATCTTGCGCAAAGGCTGGAGAATTGGCGGGCGGCGGGCGGCGAGGTGGAGATCCGCGAGGCCAAGCTCGCCAAGGGCGAGGCGCGTGTGGAGGCGAGCGGCGCGCTGGAGCTCGATATGGCCCATCGGCTGGCGGGGCGCGTCGAGTTCGAGCTGACGGGGCTTGCGCCTTTGTTGCAGCGGCTGGGCGTGCCTGCGGGCAATGTCGCCATCGGCGGGCTGCTGGGCGGCTTGCTCGGCGGCAAAGCCCCTGCGCCGGGCGGCGCCAGAGGCGCATTGCGCCTGCCGCTCGACCTCAATCAGGGCCACGCCATGATCGGGCCGATCCGTCTGCCGGTGGTGTTGAACCCGCTCTACTGATCGGCGGAGTCGCGGCGGCCAAAGTCGGGCGACGCGGTTTCCTGGCCCTGTTCGATAATGCCCCGGCGGATGGCGCGGGTGCGGGTGAAAAGCTCGAAGAGCCCGTCCCC
Source organism: uncultured Hyphomicrobiales bacterium (assembly GCA_903902915.1). GTDB lineage: Bacteria > Pseudomonadota > Alphaproteobacteria > Rhizobiales > Beijerinckiaceae > Terripilifer. Next base: position 81,377 of record CAIUWR010000068.1, on the reverse strand, counting down.
GTCGCCCCAGCGGATCATCCGCTGCAAGGCGGCCAGATCCTCGTTGAACCGGCCCAGCATTTCGAGCACAGCGTCCTTGTTGTGCAGGAAGATGTCGCGCCACATGGTCGGGTCGGAGGCGGCGATGCGGGTGAAATCGCGGAAGCCGCCCGCCGAGAATTTGATCACCTCGGACTGCGTGACCTCTTCCAGATCCGCCGCCGTGCCCACGATATTATAGGCGATGAGATGGGGCACATGGCTGGTGATCGCCAGCACGAGATCATGGTGGGAGGGCGTCATCACCTCCACATTGGAGCCGATGGCGCGCCAGAAGGTCTGCACCTTGGCCACATGGTCGGGGTCAGAACCCTCGGGCGGGGTCAGGATGCACCAGCGCCCGTGGAACAATTCGGCGAAGCCGGCGTCGGGACCAGAATGTTCGGTGCCCGCCACCGGATGGGCGGGCACGAAGCCGACGCCTGCTGGCAGATGCGGCGCCACAGCCGCGACCACGGCGCCCTTCACCGAGCCGACGTCCGAGACGATGCAGCCCGGCTTCAGATGCGGGCCGATGACCTCAGCCACCGCGCCATTGGCGCCCACGGGCACGCAGAGCACCACGAAATCGGCGTCCTTCACGGCGCTGGCGAGGTCCGCTTCCGCCCGGTCGGCGATCCCCAGCTCCAGCACCCGCGCGCGCACGAAGGCGCTGGCGTCCGCCGCGACGATCTCGCCCGCGCCGTTCATGCGCCGCGCCGCGCGCGCTATGGAGGAGCCGATCAGGCCAAGGCCGATGATCGTAACGCGCGCGAAGACCGGCTCTGACAGGGCGGGGCCAAGACGGTCGGACATGGTCAGGCCTTTTCGCTGAGGAAGTCGGCCAAAGCCTGCACCACGAGCCGGTTCGGCTCTTCCGCGCCGACCGTCATGCGCAGGGCGTTGGGCAGGCCATAGGCCTTCACCATGCGCAGTACGAGGCCGCGCTTGACCAGAAAGGCGTCGGCGTCCACCGCCCGGCGTCCGGGAGCGTCGGGGAAGTGCATGAGGATGAAGTTGCCGACGCTGGGCGTCACTTCGAGGCCGAGCTTGGCGATCTCCGTCTCCAGCCAGACGCGCCAGCGATCGTTATGGGCGATGGAGGCCTCCACATGGGCGATGTCGCCCACCGCCGCGATGCCCGCCTCCAGCGCCGCGCCGTTGACGTTGAAGGGGCCGCGAATGCGGTTGATGGCGTCGCAGATGGCGGGCGAGGCGTAGGCCCAGCCCAGCCGCAGGCTCGCCAGCCCGTAGATCTTCGAGAAGGTGTGGGTCACCACCACATTTTCATGGGCGCTGGCCAGCTCCAGCCCGTTCGAATAATCGGCATGCGTCACATATTCCGCATAGGCGCCGTCGAGCACCAGAATCACATGGGGCGGCAGGCCCGCATGCAGGCGCTTCACGTCCGAAGCGGGCAGCCAGGTTCCGGTGGGGTTGTTGGGATTGGCGACGAAGACGATCTTGGTCCGCGGCGTCACCGCCGCCAGAATGGCGTCCACATCGGTCGTGTAGTTTTTCTCCGGCACGACCACGGGCGTCGCCCCCGCCGCCAGGATCGCGATGCGGTAGACCAGAAAGCCATGTTCGGTGAAAACGCCCTCGTCCCCTTCGCCCAGATAGGCGGAGGCGACCAGATGCAGCACATCGTCCGAGCCATTGCCGCAGACGATGCGCGCGGAATCGAGCCCGTGGCGGGCGGCGATGGCGGCGCGCAGGCGCTCGGCGGACCCATCGGGATAGAGTTCGAGGCTGCCCGCCGCTTCGCGGAAGGCGGCGATGGCCTTGGGCGAGGGACCAAGCGGCGTCTCGTTGGACGAGAGCTTGTAGACCTTGACCGCGCCGGGCGCCCCGCTCTTGCCGGGCACATAGGCTTCGATTTCCATGACGCTGGCGCGCGGGACGGGACGGTTCGAATTCATGGACGTCACTCGGTTGGAATCGGTTGAAAGCTAGGCGCGATGGGCGGCGAAGTCGAACCGCGCCGCATGGCTGCCCACGTCGTGCATGCGGATATCCCCGACGCCCGCCTCCGTAAAGGCGTTTCGCAGCGCCTCAAGCGTCACGTCGCCCGGCGTGGCCAGCAGCAGCGAGAGGCCCATGCCCTCCGCCGCGCTGCCCAGCATCTCGACGCCCAGCCCATGCAGCGTTGCGTGGATGGGCTCGCGCCAACGGTCGATGACCACGGCGCGGATCAACACGTCGCGCGCGGCGGCTTCCGCCAGCGGCTTGGAGATCACGAAGATGGGCATGCCTGCGGGATGGTCGGGCCGCTCCACGAAGGGCAGGCGGGCGATGATCTTGGGGGCGTCCTGGCCCGCAAGCGCGCTCCACCAGGCGGCGTTCGAAGGCCCGCCCTCGATGCGCACCATGCCCAGATCCCCCTGCGAGGCGGCGACGCCCGCAATCACGGCGGCGGGGCCGTGGTGGATGATGAAAGGGACGGTGAAGCCGAAATGGAAGCGCACGGAATCGCGCATGGCGGCGTCGCCCGCCGCCACATCGGCGTGGACGGAATAATTCGACTGCACCCAGGTGAAGGTGGAGATGATGATCCGCCAGATGCCCTCCACGGTCTCCAGCGGCAGCAGGCCTTCGTGACGGAGCGCCATGGCGCGCATCATGGAGGCCTCGCGCCCCGGGCGGAAGGCCGAGCCGCCGCCCTGTTTTTCCTTGATGGCGATCAGCGTGTCGATGATGCGGCTGCGCTCGATCAGCAGCTCGTGCATGGCCGCATCGATCCGGTCGATGTTGACGCGCAGGCCGGTCAGCAGGTCTTCGGGGCGAGGCTCAGCCATTGTGTATCCGCAAGACGTCAGGAAAGCGCGTCTGTTTAGCCTTGCAAAGGGTCGCTTGGCAAAGGATTCCGCAAGCTACGCCTTTCAGCCGGGTGCGCCGAAGCTTGACTCCCGCAGAGGCAGGCACCTATAAATCAGTCCCTTCGTTCGGCAAAAAGAACGAACCCTGTCGGGTCTCCCCATGTCTTCATTTGCAGCGGCCAGTGATCTGCGATTGCGGGAAGTCGATGCGCCCCAGAGCGAGGTGGCGCATTTCGGCGCCGATCAGCCTTTGGCCATGGATGCGGGCGTCAATCTCTCCCCCTTCACCATCGCCTATCAGACCTATGGAACGCTGAACGAAGCCAGGTCCAACGCGGTGCTCATCTGCCACGCGCTGACCGGCGACCAGCATGTGGCCAATGTGCATCCGGTGACGGGCAAGCCCGGCTGGTGGGAGATCATGGTCGGCCCCGGCAAGCCCATCGACACCGACCGCTATTTCGTCATCTGCTCGAATGTGCTGGGCGGCTGCATGGGCACGACCGGCCCCGCCTCCATCAATCCGGCCACGGGCGAGCCCTGGGGCCTCGATCTGCCGGTGGTGACGATCCGCGACATGGTGCGGGCGCAAGCCATGCTGATCGACCGGCTGGGCATCGACCAGCTCTTTTGCGTGGCGGGCGGCTCCATGGGCGGCATGCAGGTGCTGCAATGGGCGGCCTCCTATCCCGAGCGCGTCTTCAGCGCCATGCCCATCGCCGCCGCCGCGCGCCACTCCTCGCAGAACATCGCTTTCCACGAAGTCGGGCGCCAGGCCGTCATGGCCGATCCTGATTGGCGGGCCGGGCGTTATTTCGACCATGGGGTGCGGCCCCTCAAGGGCCTCGCGGTGGCGCGCATGGCCGCGCATATCACCTATCTTTCCGATGAGGCCTTGCAGCGGAAGTTCGGGCGCAAGTTGCAGAACCGCGCGGCGCCGACGTTCTCCTTCGACGCGGATTTTCAGATCGAGAGCTATCTGCGCCATCAGGGCTCCAGCTTCGTCGAGCGCTTTGACGCGAACTCCTATCTCTATGTCACCCGCGCCATGGATTATTTCGATCTGGCGGAAGACTATGGCTCGCTGGCCAAGGCCTACAACGGCACGCGCACGCGCTTTTGCGTGGTCTCCTTCACCTCCGACTGGCTGTTTCCCACCAGCGAATCGCGCGCGGTCGTGCATGCGTTGAATGCGGGCGGCGCAGCGGTCTCCTTCGTCGAGGTCGACACCGACAAGGGCCACGACGCCTTCCTGCTCGACGAGCCAGACCTGCTGGCGGCCACGCGCGGCTTTCTCGATTCGGCGGCGCGGGCGCGCGGCCTCATGGGGGCGCGCTGATGGCCTCGGTCTTCGATCAGGAACGCGCCGCCATGTCCGTCGCGCGCGTCGATCTTCTGCTGATTTCGCAGATGGTGGAGCGCGGCGCGCGGGTGCTGGATGTGGGCTGCGGCGATGGGCAATTGCTGCGCCTTCTGGCCGAGACGCGCGATGTGGACGCGCGCGGCGTGGAGCTGTCGCAACGCGGCGTCAACGACTGCGTGGCCAAGGGGCTCTTCGTGGTGCAGGGCGATGCGGACACAGATTTGTCCGATTATCCCGACGATTCTTTCGACTATGTGATCCTCTCGCAGACCTTGCAGGCCACCCGTCAGCCAAGGCGCGTGCTGGAGCAGATGTTGCGCATTGGCCGCCGCGCCATCGTGTCCTTTCCGAATTTCGGCTATTGGCGCATTCGTTGGCAGCTCGCCACGCGCGGCCGCATGCCCGTGACGAAGAACCTCTCCTACAGCTGGTACGACACGCCCAATATCCACTTCTGCACCATCCGCGATTTCGTCGCGCTGACGGAAGAGATCAATGCCAAGATCGAACGCGCCGTGGCGCTCGACAGCGCAGGCCAGCCGGTGGGCGTCTCGGCGCCCTGGTGGGTGTGGAACGTGTTCGGCGAACAGGCGGTCTTCGTGCTGGAGCGCGGGCGCTGATTTTTAGTTGAGCATGACGATCGTCACGTTCAACGCCCCCGCAAAAGTCACCCATGCCAGATAGGGCGCGAAGGGCCATGCCGCGATGTGGTCGAGCGTCCAGAAGGCGATCATGTTCGCCACGATCGACAGCCACAAAAGCGCGATCACCCCGAGCCCGAGCGCGGGGCTGTGCAGACCGAAGAAGGCGACGGACCAGAGCGCGTTGAGCGTGATCTGAACCATGAACGCAATGATCGCGCGGCTGCGGCCCGGCGCGCCCGGATCCTTGCGGAGGATCCGATAGAAGCTGAGCGCAAGCGCTGCATAGATGAGCGTCCACACGGGCCCGAAGAGCCAATTTGGCGGTGTGAACGGGGGCTTTTGCAGACCTGCATACCAGATCGGAATATTCGGGATCGTGGCCCGTGTGCCGATGAAGCTCGCCGTGACGACGACCAGCGCCGCGATCAAGGCATGGGCGGCCCAGCCATAGCTGCGTGAAGATGAATCCATGGTTGATCCTGCGAGTCGTAACGGGCCTGCCGATTGGTTATACGTGCCCAACGCAACCCGGTTTGGAAATGAATCAATGTCGCAGTGGAAACCCCGCACTTTCCTCGCTCAGGCGCTCGGCAAGATCGACCCCGCAAGCCGCGCCATCGTGCCGCCGATCCATGTGTCGACGACGTATCAACGCGACGATGACAATCAATATCGCTCGGGCAATTCTTATGGGCGGCCGGACAACGAGACCGTGCGCGAGGCCGAAGCCATTTTGACGCAGCTGGAGCAGGGCGCGGCCGCCATGGCGCTGGGCTCCGGCATGTCGGCGGCGGTCGCGGTGTTTGCGACGCTCTCGCCCGGCGATCATGTGGTTGCGCCAAAGGTCATGTATTGGGCGCTGCGCAACTGGCTCGCGACGGAAGGCGTGCGGCATGGGCTTGAGGTGAGCTTTGTCGATGCGACCGACACAGCTGCGGTCGCGGCCGCCTTGCAGCCGGGGCGCACGAAACTCGTCTGGCTGGAGACGCCCTCCAATCCGCTTTGGGAGGTCTGCGACATCGCCGCCATCGCCAAGCTCGCCCATGCTGCGGGCGCGCGCGTGGCGGTGGATTCCACCTGCGCCACGCCGCTGCTCACGCGCCCATTGGAGCTTGGCGCCGATATCGTCATGCATGCCGCGACGAAATATCTGAACGGACATTCGGATGTGATCGCGGGCGCTTTGATCACGGCGCAGCTTGATGAAATATGGGCGAGCCTGCAACGCATTCGCGCGTCCCATGGCATGATCCTCGGCCCCTTCGAGGCCTTCCTGCTCATTCGCGGCATGCGCACGCTGGATCTGCGCGTGCGCGCCGCCTGCGCGAGCGCGCTGGATCTTGCGACGCGGTTCAGCGCGCATCCTCATATCGAGGCGGTGCTCTATCCGGGCCTGCCGAGCCACCCCCAACATGCGCTCGCCTGCGCGCAGATGCGCGGCGGCTTTGGCGGCATGTTGTCGATCCGGGTGAAGGGCGGCGCCGAACGCGCCATCGCCACAGCGGCGCGGGTGCGCCTGTGGAAGCGCGCGACGTCGCTGGGCGGCGTCGAGAGCCTGATCGAACATCGCGGCTCCATAGAGGGACCAAGCTCCCCCTGTCCGCCTGATCTGCTGCGCCTGTCCGTCGGCGTCGAGGATGTGGACGATCTCTATGCTGATCTTGATGCGGCCCTACATGGAGCCTGTGACTGACAGGCGAGGCTTCATGCGCAAATGGATTGCGATTCCCATCGACGCTTATGATCGCTTTCTCGAGGACGACGGCTGGGCCATCGCCAGCCATATCGCCTTGTCCACGCTGACCTCGCTGTTTCCCTTCCTGATCTTCGCGACGGCGCTCGGCGGCTTCTTCGGGTCGCAGGAGCTGGCGGATCAGGCGGCGGAGGCGCTCCTCGAATCCTGGCCGCAGGCGGTCGCCAAACCCATCGCCTCGGAGATCCACAATGTGCTGACCCAGAGCCGGGGCGGGCTGCTCACCATCGGCGTGGTGCTGGCTTTGTATTTCTCATCCAGCGGCGTCGAGGCTTTGCGGGTGGGCCTCAATCGCGCCTATGGCGAACGCGAGCGGCGCTCCTGGTATCTGCTGCGGCTGGAATCCGTCGGCTATGTGCTGGTGGGCGCCTTCGCCTTGTTGGCGCTGGCCGTGCTGGTGGTGCTGGCGCCGCTGGCCTTTGTCGCCATCGCGCAATTTGCTCCCGCGCTTCAGCCCCTGTGGGAGGCTTTGGCCTTGGCGCGTTTCGCCATCACCACGCTGGCCTTGCTGGCGGCGCTGGTCATCGCCCATAAATGGCTCCCGGCCGGGGTGCGAAGCTTTCGGCAAATCTGGCCGGGCGTCATCTTCACTTTGGCGCTGTCCTTCCTCTTCGCCTTCGCCTTTGGCTATTATCTCGAACGCTCCGCCCGCAACTATGTCACCACCTATGCGGGCCTCGCCTCGGTCATGATCGCGCTGCTGTTTCTTTACGCGCTGGCCTCGATCTTCGTTTATGGCGGCGAGCTCAACGCGGCGATCCGCCGTGCACAGACCACAAAGGCGGATTGATTCGGGGCGCCGGGTCTGAAAAAAGCGGCAGTGCCGGGCGACGAATCGCCGGGCTTTCAAAGCGAGGACGACGATGGCCGAAGTTTGCACGCAGGGCGTGGATACGGGTTTTGTGGCGCTTGGTTACGCAAGGGTCGCAGTGCTTGGCGTCGTGCAGGGAATCACCGAGCTTCTGCCGATCTCCTCCACGGCGCATATGCGCATCGTGCCAGCGCTGCTGGGCTGGCAGGATCCTGGCTCCGCCTTTTCCGCCGCCATGCAGATGGCTGCGCTGGCCGCCGTCATCAGCTATTTCTGGCGCGACATTCGCGTGCTGGCCGCAGGCTCGCTGAAGGCTGTCGCGCGGCGTGATTTCGACGACTGGCACTTCCGCTTCGTCATGTGGATCGCGCTCGCCACGATTCCCATCGGCGTCGCGGGCCTCGCTCTGTCGAAGCTGCTCAACGCCTGCGGCTCGCCGCTGCGCGGCCTGCCGGTCATCGGCGTCTCGTGCATCGCGATGGCGCTGTTGCTCGCGCTCGCCGAACGTCTGGCGAGCCACAAGCGCACGCTTGATCATGTGACATTGAAGGACGCTATGATCGTCGGCCTCGCGCAAATCGGCGCGCTCATCCCGGGCGTTTCGCGCTCGGGCTCCACGCTGACGGCGGCTCTGTTCCTCGGCCTGAAGCGCGAGGAGGCCGCGCGCTTTTCCTTCCTGCTCGGCCTGCCCGCCATCGCGCTCGCGGGGCTGAAGGAGTTTCACGAACTGTGGAAGGCCAATCTTGATGCGCAGGGCTGGGCGGTGTTGTCAGTCGGCCTCCTCGTCGCCTCGCTCTCGGCCTTCGCCGCGATCTGGAGCCTGATGCACATTCTGGAGCGTTTTTCGTCCTGGCCGTTTGTGATCTATCGCGGGTTGATGGGCGTGTTCTTGTTGAGCGCATTTTATTGGGGATGGCTGGCGTAAGAGCGTCGCTTCCCATGCAACTGAAAGGGCGGCCCGTGAGCCGCCCTTTCCATTTTAAACGTCCCGCGCGTCACGCCCCCTTGGGAAAGCGCACCACTGTTCCAGCTTCCGCAGGCTTCTCGATCTGCGGCGCGTCGGTCACCGGCTCGTCGCCAATGGTCAGCGCGCCATGTTCGGCGCCGATGCGCACCACGTCTCCATCATGCACCGCGCCAGCCAGAATGCGTTCGGCGAGGGGATCCTGCACATTCTTCTGGATCGTGCGCTTGAGCGGGCGCGCGCCATAGGCGGGATCATAGCCTTTCTCCGCAAGCCAGCGTCTCGCATTGGCGTCAAGCTCGATGGCGATCTTGCGATCCTCCAGCAGCCGTTGCAGACGCTGCATCTGGATATCGACGATGGCGCCCATATCCTCGCGACGCAGGCGATGGAAGAGGATGATCTCATCCACGCGGTTCAGGAATTCGGGCCTGAATTTCGCGCGCACCACCTGCATCACTTCGTCCTGCACCGCGCTTGAATCCTCGCCCTCCTTTTGCAGTACGAGATATTCGGCGCCGAGGTTCGACGTCATGATGATCAGCACATTGCGGAAGTCCACGGTGCGGCCCTGACCATCGGTCAGGCGCCCATCGTCGAGCACCTGCAACAACACGTTGAACACATCGGGATGGGCCTTCTCGATCTCGTCGAACAGCACGACCTGATAGGGCCTGCGCCGCACGGCTTCGGTCAGCGCGCCGCCCTCTTCATAACCCACATATCCGGGAGGCGCCCCGATGAGGCGGGAGACCGAATGTTTTTCCATATATTCGGACATGTCGATGCGCACCATGGCGCTCTCGTCATCAAAGAGGAATGACGCCAGCGCTTTGGTGAGCTCTGTTTTGCCGACGCCCGTCGGCCCCAGGAACATGAAGGAGCCGATGGGCCGGTTGGGATCCTGCAGCCCCGCGCGCGCGCGCCGCACGGCGGTGGCGACAGCGCGCACAGCCTCCTTCTGGCCAATGACGCGCTTGCCCAGTTGCTCTTCCATCTTGAGCAATTTGTCGCGCTCGCCTTCCAGCATTTTATCGACAGGCACGCCCGTCCAGCGCGACACGACCTGCGCCACATGGTCGGCGGTGACGGCCTCCTCCACCAGCGCGCCGCCTTCTTCCACTTCGGCGACGGCGAGCTTCTTCTCAAGCTCGGGCACGACGCCATAAGACAGGCGCCCGGCCTCAGCATAGTCGCCCTTGCGCTGCGCGTTGGCCAGCTCCATGCGCGCCTGCTCCAGCTGCTCCTTGAGCTTCTGCGCCTGGCCGAGCTTGTCCTTTTCCGCGCGCCAGCGCGAGGTGAGCGAGGCGGATTTTTCTTCGAGCTCGCTCAGTTCGCCTTCCAGCTTGCCGAGCCGGTCGCGCGACGCCGAATCGGTCTCCTTCTTCAGCGCTTCGCGTTCGATCTTCAGCTGGATGATGCGGCGGTCGAATTCATCGAGCGCTTCGGGTTTGGAATCCACCTGCATGCGCAGACGCGACGCGGCCTCGTCCACGAGGTCGATGGCTTTATCGGGCAAGAAGCGGTCGGCGATGTAGCGGTTGGATAAAGTCGCCGCCGCCACGATGGCGGAATCGGTGATGCGCACGCCGTGGTGCAATTCGTATTTTTCCTTCAAGCCGCGCAGGATCGAAACCGTATCCTCAACCGTGGGCTCGGAGACGAAGACCGGCTGGAAACGCCGCGCCAAAGCTGCGTCCTTCTCCACATGTTTGCGATATTCGTCGAGCGTGGTCGCGCCGATGCAATGCAGCTCGCCGCGGGCCAAAGCGGGCTTGAGCAGGTTGGAGGCGTCCATGGCGCCCTCGCCCTTGCCCGCGCCCACCAGCGTGTGCATCTCGTCGATGAACAGGATGATTCCGCCTTCGGCCGAGGTGACTTCGTTGAGCACCGCTTTCAGACGCTCCTCGAATTCGCCGCGATATTTCGCGCCCGCGATCAGCGAGCCCATGTCGAGCGCCAGCAGCTTCTTGTCTTTCAGGCTCTCGGGCACGTCGCCATTGACGATGCGCAGGGCGAGGCCCTCGACAATGGCTGTCTTGCCCACGCCCGGCTCGCCGATCAGAACGGGATTGTTTTTCGTGCGGCGCGACAGAACCTGCATCGCGCGGCGGATTTCTTCATCGCGGCCGATGACCGGGTCCAGCTTGCCGTTGCGTGCGGCCTCGGTCAGGTCGCGCGCATATTTTTTCAGCGCGTCATAGGCGTTCTCCGCCGTGGCGCTGTCGGCGGTGCGGCCCTTGCGCAATTCCTCGATGGCCTTGTTGAGGCCCTGCGGGGTGACGCCCGCATTCGCCAGAATCTTGCCCGCCTCGCAGGATTTCTCCAGAGCGATGGCCAGCAACAGGCGTTCCACGGTCACGAACGAATCGCCGGCCTTCTGTGCGATCTTTTCGGCGGCGTCGAAAATACGCGAGGTGGTGGGCGCGAGATAGAGCTGGCCGGCGCCCGAACCTTGCACCTTCGGCAGTTTGCTGAGCGCCAACTCGGTCGCCACAAGCGCATCGCGCGAGCGTCCGCCCGCCCGGTCGATGAGGCCGGCCGCCAAGCCCTCCTCGTCGTCGAGCAGCACCTTGAGCAGATGTTCTGGCGTGAATTGCTGATGGCCCTCGCGCACGGCGAGCGACTGGGCGGATTGCACGAAGCCCCGCGCCCGTTCGGTGAATTTCTCGAAATTCATAGGAACCTCCTGGACCCCCGGGCGCGCCCCGAAGCGGCGGGACCGGCGTCTGCGATTCGGCCCCCGAAGGCGACCTTGCTCCACATGTAGGGAGCCGCTTTGGCAAGCGGAAGAGGCGCCCTTTCCAAGCGGGCCTCTTTCTTGATACGGATCAAACGGCGGGGCTGACGTTGACCCTGCCCAGCCTCAGTCCAGACCGGTGGGAGACCATGCCTCAGATCACCATACCCAGCGCCAACATCACCTTCGAATGCGATGAGCATGACACCGTGCTTCGCGCCGCGCTCCGGGCGGGCCTTGGCATGCCCTATGAGTGCAACGTCGGCTCCTGCGGCAATTGCCGCTTCGAGGTGCTCTCTGGCGAGGTCGTCCACGAGCGCGAGAACGCGCCGGGCTGGAACGAGCGCGACAAGGCCCGCAACCGCTATCTGGGCTGCCAGGCGCGCCCCAAGGGCGACTGCTCGATCAAGGTTCCCATGCGGGCGGAATACAAGAGCCACTTCCCGCCTCTGCGCACCACGGGCACGCTCGTCGCCATCGAGGACATCACCCACGACATCCGCGAGTTCCGCTTCGCCGTCGCCGAGCCCAACGGCTTCCTGCCCGGCCAGTATGCGCTGTTAGGGGTGCCCGGCGTCGCGGGCGGACGCGCCTATTCCATGGCCAACGCTGGCGAGGCGGGTGAGCGTCATTTCCAGATTCGCCGCGTGCCGGGCGGCGAGGTCACCAGCGTCCTGTTCGACAAGCTCAAGATTGGCGACGAAGTCGGCCTCGATGGCCCCTATGGCATGGCTTATTTCCGCGACGAATCGCCGCGTGACGTGCTGTGCATGGCGGGCGGCTCGGGCCTCTCGCCCATGATCTCCATCGCCCGCGCCTTCGCCGCCTCCACCACGGCGCCGGAGCGCAAGCTGCATTTCATCTATGGCGGGCGCACCCCGCGCGACATCTGCGGCGAGGCGATCCTCAAGGATCTGCCGGGCTTCGGCACGCGGATTTTCTATCATTCCGCCATCTCAGATACGGCGCATCCGGATTCGGCGGGCTGGACCGGGCGGACAGGCTTCGTGCCGGATCTGGCGGTGGAGCTTTTCGAGGGCAAGCTGCCGGAGATGGAAATCTATTTCGCCGGTCCCCCGCCCATGGCCGACGCCATCATGAAAATGGCGATCACCCACAAGGCGCCCGTGGGCCAGTTGCATTTCGACAAGTTCTATTGAGCCTCGCTGGAGGCCTCATCAACCGCATATGAACGCATATGAAAAAAGGGGCGGCCCATGAGCCGCCCCTTTTGATTTGATCACTCGCCGACCGGCAGATCGCCCTGCGCGCCAGCTTCTGGCGCCGCCTCATCGGGGCGCTTGCGACGGCGCCGCGGCCGCAGATGATAGCCGCCAACCTCGCCCTCCGGGCGCTGATGCTCGGCCTCGCCCACGATGGGCTGCGGCGCATCGGGCTCGGCGACGCTCACGCGCACCGGCGAGGTGATGAAGGAGGGCAGGGCGGCGGCGACGTCAGCTTCGGGCGCCTCGACGCGGGCCTCGCGGAAGCTCTCGCGCGGCTGATGCATCTGGGGTTGCTGCTGCGGCTGATCGTTGCGGAACTCCCGCGGCTGGCGATTTTCCCGGTTGCGATCATTGAAGCGGTTCCGCCCGTTCTGGTTGCGGTCCTGCTGGTTGCGGTCCTGACGCTCGGGGCGATCCTGATAGGGACGGTCCTGCCGGGGCTGGCGCTCGCCCTGATAGGGCTGGCCCTGCGGCCGGTCGCCGCCGAAGGGCGGGCGGTCGAGGAAGGGCTGCGGCTGGTTCGGCGGCGCCATGGGCGGCTGCTGAGGCTGCTGCCCGCCAAAGGAAGGCTGCCCATAGGGCTGCTGCTGGCCGCCGAAGGCCTGCTGGGGCGCGGACAAACGCTCGGGCGGCGAGGCGAAACGGTCGGGAAGGCCGCCCATGTCGTCGTCGTCGTCCATATCGTCCATGTCCGGCTCGCCGGGCGCGCGCACATAGCCCATCTGGGACTGCGCCTGCGCCAATTGCGCAGAAGCGATCAGGCGGAAGTAATGTTCGGCGTGCTGGAGATAGCTTTCCGCCATCACAGGGTCGCCCGAAGATTGGGCGTCGCGGGCGAGCTGGAGATATTTCTCGGCCACATGATGCGCGGTTCCCCGGATTTTCACATCCGGACCATTCGACTCATAGGTGCGTGTGAGCGGATTGGGCCCCTTGCGGTTGTTGCGACCGCGCATGCGCTTATTCTGACCTGGTCTCATCGAAGATCCTTGGGTGCGTCCTCAGGCCTGGCGTTGGCGTCGCCCGCCGGGCGTTCTCCATCTGCGGATCATTGGCGCCACCGCGCCACAGGGGAGCCTTGACTCCAGCCTGCATGATCCAATCCGTGATCTCCATGGGATGATCGCGGACCCGATTTTCGATCTGCTTCTCAGAGACCGAAATTTGGAAATGATCGTCTCGGGAACGTTTGGTCTTGACCGGAACGATCCATTGAAGGGCTGAAACAGCACCTCCGGAACGCACTCAACGGTTTTTGAGTTCTTCGTCAGCCCAATGAAGGCGATCTCGTAGACAGAACCTAGTCGCTTTCGGCCCGCCCGCCAAGGGGGCGAGCGCAAAATATCCAAACAGAGTTACAAAGCGACCCTTTGTCCGATCACCGCGCGCTCCACGCCAGCCAGATCGCGCTTGGCGCGCACATCCGTGAAGCCCTGGGCAGTCAGCAGGGCCGCCACCGCCTGCGCCTGTCCCGCGCCCACCTCGAAAATCGCGAAGCCGCCGGGCGCCACGAGCGCAGGCAGAAGCGCGCAGATGTCGCGATAGGCCGTCAGCCCGTCCGGGCCGCCATCCAGCGCCAGCGGTGGATCGTAAAGCCGCACCTCCGGGTCGAGCCCCGCCAGCGCAGCGCTTTCGATATAGGGGGGGTTGGACGCCACCAAATCATAAGGGCCGGGGGCTCCAGCCTCCCAGCTTCCCTGCCGCACCTGTGCGCGCGGCGCCAATTCGCAACGGGCGAGATTCTCGCGCGCCACGGCGCAGGCCTCGCGCGAGAGGTCGACGCCAATGCCCCGCGCCTGGGGGAACACATCGAGCAGCGCGCAAAGCAGGGCGCCCGAGCCGACGCCCAGATCGAGAATCGAAAGGGCCTCGCCCTGCCGCTCCGCCAGAACCTCCAGCGCCCCATCCACCACCGTCTCCGTATCGGGACGCGGATCCAGCACCGCTGGCGTCACCAGCAGATCGAAGCTCCAGAAGCTGCGCTCGCCCAGAATGCGCGACACCGGCTCGCGGGCGAGGCGGCGCTCCGCCATGGCCAGCGCCAGCTCCGCCGCCTCTTCCTCGATCGGCAGGTCAGGATCGCGGATCAGGGCGGAATGGTCGAAGCCCGCCGCCGCGCAAAGCAGCAGCCTTGCGTCGATGGAGGCGTCGTCGATTCCGGCCCTTGCGAAGGCGTCCGCCAGCAGGCGCATGGCCTGCCGACGGCTTGTTGCAGGGGTCAGGCCGCTGCGCAGCGTCTCCACGTCAGCTCGCCGCCTTCGCGAGCACCCGGGTCAGGCGGGCGGCGAAGGCTGCGGGATCGGCGAGTTGCTCGCCGTCCATCAGGCGGGCCTCGTCATGCAGCAGCCAGGCGGCGTCCTCGATGAGGCTCTTGTCGGCGTCGCCGCCAAAGCGCTTGGCCAGCGCCTGCACGAGGGCGTGGCGCGGGTTGATCTCCAGCACCGGCTTGGTGAGCTCCGCGCGTCCGGCCTGCGCCAGAATGCGCTCGAGGCGCCGGTCAGGCCCATGCTCGCCCGCCACCAGACAGGCCGGGCTTTCCGCCAGCCGCTCGGAGGCGCGCACGTCGGCGGTGACGCTTTCAAGCGTTTCCTTGAAGAAGGAGAGCAGCACCGCGACCTCCGCCGTGGTCTCCGCGCTCTCCTCTTTCGCGCCCTCAGCCAGCGGGATCGTCTTCAGGTCAGCGCCGCCCTGGGTCACGGATTTGAAGGGCTTGCCGTCGAAGCCCACCGCCGTCGACACCCAGAAGGCGTCCACGGGATCGGCCAGCAGCAGAACTTCCACGCCGCGCGCCTTGAAGCCCTCAAGCTGTGGGCTGGAGCCCATGCGCCTGGCGTCTTCGCCAGTGAGATAGAAGATCGCGGTCTGGTTTTCCTTCAGGCCCGCCACATAATCGGCGAGGCTGCGTCCCCCCTCCGCATGGGTGGTGGTCGCAAAGCGTGCGAGCTTGAAGAGCTGGTCGCGGCGCTCGGGATCCTCATAAAGGCCCTCTTTCAGCACCGGGCCGAAATTCTCCCAGATTTTGGCGAAGGTCTCCGGGTCGTTCTGCGCAGTCTTGGTCAGTTCTTGCAGGAGGCGGTTGGTCACGCCTTTGCGAATCGCCGCGAAGACGGGGCTCGTCTGGATCATCTCGCGCGAGACGTTGAGCGGCAGGTCGGCGGAGTCCACCACCAGCCGCACGAAGCGCAGCCAGCCCGGCAACAGGTCGCTGTCCTGATTGATCAGCACGCGGCGCACATAGAGCTTGTTGCGGCCCTTGCGGGCGGGGTCGAAGAGATCGAGCGGGCGCGAGCCTGGCACAAAGGCCAGCACCGTATATTCATGCCGCCCTTCGGCGCGCCAATGCACGGTGAGCGCGGGCTCGTCATACTGGCCCGCAAGGCTGCGGTAGAATTCGGTATATTCTTCAGAGGTCACGGCGCTGCGGGGCTTGGCCCAGACGGCGGCGCCGTCGGTCAGGCGGCGTGGCTCTGCGTCGGGGGCCTCGCGCAATTCGATGGGCACGGCGACCGCGCCCGAATGTTCGGTGACGATGCTCTCCAGTTTCCAGGGCTCCAGATAGGCCTTGGATTCCCCGTTGAGATGCAGGATCACCCTCGTGCCGCGCGCCGGGGCGGCGTCCAGCGCCAGACTCTCCGTCGTATAGGCGCCCTGACCTTCGGAGATCCAGCGCCAGGCCTCGTCGCCGCCGGCCTTGCGGGTTTCGACCACCACGCGGTCGGCGACCATGAAGGCGGAATAGAAGCCGATGCCGAACTGGCCGATGAGATCGGCGCCGGAACGGGGCGCGCCGCCCTCTTGCTCGCTCTCCTCGTCGGTTTTCTTGTCGGCGTTGGCGCTGATGCGCTCCAGAAAGGCGCGGGTGCCCGAATTGGCGATGGTGCCCAGCGCGTCGATCAGGTCGGCGCGGCTCATGCCGACGCCATTGTCGGCGACGGTCAGCGTGCCCGCGTCCTTGTCGAGGGTCAGTTCGATGGCGAAGGGCGTCTCATCGGCGAGCAGGGCGGGGTTGGCGATGGCCTCGTAGCGCAGCTTTTCGCAGGCGTCGGCGCCATTGGAGATCAATTCGCGCAGGAAAATGTCCCGGTCCGAATAGATCGAATGCACCATCAGGTGCAGCAGGCGGGATACGTCCGCTTGAAAGGCGTGGGATTGGGCGTCTGGCGCGTCGATGCTGGTCGTCACTGCAAAAATCCCCATCAGATGAAGGAACAAGGCTGGATCATCCAGCGCAGCCCTTCATATCGCGGCGCGAGCGTGAGGATTCAAGTGATCAGCATGGCGTTTCGAGGCGAAGTGGACGCCGGTTCGCCAAAACGCGCCACGGCGCAAAAAATGGCCGGTGGAAGCTGAGCTTCGCACCGGCCGGGCGTCGCCTCGAAACGCGGCCCGCTCCACCGTTTTCCCGGGGGCTGGGGGGCTGACTGATCCAGAAAACCGACTGAGCCGGGCCTTCCGTTGCGACACTTCCATCTTGTTGAACGATGACGGCGTCCCTGCGACCGGAACCGGGCGAAACTGTGATCTTTCGCAAGCGATCTTGCCGCCGTGTCACGAATTCTTCATCATGGGACATCGGGAGGCGCATATGAGCGATCAGGAGCCCAGCGACGCGAATCAATCCGCCAGCGTGACGCCGTTGCGGCCCCGGGCGGCCGCGCCGACGCCCGCCCCCGCGCCCTCGCAAACCGCCCCCAGCGCGCCGCTGGTGGTTTCCTTCGACCGCGCGGAGCTGCGCGAGATCCTCAATCTCTACGGACGCAAGGTCGCGGAGGGCGAATGGCGCGACTACGCCATGGATTTCACGCCGACGCGGGCGGTGTTCTCCATCTTCCGCCGCGCCTCGGAGTTTCCGCTCTACCGGATCGAGAAGGATCCGAAGCTGGCGCGCAAACAGGGGGCCTATTCGGTCGTGGCGGCCACGGGGCTCATTTTGCGGCGTGGGCCTGATCTGGCGCGCGTCATCGCGGTGCTCGACCGCAAGGTGAAGCTGGTCGCGGGCTGATCTGAACGCTCAAAGCAAAAGGCCCCGCGTGAACGGGGCCTCGGCTGTTTTCACATCAATCCGCTCAGTCGTTGCGGCTGCCGGTCAGTTGCAGCAGCGAGACGAAGATGTTGATGAAGTCGAGATAGAGCATGAGGGCCCCATTGACCGACTTCTTCACAGCGGTTTCGCTGTCGTCGCCCGAGTAATACATCTCCTTGATCGACTGCGTGTCCCAGGCGGTGAGGCCCGCGAAGATGCCGACCGACAGGACCGACAGGGCGAACTGCATGGCGGAGCTCTGCAAGAATATATTGACCACGCTGGCGATGATCAGGCCAAACAGGCCCATGATCAGAAACGAGCCCATGGCCGACAGGTCACGCTTCGTCGTGTAGCCATAGAGGCTCAGGGAGCCGAAGGTGGCGGAGGTGATGAAGAAGGCCCGCGTCACCGAAGCGCCCGTATAGACGAACAGGATCGAAGAGAGGGACAGGCCCATGGCCGCCGCGAAGAGCATGAAGACGCCCTTGGCCGTGGAGGCCGACATCCGGTCGATGCGGAAGCTGAAGAAGAACACGAAGGCGAGCGGCGCCAGCATGATCAGCCACTTGAGCGGGCTGAGATAGATCGCCTCGCCGAACGCCGTCAGGGCGCGTCGGCCCGTCGCGGACGATTCCGCCACCGCCAGCATATTCGTGCCCAGCGCGACGAGACCGGTGATCGCCAAGCCCACGGTCATGTAATTGTAAACGCCCAGCATATAGGCGCGCAGGCCCTGGTCGATCTCGGCTGCGCCAGCCCGGGCGGCGCCTTGACCCCAGACATTGGCGTTGCGGTCGAAGTCGGACATGATGTTCCTCATGAGTTCCGGGGCGAGCGGCCCCACATCCGCTCTGTGATGAAGAGCGACCCCTTGAATATGGAGCGCCTCCCTCAAACACACAAGTGGCCCGCTGGTCACGCTCTCGCGAGCGCTTACAAATCCCGCAACCAGGGCGCAGGCTTCTGGCCGAGGATCCGCCAGGCGCCGATCAGGCCAAGCCCCACCGTCGCCAACAGCGCGATCAGCGTCGCAGCAATGGCCGAGGACCAGAGCCAGATGAAGCCATCCATCCGCATGACCCTGGTCACGATGCCCCATGCGGCGAGGCCGCCGGCCAGAACCCCGAAGATGGCGGCGCCGACGCCCAGCAGGCCATATTCATAAAGGATGGCCTTGAGCAGCTGGCGCCGCGTCGCTCCGAGCGTCTTGAGGATGACCGCCTCGTAGGTGCGGGTGCGGCGGCCCGCCGCCAGCGCTCCGGCGAGCACCAGAACGGAGGCCGCCAGGGCCACGCCGGATGCGCCCCGAATGGCCACCGCCAGCTGCGCCATGATGTCGGCGACAGCGTCGAGCGCGTCCTTCACCCGCACGCTGGTGACGGCGGGGAACGCGTTGGAGACGTCTTTCAGCAGGGCGAGTTCGCGCGCTGGATCGCCGCCGGGCGGGAAGGTCGCAGTCGCCAGCTGGGTGTGGGGCGCGCCAGCAAAGGTGTTTGGCGAGAAGACGAAAACGAAATTGATGCCGAGCGAGCGCCAGTTCACCTTGCGCAAATTGGCGATCTTGCCCGAAATAGTGCGGCCCAGCACGTTGAGCGCGATCTCGTCCCCGAGCTTCAACCCAAGCCCATCTGCGGCGATCGCCTCCATCGAGACCAGCGGCGGACCGGCATAGTCCGCTGGCCACCACTCGCCCTCCACCAGCTCCGATCCTTCCGGCAAATCCTGCGAATAGGTGATGCCTCGGTCGCCCTCGAGCACCCAGGCGGCCTCTTCCTTGGCCTTCACCTCCTCGGGCCGCAGCCCGTTCAGGCGCACCACCCGCCCGCGCATCATGGCGACCCGCTCCACTTTGGCGTCGGGCGCATGGGCGTGGAGAAAGGCGTCGAAGGCGGGCGCCTCGGCGCTGCGAATGTCCATGAAGAAGAAGCTGGGCGTCTTGCCCGGCAGGGTCTGGCTGATCTGGTTGCGCACATTGCCGTCAATGAGGGTCAGCGTCACGAGCAGGGCGAGCCCCAGGCCCAGCGACAGGACGACGGAGGGCGTCAACGCGCCGGGGCTATGGATGTTGGCGATGGCCAGCCGCAGCTCCGCGCCGCGCACATGGGGCGCCTTGCGGGCCACATCCATGATGGCGACCGCCACGAGCCGCAAGGTGATGAAGAGCGCCAGGGTCGAGGCCAGATAGATGGCCGCCAGCTTGCGGTCGGTGGCGAGCCAGAGAATCGTTCCGCACAGGCCGATGGCCGCAATGGCCAGCATCGTCATGTAACGAGGGCGCGGCATCGTCGAATCAGGGGCGATCTGGTCCCTGAACAGGGCGGAGACCGAAATGTCATGGGCGCGCCCCAGCGGCAGGAGCGAGAAGACCAGCCCGGTCAAAAGCCCATAGAGGGCGCCGGTCGCCAGTTCGAGCGGATAGACCGAGGGCTGGAGGGGCAAGGGAATCACCGCCCCAAAAGCCGCCGCCACCCCGAAGGGAATCGCCGCGCCCAGCCCAAGGCCGATTCCCACGCCGATCAGCGCCACCAGCATCACTTCGATCAGGCTCGTCAGGAACACGAAGCCCCCGGTCGCGCCGACGCTCTTGAGGGTGGCCAGATCGTTGCGCTTGCGGTCCACGAAGCCGCGCACCGCATTGGCGACCCCCACCCCGCCCACCACCAGCGAGGTGAGGCCCACCAGGGTCAGAAACTGGGTGAAACGCTCCAGATTCTTGTCGAATTGCGGAGAAATATTGGAACGGGTGCGGATTTCCCAACCCGCATCCGGAAACTCGTCGCGCGCCTGCGCCACGGCCTCGTTCACCCGCGTCTCGGCGGCGGGCTTTCCCGCGGCGTCCGGGCGCAGGGTCAGGCGATTGATCCAGCGCACCAGAGAGCCGGGCTGGACAAGGCCCGTGGCGCGCAAGGCGTCGATGGAGATCATCACGCGCGGACCAAAGCCGATCCCGCTGGCGAGCTTGTCAGGTTCCGACACCAGTTCGGCGCGATATTCGAAAGCGCCGTCGCCAATGAGGATTTTATCGCCGATTTTAAGATCGAGCCGGGCGGCCAGCGCCGCCTCCGCCACAAAGCCTGGCAGGCCGTCGCGCTTCGCCAGCGCCCTTTGCAAGGGCGTCGCGGGCGCCAGAATCGCCTCGCCGATGGAGGGATAGGCGAGGGGGACCGCCTTGATCTCGACCAGCGCCGCAGCGCCCGCTTGCGTGCGCGCCATGACCCGCATGGCCGCGACGGTGGAAAGCGCGCCGCGTTCTTCCAGAAACTGGCGCTCGGGGGCGTTCAATTCGCGATGGATGAGGGCGAAGGAGACGTCGCCGCCCAGAATGCGGCCGCTTTCGCGCGCCAGCCCATCGGACAGGCTGCGCGAGACCGAGCCCACCCCCACGATGGCCGCCACGCCGAGCGCGATGCAGGCCAGGAAAATCCGGAAGCCGCCAAGCCCGCCGCGCAGATCGCGCAGCGCCAACCGCAGCGCCAGCGCGAGGCCCCTCACTGGGCCGCCTCCACGGGCGCGGCTCGCTGCGTCTCGATCTGGCCCGAGCGTAGCCGAATCATCCGGTCGCAGCGTCTCGCCAGCCCCGAATCATGGGTCACGAGCACCAAAGTGCCGCCGCGCTCGCGTTTGAGGGCGAACATGAGGTCGATGATCTTCGCTCCCGAGGCCTCGTCGAGATTGCCGGTGGGTTCGTCCGCCACCAGAATGCGCGGGTTGGGCGCGAGCGCGCGGGCCAGCGCCACGCGCTGCTGCTCGCCGCCCGACAATTGGCCGGGATAATGGGACAGGCGTTCGCCAAGCCCCACCCCGGCCAACTCTCGTCTGGCGGTGGCGAAAGCGTCCGAACGGCCCGCCAATTCAAGCGGAATCGCCACATTCTCCAGCGCCGTCATGGTGGGGATCAGGTGGAACGACTGGAAGACGATGCCGATCCGCTCGCCGCGAAACCGCGCCAGCGCATCCTCGTTCAGATGGTCGATGCGTTCGCCCCCGATGGCGATTTCGCCCGCATCGGGCCGCTCCAGTCCGGCCATGGTCATCAGCAAGGTGGATTTGCCCGAACCCGACGGCCCGACGAGCCCTATAGCCTCGCCTTCGCCAATATCGAGGCTTATCCCTTTCAGGATATGGACGCGGGCCGCGCCCCGGCCCAAACTGAGATGGACGTCGCGCATCGAAATGGCGCCTGCGGGCCTGGAAATCGACATGCTCTTCTCATTCCTTCGTCAGATCGTCGCGCGCGGGTTGGTCGAGCGGCTGAGCGCAAGCCTCATACATGGGGTTGGCGCCAGCATCCTGCAAACCGTCGGTGCTCTGGTTATCATGCTCTCCCTCGCCGCGCCCGCCTCCGCCCAGCAACGCCCCGCGCGAATCGTCGCGCTGGGGGACAGTCTGTCCGCTGGCTACCTTTTGCCGGAGAAAAACGCCTTTCCCACGGTGCTGGAGCGGGCGCTGCGCGAAAGGGGTTACAAGGTCGAGGTGAGCAACGCAGGCGTCTCCGGCGACACCGCGAGTGGAGGACTGGAGCGTCTGGACTGGGCGATTGGCGATGGCGCGGATCTGGTCATCGTCGAGCTTGGCGCCAACGACATGTTGCGCGGGGTCGATCCCGCCATCACCCGCAAGGCCCTCGCCACCATCCTGGCGCAGCTCCAGTCGCGGAAGATCCCCATGCTGCTCGCGGGCATGGTCGCCGCGCCCGGCATGGGCCGCGACTATGAGGCGGCTTTCAACGCGATCTATCCTGACCTTTCGCGGGAATTTTCCGTGCCGCTCTATCCCTTCTTTCTGGAGGGCGTTGCGGGCCATCCCGCCCTTCAATTGCCCGATGGCATGCATCCCGCTCCGCAGGGGGTCGAGACCATCGTGCGCGGCATCCTGCCCAGCGTCGAGGCGCTTTTGCCGCCCAAATGAAGCGCCCTGTCTTGAACCGTTCATCTCAAATCCCATGATGGACGGGGCGGCTGATTCGATGGCGTGAGGAGGTGGAGCGATGCCCAGATTGTTCACCGGGATCGAAATTCCTGAAACCTTGGGCCGGGAGCTGGCCATGATGCGCGGCGGCCTGTCGGGCGCGCGCTGGGTGGACCGGGAAAATTTCCACATCACCCTGCGCTTTCTGGGCGACGTCGATCAGGGCCTGGCGCGGGAGGTCTATCTGGAGTTGTGGCGGGTCCAGCGCGCGCCGATTCCCATCACGCTTGGCGAAATCTCTTTCTTCGGCGGCGAGCGGCCGCGTTCGCTCATCGTGAAGGTGCGTCCGAGCCCCGAATTGATGGAGCTGCAAGCCGAGCAGGAGCGAATCATGCGCCGCGTCGGCCTGCCCCCCGAGACGCGCAAATTCACGCCTCATGTGACGCTGGCGCGCCTGCGCGGGACGAGTTCCGTGGCGGTCGCCGACTATCTCAGCCTGCGCGGCTTCGCCCCGCGCGGCGAATATCTGGCCAACCAGTTCGTGGTCTATTCGTCCCGCGAATCGGTTGGCGGCGGCCCCTATGTGATCGAGGCCGAATATCCGCTGGGGGAATCAGAGGCGCAGGAGCGGAAGAGCGCGGCGGGGTGAGCCGCCGCAGCTCCTGCTGGCTTACTTCGGCGCGAGGCGGACGGCGCCGTCGAGGCGGATCGATTCGCCGTTCAGCATGTCGTTCTCGCAGATCACGCGCACCAGCGCGGCATATTCCTCCGGCTTGCCGAGGCGTGAGGGGAAGGGCACGCTGGCGGCCAGCGAATTGCGCACCTCGTCGGTGAAGGCGTCGAACATGGGCGTGTGGAACAGGCCCGGCTGGATCGACATGGCGCGGATGCCCAGCGACGAGAGGTCGCGCGCGATGGGCAGCGTCATGCCCAGCACGCCCGCCTTCGAGGCGGCGTAGGCGGCCTGGCCGATCTGCCCATCTTCCGCCGCGACGGACGAGGTGCTGACGATCAGGCCGCGCTGGCCATCCGCGTCGATGGGGTCGAGCGTCGCCATGGCCGCCGCGCATTTGGAAATCATCATGAAAGTGCCGACCAGATTGATGGCGATGGTCTTCTGGAAGGTCGCCATGTCATGGGCGATGAGTTCGCCGGTGTCGCGTTTTTTCGCAACCGTGCGCTTGCCGGGCGCAATGCCTGCGCAATTGACGAGCAGCCGCTCAATTCCATGGGCTGCGCGCGCGCCAGCCAAAGCGGCGTCGACCGAGGCTTCGCTGGTCACGTCGGTCGAGAAAAAGGCTCCGCCGATCTCGGCCGCCACCGTCTCGCCGCGCTCCTTCTGAAGGTCGAGGATCGCGACTTTCACGCCTTGGGCGGCGAGCATGCGCGCCGTCGCTTCGCCAAGGCCCGAGGCTGCGCCCGTGACCACAGCGGCCATGCCGGAATTCAGTTTCATGCCGTTCCCTTTCCAGTTCGGTCAAAGCTGCGCCGACCTGGGTCCGCCATCAGCCAGACTGCTTTGTTTCAGGCGCCGTCGTTGCGCGCTCGGTCCCGTTTCCCGGAGCAACAAGCGTACCAGAACCAGCGAGAAGCGCCGCTGCGAGCGGTCTCTAGCACGAGGCCGCAGGCCGCGCCTCTTCGACAATGGACTGGGGTCAGGGATCCAGCGGCGAATCCCAGTAGAGATAGTCGAACCAGCTTTCGTGCAGATAGTTCGGCGGAAACAGACGGCCGTTCTGGTGCAGATCGGCGACGGTGGGCGCATATGGATGGTGCGCCGGAAACATGGCGGCCTCGGCGGGCAGCTTGTCGGCCTTGCGCAGATTGCAGGGAGAGCAGGCGGCGACCACATTTTCCCATGTGGTCGAGCCGCCTTTTGAGCGGGGGATCACATGGTCGAAGGTCAGCTCTTCGCGCGAGCCGCAATATTGGCAGGCGAACCGATCCCGCAGAAAGACGTTGAACCGCGTGAAAGCGGGATGGCGGGATGGTTTGACGTAGGTCTTCAGCGAAACGACGGAGGGAAGGCGCATTTCGAAAGTGGGGCTGCGCACGCATTTGTCATATTCAGAGACGATGTTCACCCGGTCTAGGAAGACGGCCTTGATGGCGTCCTGCCAGGACCATAGGGACAGCGGATAGTAGCTCAGCGGCCGGAAGTCGGCGTTGAGGACAAGGGCCGGACATGCCTCCGGCGGGACCGTGGGCTGGAAGTGAACCGTCAACCTGGACGCCCTCTTGCCGATGCGCCCCGGAGCAAACCGGGGCTCCCTGTATTAAGTATAGGGCTCACGACAGGATTGTGAAGGCTGTTTCTGCGGCTCGGCTTTCAGCGGGGCCGCGGGCGTCCGGGCGCTGCGGCGAGGGGACGACGTCCCCGTCGTCCGCATCTGATCGAACCGGATTTTCCGTAGCGCGGTCAGCGGGTCGGAATCGGCGTCCCGCTGCGGTAATCATAGAAGCCGCGCCGCGTCTTGCGGCCAAGCCAGCCGGCTTCCACATATTTCACCAGCAGCGGGCAGGGGCGGTATTTCGAATCAGCCAGCCCCTCGTGCAGCGCCTGCATGATCGACAG
The DNA here is from genome assembly GCA_903902915.1 of uncultured Hyphomicrobiales bacterium. Classification (GTDB taxonomy): domain Bacteria; phylum Pseudomonadota; class Alphaproteobacteria; order Rhizobiales; family Beijerinckiaceae; genus Terripilifer. The sequence continues at coordinate 56,530 of CAIUWR010000068.1, read as the reverse complement.
ACAGGTGTCGAGGCCGATGAAATCGGCGAGCTGGAGCGGACCCATGGGGTGATTCGCGCCCAGCCGCATGGCGGTGTCGATGGCTTCGACCGAGCCGACGCCTTCATAAAGCGTGTAGATCGCCTCGTTGATCATCGGCAGCAGGATGCGGTTGACGATGAAGGCGGGAAAATCTTCGGAAACGGTGGTGGTCTTGCCAAGCCGCGTCACGAAGGCCTTGGCTGATTCGAACGTCTCGTCTTCGGTGGCGATGCCGCGAATCAGCTCCACCAGCTGCATGCGCGGCACGGGGTTCATGAAATGAATCCCGATGAAGCGCTCCGGTCGGTCCGTGACCGAGGCCAGGCGCGTGATGGAAATCGAGGAGGTGTTGGTGGCGATGAAGGCGCCGGGCTTGAGATAGGGCGACAGGCGCGTGAGGATCTTGCGCTTGGCCTCTTCGTTCTCCGAGGCCGCTTCCATCACAAGGTCGCAATAGACCAGATCCTCGAAGGCCGCAGCCGCCTTGATGCGGTCCATGGCGGCCTTGCGGTCCGCCTCGCTCAGCAGTCCTTTCGCCACGTCGCGGGCCATGGCGCCGTCCACCGTGGCCAGCCCCGCATTGATCCGATCCTGCGAGATGTCGTTCATCAGAACGTCGAGACCTGCAAGCGCGCAGACCTGGGCGATGCCATTGCCCATCTGCCCTGCGCCAATCACGCCGACCTTGAGAATCTCATGCGTCATACGTTCTACCCGCTCTGTGACGGCCTGATCATAAGCCATGATCAGCCGTCGTCCAGCGTCCATCTGCGCAGAGGACTATTTGTTCAGCTTGGCGAGTTCCGCGTCAAGCTCGGGCATGGCCTTGAACAGGTCCGCCACGAGGCCATAATCGGCCACCTGGAAGATCGGGGCCTCCTCGTCCTTGTTGATGGCGACGATGACCTTGGAGTCCTTCATGCCCGCCAGATGCTGGATTGCGCCGGAAATGCCGACCGCGATGTAAAGCTCGGGCGCGACGACCTTGCCGGTCTGCCCCACCTGCCAGTCGTTGGGCGCGTAGCCCGCGTCCACGGCGGCGCGCGAGGCCCCCATGGCCGCGCCGAGCTTGTCGGCGATGGGCTCGATATAGGTCTTGAAATTCTCCGCGTTCTGCATGGCGCGGCCGCCCGAGATGACGATGCGGGCGGCGGTCAGCTCAGGTCGCTCGCTGCGCGCCAGAGCCTCGCCCTTGAAGGCGGACAGGGCCGGATCGGCGGCGGGCGCCACGCTCTCCACAGGCGCGCTCCCCGTGGCGGGGGCCGCCGCAAAGGCGGTGGCGCGCACGGTGATCACCTTGATCGCATCGCCCGACTGCACCGTCTGGATGGCGTTGCCCGCATAGATCGGCCGTTCGAACGTGTCGGGGGCGATCACTTTGGTGATTTCCGAGATCTGCATCACGTCGAGCAGGGCCGCGACGCGGGGCATGATGTTCTTGGCCGACGAGGTGGCGCTCGAAACAATCGCCCCATAGTCGCTCGCCAGCGAAACGATCAGCGCTGCGGTGGGCTCGGCCAACTGGTGCGCGTAGATCGCATCGTCCGCGATCAGCACCTTGGCGACGCCTTCGAGCTTCGCGGCTTCTTCGGCGGCTGCGCGCGCGTCGGGGCCGGTCGCCAGCACATGGACCGGCGCGCCCAGTTGGACGGCGGCGGTCACGGTCTTGGCGACGGCGTCGCCCAGTTTTCCCTTCGCCACATCGGCGAGAACGAGCGTCGTCATCACAGCACCCCCGCTTCGTTCTTGAGTTTGGCGACCAGTTCCTCGACCGAGGCGACCTTTGCGCCGCCCTTGCGGCCCATGGGCTCGGTGGTCTTCAGCACGGTCAGGCGCGGCGAGACGTCCACGCCGTAATTGGCGGGCGACGTCTCGTCGATGGGCTTCTTCTTCGCCTTCATGATGTTGGGCAAGGAAGCGTAGCGCGGTTCATTGAGCCGCAGGTCGGTGGTGACCACGGCGGGTGTGCGCAGGGTGACCGTCTGTAAGCCGCCATCGACCTCGCGGGTCACATCGACGGTTCCGTCGGCGACATCGACTTTCGAGGCGAATGTGCCCTGACCCCAGCCGAGCAAAGCCGCAAGCATCTGGCCGGTCTGGTTGCAGTCGTCGTCGATGGCCTGCTTGCCCAGAATGATCAGGCCGGGCTGTTCGGCCTCGGCTATTCCCTTGAGGATCTTGGCGACGGCGAGCGGCTCGACGCTCTGGTCGGTCTTCACCAGAACGCCGCGATCAGCGCCCATGGCGAGGCCTGTGCGAATCGTCTCGCCCGCTTGCGCAGGGCCGATGGAGATGATGACGACTTCGCTCGCCTTGCCTGCTTCCTTGAGACGCAGCGCCTCCTCGATGGCGATCTCATCGAAGGGGTTCATCGACATTTTCACATTCGCGAGCTCCACGCCCGACCCATCGGCCTTGACGCGGATTTTCACGTTGTAGTCGACGACCCGCTTCACGGGGACGAGAATTTTCATCGAGGGCGCTCCTCTTGATGTCCGGCGATTTTCGTAATGGCCGCCAAGACGGGTGTCAAACGCGACATAAGGAGGGTTTGTGCGCCCCGCTCACCAGCCGCTTACCGATTTTTGCCCGGCGTCCACAAGACATCCCCGCCCGCGTTCAGATTGGCGAAGCGCGAGGCGACGAAGAGGAAATCGGAGAGGCGGTTCACATATTGGAGCGCGGGCGCGCTCACCACCTCGCCCTCCGTGCGCGACAGGGCCACCATCAGCCGCTCCGCCCGCCGCGAAATGGTGCGTGACAGATGCAGGGCCGCGGCGGCGGGGGATCCGCCCGGCAGCACGAACGAACGCAGGGGCGCCAGCGAGGCGTTCAAGTCGTCGATCTCGCGCTCCAGCCGCTCCACCTGAGTCTGTATGATGCGCAGGGGCTCATAGGCGAGTTTTTCGCCGGTGTCGGGCGTGCACAGATCCGCGCCCAGATCAAAAAGATCGTTCTGGATGCGGGCCAGCATGGCGTCGAGCCTTGCGTCGTCGCCGGTGGAGAGGCGGGCCATCCCGATGGTGGCGTTGGTTTCATCCACCGTCCCATAGGCTTCCACGCGCAGGTCGAACTTCGGGCGCCGTTCGCCGGTGCCCAGCGCCGTGTCGCCGTTGTCGCCGGTGCGGGTATAAATGCGGTTCAGCACGACCATGATGAATTCCTATCCGCGAAACCAGAGCACGCACATGATCAGCACGATGGCGCCGAATTGCAGGCCCACGCGCCAGCGCATCAACTTCTGGCTGAGATTGGGGCTGCCGCCGCGCAGCATGTTGAAAAGGCCAAGCACCAACACCACGAGGACCGCGGCGACGGCTGCGGCGACCAGATAATTCGAGACGGCGTAAGACATGGGAAAGGTCCAGTGGTCCGGCGGCGTCGCCGGAGGAGGTCTCAACTAATCGGCTGGCCGCGCCGGGGCAAGCAAGCGCAAAGCGTGTACGGGCGAATCAGCTTGCGGGATCAGTCGCGTTTCAGCAGGCGTTCCAGATAGTCCAGCTCCTCGCGCGGGCGGGCGGGATCTGACAGGCGTCGACGCAGCTCTTCCAGCACCTTGCGGGCGCGTTGGGCGGCGGGCTCGCCCAGCGGATCATAAAGCGCGCGGGAATTGTCGCGCTTGTCGTGGGATTCGCGCCCCAGCGGATCGGATTTGCCCGCGCGGCCCTGGCGCATGGGGCCATTGGGATCGCCGGGGCCATTTTCGTCGCCCTCGCCGGGCTGCATCTGCTGCGCCATGGCCTGACCGCCCTTGCGCAAGGCCTCCAGCGCGCGACCCTGCGCTTCCACAGCCTTGCCGCGATCCTGTCGGCCTTCGCCCAGCGCGCCTTCGGCTTCCTTCATGGCTTCGTCGGCCTCGCCCAGGCTCGGGTCGCCCTGCATGCCCATGTTTTTCATGCGGCGCTGCAAATCGTCGAGGCGTTGGCGCAGGGCTTCCTGCTTTTGCTGGAGAGACGGCTGGCCGTCGCCCTGCTGGCCTTCCTTGCGGAAGGTGTCGTCGCGCAGCTCCTGCTGGTCTCGGGTCATCTGGTCGAGTTCGTCCAGCGCCTTGTTCATCTCCCGCGCCATGGGGTCCGTGCCCTGCCGACGCCGGGCCGTCTGGAGATTTTCAAGCAGATTCTGCAATTGCTCCATCATCTTTTGCGCTTCCGCCACCTGTCCGTCGCGCATCATCTCCTCGATGCGGTCGAGCATGGACTGAAGACCCTGGGGCGTGACGCTGCGCGCATTATTGTCGGCGCGGCTTTGGGATTCCTCGCCCTGGTCCCCGCGCTGCGCAAGTTCGTTGAGGAATTTGTCCATGGCCGCCCGCATCTGATCCATCAGCTTGCGGATCTCGTCGTCGGGCGCGCCCCGGTTCAGCGCCTCGCGCAATTGCAGCTGGGCGGCGCGCAGATCGCGCTCAGCGTCGCTGAGGCCGCCATCTTCGATGCGCAAGGCCATGTCCCACATGAAATCGGCGACCGCCAGCAGGTCCGCATCCTTGCGGGCGCGGGTCAGGCGGTTGGCGATGTTCTGGAGACCCAGATAAACGCCGACGCCGTCGCCAAACTGATCGGGCGCGACCATCAGCGCCCTGATGGAGGCGAGCACCCGGCTCCGCTCGTCCGGGGCGAGCACAAGATTGCGCCGCTGCTCGACGAGCGCGCGCGCCAACGGCTTGGTGAAGGCGCGCTGGGGAAGCGTGACCTCCACCGGATCGCTCATGCCCTCGTTGTCGCCTTCGTCTCTGGCTGAAAGCGTCATGGTGACGCGGGCGCCGGCCCAGGGATGTGCCGACAGGTCCGCCGTGGTTTCGGCTTCGCCAAGTCCGCCAGCGCCTGCGGGCAGGGCGAGGTCCATCTTCGGCGCTTCCGCTAAAGTCCGGCCTGCGACGGGCTTGCCCGCGATGATCGGCTTGTCGAAATTGGCTTGCGCGCCCGTCACGCCATAGTCGTCGTCGATCTTGTAGCCCAGCGTCAGAGAGCCTCGGCTGTTGCGCTTCGGCTCGCCTTGCAGGCTGATCGTGGGGGCGCGGTCGGGGATGGCGCTCAGCTCGAAGGTCGAGATCGTCGAGCCAAAGCGCTTCAAGACAAGCTTGCTGTCCCCCTTCAGGGTCCAGCGCTGCTCGGCGTCGGTCGCGGCCGCTTTGGCTTTTGCGCCGCCCTCATAGGTTTTGGCGACCTCAAGTCCGCCTGCGATCTCCACCGAGACATTCGAGCCGCCGGAGCTGCGCACCACGATGGTCGAGCCCGCCGGCGCCTGGACCCGGCGGTCGGACCTGGCGTTCGCCTCGTCCCGCAGGTTCAGGATCACCGGAGGCTTGCCCGTATAGGCGGGCGGATCAAGCCAAGCATCGATGCGGTAGCCCTGCGAAAGGGCGCCTTCCGTGCGCCAGTCGAAGGCGGCGAGCACGCGGGCGTATTTCTCCGGCCCCGCCACGAAGGCGGTTGCGAAAACGGCCACAAGCGCGCAGGCGCGCAGGGCGTAGCGGTCGCGCTCCACCAGACGGGGTGAGGGCGGGCGCAGGGTCAGGGCCTGCGCCGCTTGCGCCATCCGGGCGCGATGCAGCTCCCAGAGCATGCGGGTGGCCGGATCCTCGCTGGCGTTGGCCAGATGGTCCTCCATCGCGGTGGCCGGGCGATGGGGCAGGCCCGAGTCCCGGTCCAGCCGCGCCAGCTTCTGCGCGCGGGTGGGTGGGCGAAAGCGCGCGAGGGGGACGAGGCTCGCCAGCGCGAGAGCCGCAAAGAGGGCCACGCCAAGCATCCGCCCCCAGCGCGGGATCTCCAGCCACAGGCCCACAAAGGAGATGGCGAGAAAAAAGCCGAGGAGCGTGAGGAGCGTCGCAGCCACCGGCCAGACATGTTCCCAGCCGATCGCAAGCCCGGCGCGGGCCGCGAGCCGGTCGAGCCGCTCAACGGCGGGTTCTTTGGGGATCTGGCGGTCGCTCATGGCGTCTCCGGCGCTCTCGACCAAAGGTAACACGCCGGGCGGGGCTTTCCAGCCCCGGGTTTCAGCCCAGCCAGCCGGGAATATGGTCGAGGGCGATCAGGTCTTCGTATGATCCGCGCGGGCGAATCACGGCCCAATCCGCGCCATTGACCAGCACTTCGGGCACGAGCAGGCGCGAATTGTAGGTGCCCGCCTGCACAGCGCCATAGGCGCCCGCCGACATGATCGAGATGAGGTCGCCCGGCGCCAGTTCCGGCAAATCGCGGTCCAGCGCCAGATAATCCCCTGTTTCGCAGACGGGGCCGACCACATCCGCGTGCATGGAGGGCGCGCCAACGGGGGCCTCGCGCACCGGCTTCACATCGTGATGGGCTTCATAGAGGGTCGGGCGCACCAGATCGTTCATGGCCGCGTCCACGATCACGAAGGTCTTGCCCTCGCCCCGCTTCACATAAAGCACCTTGGCGATCAGCACTCCGGCGTTGCCGACGATCAACCGGCCCGGTTCGAAAATCAGCTTGCAGTCGAGGCTCGTGGCGTGTTTGCGCACGACTTCGGCATAGCGCTCGGGGTGATAGGAATCGGGATCCTCCCCCTCGCGATAGGGAATGCCCAGACCCCCGCCCAGATCCACATGAGCGATCACATGGCCGTCGTCGCGCAGTCCGCGCACGAATTGCGCGAGCAGGGCGAAGGCGTCGTCGAAGGGCTCCAGATCGGTGATCTGCGAGCCGATATGCATGTCCACGCCCGTGACGCGCAGGCCCGGCAGGGCGGCCGCCTCGCCATAGACGGCGCGGGCGCGGGAGATCGGAATGCCGAACTTGTTCTCGGATTTGCCCGTCGAGATCTTCGCGTGGGTGCGCGCGTCCACATCCGGGTTCACCCGGATCGAGATGGGCGCGGTCACGCCCTTGGCCTGCGCGATGGCCGAGATGGCGTGAAGCTCGGGCTCGGACTCCACGTTGAAGCACAGGATCTTCTCATCCAGCGCCAGGGCGATTTCCCGCGCTGTCTTGCCAACCCCTGAGAAGGTGATGCGCGCGCCGGGCACGCCAGCGGCGCGGGCGCGGCGCAACTCGCCTTCGGAGACCACATCCATGCCCGCGCCCAGCTGCGCGAGGGTTTTCAGCACGGCCTGATTGGAATTGGCCTTCATGGCGAAGCAGACCAGCGCGTTCAGATCCGCGAAGGCGCCCGAGAAGACCTGGTAATGGCGCCGCAGCGTCGCGGTGGAATAGCAATAGAAGGGCGTCTCCACGCTTTGGGCGATCGCAGGCAGGGCGACTTCTTCCGCATGGAGAGCGCCGTCGCGATAGGCGAAATGATGCATGGACAGCGCTCGCTCAGAGTAGCGGATCGAGGATGAAGGGCTCGTTCGGAGCCGAGATCGCGGCTGGCTTGCGCGCTTTGGCTCCATCAAGGCCCGGCGCGACGGAGTCCGGGACGGCGGCGGGCGTCGAGACGCCGGGCGCCGGTTCAAGATTGCCGCGCCGCCCGCAGCCGCTCAGGCCGAGGGCCAGCAGCGCGATGGCGGCGCATCTGATGAGGGCTTGGGGTTGCACGTGCGATCTCCAGGTTGCGCGCAGTATAGACGCAAACGCGGTGTTGCGGGAGCTTTCGAGCCTGCTTCGACAAAGCTGCTCATTCCCGCGACCTTTTGACGCGTCTCAGCCTACTTTCGCCGCCTCTTTGCCCAGCTTGCCGAGCCAGCGCCTGGCTTGCGCGCGCACATTGGCGGGCGCGGCGCCGCCGTAGCTCGTGCGGCTGCGGACGGATTTTTCCACGCCCAGCACCTCGAAGACCGCCTCTGTGATCTGCGGCTCGACGCTCCGCATCTGGGCGAGGGTGAGCTTTTCCAGCCCCACCTTGCCGTCGGAGGCGAGCTTCACGAGCGAGCCGGTGACATGATGGGCCTGGCGGAAGGGCATTTTCAGCTCGCGCACCAGCCAGTCGGCGAGATCGGTGGCGGTGGCGAAGCCCGCGCCGGCCGCCGCCTTCATGCGCTTGAGGTCGGGTTGCAGGTCGCGAATCATGCCGGTCATGGCGGCGATGCACAAAGACAGGGACTGGATTGCGTCGAAGGCGCCTTCCTTGTCCTCCTGCATGTCCTTCGAATAGGTCAGCGGCAGGCCTTTCATCACGATCATCAGCCCAGTCAGCGCGCCGATCACCCGGCCGGATTTGCCACGCACCAGCTCCGCCGCATCGGGATTGCGCTTCTGCGGCATGATCGAGGAGCCGGTGGTGAACTTGTCCGAGAGCTGCACAAAGCCGAACTGCGGCGTCATCCACAGCACGATCTCGTCGGCGAGGCGCGACAAATGCACCGCGCAGATGGCGGCGGCGGCCAGCACTTCCATCACGAAATCGCGATCCGACACGCTGTCCAGCGAATTGGCGGTGGGCCGGTCGAAGCCCAGCGCCCGGGCCGTCTGTTCGCGGTTGATGGGGAAGGAGGTTCCCGCCAGCGCGGCGGCGCCCAGGGGGCATTCATTCAGGCGCTTGCGGGCGTCGGCGAGGCGGCTGCGGTCGCGGCCCAGCATCTCCACATAGGCCAGCAGATGGTGCCCGAAGGTCACCGGCTGGGCCGATTGCAGATGGGTGAAGCCGGGCATGACCGTGCCCGCATGGTCGAGGGCCCGCTCGGCCAAAGCCTGCTGGAGGCCGCGCATCTGCGCATCGAGGTCGTCCACGGCGTCGCGGACCCAGAGGCGGAAATCGACGGCCACCTGATCGTTGCGCGAACGGGCGGTGTGCAGGCGCCCTGCGTCCGGGCCGATGATTTCGGCAAGGCGGGACTCGACGTTCATATGGATGTCTTCAAGCGCGCGGGAGAAGACGAAGGTTCCCGCCTCGATTTCCGCCTCGACCTGGTTTAGACCGGCCGTAATGGCGTCCGCATGTTCGCGGCTCACGATGCCCGCGTCCGCCAGCATGGCGACATGGGCGCGCGAGCCCCGGATGTCCTGGGCGGCGAGACGGTAATCGAAGCCGATGGAGGCGTTGATCTCCTCCATGATAGCGTCGGGACCGCTGGCGAAGCGCCCGCCCCACATCTTGTTGCTCATGAGCACCCCTGAGGTTCTGGTCCCGGCATGACGAACGAACCACGCACATTCAAGTCGCAGCTGCGCCCTCGCGCCGCAACCCTCGCTGTCGCGCTCGTCGCCGGCGCAGCCGTCCTATACGGGATTTACAGCCACGCCGGCAAGGAAACGGCGCCGGGCGCCTGCGCGGCCAGCGCCAGCGCGACGCAGGCGCTGGCGCCGCTGGCGCGAGGAGAGGTCGCGGCGCTTTCGGTGGCCAAGCGTCCGCGCGAGGCGACGCCGCTCGCCTTCACGGGACCAAATGGCGCCCCGATTTCGCTGGCTGCGTTCAAAGGCCGCACCATCCTCCTGAACCTGTGGGCCACCTGGTGCGTCCCCTGTCGGGAGGAGATGCCCGCCCTCGACAAATTGCAGGCGCAGCTCGGGGGGCCGGACTTCGAGGTCGTCGCCGTCAATATCGACACCACAAGGCTCGACCGGCGGCGGGCGTTTTTGAAGGAGGCGGGCGTGGAAAGGCTGGCTTTCTACGAGGATCGGACCGCCGACGTGTTCCAGATCCTCAAGAAAGCGGGCAAGGTCATTGGCCTGCCGACCACGCTTCTGATCGACCCGGATGGGTGTGAACTGGGCGTCATGCCCGGCCCGGCGGACTGGGCCTCGCAAGACGCGGTCAAGCTTGTTTCGGCGGCGCTGCGGCGCTGATCCGGCTTGCATAACACTATGTGCGCAGCAAGGCGGTTTTGCGGAAGCGTTGCGCGAACGCCCAATCTCCATTAGGGAGACCAAGCATTTCGCCAATGAGGGAATCCAGATGGCCGAGCTTGATACTCGCCCCGTCAATCCGGCGCTGAACAGGCCGCTCTCCCCGCATCTGGGCATCTATCGCCCGATGCTGACCATGATGATGTCCATCACCCACCGAATCACGGGCGCCGCGCTCTATGCGGGCACCTTGCTTCTGGCCTGGTGGCTTCTGGCTGCGGCCACCGACGCCAAGAGCTTCGAAACCGCCGCCTGGTTCATGGCCTCGCCCATTGGCCGCCTGATCCTGTTCGGCTTCACCTGGGCCTTGTTCCACCATCTGCTCGGCGGCCTGCGCCATTTCGTGTGGGACATGGGCCGGGGGATGGATCATCCCGAGCGGGAATATCTCGCGCAGGGCACGATGATCGGCGGGATCGTTCTGACGATCCTCGTCTGGATCGCCGCCTATATGGCTCGCTGAGGGGAACGAAAATGTCCAACGCCTCACATATGCGCACCCCCATCGCCGAAGTCCGCCATCTGGGCTCGGCCAGGTCGGGCACTAAACATGCCTGGCACATGCGCATCACCTCCGCAGCGCTCGTGCCGCTGACCCTCGCCTTCGTGTGGATCGTGCTGACGCTGGTCGGCAAGGATTACAACACGGTGCGCGCGACACTTGGCGCGCCGCTCCCGGCGATCATCATGCTGCTGTTTCTGCTGGCGAGCGTCTACCACATGAAGCTCGGCATGCAGACCATCATCGAGGACTATGTCCATGGCGAACACGCCAAGACATGGTCGCTGCTCTGCAATCTTTTCTTCTGCTTTGCGGTCGGACTCGCGTGCGTCTACGCGATCCTGCGCATCAGCTTCGTCTGACATCAGGCTTTCGAGGGGCTAGAACACCATGGCCAACGCAACCGGATCCACCGCGCCCGGCTTCAACGGCAAAGCCTATCCGATCACCGACCACACGTTCGACGTCGTGGTCGTGGGCGCTGGCGGCGCAGGCCTTCGCGCCACCGTCGGCTGCTCGCAGGCGGGCCTGCGCACGGCCTGCATCTCGAAAGTGTTCCCCACCCGCTCCCATACGGTCGCGGCGCAGGGCGGCATCTCCGCCTCGCTCGGCAACATGGGCCCGGACGACTGGCGCTGGCACATGTATGACACCGTCAAGGGGTCCGACTGGCTGGGCGATCAGGACTCCATCGAATATCTGTGCCGCAACGCGCCCGAAGCCGTCTACGAGCTGGAGCATTGGGGCGTGCCCTTCTCCCGCACGGAAGAGGGCAAGATCTACCAGCGCCCCTTCGGCGGCATGACCACCAACTACGGCGAAGGCACCGCGCAGCGCACCTGCGCCGCCGCCGACCGCACCGGCCACGCCATCCTGCACACGCTCTATGGGCAGGCGCTGCGCAACTCGACCGAGTTCTTCATCGAATATTTCGCCATCGACCTGATCATGGATCAGTCGGGCCGCTGCTGCGGCGTGGTCTGCATCAAGATGGATGACGGCTCGATCCACCGCTTCCGCTCAAGCCAGACCATTCTGGCCACCGGCGGTTACGGCCGCGCCTATTTCTCCGCCACCTCGGCGCATACCTGCACCGGCGACGGCAACGCCATGGTGCTGCGCGCGGGCCTGCCCCTGCAGGATATGGAATTCGTGCAGTTCCATCCCACCGGCATCTACGGCTCGGGTTGCCTCATCACCGAGGGCGCGCGCGGCGAAGGCGGCTATGTCACCAATAGCGCTGGCGAGCGCTTCATGGAGCGCTACGCGCCCTCCGCGAAGGATCTCGCCTCGCGCGACGTCGTCTCGCGCGCCATGACCATCGAGATCCTGGAAGGCCGCGGCGTCGGCAAGAACAAGGATCACATCTATCTTCACCTCGATCATCTCGATCCGAAGATCCTGCACGAGCGTCTGCCCGGCATCTCCGAGAGCGCGCGCATCTTCGCGGGCGTCGATGTGACCAAGGAGCCGATCCCGGTTCTGCCGACCGTGCATTACAACATGGGCGGCATCCCCACGAACTATCACGGCGAAGTGCTGACCAAGCGCGACGGCGATCCCGACACCATCGTGCCCGGCCTGATGGCTCTGGGCGAGGCGGCTTGCGTCTCCGTGCATGGCGCCAATCGTCTTGGCTCCAACTCGCTGATCGATCTGGTGGTCTTCGGTCGCGCCGCAGGTCTGCGCGCCGCCGAACTGGTGACGCCCGGCGAGAAGAAGCCGGAGCTGCCCGCCGACTCGGCGGATCTCGCCCTGTCGCGCCTCGACAAGTTCCGCCACGCCAAGGGCGGAACCTCGACCGCGCAGCTGCGCGACAAGATGCAGGCCACCATGCAGAACAACTGCGCGGTGTTCCGCACCGGCGAGGTTCTGGAACAGGGCTCCAACCTCATCCACGAAGTCTGGTCCGGCGTCGCCGACATCAGCATCACCGACCGTTCGCTGATCTGGAACTCGGATCTGCTCGAAACCCTCGAATTCGACAATCTCATCGTGCAGGCGGTGGTGACCATGGATTCGGCGGTCGAGCGCAAGGAAAGCCGCGGCGCCCACGCCCGCGAGGATTTCCCCAACCGCGACGACAAGAACTGGATGAAGCATACCCTCGCCTGGACCGACGGCGACAAGAAGGCGGTTTCGATCGACTTCCGTCCGGTCCATACCTACACGATGACGAACGAAGTGCAGTATATCGAGCCCAAAGCTCGCGTTTACTGATCTCGCGTGCACTGATCCCGCATCGCCCGGAGTCAAAACTGCAATGGTCGAACTCGCGCTTCCCAAGAACTCCCGCCCCACGGTCGGCAAGACCTGGCCTCGCCCGGCGAACACGTCCAATGTTCGCGAATTCCGCGTCTACCGGTGGAATCCCGACGACAACGCCAATCCGCGCGTCGACACCTATTTCGTCGACATGGACGATTGCGGCCCGATGGTGCTGGACGCGCTGCTCTATATCAAGAACAAGGTCGACGCGACGCTGACCTTCCGCCGCTCCTGCCGCGAAGGCATCTGCGGCTCCTGCGCCATGAACATCGACGGGACGAACACGCTCGCCTGCACGAAGGACATGGCCTCGATCAGCGGCGCCATCAAGATCTATCCCCTGCCGCATATGCCGGTGGTGAAGGATCTGGTGCCCGATCTGACCCGCTTCTACGCCCAGCACGCCTCCATCGAGCCGTGGTTGAAGACCGACACGCCGCAGCCCGAGAAGGAATGGCGCCAGTCGCCGGAAGACCGGGTGAAGCTCGACGGCCTCTATGAGTGCATCCTGTGCGCCTGCTGCTCGACCTCTTGCCCGAGCTACTGGTGGAACGGCGACCGCTATCTCGGCCCCGCCGCGCTGCTTCAGGCCTATCGCTGGCTGATCGATTCGCGTGACGAAGCCACCGGCGCCCGTCTCGACAATCTCGAGGATCCGTTCCGGCTGTATCGTTGCCACACGATCATGAACTGCGCCAAGGCGTGCCCCAAGGGGCTGAACCCGGCCAAGGCCATCGCCGAAATCAAGTCGATGATGATCGCGCGCCAGCTCTGAGCTGACCGCCGTCCCCGTTCAAAGGCCCCGGTTTCCGGGGCCTTTTTGCGTTCAGCGCAGCTCGGCGCCGCGGCGTTGCAGGTCCATCATGGCGGTGGCGAAGCCGGTGAAGTCATCGGCCGCCTCGCCCAGATAAGTGGCGGGGGTCGGCGCTCTGGGGGCGATTTCTCCAAGGGCCGCCTGTGGTTCATACCGCAGTTGGGCGGAGAATTTGCGGGCGAGGCGCAACATCGGCTCGTTATTGGCGAGGCAACTCATGTAGAGAACCTCAGCCCGCCGATTGCGCGCGGCCCGCACGATGCGCGACATCAGCCGCGCGCCAATGCCCTGGCGGCGCCACTCCACCTCGACGCTGAAGGCCGCTTCCGCGCTCGCGCCGATGCCCAGCGGCAGATTGTGGCCAATGCCCCGCAATTCGCCCGCCGCCCGAACCACGCCTTCTGAAACGAAACCGTAGATGACATCGTCGATGCCGAAACAACGGTCGGCATATGCCTCGACGAAGGCGTCCGGCGCCTCCATGCCGAAACGCGACCGGCGGCTGGCGGAATCGAGACGCAGCAAATGGTCGCGAAACCCGCTGAGGTCCGCAGCCAAAAGCCGACGAAGAACGCCATTGCTGACAGAAGCCTGGGCCAAGATACGCTCCGCGTGGTCAAGTTGTCGTCTCTTCCGTTACCCCATCATGCCGCCCAAACATTGGCGGAAAAACAGAAATCCGGCAAAGGCCTCTTGTCACTTCGACGAATGACGGAATCTCGACAGTTCGTCGCGCCGCCGGGCTTGCGTTGCGACCGCAGCCACGGTTACTGACCGAGGGTCGAAGGAGTTCCCGCCCGGTGCAAAGCCCCGTTTCCGATCGCTATCACGTCCTCCTGAACGAGGAGGCGCTCGAACAGGACGAGGCGCAGCTGCGCGTCGCGTCGCAGTTCGACCAGCTGGTGGCGGCTCTGGCGGCGCATCAGCTGGCGCGCAGCTCCGGCATGCTGGGCTGGCTGTTCGGCCGCAAGCTGCGGGCGGAGGCGCCGCAGGGCCTCTATCTGTGGGGATCGGTGGGGCGCGGCAAGACCATGCTCATGGATCTTTTTTTCCACGCGGTTCCGGTGCGGGAGAAGCGCCGGGTGCATTTCCACGCCTTCATGGCGGATGTGCATGCGCGGATTCACGCATGGCGCCTCGCCAGCAAGGCGGGGACCGCGAAAGGCGACGAGCCGGTGACGCCCGTCGCCGACGCGCTGGCGGCGCAGGCCTGGTTGCTTTGTTTCGACGAATTCTCGGTGACCGACATCGCCGACGCGATGATCCTGGGGCGGCTGTTCGAAGCGCTTTTCGCGCGCGGGGTCGTGGTGGTCGCCACGTCCAATGTCGAGCCGGGGCGCCTTTATGAAGGCGGGCTCAACCGGGCGCTGTTCCTGCCGTTCATCGCGCGGATCCAGCAGCATATGAAAGTCATGGAGCTTGATGCGCGGACCGATTTCCGGCTTGAGAAGCTGGCGGGCCAGCCGGTCTATCACGTGCCCGCCGACGCGACGGCGCATGAGGCCCTGACGCGCGCCTTCAAGGCGTTGAGCGGACGCAGCCAAGGCGAGCCCATGGCGCTCGATCTGTTGGGGCGCCAGTTGCGCGTTCCGCAGGCCTGCGGCGGCGTTGCGCGCTTCACTTTTCATGATTTGTGCGAGCAGCCGCTGGGATCGAGCGATTATCTGGCGATCGCGCGGCGATTTCATACGGTGGTGATCGACGATATTCCCGTCATGACCGCAGCCAAACGCAATGAAGCGCGCCGGTTCACCTGGCTGATCGACGCGCTCTATGACATGCATGTGAAGGTGATCATATCGGCGCAGGATGCGCCGACCGGGCTCTATCTGGGAACGGAGGGGCGCGAGGCTTTCGAGTTCGAGCGCACCGCCTCGCGTCTGATCGAGATGCGCTCCAGCGATTATCTCGCCTTGCCCCACGGGACTGCGAGCGACGTCGCGAGCGGGGAGTCCACCGGCCTTGTCGAGACCTGAGCCTTGGTGAAGCCCTCCAGCAATGAACCGACCGACGTACGCATTCTTGACTTCGCCGCAGAACATATTCGCCAGCACGGGCTTGAGCGCACGACAGTCGTGGCCATCGCCCGGGAGGCGTCCATGTCCCATGGCAATGTCTACCGCTATTTTCCCTCCAAGGAGGCGCTGATCGACGCGATCACCGCCCAATGGCTGAAACCCATCGAAAACGGCCTTCGCGACATTTGCGACGCGCCAGACCCCGCCTTCGACAAGCTTGAACGCATCTTGTCGGCGGTGCATCGGGCCTATCGCAATAAATTCGAGGCCGATCCCAGAGTCTTCGAGCTCTTCATCGAGGCCTCCATGCTGGGACGCGGCGTGGCCCGCAAGCATCGGCTCAAGTTTCAGGCGGAGGTGCGCGGCGTGCTGGAGGACGGCATGTCGAGCGGGGCCTTTCCGACCCATGACATTCGCCGGGCGCTGGCGCTGGTTTTTGACATGACGCACCGATTCTTTAACCCATCCGCCATCCGCGCCGACGCGGACGTCACCCGCGCGCAGATCGACGGACGTTTCGAACGGGTGGTCCGCGCGCTGCGCCGGGGGCTGGCGAGCGGCTCCCTCTAGCCAACAAATAACAAAATTTGTTTTTTGTCATCAATTTCCACCGACGGCGTCGAAGCCCCAAGTCAAAGCTTTAACCTTATGATAAACAAGGGATAAATGAGCATTAGCTGCGCCGTCCGCGCAGCCCGCGGAAAACGCTGCCGAAATCTTAGACTTTGTCGTGACTTGCCAGCCGCTACAGGCTGAGTCAAACAACGCTCGCCCCGGGGAGGCTTGCTGCGCGCAACGCCCCAGATGAACACGAGAGGACGTCCTTCATGGCGCGTAACAAGATTGCATTGATCGGAGCTGGCCAGATCGGCGGCACCCTCGCTCTCCTCGCCGGTCTCAAGGAACTTGGCGACGTCGTTTTGTTCGACATCGCCGACGGCGTCCCCCAGGGCAAGGCCCTCGATCTTGCCGAAGCCGCCCCCGTGGAAGGTTTCGACGCCAAGCTCACCGGCGCCTCCAGCTATGAGGCCATCGCAGGCGCCGACGTCATCATCGTGACCGCTGGCGTGCCCCGCAAGCCCGGCATGAGCCGCGACGATCTGCTCGGCATCAATCTCAAGGTCATGGAATCGGTCGGCGCCGGCATCAAGCAATATGCCCCGAACGCTTTCGTCATCTGCATCACCAACCCGCTCGACGCCATGGTCTGGGCGTTGCAGAAGGCGTCCGGCCTCCCCGCCACCAAGGTGGTCGGCATGGCTGGCGTGCTCGATTCCGCCCGCTTCCGTTACTTCCTCGCCGATGAATTCAATGTCTCGGTCGAGGACGTCACCGCCTTCGTGCTCGGCGGCCATGGCGACGACATGGTCCCCTCGGTCCGCTACTCCACCGTGGCCGGCATCCCGCTTCCCGATCTGGTGAAGATGGGCTGGACCACTCAGGAGCGCATCGACGCCATCGTCAAGCGCACGCGCGGCGGCGGCGGCGAGATCGTCAACCTGCTGAAGACCGGCTCGGCCTTCTACGCGCCCGCCTCTTCCGCCATCTCGATGGCCGAGTCCTATCTCAAGGACAAGCGCCGCGTTCTGCCCTGCGCCGCCTATCTCGATGGCGAATATGGCGTGAGCGGCATGTATGTGGGCGTGCCGGTGATCCTGGGCGCCAATGGCGTCGAGAAGATCGTCGAAGTGACCCTCGATGCGGATGAGCAGAAGATGTTCGCCACCTCGGTCGCCTCGGTGAAGAGCCTGGTCGACGCCTGCAAGGTCATTAATCCGACTTTCGCCTGATTTACACGAACACGGGGCCGCGCGAGTCGTGGCCCCGACCACACGTATGATTGCGACCGGACCCTGCGCCGGCTGACCAGAGAGACGCTCGATGAACATTCATGAGTATCAAGCCAAGGCGGTGCTGAAGGAGTTCGGCGTTCCCGTCTCCCGCGGCGTGCCGGTTCTCGATGTCGCGCAGGCGGAAGCCGCCGCGAACGAGCTTGGCGGCCCGTTGTGGGTCGTCAAATCCCAGATACACGCGGGCGGCCGCGGCAAGGGCAAGTTCAAGGAAGCCGCTGCTGGCGAAAAGGGCGGCGTGCGCCTCGCCCGGTCCGTGGACGAGGTGAAGACCTTCGTTCAGCAGATGATGGGCAATACGCTCGTCACCATCCAGACCGGTCCGGCTGGCAAGCAGGTCAACCGCATCTATGTGGAAGACGGCTCCGACATCGAGAAGGAGTTCTATCTCTCGGCCCTGGTGGACCGCGAGACCTCGCGTGTCGCTTTCGTCGTCTCGACGGAAGGCGGCATGGACATCGAGGAGGTGGCGCACAGCACCCCTGAGAAGATCCACACCTTCTCGGTCGATCCGGCCACCGGCGTCATGCCCCACCACGGCCGCACGGTCGCCAAGGCCCTCGGCCTCTCGGGCGATCTGGCCAAGCAGGCCAGCAAGCTGATCGGCCAGCTCTACGCGGCCTTCGTCGCCAAGGACATGGCGATGCTGGAGATCAATCCCTTGATCGTCACCCCCCAGGGCCAGCTGAAGTGCCTCGACGCGAAGATCTCCTTCGATTCCAACTCGCTCTATCGTCATCCCGAGATCATGGCGCTGCGCGACGAGTCCGAAGAGGACGCCAAGGAAATCGAAGCCTCCAAGCATGACCTCGCCTATATCGCGCTGGAAGGCTCGATCGGCTGCATGGTCAATGGCGCGGGCCTTGCGATGGCCACCCTCGACATCATCAAGCTCTATGGCGAATCGCCCGCCAACTTCCTCGACGTGGGCGGCGGCGCGACCGAAGAAAAGGTGACAGCGGCTTTCCAGATCATCACCTCGGATCCGAGCGTGAAGGGCATCCTCGTCAACATCTTCGGCGGCATCATGAAGTGCGACGTCATCGCGCGCGGCGTGCTCGCCGCCGTGAAGGCGGTCGGCTTGCAGGTTCCTCTCGTCGTGCGCCTCGAAGGCACGAATGTGGAAGAAGGCAAGCAGATCATTCTGGACTCCGGCCTCAATGTCATCCCGGCCGATGACCTCGACGACGCCGCTCAAAAGATCGTCAAGGCCGTCAAGGAGGCCGCATAATGTCCGTTTTGATCGACAAGAACACCAAAGTCATCTGCCAGGGCATCACCGGCAAGAACGGCACCTTCCATTCCGAGCAGGCCATGGCCTACGGGACGAAGATGGTCGGCGGCGTGACCCCCGGCAAGGGCGGCTCCACCCACATCGGCCTGCCGGTGTTCGACACGGTCGCTGAAGCGCGTGACGCCACCGGCGCCACCGCTTCCGTGGTCTATGTGCCGCCGCCATTCGCAGCCGACTCGATCTGCGAAGCCATCGACGCAGAGATCCCGCTCATCGTCTGCATCACCGAAGGCATTCCGGTGCTCGACATGGTGCGCGTGAAGCGCGCGCTCGCGGGCTCGAAGTCGCGTTTGCTCGGCCCGAACTGCCCGGGCATCGTGACCGCCGGCGAATCGAAGATCGGCATCATGCCGGCCAATATCTTCATGCCCGGCAATGTGGGCATCGTGTCGCGCTCCGGCACGCTGACCTATGAAGCCGTGTTCCAGACCACCCGCGAGGGCCTCGGCCAGACGACGGCGGTCGGCATCGGCGGCGACCCGGTCAAGGGCACCGAGTTCATCGACGTGCTCGAGATGTTCCTGGCTGATCCGCTCACGCATTCCATCGTCATGATCGGCGAAATCGGCGGCTCGGCGGAAGAAGACGCGGCGCAGTTCCTCAAGGACGAGGCCAAGCGTGGCCGCAAGAAGCCCATGGTCGGCTTCATCGCGGGCCGCACGGCTCCTCCCGGCCGACGCATGGGCCATGCCGGCGCCATCATCTCCGGCGGCAAGGGCGGCGCGGAAGACAAGATCGCGGCGATGGAATCGGCTGGCATTCGCGTGTCGCCTTCGCCCGCGCGTCTGGGCAAGACCCTCGTCGAAGTGCTCAAGGGCCACTAAGCCATAAGCCCCCGGGTTCGCCCGGGGGTCTCTTCGCGGCGTGAACGCCGCAAAATTCCACAGGGTGGACCTGAGAAAGAGGCGTAAGATGTCGCGACAAGAACTCAACCAGTCGCTGCTTCAGACTTCCTTCCTCTATGGCGCGAACGCGGCCTATATCGAGGAACTCCATGCGCGCTACGAGAAGGATCCTTCAAGCGTCGACGCCGCCTGGGGCGAATTCTTCGCTGCATTGAAGGACGATCCCGCGACCGTCGCGCGCAATGCGCAGGGCGCCTCCTGGGAGAAGCCCAACTGGCCGATCTCGCCGCGCAATGACACGATCTCGGCCCTTGATGGCAATTGGGGCGATGTGGAGAAGGCTGTCGCCGACAAGCTGAAGGCCAAGGGCCAGGCCCAAGGTCAGGCGAAGGGCGCCGAAGTCTCCGCCGCCGACATCCAGCGCGCCACCCGCGACAGCGTGCGCGCCTTGATGATGATCCGCGCTTTCCGCATGCGCGGCCATCTCAACGCCAATCTCGATCCGCTGGGCATGGACGCGCGCAAGGATCACGAGGAGTTGCAGCCGTCGAGCTACGGCTTCGGTCCCGAAGATTATGATCGCAAGATCTTCATTGATCACGTGCTCGGCCTCGAATTCGCGACCATCCCGGAGATGCTGGCGATCCTGCGCCGCACCTACTGCGACACCATCGCCTTCGAATTCATGCATATGTCCGATCCGGTCGAGAAGGCCTGGATGCAGGAGCGCATCGAGGGTCCGGACAAGACCATCGCTTTCACCCGCGAAGGCAAGCGCGCCATCTTGACCAAGCTCGTCGAGGCCGAAGGCTTCGAGCGGTTCTGCGATCTGCGGTTCACCGGCACCAAGCGCTTCGGCCTTGATGGCGGCGAGGCCATGATCCCGGCGCTCGAACAGATCCTCAAGCGCGGCGGCGCGCTGGGCGTGAAGGAAATCGTTCTGGGCATGGCCCATCGCGGCCGCCTGAATGTGCTGGCTCAGGTGATGAGCAAGCCCCATCGCGCCATTTTCCATGAATTCAAGGGCGGTTCCTTCACCCCCGACGAGGTCGAGGGTTCGGGCGATGTGAAATATCATCTGGGCGCTTCCTCGGACCGCGAGTTCGATGGCAACAGCGTGCATCTGTCGCTCGTCGCCAATCCGTCCCATCTGGAAATTTCCGATCCCGTGGTGCTCGGCAAGGTGCGCGCCAAGCAGGATCAGCGCGGCGACGTGATCGAGCGCTCGCAGGTCGTGCCGCTGCTCATCCATGGCGACGCGGCTTTCGCGGGTCAGGGCGTGGTGGCGGAATGTTTCGGCCTGTCGGGCCTCAAGGGCCACCGCACCGGCGGCTCGCTGCATTTCATCATCAACAACCAGATCGGCTTCACCACCTATCCGCGCTATTCGCGCTCCTCGCCCTATCCCTCCGATGTGGCGAAGATGATCGAGGCGCCGATCATTCATGTGAATGGCGATGATCCCGAGGCGGTCGTCTACGCCGCCAAGATCGCCATCGAATTCCGGCAGAAGTTCCACAAGCCGGTCGTCATCGACATGTTCTGCTACCGTCGTTACGGGCATAACGAAGGCGATGAGCCCAGCTTCACCCAGCCGCTGATGTACAAGAAGATCCGCGCGCACAAGTCGACGCTGGAGATCTATTCGGAGCGGCTGATTTCGCAGGGCGTGGTCACGCAGGGCGAAGTCGACAAGCTGCGCGCTGACTGGCGCGCGCGTCTCGACGCCGAATTCGAGGCGGGTCTCGCCTACAAGCCCAACAAGGCCGATTGGCTCGATGGCCGTTGGTCGGGCATGCGCGCCGCCGCCAGCGAAATGGCGGACGACCCGCGCCGCGGCCAGACGGGCGTCGATCTCGCCCGCCTGAAGGAAATCGGCACAAAGCTTTGCACGACGCCCGAGGGCTTCCAGGTGCACAAGACCATCCAGCGCTTTCTGGATGGTCGTCGCAAGATGGTGGAGACGGGCGAGGGGATCGATTGGGCCATGGGCGAGGCTTTGGCCTTCGGCGCCTTGGTCGATGAAGACCATCGGGTGCGCCTGTCGGGTCAGGATTGCGAGCGCGGCACCTTCTCCCAGCGCCATTCGGTGCTGATCGATCAGGAGACCGAGGCGCGCTATGTGTCGCTGAACAACATCCGCGACGGGCAGGCGCGTTTCGAGGTCATCAACTCGATGCTCTCGGAAGAAGCGGTGCTCGGCTTCGAATATGGCTACACCCTCGCCGAGCCCGATTCGCTCGTCATGTGGGAAGCCCAGTTCGGCGATTTCGCCAATGGCGCGCAGGTGCTGTTCGACCAGTTCATCTCGTCGGGCGAACGCAAGTGGCTGCGCATGTCCGGCCTCGTGTGCCTCTTGCCGCATGGCTATGAGGGACAGGGACCGGAACATTCCTCGGCTCGTCTGGAGCGCTATCTCCAGCTCTGCGCCGAAGACAACATGCAGGTCGCCAACTGCACGACGCCTGCGAACTACTTCCACATCCTGCGCCGCCAGATCCAGCGCGACATCCGCAAGCCCCTGATCCTGATGACGCCCAAGTCGCTGCTGCGCCACAAGCGCGCGGTCTCGACCCTGGACGAGATGGCGATCGGCTCGACCTTCCATCGCCTGCTCTGGGACGATGCGGAATATCTGAAGGGCGAGAAGATCAAGCTGGTGAAGGACGACAAGATCCGTCGCGTCATCCTGTGCTCGGGCAAGGTCTATTACGACCTTTACGAAGAGCGCGAGAAGCGCGGGCTGGACGATGTCTATCTGCTGCGCGTGGAACAGCTCTATCCGTTCCCGCTCAAGGCTCTGGTCAACGAACTGGCGCGCTTCAAGAAGGCCGATGTGGTCTGGTGCCAGGAAGAGCCCAAGAACATGGGCGCATGGTCCTTCGTCGAGCCCTATCTCGAATGGGTGCTCGCGCAGGTCGGCGGCAAGTCCAGGCGCGCTCGTTACGTGGGCCGTCCCGCCTCCGCCGCCACCGCGACCGGCCTCATGTCCAAACATCTCGCCCAGCTCAAGGCGTTCCTCGACGAGGCCTTCGCCGCTTGAGCGGCGCGGGCTCCCTCAACCATAATCGAAAGGCCGCGCCTGGCGCGGAGGTGATGCATGGCTACTGAAATTCGCGTGCCCACCCTGGGCGAATCCGTCTCTGAAGCAACGATCGGCCGCTGGTACAAGAAGGCCGGCGACGTGGTGAAGGCGGACGAGCCCCTGGTGGAGCTGGAGACCGACAAGGTCACCATCGAAGTGAACGCGCCCGCCTCCGGCGTGCTCGCCGAGATCGTCGCCAAGGATGGCGAGACTGTCGCCCCCGGCGCTCTGCTCGGTCAGATCACGGCTGGCGGCGCTGGCGCTGCGCCTGCTCCCGCCCCGGTCGCCGCAGCGCCTGTGGCCGCCGCCCCCAAGGCTGCGCCCGCCGGTATGCCGCCCGCCCCCGCCGCCGCGAAGATCGCCGCCGACAACAACCTCTCCACCGACGCCATCGCCGGTTCCGGCAAGCGCGGCCAGGTGCTGAAGGGCGACGTGCTCGCCGCCGTGGCCGCTGGCCCGGTCGCAGCGCCCACCCCGCTCGCCCCGGTCGTCGCCCGCGCCCCCTCCGCAGCCGACGACAGCGTGCGTGAAGAGCGCGTGCGCATGAGCAAGCTGCGCCAGACCATCGCGCGCCGCCTCAAGGACGCCCAGAACACCGCCGCCATGCTGACGACCTTCAACGAGGTCGACATGACCGAGGTGATGGCCCTGCGCGCCCGCTACAAGGACATCTTCGAGAAGAAGCATGGCGCCAAGCTCGGCTTCATGAGCTTCTTTGTGAAGGCCTGCACCCAGGCTCTCAAGGACATCCCGGCGGTCAACGCCGAGATCGACGGCACGGATCTGGTCTACAAGAACTATTACCATCTGGGCATCGCGGTCGGCACCGAGAAGGGCCTTGTGGTTCCGGTGTTGCGCGATGCGGACCGCATGGGCCTTGCCAAGATCGAGAAGTCCATCGCCGACTTCGGCAAGCGCGCCCGCGACGGCGCCTTGAAGCTGGAGGAGATGCAGGGCGGCACCTTCACGATCACCAATGGCGGCATCTATGGGTCGCTGATGTCCACCCCGATCCTGAACGCGCCGCAGTCCGGCATTCTGGGCATGCACAAGATCCAGGAACGTCCGATGGTGGTCGGCGGCAAGATCGAAATCCGCCCCATGATGTATCTGGCGCTCTCCTATGATCACCGCATCGTCGACGGCAAGGAAGCGGTGACCTTCCTCGTGCGGGTCAAGGAAGCCCTTGAGGATCCGGCCCGCCTCGTGCTCGATCTGTGATCTTTCCTTCGGGGCTGGCGGCATGAAGTCTTTCACGCTCACCGGCCCCGATGGAAGTCCTATCCCCTCGGGCGCGCGCGGAACCCTTGGCGGTCATCGACGCAGCAAGGTCTACGGGCGCCTCGATTGCAAGACCGCCGCGCGTTATCTGGCGCGCGGCTCCTACCAGAAGAACCGGGTGTTCTTCGCCGATGAAGCCAGCGCGCTCGTCGCGGGATATCGCCCCTGTTCCCATTGTCTCCCCGGCCGCGCGCAGGCGCTTCTCAGCGGCGCGGCTGTCCCAATCCAGAGCTGAAAGCGATCCCCATGTCCTACGATCTCGTCATCATCGGAACCGGTCCCGGCGGTTATGTCTGCGCCATCCGCGCGGCCCAGCTGGGCATGAAGGTCGCAGTCGTGGAGAAGCGCAAGACCCATGGCGGCACCTGCCTGAACGTCGGCTGCATTCCCTCCAAGGCGCTGTTGCACGCTTCGGAAATGTTCGAGGCGGCGACGCATGATCTGCCCGCGCTGGGCGTCAAGGTCGGCAAGCCCGAGCTCGATATGCCCGCCATGATGAAGCACAAGGACGACACCGTCGCCGCCAATGTGAACGGCGTGGGCTTCCTGCTGAAGAAGAACAAGGTCGAGGCCTTTTTCGGCCATGGCGCCATCGCCGCGCCGGGCAAGGTCTCCGTGACCGCTGAGGACGGCGCCGTCACCGTGCTGGAGACGAAGAACATCGTCATCGCCACCGGATCCGACGTCGCCCAGCTGCCGGGCGTCACGGTCGATGAGAAGACGGTGGTCTCCTCCACCGGCGCGCTGCTGCTCGACAAGGTTCCCGCCAAGATGGTCGTGGTGGGTGCGGGCGTCATTGGTCTGGAGCTTGGCTCGGTCTGGGCGCGTCTGGGTGCGCAGGTGACCGTGGTCGAATATCTCGACCGCATCCTGCCGGGCATGGACATGGAAGTCGCCAAGCAGTTCCAGCGCCTGCTGGAAAAGCAGGGCTTCACCTTCCTTCTGTCCCACAAGGTCGCCAAGGTCGCCGCCCTCGCCAAGGGCGCGCAGGTCGTGGTCGAGCCCGCCGCGGGCGGCGACGCGCAGACGCTGGACGCCGATGTGGTGCTCGTGGCCATCGGCCGCCGCCCCTATACGGATGGTCTGGGCCTTGAGGCTGTGGGCGTCGCCATGGAGCGGGGCAAGGTCGTCATCGACGATCATTTCAAGTCGAGCGTGGACGGCATCTACGCCATCGGCGATGTGGTGCGCGGCCCCATGCTCGCCCACAAGGCCGAAGACGAGGGCATGGCGCTGGCCGAGATCCTCGCTGGCCAGCATGGCCATGTGAATTACGAAGTGATCCCGGGCGTCGTCTATACGAGCCCCGAGATCGCCTCGGTCGGCCGCACGGAAGAAGAGCTGAAGGCGGCGGGCGTCGCCTACAAGGTCGGCAAGTTCCCCTTCACCGCCAATGGCCGCGCTCGCGCGATGCGCCATTCCGACGGCTTCGTGAAGGTGCTGGCGGACGCGACCACCGACCGCGTGCTGGGCGTGCATATCATCGGCCATGGCGCGGGCGAGCTGATCGCAGAGGCGGCGGTGCTGATGGAATTCGGTGGTTCGGCGGAAGATCTCGCCCGCACCTGCCACGCCCATCCCACCATGTCGGAAGCCGTCAAGGAAGCGGCCCTTGCCGTGGACAAGCGCGCGATCCACATGTGAGGACGCCGCCCTCGCGGGGGCTCAGGAACGCTTTCCTTTCCGCTTGAAACGAAAGCGTTCCGACATTTTGTTTTGACGCGTTTTCTGACGCGAACCGGTACCCACTTCGCTGGAAACGCTTCCGCCCCGGAGGTCAGGTGCTGCGCTTGAAACGAATCCTGTGGACCGCCGTGGCGGTCTGCTTTCTGGCGGTCTCCTGGCTCTGGGACAGGCTTGCCCCGCTCATCCGGGCGATCATCGACCTGATCCCGCTGGAGCGGGTGAAGCAGGCGGTCATCGCCTTCATGGACCGGCTGGAGCCCTATCCCACCCTCGCGATCTTTTTGATCCCGCTCTTTGCGAGCGAGCCGATCAAGGTCGGCGCTTTCTGGTTTTTCACGCAAAAACAATGGCTCGCAGGGGTGGCCACCTATCTCTTCGCCGAAGTGATGCGCTTTGGCCTCGTCGCCTTCCTGTTCACGGCCTGCAAGGACAAGCTTCTGTCGATCCCCTGGTTCGCGAGGCTCTATGCGCTCTTCGTGCGCGCTCACGAATGGGCCCATGCGCAGGTCGATCCGCTCAGGGCGCAGATCCGCGCGGCCTTGGTGGAGGCTGGCCTGATCGGGGGCAAGGGGCCGCTGCTGCGGCGGTTGCGGGCATTGTGGCGAATCGCCCGGCGGGGCGGCGCGGCGTGATCCTTACCGGGGCGACGAGACGTCGCCCCTCCCGGTTTTCGGATCGCCTCTACCGCGCCCGCGGATGCGCCGAGCGCCAGGCGTCCAGCAGGCGGGTCGAATCGACAGCGGTATAGATCTGCGTCGTCGCCAACGACGAATGGCCCAGCAATTCCTGAATCGTGCGCAAGTCGCCGCCCCGCGCCAGCAGATGGGTGGCGAAGGAATGGCGCAGCGCGTGGGGGGTCGCGGTTTCGGGCAGGCCCAGCGCGCTGCGCAGGCGCTCCATGGCCAGCTGGATGATGCGCGGCGACAGCGCGCCGCCTCGCTGGCCGACGAACAAAGGCCCTTCCGGCCCCACCTTGTAGGGGCACAGCTCCAGATAGCTGTCGATGGCGGCGCGGACCGGGGCGATGACGGGCACGGCGCGCATCTTGCGGCCCTTGCCCAGCACGGTCACGCTATCCACCGCGCCGCAGGGGGCCTGCGCGCGGGTGATCGACAGGGCTTCGGAAATGCGCAGGCCCGCTCCATAGAGCAGGCTCAGCACCGCCGCGTCGCGGGCCAGCACCCATGGCGGGCGGGCCTCGCCCTCGCGCGCCTCGCTGCTGGCCACCGCGCGGGCGGCGCTCGCCGAAAGGGGTTTTGGCAGGGAGCGGGCGATCTTGGGGGTGCGCACGGCGCCCAAGGCCGAGGCCTTGCCCCGGCCTTCGCGTTCCAGATGCCGCGCGAAAGAGCGGATGCCCGCCAGACCGCGCAGCAGCGACCGGCTCTCCACCCCCTCCGCCCGGCGCCGCGCCATATAGGCGCGCACATCGGCTGGCTGGAGCCCGGAAAAGGCCGCCACGTCGGGCGCTTCGCCCAGATGGGCCGCCAGAAAGCGGAAAAATTGTCGCAGGTCGCGCTTGTAGGCGTCCAGCGTATGAGGGGAGGCGCGGCGCTCGCCCGCCAGATGGGCGAGCCAGCGCCTGGCCTCATGGGCGAGCGCGGGCGCGCATCCGGGAAAGATCAGGTCGTCCCCGTCCGCGCCATCTGTGATCGTGTCGCCAGCCGCTGTCATGGCGCCAGTCTGCGGCAAGGGTCTTAACAAGACCTGTTTCGTCAGCCCGTCGTCTTGATCTCCGCCATGGCCCGGTGCATCAGTTCGTCCATGGCGCGGCGAATCTGGTGGTCGGAGCGGGCCACGCCCGCAGTATCGAAGTCCTTGCGAATCTTCAGGAAAACACCTTCGTCGCCGCTCTCCTCGATATCTGCGGCCAAGACTTCCGCCACATAGGCGTCGAGATCCGTGCGGCCGAGCTTTTCGGCCGCCCAGAGCGCCAGCAGCTTGTCGCGTCGCGCCTTGGCCTTGAAGCGCAGCGTCTCGTCATGAACGAATTTATTTTCGAAGGCGTCTTCGCGCTTGTCGAATGTGCTCATCCCGGCCTCCTCCAGTCGTGTGAATGCCTCAGCCTCCCGAAAGAGGACATAAAGGCGCTGTAAGCATTGACTCATGTCACTTCCGGCCTCGATTTGCGCGATGGCGCGGGGCCGAACCGTCACCTTGCCGGACCAAATCCTGAACGACGCCTGTTGAAAAAGCCGGGGTCGCCTTGAAAAGTCGGCGGTCAATTCACGCAGGGTTGCCGCCATCATTGTGCCAGCCCCCCCAATCGAGTAGGTTGCACGCGAAAAAGCTATCCTTTGCCGCAAGGCCGGGGTGCGCTTCCTTCGCCGCGGCCTTCTCCGGGCGCCCGAAAGGGTGGTCGGGAGCCTAAAAAAGGAGCCACGGATCGATGGACATTCTCCAGCCACGGTTGATCCACATGAACCGCCGTCGTCGCATTTACGAAGGCAAGGCCAAAGTCCTCTATGAGGGCCCCGAGCCTGGCACCCTCATCCAGCACTTCAAGGATGACGCCACCGCCTTCAACGCCAAAAAGCATGAAGTCATTGAAGGCAAGGGTGTGCTGAACAACCGGATTTCCGAGTTTGTGTTCCAGCATCTGAACGATATCGGCGTTCCCACCCATTTCATTCGCCGCCTCAACATGCGCGAACAGCTGATTCGCGAAGTGGAGATCATTCCGCTCGAAGTCGTCGTGCGCAATGTGGCGGCGGGCTCCCTGTCGACGCGCCTTGGCATGGAAGAGGGCAAGCAATTGCCCCGCTCGATCATCGAATTCTATTACAAGAACGATGCGCTCAACGACCCCATGGTGTCGGAAGAACACATCACCGCCTTCGGCTGGGCGACCCCCCAGGAGATCGACGACATCATGGCGCTGGCGATCCGCGTCAATGATTTCCTCTGCGGCCTGTTCCTTGGCGTCGGCATCCGTTTGGTCGATTTCAAGATGGAATGCGGCCGCTTGTGGGAAGGCGAGATGATGCGCATCGTCGTCGCAGACGAAATCTCTCCCGATTCCTGCCGCCTGTGGGACATCAAGTCGAACGACAAGCTCGACAAGGATCGGTTCCGCCGCGACATGGGCGGCCTCGTCGAGGCCTATACCGAGGTCGCGCGCCGTCTGGGCATCATGCAGGAAAACGAGCCGCCGCGCTCCGGTGGCCCCAAGCTGGTCCAGTAACGAACGAAGCGGCGGGCAGGATCCGCCGCTTTCTCCATCTTCCGATTGCGAGAGACTGCCTGATGAAAGCCCGCGTCACCGTCACCCTGAAGACCGGCGTTCTCGACCCGCAGGGGAAGGCCATTGAAGGCGCCTTGCGGTCGCTTGGCGTCGAGGGCGTCGCCAGCGTGCGCCAGGGCAAGGTCTTCGACATCGAGATCGATGCGGCCGACCCCGCCCATGCCGAGGCGATGCTGAAGCGGGCGAGCGAGAAGCTGCTCGCCAACCTCGTCGTTGAAAATTACCGCGTCGAGATTCTCTGAGGCCCGCATGAAAGCCGCCGTCCTCCTCTTCCCCGGCCTCAATCGCGAAGGCGACGCCATGCGCGCGCTGGAGCAGGCCTCGGGCCTCAAACCGGCCCTCGTCTGGCACGCCGAGCATGAGCTGCCCGCAGGCACCGATCTCGTGCTGGTGCCCGGCGGCTTCAGCTACGGCGATTATCTGCGCTGCGGCGCCATCGCGGGCCGCGCCAATATCATGGACGCGGTGCGGGCCCATGCGGCGCGCGGCGGTCTGGTGATCGGCATCTGCAACGGGTTCCAGATCCTGTGCGAGAGCGGCTTGCTGCCGGGCGTGCTGATGCGCAACCGCGACCTGCGTTTCATTTGCAAAATGCAGCATCTGAGCGTGGAGCGCGCCGACACGCCCTTCACCACGGCCTATCGGAAGGGCCAGACCATCAAGGTCGCCATCGCCCATGGCGAGGGCAATTACGAGGCGGACGAGGAGACCATCCGCCGCCTTGAAGGCGATGGCCGCGTGGCCTTCCGCTATTGCGACGCCCAGGGCGCCGTCGGCGGCGCCGCCAATCCCAATGGCTCCACCAACGACATCGCCGGGATCTATTCGGAAAAGCTGAACGTTCTCGGCCTGATGCCACATCCCGAAAATCTGATCGACCCGCTGGTTGGCGGCACGGACGGGCGCGGGCTCTTTGCGAGCATCGCGAGCTTCAGCCGGGCTGCTTGAGCCGAATCGATCAAAAAACAGTTGATAACTACGGTGGTGAAGGGCGTGCCCGAAAGCCGCCGTTTTCTGTTTTTAATTCTCCTTCAACCGGATAGCTGATCGCGCCCTCTGAACCCCCGACCCGATGGTGAATGGCATGGCTCGCGCTCTTCCGTCGATCCCGCTAGGCAAGGAACCCGAGGCGTTCAGGACATTCATTGTCCAGATGTGGGGTGGTCCAATGCCGTCTGATTGCGACTTCGACCTGTTTCATTTCGAGGAAGGAAAGCGCAGCTTCGAAGATATCGCGGGGAGCAACGGGTTCCGGTTCTGGCTGGCGTCCGATCTGATGAATTGCATCGGTTACGCCAGCATCAAGCCGATCAAGGCGGCGATCAATCGCGCCATCGCAGCCTGTGCTCACCTTGGCGTTCCCATTCACGAGAATTTCGAAGAAACGGCGCTCGGCGATTGGAAGCTGTCGCGCTTCGCCTGCTATCTCACGGTAATGAACGCTGACCCGCGCAAGGAGCAGGTCGCGAAGGCTCAAGCCTATTTCATCGCCATGGCGGACGCCTTCCGCGCCTATGTCCACCATGCGGAAAATATCGAGCGCATCAATATCCGCGCGGACCTCATCGACCGCGAGGGAACCTTGAGCGGCTCGGTCGCCAAACGCGACATCAGCAATTACGCCTTTTTCCAGAACGCGGGCTATCGCGGCATGTACAATCTGGACATCCGGCAAATCAGAGCGCGCAAGGGGGTTCCCGATGGACGCTCCCCGCTTGATTTCATGGGCAAGGCCGAGCTGGCCGCCAACCTGTTTAGGCTGACCCAGACCGAAGAGCGCATTCGCAATGACGACATCAAGGGCCAGCAGCGGCTGGAGCTGACCGCTGCGAAGGTTGGCCGCGCCGTGCGCAAGACGATGATCGAGACCGGCGGGACGGCGCCGGAAAATCTCCGCCCCGCCAAGGATATCCGGGAGGTCCGCAAGGACTTGAAAAAGGCGCGCAAGGAATTCGTGAAGCTGGATGCGCCGGACAAGGGCGTGAAGGGCCAAAAGTCGTCGGCGCGAGAATGATGGGCGTTCCGCATCGGGGCGCCCAATGGGTTCCTTGAGGTTTCCGAGCGGATTGGGCTTCCTCCATCTGGCTTTATGTGCCACTTGGTCTGCATTCGCACGTCCCACACGAGAGGCCCTTCGCCTTGTTGCGCAACGAACCACAGATCACACCGGCGCTGGTCGCCGAACATGGCCTGAAGCCTGATGAATATCAGCGCATCCTGACCTTGATCGGCCGCGAGCCGACCATCACGGAGCTGGGCATTTTCTCGGCCATGTGGAATGAGCATTGCTCCTACAAGAGCTCGCGCCTGCATCTGCGCAAATTGCCCACCAAGGCCCCTTGGGTCATCCAGGGCCCCGGCGAGAACGCGGGCGTCATCGACATCGGCGACGGGCTGGCCTGCGTCTTCAAGATGGAGAGCCACAACCACCCCTCCTATATCGAGCCCTATCAGGGCGCGGCGACCGGGGTCGGCGGCATTCTGCGCGATGTCTTCACCATGGGCGCGCGCCCCATCGCCTGTCTCAATCTGTTGCGCTTCGGCTCGCCCGATCATCCCAAGACCCGCCATCTGGTGTCGGGCGTGGTGGCGGGCGTGGGCGGCTATGGCAATTCCTTCGGCGTGCCCACGGTCGGCGGCTCGGTGAATTTCCACACCCGCTATGACGGCAACATCCTCGTCAACGCCATGGCGGTGGGCATCGCGCGCACGGATTCGATCTTCTACGCCAAGGCGACCGGCGTCGGCCGCCCCATCGTCTACCTCGGCTCCAAGACCGGCCGCGACGGCATCCATGGCGCCACCATGGCCTCCGCCAGCTTCGAGGCCAATGCGGAGGAGAAGCGTCCCACCGTGCAGGTCGGCGATCCTTTCTCCGAAAAGCTGCTGCTGGAGGCCTGCCTCGAAATCATGGGCAAGGGCTGCGTCATCGCCATTCAGGACATGGGCGCGGCGGGCCTCACCTCTTCAGCGGTGGAGATGGGCGCCAAGGGCGGGCTCGGCATCGAGCTGGATCTGGACGCGCTGCCCTGCCGCGAAGAGGGCATGAGCGCCTATGAAATGATGCTGTCGGAGAGCCAGGAGCGCATGCTCATGGTGCTCGACCCCGCCAAGGAGGCCGAGGCCGAGGCCGTGTTCCGCAAGTGGGGCCTCGACTTCGCCATCGTGGGCAAGACCACCGACACTTTGCGCTTCGTGGTGAAGCATCAGGGCGAGGTGAAGGCTGATCTGCCGATCATGGAGCTGGGCGACGAAGCCCCCCTCTACGACCGGCCCCACGTACCGACCCCGCCCAAGCCGATCATTGCGGCTGATTCGGTTGTCCCGCCGCGCTCGAATCGCGACGCTTTGCTGCATCTCATCGGTTCGCCGGATCTGTGCTCCAAGCGCTGGGTCTGGGAGCAATATGACCACCTGATTCTCGGCAATACCGTGCAGCAGCCCGGCGGCGACGCGGCAGTGGTGCGCGTCGGCGACGGCCCCAAGGGGCTGGCCATGTGCACGGACGTGACGCAGCGCTATTGCGAGGCCGATCCCGTGCAGGGCGGTCGGCAAGCGGTGGCCGAATGCTGGCGCAATCTGACGGCGGTGGGCGCCACCCCGCTGGCGCTGACCGACAACCTCAACTTCGGCAATCCCGAGAAACCCGAATATATGGGCCAGTTCGTGGGCTGTCTGGAAGGCATCGGCGACGCCGCCCGCGCGCTCGATTTCCCCATCGTGTCCGGCAATGTGTCGCTTTACAACGAGACGCAGGGACGCGGCATTCTGCCCACCCCCTCCATCGGCGGCGTGGGGCGCATCGACGATGTGGCGAAGGCCGCGACCCTGTCGTTCAAGGGCGCGGGCGAGGCCATTCTGCTTGTGGGCGAGACGCAGGGCTGGCTCGGCCAGTCGATGTATCTGTGGCAGGTCTGCGGGCGCGAAGAGGGCGCTCCGCCGCCGGTCGATCTCGCCGCCGAGCGCCGCAACGGCGATTTCGTGCGTGGGCTGATCGGCGCGGGCCATGTCACCGCCGTGCATGATCTGTCTGACGGCGGCCTTGCGGTCGCGCTGGCCGAGATGGCCATGGCGGGCGGCGTCGGCGCCACGCTCACCGCAACGGCGCCGCAGCAGCATGGCTTCCTCTTCGGCGAGGATCAGGCGCGTTATGTCGTCACGGCGCAACCGCAGCATGTGGCCGCCATCGAGGCGCTGGCTCTGGCGGCGGGCGTTCCCCTCCAGGTGATCGGTCAGACGGGCGCAGAGGCGTTGACGCTGCCGGGCGAGGCGCCAATAGTGATCGCTGACCTCGTGAACGCGCACGAAGGCTGGCTGCCCGCCTACATGGCCGCCGCTCCAGAGTGACTTGACCCATGTTGTTTATTCAGGTGAAGGCGATGGGCGGGGTGAACTATCTGCGCGCCCAGGATATCATGGGCGTGCAGTTCACCGACCGTGAAAAGTGCACGATCCTCATGACCGGAGGCGTCACCGTCCCCTGCTACGAGCCCGCCGCCGCTGTGGTGGCGCGCATCGAGGAACAGTTGAACGGCGCGCGGCCGACCGCCGCGCCCCATGGAAAGGAACCGCCCAATGGCGATGGAAGCCTCTGAGATCGAACGGCTGATCAAGGCCGCCCTGCCCGACGCCCTCGTGGAGATCCAGGATCTGGCCGGCGATGGGGACCATTATGCGGCCAAGGTCGTCTCCGAGGCTTTTCGGGGCAAGACGCGGGTGCAGCAGCACCAGATCGTCTATGGCGCCTTGAAGGATCAGATGGGCGGCGTATTGCATGCCTTGGCGCTCACCACCTCCGCTCCCCTTTAGGTCTCTGGGCAGGAAGCCTCGGGCTCGCTATATTACACTCAAGCCGCACCCTTGACGTCGGCCAGAAAGGAAGAGCCACATGGCCAGCATTCAGGACGAAATCAAACAGGAACTCTCCGGCACGGAGGTTGTGCTTTTCATGAAGGGCACCCCCCAGATGCCGATGTGCGGCTTCTCCGGTCAGGTTGTGCAGATTCTCGACTACCTCGGTGTGTCCTATAAGGGCGTGAACGTCCTCGCCAATGACGAGATCCGCCAGGGCGTCAAGGAATTCTCCAACTGGCCCACGATTCCCCAGCTTTATGTGAAGGGCGAATTCGTTGGCGGCTGCGACATCGTGCGCGAGATGTTTCAGACGGGCGAACTCGCCACTTTCCTTGGCGAGCAGGGCGTGTCCTGTCAGCAGCCCGAAAAGAACTGAGGTCGGAGCGGCGCGGTTCGTCCGCGCCGCCCTCTTTCAGCTCAAAAATGTTTCGTTGCCGACGGAGCTTCTCGCGACAGGCGAGACCGCCTCTCGCGATGAACGCGTTTCCCCTTCGGCCCAACGCACGAGTCCTCCCATGACGCCTTGGTCCCAACTGCGGAACCGGCTTGCGGCCGTCATGCTTTCGATGGCCGCCATGCAGGCGCTCGCAAGCGCGCCGGTTCAGGCCTTCACCGGCCGGCTCAACATCGAGGTCGCGGGGCAGAAGCGGACCGCCATTTTCGTTGAGCCCGAACGCCTGAAGCGGTCGCCCCGCACCGTCATCATCGTGCTGCATGGCTCCAACAACGGTTCTGGCCGACGCATCCAGACCAGCCTCGGCCTCGACGACATGCTGCATGGGTCCGGCGCGGTCGTCGTCTATCCGGACGCGCTCGACGGCGGCTGGAACGTGACTGGCGAAGCGGGGC
The DNA here is from genome assembly GCA_903902915.1 of uncultured Hyphomicrobiales bacterium. Lineage (GTDB taxonomy): Bacteria > Pseudomonadota > Alphaproteobacteria > Rhizobiales > Beijerinckiaceae > Terripilifer. The sequence continues at coordinate 22,179 of CAIUWR010000068.1, read as the reverse complement.
CCGATGATGCGGCTTTCGTGCGTGCGCTCGCCGCCAGGCTTGTGGCGGATGGCGTGGCGGACCGGCGCAAGATCTTCCTGATCGGCGCGTCGACCGGCGGAATGCTGGCTTTGCGCATTGGCTGTCAGTCTCAGGATTATCTGACCGGCGTGGGGGCGCTCATCGCCGGATTGCCGGCCAAGCTGCTCGCGGACTGCAAGCCGCCGCCGCTGGCGTTTTTTCTCATGAACGGCACGGCCAATCCGCTCGTGCCCTATCAGGGCGGGCCGGTGAAGCTGCCAGGCGTCAAGGAAGAGGTCGCTTCGGCGGAAGCGACGCTGGCGCCTTTCGCGGCCGCGAATGAGTGTTCGTCTCAGCGCAACCTGAAGGAATTTCCCGATCGCGATCCAGACGATGGATCCCGCGTCATCCTCGAGAGGCCCAATGGCTGCAAGCGGGTCGTGGAGCTGGTGCGGATCGAAGGCGGTGGCCATACGCTGCCTGGCCGTCCTGCGCGGGCGGATCGCGGACAGAGTGTGGGCGCGCAGAACAAGGACGTGAACGTCACGCGCCTGATCGCCGAATTCATCCGTCGCGCCGAACGCTGAAGCATTTTCAGCGCGTGACGAATGTCGAAAAATCTACTGGGCGCCCGTCAAGGACGAGAGGCTTGCGAGCGCCGCCTCCACTGATCCTTCGATGCGAATCACTTTGGTTCGCCCGCTCGCGCCCGATGCAAGGCTCAGGGAACGGACGGGAAGACCAAGCGCCTTCGCCAATAATTTCAGCAAAGCCGCATTCGCTTCGCCATCCTCCGGCACGGCCCGGACGCGCGCCTTCAACACGCTGCGCCCGTCGGACAGGCGCTCCACCCCTTCCAAGGCGTCGCGAGACGATTTCGGGGTGAGCCGCAGGGTCAGCAGGACCGCGTCGCCACTCACACGCCAGGGCGGCGCGGCGGCGGGATCATGGTTCACCTCAGAAGCCCAGGACATATGCCCTGAAGAGGTCGTCGATCTCCATCTGGACGAACCAGATGATGAAGATCAGGATGATCGGCGAAATATCGAGCCCGCCCATGTTGGGAAGCAGCCGCCTGATCCGGCGCAACGCGGGCTCCGTGACGCCATTCAGCCCGTTCCAGATGGAGCGGACGATGTCGTTGTGAATATTGATCACATTGAACGAAATCAGCCAGGACATGAGGGCGACGATGATGATCGCCCATTTATAGAGCTCCAGGGCCTGGTGAATCACGACGATGAGCGCGCGCATCTGAAACTCCAAAGCTGACAGCTGAGGTTTAGCGCCCCGCGCCTTTGCGGGCAAGGCTTGTCGAAATGCGAAAAACGCCGCGATTGACGTTGACAGAAGCGCCCGCCGCCCGCTAAACACGCCCTGCCTTGGGGCTGTAGCTCAGTTGGGAGAGCGCGTCGTTCGCAATGACGAGGTCAGCGGTTCGATCCCGCTCAGCTCCACCAAGGTTCTCTCGTTCTGCGGTCCAACGTAACGACCTCGACGCGTCTCCCTCCTCCCTGACATTCGAATAGAGCTGTTCTGGCGCCTGGCGCAGGCCGGAGGCTCATGACCTGCGCCCGCCTCCCCGAAGATGGACGGCGGCGGCCGCAGCGGGCTACCCGGCGCCGCGCGAATCGGTTTAACATCCTGTCTGTAAAGCGGAATTACAAATTTCGGTTCTCCACGACGGCGGAGCCGGAGATTGCGCGTTCGTCCGCAGGCTCATGGAGTATGGCTGAATGCGTTATCGTAGCGTCGGCGCGACGGACCTGATTGTCTCCGAAGCAGCTTTTGGCTGTGGCGACAACGCCGGGCTCATGTTGCGCGGCCATTTTCGTGAGCAGGCGCGTGTCATCGCACGCGCGCTTGAGCTCGGCGTGACTTTTTTCGATGTGTCGCCCGCCTATGGCTCAGGCGCCGCCGAACGTAATCTTGGACGCGCCCTGAAGGATCTTGGCGCGCGGCCTTTCATCAACTCGAAGGCGGTGGTCGACGTGCGGGACCGTGACGCCGTCGCGGATTATCTGGTGCGCTCGGTCGAGGAGAGTTTACGGCGCCTGCGGATTGACGCGCTCGACATGCTGCAAATCGATATCGGCCCGAGCCTTGAGGCCTCCGCCTGCGAGGCGCCAGGCGATCAGCGGCGCTGGGCCGAAGATTTCTTGCGGCCCGACGGCGTCTGCGAGGGGCTGGAGCGGTTGCGCCGTGCAGGCAAGATCCGCCATGCGGGCTTCATCTGCCGGGGCGACGACGTGGAGGCGGCCTGCGCCCTGCTCGATACGGGCCTCTTCCACCTGATCAATGTGTCCTACAGCCTGCTGAACCCGACCGCTGGCATGATGAAGCCCGCAGCCGTGAACGCGCGGGATTTCAGCGACGTGATCGGCGAGGCGCGTAAACGCGGCGCGAGCGCGGCGGTCTACAGCCCCCTTGCGGGCGGATTTCTGACGGACGATTTTCTGCACGGCGCGGCGCGCCATCCGCTCGCCCGAGCCGCTGATCCTCTGGCCGTCCTGCGGGCCAGCCGTCAGGTGGCGGCGCTTTCCTTTCTGCGCGAAGATGGCGACAGTCTGGCCATCGCCGCCTGGCGTTTCGTCTTGTCCCATCCAGGCGTCGCGACCGTGATTGGCGGCTTCTCAAGTCTCGAACAGCTCGAGGAACTGGCGACCGCTCCCGCGCGTGGCCCGCTGTCGGGTGAAACCATGGCGCGGCTTGAAACGCTCTGGGCGAGCGGCTTCGGCGCGCCGCTGCCCTGACGCTGGCGGGCGCGCCGCTCACACAGGCGCGGCCTCTCCCTCGACCGTCGTGCGCAGCATCAGGCGGCGTTCGCCTGCGGGGAAATCCGTGCGCGCGTGCATGGAGCAACGATTGTCCCATACGAGCAGATCGCGCGGACGCCACACATGCGCATAGAGCCATTCGGGCTTTTCCGCGTGGTCATAGACAAGGTTCAGCAGGCGGGCGCTGTCCTCCGCCGACAGACCCTCCACCCGCTCGGTCATCAGCCGGTTCACATAGATGGCCTTGCGGCCCGTGTCCTCATGGGTGCGGAAGACCGGATGGGAGGATTCGGAGAAGGCCGCCGTGCCCTTTCCGTCGCCCTTTTGGGTCGAGCCGTAATTGTAATGATGGAATGCGCGCTTGCCTTCCAGCGGCGCGCGCACCTCGTCGGCCAGGGTCTCATAGGCCGCATAGCCATTGGCGAAAACGGTGTCGCCGCCGTGGGAGGGAACCTCCACGCTATAGAGGCAGGTGCCCTTGTGCGGGATCGCGGCGTGCATCATGTCGTGATGGAACATCATTTCGCCGTCGGGCAGGGCCCCGATGGGCTCTCCGTTCTCGCGAATGTTCGAAATCAGCATGATATTGTCGAGCAGCCGATCAAACCCCGGTGGACGAAAGGCCTTGGGCCGCGCGAGTTGGCCAATCCTGCCGAAAATGGTCGTCGCATCCAGCAGGTTCTGCTGGGTCAGGGTCTGATCGCGGAACAGCAGCACCACATGCTGGAGCCAGGCGGCATGGATCGCCGCGCGGGTTTGGTCGTCGAGCGGCTGCGCCAGATCGACGCCGCGAATCTCAGCGCCGATATGGGGGGCCAGAGGAATGATCTCGATGGTCATGGCGCTTCCGTTCCCTTGTGGCCTGGCGCGGGTTGGTCCCGCTGATGGGGCGATGGTAGCGAAGGCGTGCGCGGGACGAAAGGGATTTTGGGTTGAGCGGCGAACGCCACTTGCAGGCGGCCACTGAGCCAGTCATTGTAAAGATTATGTTGGAATACGAATTTCGGAAGCGACCCCATGACCTCACGCCAGCACACGCCGCTCATCTTGATCGACAAGACCGAAACACGCAGATTGCCGCCTGTCTCGATGCAGGCCCATACCGTGTCTGGTGGTTATGATGAAGCCTCGATCAGGGACTTGATCTTCGCACATCCCGAGGCGATTCCCATTCAGGAAATTGATCCCTCCTTCGGCCCGCTCGTGCCGGTATGTGTCGAACTCAACGCAACCGGAGCTGGGTACGCGGACGCCTTGTTTATAAACAGTCTTGGTATGCTGACCATCGTCGAATGCAAGCTCTGGCGTAATCCGGAGGCGAGGCGTGAAGTGGTCGGGCAGATACTCGATTACGCACGCGCGTTAAAGCACTGGACTTATGAGGATTTAAGCCGTGGGGTTGCCCGAGCGCGTGAACCAGTGTTGTTCGATCTCATCGCTCATATGCGCGAAAACGGGCACTCTGATCTGGATGCTCCCGCCTTTATCGACAATGTGACACGCAACCTCGCCAAGGGCCGGATGCTCCTTTTGGTGCTGGGCGATGGCATTCGCGAAGGCGTGGAGGCGATCGGCGCTTTTTTGCAGGAAGGGAGCGGGCTGCATTTTAGCTTCGGTCTGGTCGAGGCCCAAGTCTATGACCTCGGGGATGGGCGGCGCATCTTGCAACCGCGTGTGCTCGCGCGCACGGTCGATATCGTGCGTAAGCTTGTTAAGATCGGGCCTGACCTTCTGACGGATGAGGAGCCTGCGGGCGCTGAACGGAACCGCTCGAAAGTCCCCATGACTGAACGCGAAAAGTGGCTTCAGGGCTTCTGGACGGAGTTTTTGAATGGTCTCAAGCTCGACCACCCGGACCAGCGACGAGCAAAAGTGGAAGCGCAGCCAAGCATTTTCTTTCCGATGCTACCCGGACGGGGCGATTGGGGCCTGTGGATTACCGCTCGCATCCCATCGGCGGGAAATTCAGCGGAAGTATTTCTTGCCTACGACACAAGGGTCCAAACGGCTATTGAAGTCATCAAACTTCTGGAAGCGCAGAAAAGCGAAATCACGACAGAGTTCGCTAAAACAGACATTCATGTGGTGTGTGCGCGCAAGCCAGATGGTAAATTCCAGATCATCGTCGCAAAGTCCTTCCCAGACATCCAGAAAGATAGCAATCGCGCAGCAGAAATGGCTTGGTTCAGTCGCGCCATCAACGCTTTCGTGAATGTTCTTGGTCCTCGCGTCACCGCCCACTGGAATGAATTGACGAATGGCGGCGGGGACGTCTGACAGCGCTCCCCAGGACTTATCGCCCCCCTAAAACGCCACCTCGTAAACCTCCGGCTTGAACCCCGGTATCCGCCGGTCCCCCAGATCGAGCATGGGCCGTTTGATCATGGAGGGTTGGCGGACCATCAGGGCCACGGCCTTGGCGGCGTCGAGGTTCGCGCGGTCCGCCTCCGGCAATTTGCGGAAGGTGAGGCCTGCGCGGTTCAGCACCTTGTCCCAACCCAGTTCCTCGACCCATGCCGTCAGACGCGCCGCGTCGATCCCCTGCGATTTATAATTGTGGAAGTCATAGGCGATGGCGCGATCCGTCAGCCAGGCGCGCGCCTTGGCCACTGTGTCGCAATTCTTGATGCCGTACATTCGGGGGGTCATGAGTTGTCCAGTCGCGCAGCGTTTCGCCAACCTTAAGGCAAGCTCCTTTCGTCAGGAAGCGCGCCAGATCTCATGTGGGCGGACGCAGCGCCACCAGCGCGTCGAGCGCCACGCCGCCATGCGGCAATAGCAGGAAGGGATTGACGTCCACAGATTCCAGCACATCGCCCAGATCTTGCGCCAGCCGCCCCAAGGCCACCAGCGCCTGCGCACAGGCCTGTGCGTCGAGGGCCTCCGAACCGCGATAGCCCGTCATGAGCCGTCCCGCTTTCGTGCGCGCGATCAGGTCATGGGCTTTGGCGAGCGTCATGGGCGGCGCGGCGAAGGCCACGTCGCGCACCAGTTCCAGCAGGACGCCGCCGCTGCCGCCCATCACGACAGGCCCCATCTCCGGGTCGCGGTGGACGCCCAGAACGAGCTCCAGCCCGCCGCGCACCATCTGCGCCACCAGCATGCCCTCCAGCGCATCGGTGAAGCCATGGGTCGCCAGATTGGCCTCGATCCGCGCGAAGGCCGCGCGCAGGCTCGCCTCGTCGCGCAGATCGAGCTGCACGGCGCCGACATCGGATTTATGGGTCAGGGTGGCGCAGACGGCTTTCAGCACCACGGGAAAGCCGATGCGCTGCGCGATGGCCACGGCCTCCTCGACGCTGCGGGCCAGCGCCTCCTGCGGCATGGGCACGCCATAGGCGGCCAGCAGGGCCTTGGAACGCGCCTCGTCGAGCGTGAAGGGGGCCGTGGCTTTGAGCGCCAGCGCCCGCAGCTCCAGCGCCAGCGCAGGGGGCGGGGCGCGCGTTGCGTCCTCCTCGCCGATCAGAGCCTCGGCCTCGCCGCGCCGCACGGCGCTGGCGATGGCGCGCAGGGCCTTGTTGGCCTCTTGCAGGAAGGAGACATGGGCGGCGCCTTGGCGGATCGCGCGGCTGTGGGCGGTCTGCCCATGGGAGGTGAGGGTCACGAAAGACAGCGGCTTGTGGCCGCCCTCGGCCATATAGTCCTCGACCAGCCTGATATAGGCCTCGGCGCGGTTCGAGCCGGGCGCGCGGGGGATGGCTTCTTGCAGCAGAACCATGTCGATGTTCGGATCGGCCTGCATGGCCTCGATACAGGCCTTGTAGGCCTGCGGGCTCGACAGCACGCTGAAGCCGCCGTCGATGGGATTGGAGATCAGCGATCCCACGCCCATCACCGTCTCAAGCCGCGCGACAGTCTGTGGCGCCAGTTTGGGGAAGGTCAGCCCATGGCGCTCCGCCGCATCCAGCAGCAATCCGCGATAGGCGCCCGACAGCGTCACCGCGCCAAGGCGTCGCCCGGTGGGGGCGCCCGTATGGGCCAGCAGTTCGGCCAGCTCGACGGCGTCGTCGAGCGTGTCGGCGCGGATCACGCCCGCATCCGCCGCCACCGCGTCGAAGGCCGCGACAGTCCCCGCCAGCGATCCCGTATGGGCGAGCGCCGCCTTGCGGCCCTCCTCCGATTGTCCGAGCTTGATGGCGATCACCGCTTTGCCCGCCGCCCGCGCCAGTTTGCAGGCGCCGATGAAGCGGCCGCGATCGGCCACCGCCTCCACATAGACGATGATGACCTTCAGCTCGGGCTCGCCGGCGAAAAAGGCGATGTAATCGGCGACTTGCAGCCCCGCCTCGTTGCCGCTTGTGATGAGGTAGCGGGCGAACATGCCGCGCTCCTCCAGCGCCTGATTGACGAAGATCATCACGCCGCCCGATTGGCCGACCAGCGCCACCTCGCCCATCGCCATGTTCAGCGGGCGGTCTTCGGTCAGGGTCACGAAGCCTGCGGGCTTGCAGATATTGCCCATGCAGTTTGGCCCCGATACGCCAAGCCCGGTGCGCGCGATGACCTCGCGCAGCCTTGCGCCCAGCGCCGCGCCCGCCTCGTCATGGGCTTCGCCAAAGCCCGAGGAAAAGACGGTGGCGCTGCGGGCGCCGGCGGCGGCGCCAGCTTCCAGCACGTCGGCCACCGCCGAGGCTGGCGTCACCACCAGAATGTGGTCGGGCGGCTCCGGCAGGGCGGCGAAATCGGGATAGCATTTTTCGCCCAGAATCTCGTCGCGCTTCGGGTTGATCAAAAAGATGCGGCCCGGAAACTGGTAGCGTTGCAGATTGCGCCAGGCGCGCAGCGCCCAGTTGCCGGGTCGGTCGCTCGCCCCCACGATCACGACATTGCGCGGGGCGACAAGCGCGCCAACCCGGGCGCGGGATGCTTCAAAGGTCACGGAGTCGATCCTTGGTGAGGGGGTTCAGCGAAACAGCTCTTTGGTGATGGCCGCCCAGGCGGCCATTTGCGGATCGACCACGTCGGGCCGCATCCAGGTCGCCCTGAAGCCGCCGTCCTGCGGGCGCAGACCCGCTTTCAGGGCCGGGATTTTCGCATTGGCGGGCAGATAGTCGGCGTCCTTGAGCACGGTCTGCCCGTCCTCCGACAACAGGAACTCCACAAGCAGCCGGGCAGCGTTGGGGTGGGGCGCATCCTTCATGATCCCCAGCGCATCGAAGGCCACGGGTACGGGCTCCAGCGGAGCCCAGTCGGCGGGCGCGCCCTTGCGCGCGCTGATGACGGTGTGATTGTTGAACATCATCAGGCCAATCGGATATTCGCCCGCGATCACCTGATCGAGAATGGCGCGCGAGGAGGCCTCCACATTGACGACGTTCTGTTTCGCCAGCGCGCGCAGATAATCCATGCCCTTGTCCGGCCCCATGCTGAGCAGGATATTGCCGACAAAGCCGATGGCGCCCGCGCTGGAGTTGGGATTCCACGCCATCTTGCCCTTCCACCGGGGGTCGAGCAGGTCCTGATAGGTTTTCGGCGCGTCGGCATTCGACACGAGGTTGGTGTTGAAGCCCGGCCCGAAGACGAAGAGCAGCAGCGCATGCCAGGCGCCGTCCGCGTCTTTCATCTCAGCCGGATAATCGGCTGCGTTGGGGATCTCGATGCGGGCCAGCAGGCCTTCGCGTTTCAGCGGCACGTTGACGGTCAGTCCGTCGAAGACATCGGCCTGCACCTTGCCCGCCTTGGCCTCATTCAACAAGCGGATCGCGGTGGGGCCTTCGTCGTTGCGGGCATAGTCGAGGGTGACGCCGGGATATTTCTTTTCGAAGGCGGTCTTGAGGGGAATGACGACCTGATTGACGATCAGCGTCGTGTACCAGAGCACGCGCCCCTCTTTCTTCGCGGCCTCGACCAGCGCGGCGTCCGCCGCCTGAGCGGATGCGCAGGCGAGCATGCAGACGGTCGCCGTCAGCGCGCGCAGCCATTTGGCCTTTGGGCTCATGCCGCCTCTCCCTGTTTCGTGACCCCGGGCGTCTTTGCGCCCGTTGGGTCATCCTGCGTCAAAGTCAGGCCCCCGGAGGCCCCTGGTGCGCCCGCCGCGCGTCTCGCAAGCAGCGTGTTTCCGCGGGTCGGATTCAGGCCGCTTGCAGGGCGACCTTGAAGCTCGCATCGGTTTTGGTCACGATCTCCTCCACCGTGACGCCATCGGCGAGTTCGATCAGCGTCATGCCGCCATCGCCCTGCTTGTCGATGGTGAAGACGCCCAGATCCGTGATCACCATGTCGACCACGCGCGCGCCGGTCAGAGGAAGGTCGCAAGCATGGAGCAACTTGGGGCCGTCTTTGGCCACATGTTCCATCACCACCACCACCTTCTTGACGCCCGCGACCAGATCCATCGCGCCGCCCATGCCCTTCACCATCTTGCCGGGGATCATCCAATTGGCCAGATCGCCATTCTCCGCCACCTGCATGGCGCCGAGGATGGAAAGGTCGATATGGCCGCCGCGGATCATCGCGAAGGAATCGGCGGAGGAGAAGAAGCTTGTGGTCGGCAGTTCGGTGATCGTCTGCTTGCCCGCATTGATGAGGTCGGCGTCCTCGTCGCCCGCATAGGGGAAAGGCCCCATGCCGAGCATGCCATTCTCGCTCTGCAACTGCACGTTGACGCCAGCGGGAATATAGTTCGACACCAGCGTGGGAATGCCGATGCCAAGGTTCACGTAAAAGCCGTCGCGCAGTTCCTTCGCCGCACGGGCCGCCATCTGTTCACGGGTCCAGGCCATGGTGAAAGCTCCTCAGACGGATGCGCGCGGGCGCGTGGTGCGCTGCTCGATATGTTTGACGGCGTTGGGCGTATGCACGATGCGCTGCACATAGATGCCCGGGGTTATGATGTGGTCAGGGTCGATCTCGCCCGGCGCCACCAGGTTCTCCACCTCGGCGATGGTCACCTTGCCGGCGGTCGCCATCATCGGGTTGAAGTTCCGCGCGGTCTTGCGATAGACGAGATTGCCCTCGTGATCGGCCTTCCAGGCGTGGACGAGCGAAATGTCGGCCACCAAGCCGCGCTCCATCACATAATGCTCGCCCTCGAAGCTGCGGGTCTCCTTGCCCTCGGCGATGATCGTGCCATAGCCGGTCCGGGTGAAGAAGGCGGGGATGCCCGCGCCGCCCGCGCGGATGCGCTCGGCGAGCGTGCCCTGCGGGTTGAACTCCAGCTCCAGCTCGCCCGCGAGGAACTGCTGGGCGAAGAGCTTGTTCTCGCCCACATAGGAGGAGATCATCTTCTTGATCTGGCGCGTCTCGAGCAGGACGCCAAGGCCGATTCCGTCGACCCCCGCATTGTTCGAGATGACGGTGAGGTTTTTCGCGCCGGACTCGCGGATCGCCAGGATCAGGGTCTCGGGAATGCCGCACAGGCCAAAGCCGCCGGACATGATGGTCATGCCGTCCTTGATCAGGCCTGCGAGTGCGCTTGCGGCGTCGGGGAATACCTTTTTCATGGGGGCGACGTCTCCATCGGCGGATGGTCTGGAATAGCGCGCCCGCGCCGGAAGGCCAAGCCCCCTTGTCAAGGTCGGCGCCCATCCCGACCGGCTTTCTGCCACTTTTGGGGCGGCCCTCTTGGACGGCGGCCGTCTTCGCCTATAGACTCCTCCGCAGGCCGCCTTCCAGGACTTCGGTTTTTAGCCCATGCAGTTCATGAATGTTTACGTCCGGGTGCTGAAGCAGTTGCGCCCCGAGCGGACGCTGGCTCTGGTGCTCGTGGGCGCCAATCTGGCGCTGGCGGGCGCCCAGTTCGCCGAACCGATCCTGTTTGGGCGGATCATCGACGTGCTTGCGGCGGCGCAGGCGCAGAACAAGACCCTGAGCTGGGCGGATCTGACGCCCCTGCTCGGCGCCTGGGTCGGCTTTGGCCTCTTCACCATCGGGGCTGCGGTTCTGGTGGCGCTGCATGCCGATCGCCTGTCCCATCGCCGTCGTCTGGCGGTCATGGCCGATTATTTCGAACATGTGCTGCACCTGCCGCTGGGGTTTCATACGTCGGTCCATTCGGGCCGCCTGCTCAAGACCATGCTGGACGGCGCCTCCAATATGGCGAGCGTCTGGCTGTCGTTCTTTCGCGAAAATTGCGCCTCTTTCGTCGCCCTCTTCGTGCTGCTGCCCCTGTCGCTCTTCGTGAATTGGCGCCTCGCTTCCCTGCTGATCGTGCTGGTGGTCGTGTTCGGCGTGCTGACCGTCTTCGTGCTGCGCCGGACCGAGGGGCTGCAAGGCAAGGTGGAGCGCTACAACGCGGATCTGGCCGAGCGGGCCTCGGACGCTTTGGGCAATATCGCTGTCATCCAGAGTTTCACGCGGGTGGAGGCGGAGACTTCGGCGCTGCGCAAGGTGACGGCCGCGCTGCTGTCGGCGCAGATTCCCGTCTTGTCCTGGTGGGCCATGGCGGCGGTGGCGACGCGGGCCTCGGCCACGCTGACGCTGGTCTCGATCTTCCTGCTGGGCACGTCGCTGCATCTGCGGGGTCTGGCCTCCATCGGCGAGATCGTCACCTTCATGGGCTTCGCCACCATGCTGATCGGGCGGCTGGAGCAGGTGGTGGGCTTCGTCAACTGGGTGCTGCTGATTCTGCCGAAGTTGCAGGAATTTTTCGAGGTGCTCGACACCCAGCCCAATGTGCGCGACCTGCCGGGCGCTATCGACGCGGGGCGGCTGATCGGCCATGTTCGTTTCGAACACGTGACCTTCTCCTATGACGGACGCCGCAAGGCGGTGCAGGACGCCTCTTTCGAGGTGAGGCCGGGCGAGACCGTGGCGCTGGTCGGCTCCACGGGCTCGGGCAAATCGACGACGCTTGGCCTGTTGCATCGCATCTTCGACCCGCAGGAGGGGCGCATCGCCATCGACGGCGTGGATATTCGCGACATGACGCTGCTGTCGCTACGCCGCAACATCGGCGTGGTGTTTCAGGAGCCCATGCTTTTCGCCCGCTCCATCGAGGAAAATTTGCGGGTGGGCAAGCCGGAGGCCAGTGCGGAGGAGATCGAACGGGCGCTGGAGCGCGCGCAAGCGACCGACTTCATCGCGCAGCAAACGGAAGGGGTGCAGACCATCGTGGGCGAGCGGGGGCGGTCCCTGTCGGGGGGCGAGCGCCAGCGCCTGTCCATCGCCCGCGCCCTGCTCAAGGATCCGCCGATCATGATCTTCGATGAGGCGACCAGCGCGCTGGACGCGACCACCGAGCGCCAGTTGCAGGCGGCGCTGGAGGCGGCCACCAAGGGCCGCACCACCTTCGTCATCGCCCACCGTTTGTCGACCGTGCGCAACGCTGACCGGATCATCGTGTTCGATCAGGGCCGCATCATCGAGACCGGCGCCTTCGACGACCTGGTCGCCCGCGACGGCCGCTTCGCCATGCTGGCCCGCGCGCAATTCATGGCGCCGCAGGCGCCTGCGAAGGATGCGGCGGGGGTGGAGTAGGGGGTCAAAACACCCTTATCGCGGACGCTTCAATCTCCTCCCGAAGCACCCGGTGGATGCTGTCGTGGGTCATGATGTCGGCTTTGCAGCCAAGGATGCCGCTTGTGTATTCCTTCACATCCATCAATTGAAAAAGGCCGAGCGTGCCTTTGTCATAATCAAAGAAAAGGTCCACGTCGGACCCCTCCCGCGCCTCTTCCCGAGCCGTGGAGCCGAACATGAAAAGCGTCAGAACGCCAAGCTGCTTCAGCTCAGCCTCATGCGCTTGCAAGCGGGTCATGGCTTCCGTGCGTTTCATGGATTTAAATTAACGGATTATCATGGGGTCTGAAAGATCCCCGGCCGCTTATCGAGCCGTCCCCAATTCAGCCGCCTGCGGCGGCGCAGGTTGTGCGCTCCCTCATGAGTCCCTTCAGGATGAAGGGCGTCGCCGCAGTTGGCTTGTGACGCCGGGAGGCGGGCGGAGCCACAATTCGTGCGAAATAATTGAGCCAGAACAAAGAAATGCGTAGCGTGCTCGCGTCAATTCAAGACGCCTCCGCCTGAGCCAGGCGGGGAGGAACGTTTCGGCGACTGGCGTCAACAACGGGGGACGACGTGACATATGGCAAATTCAAATTATTCGCCTTCATCGCTTTTCTGACGCAGGCGGCTTCAGGCGTCGGCCCGGTCTTGTCGGATGAGCTGCCTTTTAGCGTCGCGCAAATGGGCGTGTGCGATTATGCGGCCGACACTTCACCCGTCAGCAAATCCTTGCGGAGCCTGTATGCGTGCAGACACAAGGTGATCATCATAACGAACGCCACCACCAACACGATGGTCTTCGATGACGTCGTCATCAATCAGAACAAATGCAAGGATCATTTGTTTCTTGATGGCGCATCCGGCGGCCCGCTTGAGGCAGGCGGCCGGATCGTCGTCGTGACGTCGTGCAAAGTGTCGAGAATCGATTTTAAAATTAATGACGACGCCTATTTCCATCAATTTTGAAATTGACGGGCCGCATTTGACTTAGGGGTCAACGCGGGTGGCGGCTCTCAGCCGCTCCCGTCGTCCAGCGGCATGGGCGTGATCTTCAGGGCGGTCAGGCGATTGCGCTGCTTGCGCAGGATCTCGAAGCGGAAGTTGTGGAACGAGAAGATCTGGCCGGGCTCAGGGATGGCCTGAGCCTCGTGAATCACCAGCCCCGCCACGGTGGTGGCTTCTTCATCGGGCAGGCTCCAGTCCATGGCGCGGTTGAGGTCGCGGATCGGCACGGCGCCGTCGACCGTTACCGAGCCGTCAGGCAGAGCGCGCAGGCCTTGAACCGCAAGGTCATGCTCGTCGCGGATGTCGCCGACGATCTCCTCCAGAATGTCCTCCAGGGTCACAAGCCCCATCACCGAGCCATATTCGTCCACCACCAGCGCGAAATGGGTCTTGCGCGACAGGAAGGATTGCAGCTGATCTTCCAGCGAGGAGGTCGCGGGCACGAACCAGGGCTCCACCGCGACTTCATGGATATCGAGTTTGCTGGCGTCCCCTTGGGCGGCCGCGAGGGCGCGCAGAAGGTCCTTGGCGTGGAGCACGCCCACGATATTCTCCGGCTGGCCGCGCCACAGGGGCAGGCGGGTATTGGCGGAGGCCAGAACCGCGCGCACGATCTCGGCTGGCGGCAGGCCTGCGTCGATGGTGCGCATGCGGGTGCGATGCACCATCACATCCTCCACCGTCAGCTCGTTCAGGCCGAGCAGGCCGCCGAACATGTCGCGATGGCTGCGTTCGACGCTGCCCTCCTTGTGCAGAAGTTCGACCGCGCTGCGCAGCTCCTCCTGCGGGGTGAGAACGGAGGTGTGCTCGCCTGCGCGCAGGCCGATGAGGCGCAGCACGCCGCCCACTACCGCGTCGATGGCGATCATCACGGGGGTCATGGCGTAAACGAAGATGGCCGCCGGGCGCGCCACGATCAACGACATGCGGTCGGGGAAATTGATGCCGATGGTCTTGGGCAGAACCTCTGCGAAGATCAGCAGCAGCAAGGTCATCAGGATGGTGGCGTAGATCACGCCCGCATCGCCGAACACGCCCGTCAGTACATTGGTCATGAAGGCGGAGGCGCCGATATTGACGATGGTGTTGCCCAGCAGCATGGCGCCGATGAGGCGTCCGCGTGTGGAGAGCAGCCTGTTGACCAGCTTGGCGCGTTTGTCGCCATTGCGCTCCAGCCCGTGCATGCGCACCCGCGAGGCGGCCGTCATGGCGGTTTCGGAGCCCGAGAAAAAGGCCGAGAGCGCAATGCAGATCGTCACAATGAGAACGGCGACCCATAGGTCCACCGGCGCCGCTTCACCCGCGCCATGCATGGTTCAATGTCCCAATTCGTCCCGGAGAAAATCATGCACCGCCTCGGCGGGGACGCCCTTGGCGATGAAGGCCTGGCCGACGCCGCGCGCCAGGATGAAGGTCAGCGCGCCGCGCTCCACTTTCTTGTCCTGAAACATGGCGTCGAGAATGGGCTGCGGGCCGGCGTTCCAGCCCGCGATGTCGGTGATGCGGGCGGGCAGGCCCACTGTGCGCAGATGACGCTCCACGCGTTCGGCGTCCTCCGGCGGGCAATGGCCGAGCTTGGCGGAGAAGCGATAGGCGCAGCCCATGCCGATGGCGACGCCTTCGCCGTGGTTGAGGCGGGCGGTGTTGAAGTGGGTGAGGCTTTCGAAGGCGTGGCCGAAGGTGTGGCCGAGGTTGAGCAGCGCCCGGTCGCCCTGTTCGGTCTCGTCGCGGGCGACCACGGCCGCCTTCGAGCGGCAGGCCGTGGCGATGGCCTGCGTCAGCGCCGGGCCGCGCGCGAAAACCTCTTCCCAGCAGCGTTCGAGCCAGGCGAAAAAGGGCGCGTCGTCGATGAGGCCATATTTCGCCATCTCGGCGTAGCCCGCCCGGAACTCGCGAGGGTCGAGGGTGGCGAGCGCGCCGGTGTCGGCCAGCACCAGCGAGGGCTGGTGAAAGGCGCCGATCAGGTTCTTGCCATGTTCTGAATTGATGGCGGTCTTGCCGCCGACCGACGAATCGACCTGCGCCAGCAGGGTGGTGGGGATCTGCACGAATCGCATGCCCCGGCGGACGGCGGCGGCGGCGAAACCCGCCAGATCGCCAACCACGCCCCCGCCAAGCGCCACCACCAGATCGCCGCGCTCCATCCGGGCGGCGATGATCTCGTCGCAGACGCGCGCGAAAGTGGCCCAGCATTTGGACGCTTCGCCTGCCGCGACCACGATTCGGGCATGGCGAACGCCTGCGGACTCGAGGCTCGCCTCGAGCGCGGGCAAATGATGGCGCGCGACCGTCGCGTCGGTGACGATGGCGCAGGCGGCTCCCGGCGCGATCCGGCCGATCAGCGCGCCGGCCTGCGCGATCAGCCCCTCTCCAATGGCGATTTCGTAGCGGCGTGATCCCAGTTCAACCGGCACGATGGTGCGCGCATGGGCGGCGTTGGCGTCATCGACGAAAGGGGTCGTGGTCATGGCCGGTTCCTTTGGCGCATGCTGAAGGCGCGGCAAGGTTTCCAGTCCGCGTTCCAGCGTATCCATGACCGCCTCGACCATGGATTCGTGCGGGCCTTCGCGCGAAATCAGGCAGAAATCGGCGAGCGCATAGACCGGATAGCGCAATTCGATCAGCTCCCGCAGGGTCTGTTCCGGGTCGCGCGTGTGCAGCAACGGCCGGTTGGCCCTTTTGCGCACGCGCCGCGCCAGCACCTCCGCATCGGCCTTCAGCCAGATGGACACGCCGCGCTCGGCGATCCGTTCGCGGGTGACGGGATTGATATAGGCGCCGCCGCCTGTCGCCAGCACCCGTTGCCCATCGGCGAGGATGCGCGCGATGACGCGGCGCTCGCCATCTCGAAAATAGGCCTCGCCATGACGGGCGAAGATTTCGGGAATGGTCATGCCGGCGGCGTTCTCGATCTCCACGTCGGCGTCGACGAAGGGCAGGCCCAGGGTCGCGGCGAGCCTGCGTCCTATGGAGGTTTTTCCAGAACCCATCATGCCCACAAGCACGATGGAGCGCCCGTCGAGCTTGCGCACGAGTTCGCTTGAACGGGAATGCAAACCGGGCTCCGGGGGCGGTGGCCGGTCGGTTATGTCGTCGATGCTCGTCTCAAGTGCGCCAGTCATGGCCTTTATGTAACACGGCTGCGTCGCGGAATTAAGCGGGGCGCGCGCTTATTGCTTTCCAATCCCGGCCATGTTGGAAATGGGCGCCATTTGTGAAGGATCGTCTCGTCTTGCCCAGCCTGATTCGCTTCCTCGCAGTTCTCGCCGTTCTGGCCGCCGTCGCCTGGGGCGCCATGCTGGCGCTGGCCACTTTCGTGGAGCCGCAGCAGCGCGAAATGACGCAGACTGTTCCGGCCCAGAAACTCACCGGCAAGTAGCGGGCCGCCCGTGTCGCCCCCCAAGCCGTCCGCCTTTCGCTTCGCTGAAGCTTTTCTGGACATGATCGCCGCCGAACGTGGCGCCGCCCGCAACACGCTGGACGCCTATCGGGCGGACCTCGCCGATTACCACGCCTTCCTCATCGGACGCGGCGCGGGACCGCTGGATGTGGCCACCGATGGCGTGCGGGCCTATCTGGGCGACCTGTCAGCGCGCGGGTTTCAACCCTCCTCCGCCGCGCGCCGCCTGTCGTCCGTCCGGCAATTTCACAAGTTCCTTTATCTGGAAGGCCGACGCGGCGATGATCCGACCGTCGTGCTGGAGGGGCCTCGTCAGGGGCGGCGCCTGCCCAAAGTGCTCAGCGAAGCCGATGTGGACCGGCTGCTCAGCGTCGCCGCGCAGGGGATTGACGATCCGGCGCGCTCCTGGGGCGAGCGACTGCGGGCCGCGCGCATGGCCTGCCTGCTGGAAGTGCTCTACGCCACGGGGCTGCGCGTGTCCGAGCTGGTCGCCCTGCCGCGCCGGGCCGCGCGGAGCGCCGAGCCGCTTCTGGCGATCAAGGGCAAGGGCGGACGCGAGCGGCTGGTCCCGCTGACCGGCCCCGCAAAGACCGCCATCGCCCGCTATCGCGCCTTGCTGGAGAACCCGCCGGGGGCGGACAAAAGGAAGGGGGGCGAGGTCAATGGCGCCGCCGGACCGTGGCTGTTTCCCGCCGACAGCGAGAGCGGCCATCTGACGCGCCAGGCTTTCGCGAGGGATCTCAAGGCTGTGGCCGGGGCGGCCGGGATTCCCGACAGCCTCATCAGCCCCCATGTGCTCCGCCACGCCTTCGCCAGTCATCTGCTGCAGAACGGGGCCGATCTGCGGGTGGTGCAGGAGCTGCTGGGCCATGCGGACGTCTCCACCACCCAGATCTACACCCATGTTCTGGACGAGCGGATGAAGGCCATGGTGCGCGACCTGCATCCCCTCTCCGATGGGTAATGGTCCTGATCGCCGCGCAAAAACTTGACTTCCGGGAGGGGAATCGACAGGGTCCGCCGCCCACTCAAGCCGACGTCCTCCCCCCGTCGCGTTCAGAGACCCAGCCCGATATGACGATGCGCAGCTATCTGGACTTCGAAAAGCCTGTCGCCGAACTCGAAGCCAAAGTCGAGGAATTGCGGCAACTTGGCCAGAAAGGCGACGCGGTCGCCATTGGCGATGAGCTGACGCGGCTCGAGGCGCGGGCCCACAAGGCCCTGGCGGACCTCTATGCAGCCCTCACCCCCTGGCAGAAGACGCAGGTCGCCCGCCACGCGCAGCGTCCGCACTTTCAGGACTATGTGAGCGGCTTCATCACTGATTTCACGCCGCTGGCTGGCGACCGCAAATTCGCCGAGGACGAAGCCATCGTGGGCGGCTTCGGGCGTTTCCGCGGCCAGTCGGTTTGTCTCCTGGGGCAGGAGAAGGGCTCGGACACCCAGAGCCGCATCCGGCACAATTTCGGCATGGCCCGCCCCGAAGGCTATCGCAAAGCGGCGCGACTGATGGAAATGGCGGACCGTTTCGGCCTGCCCTGCATCGCGCTGGTGGACACCGCAGGCGCCTTTCCCGGCATCGACGCCGAGGAACGCGGCCAGGCGGAGGCCATCGCGCGCTCCACCGAAGCCTGTCTGGCGCTTGGCGTGCCCAATGTCGCGGTCATCGTGGGCGAAGGCGGCTCGGGCGGCGCCGTCGCGCTGGCCACCGCCAGCCGCGTGCTGATGCTGGAACATTCCATCTATACGGTGGCCTCGCCCGAGGCGTCGGCGTCGATCCTGTGGCGTGATTCGTCGCGCAAACAGGAGGCTGCTCAGAACATGAAGATCACCGCTCAGGATCTTCTTCGTTTTGGCATCATTGACACGATCATCCCGGAGCCCGCAGGCGGCGCCCATCGCGATCCGTCGGCGGCCGTCGCGGCCACGGGCAAGGCCATCGAGAAAGCGTTGCAGGCCTTCAAGGGCATGGCGCCCGACGACATTCGCGCCGCCCGCGCCGAGAAGTTCCTGGCCATCGGCCGCAAGGTCTGAAGGCTCGGGTTTTCCCTAACGTCTTGATTCCAGTCGGCTCGCCTTTGCAGTAACCATCATGTAAGATTGCGCGTGGTAGAATCTCCGCGCGGCTCTCGGGAGCCGGTGCGCATGCGGGTTGAACGTCAATGATGTCTCCGGGATCAAGGCTTCGGATTTCAGCTCTCGTCGCTGGCCGCCTCGCCCTTGTGGCCGCCATGGGCGGCCTGCTCGCCGCCTGTCAGGAGACCCGGACGACGACCAGCGCGCGCGCCTATGCACCGATTCCCTCCAATGTGCTTGCGCTCATGCAGGAGAAGGGCACCGACGCCCACAAGCCGATCCTGATCCGCACCTTCAAGAAGGAAGCTGAATTCGAGATCTGGAAGCAGCGGGCGGACGGGCAATACACGCTGCTCAAGACCTATCCCATGTGCCGTTGGTCTGGTCAGCTCGGGCCCAAGATCAAGGAAGGCGACCGTCAGGTGCCGGAAGGCTTCTATACGATCACCCCTGGCCAGATGAATCCCAACTCGGCTTATTACCTGTCCTTCAACGTTGGCTACCCCAACGCCTATGACCGCGCCCATGGCTATTCGGGCGGCTCCATCATGGTGCATGGCGCCTGTTCCTCGGCGGGTTGCTTCTCCATGACCGACGAGCAGATCGCCGAAATCTACGCGGTCGCCCGCGAGGCTTTTGGCGGCGGCCAGCGCGCCATTCAGATGCAGTCGCTGCCCTTCCGCATGACGGCGGAAAATCTGGCCAAGCACCGTCTGGATCCGAACATCAAGTTCTGGAAGGAGCTCAAGGATGGCTCCGATCAGTTCGAAGTGTCGAAACAGGAGACCAAGGTCTCGATCTGCGCCCGTCGCTATGTGTTCGGCGCCACCGCCGCCGATGGCCGCACGGTGCGCGACGGGGAGGCCGCCTGTCCGCCCATGCAGGAGGACAAGCAGCTCGCGGCGCTGGTCGCCGAGAAGCAGAAGCAGGACGACGCCAAGGTGGCCGAATTGGTGGCGTCCGGCGTAAAGCCTGTGCGAATCGTTTACGCCGATGGCGGACAAAATCCGGAATTTGCCTACAAGGTCAATGAATTGAGCCGCCCGGAGGCGATCGAGCAGGGACCGCGCGAGATTGTGCTCGACGACAAGGGCAGGCCGCTGGTTCCCCCCGCCGTTCAGCTCGCCGCAACAAGGCCCGAGCCGGTCAAGCCGCAAGCGAAGGCCGAGGGCGTGACCTTCGTGCCCGCCGCCTCTCCGGCGCCGGCGGCGCAGGCGCAGGCGCAGGCGCAGCCTCTCTATCGGCAGCTGCTCGGATTCTCGGACCCCGCGCCTGCCTCCCAACCCGTCGCCGCAGCCCCCGCGCCGGTCGTCGAGGACCAGCCCTTCTACAAGCGCTTCCTGTGGTCCTCCGATCCCGCGCCCGTGGCTCCAAGCGCCAGCGAGCCGGATCCTGCGGCAAGGCCCATCCCTCTGCCGCCAAGGCGCCAGGCGACCGTTCCCGCCGCCTCGCCGAAGCCGCAAGCGTCCCTCAGCCCGCCAGAGCCGGTCTCCGGGGCCGCTCCGGTGCTCGCGCCGGGCTTCAAGGCTTTGGCCGCCCTCGAGCGCTGACGGCTCGCTCTCAAGACAACCCTCCAGGATCGCGCCTGGAGGGTTCGTTCGTTCTGGCCTAATCGCAGACGCGCACCGCGCGCTCGCCCATGTAGCGGCCCCACTCGTCGCGGACGGGCCTGATCTCGCGATGACAGACGGGGCCCTCATAGACCGGTTCGACCGCATAGGCGGGCCGGGACGCGCCGAAAGCCAATGCGCCCAGCGCCAGGCCGCCGATGATCCCGGCTGCGACGCTCCCTGCGCCCCAGCCATGGTGGCCGTAATAGCCGCCCCGCCCATAGCGCCAATCCGCCGAGGCTGGCGCGGCTGTGAGGATGGCCGCCATGACGAGACCGACTGTGCAGGCGGCGAAGACTTTGCGAATGGCCATTTGTCTCTCCTGTCGGGCCCGGCGCCTCGCCGGACATGAGGCCTGATCTAGGCCATGGCGGCTGAACGCAGCGTGGCCGCGCCGTTCATCGGGCGTTCAGCGCAAGACGCTTTCCCCGCAACGGACCGGGGAGGCGCCGTCTCCTTGCTTTTCAACGGGATGCGCCTTCACTAGTATGGCTGGGCGCATTCAAAGAAAACCGGGCCATCCAAATGAAACCCATCCTCACCTGTTCCCTTTTTCTCGCTCTGCTGATCGGCGCAGCGCCTGCGATGGCGACTGAAGTGCAAATGATCTGCACCAACAATCAGAAGACGGCCTATATCGTCAGCTTCGACACGAAGACCTCCATCTTCAAGACGACCAATCCGGGACTGGGGACCGACCTCAAGGTGCGGCGCGTTCAGGACGACAGCGACGGAGTGCTGGTCTGGGCGGCTACGGCGGTGTTCGGGGGCGACCGCGAATTGCTGGCGTTCTTCGGGGACGACAAGTGGATGAAATATTTTTACGGAAATGGCAGCGTCCAGACTGATCCGTGCAAGTAGCGCGCTGACCGGGTCTGGGGGAGCCAAACCACGCCCTCGCATCCAAGCCGCCTGTCGGTCAGGCTGGTGATTGGATTGACATTGTCGGGCCGCTGGTCTTAGCGTTCGTCAACTTCGAACTTCCAGGGGGGCCAATGGCCGCGCTCAGTGATAAAGACCTCGCCATCATGATTGGCGACCACCACAAGGCGGGCGCAGCCGCCTTGCATCAGAAGTTGCTCAAAAAGCTTGAGCCCAAGCCGCCGTCCCCACTCACGCGCACTGGCGCCTTTTTGTCCATCGCGCTGGCCATCGTATCCATCGTCGGCGCAGGCTTGTCGATCAAGCTGGCGTTTGATCCGGGCGCGGCTCCGGGCGTCGCCGGATTTTCCAATCCCGTGCTTCCCATCGCCCTCTTTTCCGTCGTGGCCAGCTGCATCGTGCTGTGGTGCTGCATGAAAGTCCTTCAGGGCTACAACACGGGCGCCAATCGCATCAACAGCGTTCTGGCGATGATCACCAATTCGCTGATCGGCTCGATCATGGTGCTGTTCGCCGGTTTTGGACAACCGATGCAGCCGATCATCCTGTCGGCCTTCGGCATCGCCAATTTCGTCGCCATCGCGGCCTGGTTCTGGAAAACCACCGACTGCATCGACTGAGCGATCCGGCTTGAGGCGACTGCGCCCGAAACGTCAGAAAACGGTGGATTTTATCCGCCGTTTTTTATTGCCGGGCGCAGGTTTTCTCTGGTCTTCCCATGCGGGCTGCTATCCATGTCGCTGGAAAACGCGGTAACCGTTTTCTTTGCGATGGTATATCGCGCGCATTCAATCGTGGTTTTTGCAGCTGGGGAGAACAGACATGCGGAAAACGAACCTGAAATTCATGGTTCTCTTCATTCTGTTTTTCGCTCTGTTCAAGTGGTTCTTTGGCTGATCGTCCCGCGCCATGCCCTCTTGGCTGGCATGGCGGCTGAACCAGCTGAACCGCCGTCGTTAAGCCAGCACCCCATGACAATGCTTGTATT
>CAIUWR010000067.1 GCA_903902915.1 uncultured Hyphomicrobiales bacterium | reverse complement strand
TTCGTCCTAAATCTCATCAAGGAGATACCAGACAAGGCGTCCCTCAAGACAAGACGCAAGACCCTCGGTTGGGACGATCAGTACCTCCACGACGCCCTGATGCAAAAATGGCGGTGATAGTGTTCAAGCGATTGCCCTGCGCCTTTATGGCCCGCCGTCGCGCGCCGGGACGCGACGGTGAAGAAAACGTGCTAGGAATCCGACCCTCGGCCGGATTGCTCGCGTCGGCCGGGCCTGATTCGAACGAACGAGGCGCGTCCATGGCAAGGCTCCCCATCGTCCCTCTCACCAAAGAGGCTTTCGCCCCATTCGGCGAGGTCGTCGAGGCTGACGGCGCGCTGGTGAAGGCGATCAATCAGGGTTTCGCCACCCGCTGCGATGGACTGGCGGGCGTGGATGTGGGCGCGGAAGGCGGCGTGGTCAACATCAGCCTCTTTGTCGCGCAGCCCCGTCCCCAGCCGATCCGCGTGGAGATCATGGAGCGGCACCCCTTGGGCACGCAGCTCTTCTATCCCTTGCAGGATCGCCCCTGGCTGGCGCTCGTCTGCACCGATCCCAAGGACGCCTCCACCTATCGCGCCTTTGCGGCCAGCGGGCGGCAGGGGGTCAGCTACGCCCGCAACACCTGGCACCACCCCCTTCTCGTGCTCGATCCCGACAGTCGCTTCCTCATCGTTGACCGGGGCGGGGCGGGGCATAATCTTGACGAGGTCTGGCTCGACGCCGCCGAGCAATTCGACCTCACGCCCTGAACCATTGGAGACCGGCATGACCGCCAATAGCTATTACACGATCCCCGGCGGCCATCCCCCGCAGACCGAGCTGCTCACCGGGCGCGCGGTTTTCACGGAAGCCTATGCGGTGATCCCCAAGGGGGTGATGCGCGACATCGTCACTAGCAATCTGCCATTCTGGGACAAGACGCGCGCCTGGATCATCGCGCGGCCCCTCTCCGGCTTCGCCGAGACCTTCGCGCAATATGTGATGGAGGTCGGCCCAGGCGGCGGCAGCGTGGACCCCGAGCCCGATCCGACCGCGCAGGGCGCGCTCTTCGTGCTCGAAGGCGAGCTGCGCATCGAAGTCGGCGGCAAGGTCCATGATCTCAGCGCGGGCGGCTTCGCGTGGCTCGCGCCCGGCTCCTGCTGGACCCTGCGCAACACGGGCGCGGACCTCGCCAAATTCCACTGGATCCGCAAGGCCTATGAGCCTTTGCGCGGCATGCCTGCGCCGGAGTCCTTCGTCTCCAGCGATCAGACCGTGGCGCCCGCTTTCATGCCGGACGTCAATGGCGTCTGGGCGACCACGCGCTTCATCGACCCCGACGACATCCGCTTCGACATGCACGTGAACATCGTGACCTTCCAGCCCGGCGGGGTGATCCCCTTCGCCGAGACCCATGTGATGGAGCATGGGCTCTATGTGCTGGAGGGCAAGGCGGTCTACCGGCTCAATCAGGACTGGGTCGAGGTGGAGGCGGGCGATTTCATGTGGCTGCGCGCCTTCTGCCCCCAAGCTTGCTATGCGGGCGGACCGGGACGCTTCCGCTATCTACTCTACAAGGACGTGAACCGGCACCCCTCGCTGGGTCTGCTGAAGCGCTAATCGGCCTCGGCAAAAGTCTCGCGCAGAAAATCCGTGAAGTCGCGCACCGGTTTGGCGAGGCGGCGCTGCGGATTCATCAACAGGCGCACGTCGAGATAGAGTGGCGGACCCTCCAGGTCGATCAGGGCCAGCCGCCCCTCCGCCAGATCGGGCTCCACGGAGGCGAGGAGCGAACATCCCAGCCCAAGGCCGGCCGCCGCCAGATCGCGCACCAGCGAGAATTCCGTACCTTCCGCGATGACGCGCATCCTCTCCACCCCGATGCTGGCGAGCAGCTTCTTCTGGGTGCGGCCGAACAGCGAGGAGGCCACCGGGCCGATGAAATCGTGGTCGGAGAGATCGCGCGCGGGGATGCGCTTGCGCCCCGCCAGCGGATGGTCGGGCGCGGCGAAGACCACGAAGCGCTGGCGGCCGATGACGAGGGAGGGGACGTCCTGCGGCTCGTCGTTCGAAATCAGACAGCCGAGGTCGGTCGCGCCCATGCGCACGGCGGCCGTCACCTCTTCCTGAAAGGCGATGCGCAGGGACAGCCGCGTGTCACGGCGCGTGCGGGCGTAATTGGCGATGGGCGCCCGCAAAACCGTCAGAGCCAGCGAGCGCTGGCACGCGAAGGCGACGCTCGCCCCCGCGCTTTGCGCCCCCGCCGCCAGCTCCTGCTCCAGCCGGGCCGTGCGCTCCAGCTGATCGCGGGCGTGAACCAGCAGGCTTCGGCCCGCCTCTGTGAGCATGGCCTGGCGGCCGCTGGTGCGGTCGAACAGGCGCGCGCCGGTTTCCCGCTCCAGCCCCTTCACATGAGCGCTGATGGAGGGTTGAGCGATGCCAAGCCGACGCGCCGCCCCGGCAAAAGAGCCCGCATCGACGATGGCGACGAAAATCTGAAGCGCGCGGCTGCTCAAAGATATCATCAGGCCTTATAGCCTATACACTATATTCAATAAAGCCTGATGACGCCTTGCTTCAAGGCTTCAGGATCTATCGAATGGCGGCGTTGGGGCTATAATCCTGACAGGCGGGCCGAAACGGTCCAGCCGTTAAGAGCCCTGCGGCGCGGGGATGGGGAGAAACGAAGATGAAGGTCACGCGTCGAAGCGCGCTCGCCCTCGCGGCGATGACAGGCATGGCATGGACAGCCGGTCCGGCTTTCGCCGCCGACAAACTCCGGGTCGGGAAATCCATCGGCTCCTCCTTCCCCTTCTCGGGCGCCGACCTCGCGAAGGCCAAGGGCATTTTCGCCGCTGACGGCATCGACGCCGAAATCTCCGTCTTCCGTGGCGACGGCCAGTTGCAGCAGGCGCTGGCTGCGGGCGTCATCGATGTGGGCTTCGGCTCTGGCCCCAGCATGGGCTATGCGGCCAAGGGCGTGCCGGCCATCGCGGTCGCCGCCATGGCGAGCGAGCCGCGCAACATGTCGCTGGTCGTCATGAAGAACGGCCCCATCCAGTCCACCGACGACCTCAAGGGCAAGCGTGTGGGCGTCACCACCGCAGGATCCCTCACCGACTGGCTCACCCGCCGCCTTTCCGAGAGCAAGGGCTGGGGTCCGGCCGGCATCGAAGTGACGGCCATGGGTGAGATGCGCACGCGCCTCGCCGCCATGAAATCGGGCGAACTGGCGGGCAGCGTCAACTCCATCCAGGAAACGTTCAACCTCGTGGAAAATGGCGAAGGCCGCATGCTCGCCACCTTCGGCGACGCCGTGCCGCATTTCCACACCCATGTCATTTTCGCTCATCGCAACCTGATCAAGAGCAATCCTGATCTGGTGAAGCGCTTCCTGCACGCCTGGTTCACCACCGCGAAATTCATGAAGGACAATCGCGAGGAGACGGTGAAGATCATCGCCGCCACCATGAGCCTGCCGGTCAGCGTCGTGGACAAGAGCTACGACTACGAGATGCAGATGCTCTCCATGGACGGCGCCTTCGATCCCCGGGCCATCGAGACCATTCGCAATTCGCTGAAGGATCTCGACATCCTCGACTACGTCCCCGACGCGAACGAGCTTTTCCTGCCCGGTTTCTCGCCGGTGAAACTCTGAACTTGATCGGATCGAGCGCCCCTTGGGGCGCTGCGAACCCGGGGGCTTTTGACCGATGAGCGATACGGTGATCTCGATCCGCAACATCACGCAGCGCTATGGCGCGGCGGACCAGACCGACGCCGTGCTGGCCTTGGACGACGTGTCGCTCGACATCAGACAAGGCGAATTCGTTTGCCTTCTTGGACCCTCGGGCTGCGGCAAGAGCACGCTGCTCAACATCGTGGGCGGTCTGTTCAAGCCGACCAGCGGAACCTGCACGGTCAATGGCCGCCTCGTCGATGGCGAGCCCCATCCCGACAAGGTCGCCTTCGTGTTTCAGGAAAGCACCTTGTTCCCCTGGTACACCGTCATCGAGAATTTCCGCATCGCGCTGAAGTTTCAGGGCATCGCGCAAGCCGAGTGGGACGACCGCGCCATGCGCGCGCTGAAAGCGGTCGGCATGGCCTCCTTCGCGCGCCATTATCCCGAGCAATTGTCGGTGGGCATGCGCCAGCGCGTCAACATGGCGCGCGGCATCTGCGTCGAGACCGACATCCTCCTCATGGACGAACCCTTCGCGGCGCTGGACGAACAGACCCGCATGGTGCTGGGCGAAGATTTGTCGCAGCTTCTGGCGGCCACCGGCAAGACCATCGTCTTCGTCACCCATTCGCTGGCCGAAGCCGTGTTCCTCTCCGACCGCATCGTGGTGATGACCGCGCGTCCCGGACGCATCAAGACGATCATCAACGTCAACGAACCCCATCCCCGTTCGCCCGATTTCATGCTGGAGCCGCGCTTCAGCGAGTGGCGCAACGAATGCTACGCCCTGCTGCGCGACGAGATCCGCGCCACCATGGCGGCGCAGCGCGATCCCCAGCCGCAGAGTGCGGGAGCGTGAACGTGGAGCGGCCCAGCCTCGCGACGCGCTCGGTGCAGATCGCCTTTCTGGCGGTCGTGGCTGGCGCGTGGTTTTTCGCCACCGAGACGGCGAGCGTCAGCGCGCTGTTTCTGCCCAAACCTGCTTCGGTGTACGCCGCCCTGCAACGCCTCGTGCAGACGGCCTCCTTCTGGTCGGCTGTGCTGGTGACGTTGACGACCATTCTCAAAGCCTTCGCCATCGCCATCGTGGCGGGCGTTCTGGTGGGCTATGCCGTCACGCGCTCCAAGCTCGCCACACAGGTGATCGAGCCGGTGATCTCGGGCCTCTTCACGGTGCCGATCACGCTGTTCTTTCCGATGTTCATCCTGTTCTTCGGCATCGGGACGGGCTCCAAGGTCGCCTATGGCGCCACTTACGCTTTCTTTCCCATCGCGCTGAACACCATCGCCGCCTTCGCCACCATGGAGGAGCGGTATCTGCGCGCGGCGCGGTCCATGGGCGCGAGCCAGCTCGAGACCTTCCGCCATGTGCTGTTGCCCGGCGCGCTGCCTGTGCTGATCACCGGCATGCGCATCGGCTTCTTCATCTGTTTCGCGTCAGTGCTGGGCGGCGAGACGATTTCATCGGTGGCGGGCATCGGGCGCAACATCGCCCATGCGGCCGAACTCATGGAATCCGCGCGCATGTACGCCTGGATCGTCTTCGTGATCGCGACTTCCGTGACCTTGAACCTGCTCGTCTACGCCTTCGAAAACCACATCAGGAGCCGGTGATCACATGAGCGATCTCGCCGTCTCCCCCAACAAGATCCCCGCAGCGCCCAGCGCCTTCGCCAAAGCCTTGCGCAATCCTTTGTGGCTGCGCGTCGCCTTGCTGGCTGGCGTGGCGGCTTTGCTGGAAATCTATGGTCGGCTCTACGCCGACCCCGCTTTCATGAGCCCACCCAGCCTCATCGTGAACGCCTTCTTCACGAAGATCGCGCCGCAGCCGCAGATCCTGCTGGCCTTGTGGTATTGCGTCGCGCAGATTGCGGCCGCCTATGCGCTCTCGGTCATGTTCGGCGTTGTGATCGGCCTCGCCATCGGCGCCTCTGGCTTCAGCCGCAGCGCGTTCTTCCCCATCATCCTGTTGCTCTACGCGATCCCGCAGGTGTCATTGCTGCCGCTGGTGGTTCTGATGTTCGGTCTGGGGCCTGTCGCCAAGATCGCCTTCGGCTTCAGCCACGGCGTGTTCCCGATCATCATGAATGTTGTCGCGGGCATGCGCGATGTGAAGGAACTGCATCTGCGCGCCGCGCGCTCCATGGGCGCAAGCCGCATGGAGACGATCCGTCATGTCATCCTGCCCCATGCCGTGCCCAGCCTCTTCACGGGCCTGCGCCTTGGCATGACGCTGACCCTGCTCGGCGTGATCCTCGCCGAGCTTTATGTCTCGACCGGCGGCATCGGCTATTTCACCCGCGTCTTCGCGGAAAGCTACGACCCTGCGCCGCTCTTTGCGCTCACAGGATGCCTCGCGATCATCGCGGTGCTCTTCAATGAACTGGTGCGTCTCGCCCAGAACAAACTGACCCCCGGCAAGCGCCGTCCTCCAACGCTCAAGAATTCGGTGAAGGAATGAACATCGTAGGTATCGATATCGGCGGGACTTTTACAGATCTCGTCGGCTGTGTGGACGGCCGCATCGTCACATCCAAAACATCGACGACGCCCGC
Source organism: uncultured Hyphomicrobiales bacterium (assembly GCA_903902915.1). Lineage (GTDB taxonomy): Bacteria > Pseudomonadota > Alphaproteobacteria > Rhizobiales > Beijerinckiaceae > Terripilifer. The sequence goes on along the minus strand of CAIUWR010000067.1, from coordinate 37,166 downwards.
CGATCCGACGCTGGGCGTCGCCACATCCCTGTCGCTCGCCGCTTGCCATCTGCCGGGCCTGACCGAAGTGCTGCATGGCTCGACCATCGCCATCAATACGGTGCTGGAGCGCAAGGGCGCGCTCACCGCGCTGGTGACGACCAAGGGCTTCCGCGATGTCTACGCGATTGGCCGCGGCAACCGCATCGAGGCCTTCAACCTCTGGTTCCATCGCCCCAAGCCGCTGGTGGAGCGTCGCCACACCTATGAAGTGAACGAGCGCGTCGTCGCCAATGGCGATGTGATGACGCCAGTTGACGTCGCGGAGGTCGAGCGTCTCGCGCTTGAGCTGAAAGAAGCGGGCGTCGAGGCGGTGGCGGTGTGCTTCCTGCACTCCTACGCCAATCCCGAACATGAAAAGATCGTCGGCGACATTCTGCGCCGCGTGAACCCCACGCTCTTCGTCACCCTGAGCCACGAGATCCTGCGCGAGTTCCGCGAATATGAGCGGACATCGACGACAGCGCTCAACGCCTTCGTCGGCCCGCGCGTGCGCAATTATCTGAACACGCTGGAAACCTATCTGCGCGGCGAGAACTTCGGCGGTCAGGTGCATATCATGCGCTCAAACGGCGGCGTCATGTCGCTCGATCAGGCGCGTTTGCAGCCGGTGTCCATGATGGAATCCGGCCCCGTGGCGGGCATGATCGGCGCGGGCCGTCTTGCGGCGCATCTGGGCCTTGAGAAGTGCATCGGTTTCGACATGGGCGGCACCACCGCCAAGTCGTCGCTGATCACGCGCGGCCAGCCCGCGATTGAAGATGGCTATGTCATCGGCGATCACGCGTCGGGCCAGCCCATGCAATTGCCTGTCGTGGACATCGTCGAAGTCGGCAATGGCGGCGGCTCTATCGCGTGGGTTGATTCGGCGGGCGGTCTGCATGTGGGCCCCAAGAGCGCGGGCGCCGATCCTGGCCCCGCTTGCTACGGCAAGGGCTCCATGGATCCCGTCGTCACCGACGCCGATCTCATGCTGGGCCGCATCAACGGCGGACGCTTCCTCAACGGCGCCATGCAGCTCGACATTGCGGCGGCGGGCCGTGCGCTCGATGAAAAGGTCGGCAAGCCGTTGGGCCTGTCCACCATGGAAGCGGCGCTCGGCGTCGCCACCATTTCGGACAACAACATGTCGCTTTCCGTGCGCGCCGTCTCCGTCAACAAGGGCGTCGATCCGCGCGAGACCTCGATGATCGCCTTTGGCGGCGCAGGCCCCCTGCACGCCATCGCCATCGCGCGCGAAATCTTCATTCCGCGCGTCGTGATCCCCAAGCTTCCCGGCACCTTCTCGGCGCTGGGCATGCTGATGGCCTCGTGGCGTCAGGACTTCGTGCGCACGCTGGTGGGGCGCCTCGGCGGCCTCGACAAGAGCATCGTCGAGCGCGTGTTCAACGAACTCGCCCATGACGGCAAGGCGCAGATGGAGCGCGACGGTATTTCGGGCGATGTGGCGGACTTCCGTTTCTATGCGGATCTGCGTTACGTCGGTCAGGAACATGCGCTGTCGATCCGCATCGAAAATGCCGACCTTTTGTCAGGCGACACCAGCGTGGCGCGTGGCCGTTTCCACGAAGAGCATGACCAGCGCTACGGTCAGGCCGCCGTCGAGGAACAGCTTGAAATCGTCAATCTGCGTCTCGTGCTCACCGCGCAGCGCGCCGACACGCTGGCCGAACAGTGGCTCACCGAGCCCTGGACGCCCACGGACAACATGCCCGAAGGCGCTCGCGACGTGGTCTATGACGACCCGAAGGCTCCGCAGCGCGCCCGCGTGCTCTGGCGCCCCTCGATGCCGGCCGGCATGACCATCACCGGTCCCGCCGTCATCGAAGAGCCGAACTCCACCATTCTCATTCACCCCGGCGATGTCGTGACCGTGACGCAAGCGGGCCACCTCATCGTCGACATCGCCCGGAAGGATTGATCATGACCAAGGCAACGGGCGCTCATCCCATCACCGTCGAAGTCGTGCGCAACTCCATCGTCGCTTTCGCCGACGAAATGGCCAATGCGCTGTGCAAGGCGGCCTACAACATGATGATCTATGAAGTCCGCGACTTCTGTTGCGGCCTCATCGACACGCAGGGCCGCATGATTTCGCAAAATCGCGGCGGCCTGCCGATCTTCCTCGCCGATCTGGGCGTGGCGGTGGAAGACGGCATCAAGCGCTGGGGCCTCGACGGCTTCAAGCCCGGCGACATCCTCATCATGAATCATGGCGAGACCTGCGGGCAGCATCTGAACAACGTGGTGCTTTACGCGCCCTGTTTCGTCGATGGCGAACTCGTCGCCTTCGCGGCCAACCGCGCCCATTGGGTGGACATCGGCGGCATGCGCATCGGCTTCGGCTCTTCGCTGACCACTGAAATCTTCGCCGAAGGTTTGCAGATGCGTTCGCTGAAGATCTTCGAAGCTGGCGTGCGCAACGAAACCCTGTGGCAGATCATCCACGACAACGTGCGGTTCCCCGACGCCTGCCTTGGCGACATGCGCGCGCAGATCGCCTCCTGCCAGCTCGGCGCGCGCCGCTATGGCGAGTTGGTGCAGCGCTACAGCCGCGAAACGGTCGAGCTTTGCATCGACCGTATCTGGGATCAGGCGGACATGCAGGTGCGCAGCGTCATCGAGAAGATTCCCGACGGCGTCTATGTGGCCGAAAGCGCGCTGGACAACGATGGCCGCAATCTCGACCAACCGATCAAGATCAAGACCACCGTCACCATCAAGGGCTCGACCATGACGGTCGATTTTTCCGAGATGAATCCGCAGACTCATTCGCCGCTCAATTCCGGCAAGTCGGGCGGCGTCGCCGCCGCGCGCGTCGCCTTCAAGGCGATCACTTCGCCGGAGCTTGACGTGCATGATGGCTGCTTCCGCGCGCTGGATGTGGTGATCCCCGAGGGCACCATCGTCAGCGCGAAAGCGGGCGCCGCCATTGGCCTGTGGAGCATCGCGCTGCCCACCACCATCGACACGATCCTGAAGGCTTTGGCGCCTGCGCTGCCCCATGTCATCCCCGCCGCGCACAAGGGCGACATGGGCGGTTGCTCGTTCTACGGCTTCCGCGAAGATGGCAGCCGCTTCCTGCTGCTGAACATTTTCGGCGGCGGCTGGGGCGGACGGCCCACCGAAGACGGCGAGGACGCGAGCGTCTCCGTCTGTCAGGGCGACGTGCGCAACACGCCCGTCGAATTGCAGGAGATTCGCTATCCCGTGCTCGTGCAGGAACATGCGCTGCGCGAGGATTCCGGCGGCGCGGGTCAGCATCGCGGCGGGCTTGGCGTGCGCATCACCTATCAAACGCTGGTGCCCTGCAAGGTCACCATCAATTGCGAGCGCACGCAGGCGCCCCCGTGGGGCCTCAATGGCGGCGGCGAAGGCGCGCATAACGTCGCCATCATCCACTCCAATGGCGCGGCTGACCGCAACGTGTCCAAGGGAACGGAAATCCCGCTGCTGAAGGGCGATTCCGTCACCTTCTACACGGCGGGCGGCGGCGGCTATGGCGATCCGCACAAGCGCGATCGCAACGAGCTGAGCAATGATGTCGCGCAAGGCTTCGTGTCGGCTGACAAGGCCTGCGACTATTACGGCTGGCGCGCGAGCGCGTGAGCGGTCTATCCTCGTTTGGCGAAGGTGAGGGTTGAATGAGCAAGGATGCGCTGGCGGCGCGAAGGCGCGCTCTTAAAGACGCGATGATGCGCGAGGAGGTCGAAATTCTCGTGCTCTTCGGCAACAACTGGCATGCGGATCATCTGCGCTATGCGACAGATTTCGGCATCCAGGAGGGCCAGGGCGTCGCGCTTGTACGCGAGGACGGGTCGATCACCCTGATCCTCGACGATCCCGCCGAATGCGAGCGCGCGCGCGCCTACAGCACATGCGAAACCATCTTCGCCCCCGCGCTTGTCGCGGAGGCGAAGAAGCAACTCGCGCGCGCGGGCAATCACAACATCGCCGCCGCGCCCTACCATCTGCTGCCCTATGGGCTGCTGCATGGCGACAAGGATCTGCGCGTCAGCGATGGCGCGAAGATCGTCGAGCGCTTGTTGATGAACAAGATGGAAGTCGAGATCGACGCCGTGCGCAAGGCCGCCGCCTTGGCTGACGAAGGCTACGCCATCTTCCGCAACGCCGCCCGCCCCGGCCGCAAGGATTACGAACTGGTCGCGGAGATGGAGTCCTTCTTCCGCGCCAAAGGCGTGCCGGAGAATTTCATGATCGTCGGCGTCGGCGGGCAGGAGGTGCGCGGCATGGCGCCTCCCGGCGGCAAGATTTTGAAAGCTGGCGACATGGTCACGACCGAGCTGACGCCATGCTATGACGGCTATTACGCGCAGATCTGCCGCACGCTGATCGTGGGCGAGCCCAGCGAAGCGCAGCATCAGGCTTTCGCCGTTTATCTCGAAGCCATGGAGGCGGGGATCGCCTCGGTGAAAGCGGGCGTGACGGCGGCGCATGTGGCGAAAGCCGAGAACGACGTCTTCCGCAAATATGGCCTCGGCGACTATGTGACCTCCGAATATACGCGCGTGCGCGGCCATGGCATGGGGCTCTTCCCCGATCAGAAGCCCGCCATTCTGGAAGATGTGCAGATCACGCTGGAAGCGGGCATGACGCTCATCGTCCACCCCAACACCTATCACCCCGCCGTGGGTTATCTGGTGCTGGGCGATTCGCTTGTGGTGCGCGACGGCGGGCATGAATTGCTCTGCGGCACGCCGCGCGAACTTTTCTCCGTTCCCTTGCAGTGAGGACGCCATGCGTCGTGGTTTGATGGCCTGGGATCCTGCTGAGGTTCCCGCTTCCGCTCTCGCCGACCGGCGCGCCCGCTTGCGCGCTGAATTGGCGCGCGAGGGCGTCGACGTCTTCGTCGCCTATACGAATATCGCGCGCGGCGGCGCCGTGTGGTGGCTCACGGGCTTCACGCCCTATTGGAACGAGGGGCTGCTCTATGCGCCCGCCGATGGCGAGATGATTTTCGCCACCGCTTTGTCCAAGCGCGTCGCCGAATGGATCATCTCAGTCATGCCAGCTGGCGAGGTCACGACCACGCCGCGCCCCGCAGCGCTCATCGGCGAGCGCATCGCGGTGGATGGCGCCAAGCGCATCGGCATTCTCGAACTCGACGATTTTCCCGCAGGCCATGCGCAGGCGATTTTGCAAGCGGCGCCCGGCGTGGAGCTGGTCGACGTGACGCAGGCTTTCGCCCGCGCGCGCAACGCCTGCGACGCGGTGGAGCATCTCCTGCTGACGAAGGCTGATGCGCTCGCGCAGGCCGCATGCGCGGCTGTCGATGTGGCGCAGATCGAAGCGCGCGCCTTCATTGCGCCAGCGGAATCCGTTGCGCGGCTTGGCGGCGCGGAAGAATGTTTCACACTGGTCGCTTGCGATCTTGGCGCCAGCCGCGCCTTCGTGCGCACGGAGTCCATGGGCGCGCTGGGGCAAACTTACGCCGCTCGCGTATCGCTCGCCTACAAAGGCGCGTGGACGCGGCATGTGCGCAGCTTCGCCAAGGCTGCGCCCGTGCAGGATCAGTTCAATCAGGCCCATGCGGCTTTGATGGCTTTCGCGCCGCAGCCGGGCGAGGCTTTGGGCGCAGCGGTCGCGCGCGCATTCGGCCCCTTCGGCACGGTCGTGAACTGGGGCGCCGAACAGCCGCGCGGATCTTATCCGCTCGCGCCTGTGGCCAACCTCGCGGGCTCCGCGCAAGGCTTCACGGCGTCGGCGCCTTTCGTGCTCGATGTGGAGATGGAGATCGGCGGCCGCCGCTGGATCGGCGCCCGCATAATCGGTCTTTAATCAGCCTTGCAGGGCGGCGTTCAGCGCCGCCTCAAGCGCTGCAAGGTCGAGGCTCTCGACCGGTCCATGCAGCAGCGTCAGCAAGGATTGCGCCTTGTGCGCACCAATATGGCCGGTGACGCGCGCGAACTTTGCGGCGACGGCGGCGGCGTCAAGCTGCGCGCCGGGATCGCCCAGAGCCTCGCTCGCCATGCGCTCGATCACCGAACCATCGTCCAGCGTGATCTCCAATCGCGCTGGCCATTGCGCGGGATAGAAAGCGTCGAGACTGGCGTCCGCCACGATCTCCACCTTCTGCGCGAAAGCCTCCACCAGCGCGTCCTGCGGCGTGGGCTCGCGGTCGAGATCGAGCATGGCTTGCGGATGATGGGCCACGAGCCCCAATTGCCAGCCCAGATTGATGATGCGCCCCAACCGCCCCGGCGGCTTGCTGGAAATCATCACGCGATAGGCGCTTGGCACATGGACGCGGATGGAGGCCACGCGCGCGGCGCTGCCGCCCTCCGCCAGATAAACGCGAAATGCGTCCGTCGCCGAAACAGTCTGCTTGGCGGCGCACCAGGGCTTCATGCTGGTCTGGTGCAAAATGGGCTGCGGCGCTGTGAATGGCGCGGGGTCGAACGCCAGCCCATGGGTGCGCTGGAACCAGTCGGCGTCGAGCAAGGTCAGATCGCCGGTGAAGCCTTGCGACGCCATCAGCGCGGAGGCGACGCCGCTGCGCGCAGCGAGCCCCGACAACAGCCAGCGCGAAGAGCGCCCCGGCCCATGCCCACCCGGCGCGCCGCTGGTCTGCGCCAGGGCGATCGCCATGGCCTGCGCCGTTTGCGCAGGCGTGAGGCCGAGCAGCGCGCTTGTGGCGGCCGCAGCGCCCATGGGCGCAGCCAGATATGTCGGCCAGACGCCGCGCGCCAGAACGCCCGGCCCGTTCACCGCCATGCCCAGACGCATCATGGTCTCATAACCATGGCGCAGCGCGCTCGCGAATTGAACGGCGCTGGCGCCCAAGGCCCGCGCCATGATGAAGCTGGCGGGAATGACGACCGCGCCGCAAGTGACGCAGGAGGCGCGATGGATGTCGTCGATTTCGGTCAGCCGCGTGGTCGCCACCGCAAGGGTGAGCTGGTCGAGCGGACCCGCGCCCAGCAGAGCCCCGCCCCGCATGGACGCGATGATCTCGCGACCCTCCGCGCTCGCGGCCCCCGCAAGCCAGGCGCCGACCGTGTCGATCAGATGCAGCGACAGCCGCTCGTCATTGGCGGGCGCTGGTTGCGCCAGCGCCCGCGCGTAAGCTTCTAAAATGGTCATTTTGCAAAAGCCGTTTCGGGCGCCGATGCGGGCGCGGGATCGCGCAGGTTGAGGATGCGCCGCGCATTGTCATAGAAGAGCTTCCGCTTGTCGGCGTCCGACAGGTCGATCTCCTCGATCAGCTTGAGGCATGCGGCGGGATCCCAGCAGGGATAATCGGTGCCATACATCACGCGGTCGATGCCGTAATATTCAATCGCGAATTTGATGCCCGCCGAATGAGGGCTCACCGTGTCCGTATACATGCGCTTGAGATAGTCGCTGGTGGGGCGCGGCAGCTTGGCGTTCTTGGTGTTCTTGTCCATGCGGCCGGACTGATAGGGCAGCGCCCCGCCGGTATGCGACATGATCAGCTTGAGGTCGGGGTGACGCTCCATCGTGCCCGACAGCACAAGGCGCATGGCCGCGACGCTGACTTCGATCACGCGGCCCAGCGACAGATGCAGCGCGCCGTTATAGCCATCGAGCATATGGTTGAAGACGGCGTCGGTGGGATGCATGAATACAGGCAGGCCGAGTTCCGCGCAGCGCGCGTAGAAGGGCTGCATGCGCTCTGCGTCGATGCGCGGATCGGCGCCGATGGAACCGGGGAGATTCACGCCCATGAGGCCGAGGCGCGAGATGGCGTCCTCCAGCACATCCATGGCGATCTTTTCGTCCTGAAACGGAATCGCCGCGCTGCCCCAGAATCTGCCGGGATAGCGGCGCTGCGCAGAGGCCATTTCTTCGTTCCACTGAATGGCGAGGTCGCGGCCCTCGTCCTTCGGCAGGGCCGAGAAGAAGACGGAGAAGGGACCGATGGAGCCCACCGCGTCCACGCGATGGCCCAGCCTGTCCATATGTTCGAACTGCTCGTCGAGATCGAACCAGTCGGGCCAGCTGTTCAACACATAGTCGGCGCCTTCCTCCAGCACGCAGGCATAGCAGCCCTTGTCGTTGGGCCGGGCGTAGGGGACGTCCATGCGTTTGCACAGGGTCTCGAAGACCGACCGGGGCCACCAGTGAAAATGCGAGTCGATGATATGCATGGGTCGTCTCCTGCCCGGGGAAGGCCCCGTTGATTGGGCATGACAATAGTTGAAAGCGTCGCGCTCAGAAAGGCGCCGCGACGGTCATTTCGCTGGGCCAAGACGACGATATTCGCTCTCCGCCTTTGGCATGGCGGCGAGGCGCGAGCCCCACAGCGCCGCGCGCCTCCGTCGCAAGCGAAGCCCCCTCGTTCGGCGTCATCGGGCGTTCAAACGGCGGCCACCGGCAAATCGTCCGGCGACGCCAGACGATCAAGATTTTGCAATTGATCAAACATGCGGCGCGCATCGGCGGGGGCCAGCGCATCGGCCACGCAATCGGCGAATTTGGTCCAGAGCGCTTGGGTCGTCGGCGGCCGGTCCGCATGTCCCATGGGCGCGCGCAGCATTTGCTCGAACACGCGCCCATCGCGCAAGCGCAGCGTGATCTTGTCGCGTGGCGCTGCGCCAGTTTCGGGCGGCGGCAGAAACACGCGGCTCACGCGGTTCATCAAGGCCCGTACATCCGCGCGCTGCACGAAGGCGCTGGTGAATTCCGCCTCGGTCACCCGCCCGGCGATGATCGGCGCGGCCATGGCGAATTCCATGCTGAACTTGGCGTCGAGCCCGTTTTGCGGATTGTCATGGACGAGATTGGCGAATTGCAGCCGCGTCGCATGCACGTCGATCGCCTCCACCTCATCAGCTTCAACCGGATGATGGCTCAACAGGGTGAACAGACCATCAAGCGCGCGGTGAGCGCCGTAGCACATGGGAAACAACTTGAAGCCCAGACCATGGCTGGCCAAAAACCAGCGTTCGCCACAGCGCGGCGCGCTTGTCCGGTCCACCGCGCCTTTGGGCGAAATGGCGGCGAGGAAGCCGACCGGACTTTCCAGCGCATCGCGCGAAGCCGTCATGCCCGCTTGCGCAAGCCGCGCGGCCAATACGCCGCTTTGGGCGGCGCGCCCCGCGTGGAAGGGCTTTGTCATGGAGCCGAAGTTGGCGATGAAGCCCGCCGCCATGGAGGCGGCGATCCCCAGCGCATGGGCCGCGCGCTCTTCATCAAGGCCACGCAGATGCGCGCAGGCGGCGGCGGCGGCGATGGCGCCGAATGTGCCGGTGGGATGCCAGCCCTTCACATGTGGCGGATCGCTCTCGCGCGCAGCCAGATCGCCCCAGACTTCGAACGCCGCCACATAAGCGGCGAGCATGGCGCGGCCATCGCGGCCAAGCGTTTCAGCCTCGGCGAAGATCGCGGGCGCGATGGCGGCGGAGGGATGGGTCGGCTGGACGCCGACAAGGCCAACGTCATCATAGTCCTGCGCATGGGATGCTGCGCCGCTGATCAAGGCGGCGTCCGGACCCCTGGTGCGCGCCGCGCTGAAGCAGATGCGCGCCTCGCCCGTGCTTTGCGACGGCGCCGCGACCGCGCGCAAGGCATGCGTCACCTCATCATGGCGCCCGAGCAGCGTCACGGCGGCATAATCGGTGAAGCCGTTCCGCACCTGGCTGAACAGGTCGGCGGGGATCGCCTCATATCGCAATGAAGCGACAAAGGCCCCGAGCTGGCGCGTCAATCCGCTCATGCCGAGCCTCCATGGGACTGTCGCCAGGCGACGATGGAGTCGACGACGCCTGCGAAAAATTCGCGATAGGACTCTTCTGTCACAAAGCCGATGTGGGGCGTCAGCACAGTGTTGGGCAGGCTCCGAACAGTGTGGTTGGCGGGTAAGGGCTCGGGCTCGAAGACGTCAAGCGCAGCGCCCGCAATGACGCCATCGCGCAAGGCCTGCGCCAGCGCCTCCTGATCAATGATGGCCGAACGCGACGTGTTGACCAGAACCGCGCTGCGTTTCATGGCGGCCAGCTCAGGCGCGCCGATCAGGCCACGACTTCGCGGCCCCAGCTTCAGGTGGATGCTCACCACATCGGAGCGACGCAGCAGCTCATCTTTCGTGACGGGCTCGACGCCCAGATCCCGCGCACGCTGCGGATCGAGATTGGCGCTCCAGGCGATCACCTTCATGTCGAAGGCCTGCCCATAGCGCGCCACCCGCGCGCCCAGCGTGCCAAGGCCCATGAGGCCCAGCGTGCGCCCTTCCAGCCGAAAACCGACGCTCGTCTGCCAGCGGCCCTCGCGCATGTTGCGGTCTTCAAGCGTGATCTTGCGCGCCAGCGCCAGCACCATGGCCCAGGTGAGTTCCGCCGCCGAGTTGGAGGCGCGCGGCGCGGTGAGCGTCACCGGAACGCCCCGCGCCTGCGCGGCCGCCACATCGATCACCTGCGTATGGGAGCCGGTGACGGCGATCAGCTTCAGGCGCGGCAACGCTTCAATCATGCTGCGTGGCAGCGCCATGCGTTCGCGCATGATGCAGAGCACATCGAAAGCGGCGAGTTCTTCAGCCGCTTCGGCCTCGCTGAGGTGGCGATTGAAACTGACGATTTCCACATCCGGCCCAAGGCGCGACCAATCGGCCATGCTGCGGGCGACGGACTGGTAATCGTCGAGGATGGCGATGCGCAACATGGGCGCGCTCAATCCGAAAGAGCGCCGGTTGACTCGTAGATATACTTGCCCGTCCGCGTCGGGAAACCGCCGCGCACCGCGCCGCCGCTGCGGTCCTGATAGATGGTCGAGAGCGCGTCGGACAGCGGTCGGCTGTTGGGCACGGAGAGCCACATGCGCAGCAGATGGCGCTTGCGGTCAGCCTCTTCGTGATCTTCGAAAGCCGTGCGGGAATGCAGCGCCACATGGTTGTTGACGAATTGCAGATCGCCCGGCTTGAACATGAAGGAGAAGTGGAAGTCCTCGCTCCAGGCCAGCTTGTCGAAAGCGTCCAGCGCCTCGATCTGGATGGGCGTCAGACGCGGCGCATCGGGGAAGCGTTGGCCCGAGGCGATATGCACGCGCACATAACGGCAGGAGAGCTTGCCGTCCTTCATGGAGAAAAGCGGCTGCTGATAATGGGGCGTGCCGCCCGGGGGCTCCTGCGTCTGCCAGCTCCATGTGAAGGGCTGGTGCAGGACTTCGAGCAGATCAGGCCGCGTGCGCGCCAGATGGTTATGAATGGCGTGCGAACTCGCCAGCAGACTGAGGCCGCCGACCTTCGCCACGCGCAGGACCATCAGGCCGACGACATCGCAGGTGTCGGTGTGGAAGGTGAGGCGCTGATTCGATTTGTAGCCGCGCCCCTGCGGACTGTTCACATCCACGCCCACATCGCGCACGTCGCCCAGCAGATCGCCATCCTTGCTCTGCGAAACCGCCGTGCCCATGTGCTTGCCCACGCCCCAATACATGAGGCGCAGCGTGGCCTTGTCGTACCCGTCCACATTGATGCCGCGAAACTGATAGATTCCCAGTCCGTCCTCTAGGAACCTGCGCGCATGAGCGATGCGTTGCGACACGAGCGGCAGGGGAAAATCGTCCCGCGTCAGCGTCTCGAGCGTCTTGCCGCTGGCCAGCGCATGACGCGTCGCCGCGTCGATTTCGGCGATCTCCTCGCGGGTGAACTCGTGGATCCAGTCCGTGCGTTTGGCTACACCCGGGCCGCGCCAATCGGCCGGGCTGTCGATCACTGCATGCATGGGCTTGTCTCCTCGCGGACGGCGCGTCTTCGCACTTGCCGGTCCGAACCATGTCTTGATGGGCTGCCTGAATGACCGATGCGAGCGTGGAGCGCAAGTGTGTTGGCGATGGACGGAAAACGCCCCCGGCCGCGAAGCCAGGGGCGACTTGTCAGCGCCCGATCCTTCAGTGCGCGAGGAGCGGGATCGTCTTTGGATCAGCTGGAACCGGCTGCGCGGAAAGGAAGGCGTAGATATCCGCCAGATCCTCGTCGGAGAGCATTTTCTTCGAGAAAGGCGGCATGGGGCCATCGGTGTTGCGCACAAAAACGTCGACGGCTTCGAGCGGCAACTGCGTGCGTGCAAGCGTCAGCCCATTGGCGCCGCCCTGTCCTTCATAGCCATGGCATTGCCAGCAGCCTTTTTCCCGGAAGGCGACCCGGCCTTTTTCCGCCGAAGCGGCGCAAGCGCCGGTGATGGACACAAGCAGGCTTGCGGCGACTGCGGCGATCATTCCCATATAACGCATCAGATCATCTCCCTCAGCGCGGCTGCGTCCAAACATTCAGAAGGGCCGGTTGTCCCGACCGCACGACGGCGACCGCCTCCTTGATGGCGGCGCCAAGCTGCGCGGGATCCTTGACGGGCCCCCTCGCCCACCAGCCCATGGATTCGGCGAGCTTGTGGTACTCGATGTCCGGATTCTCGATGGTGGTGCCGATGGGGCCACGGTCGGCGCCGTAATTGGGAACGCGATTGCGGAAGTTCGCGAGGCGCTGCACATGCATCACCTCCTGATGCCAGGCGCGATTGTTGTGCATGACCGCAAGCAGCGGAATCTTGTGCCGCGCCGCCGTCCACAACACGCCCGGCGCGAACATGAGGTCGCCATCGGACTGGATCGACACCGAGAAGCGGCCAAGATCACGATTGGCGAGCGCGGCGCCGATGCTGGCGGGCGCGCCATAGCCAACCCCATAGCCGCCGGAGCGGCCCAGCCACTGGTGGTGCTTGTCAATGGGCCATAGACGGGCCGGCCAATTGCTCACATTGCCTTCGGAAGCGACGAGGGACCAGTCGAGATCCTTGATCTGGCCATAGATCTCCATGCACAGGCGCGCCGTGCTGATCGGGCTCGAATCCCATCCCACGGTCGCAGCATGAAGCTCCCGCGCGCGGATGTCCGCATGGGCCTTCTTCGCCTTTTCCACGCGCGCCTCGATGGCTGCGGCGCGGTCCTTCGTCATGGCGGATTTCACCGCCTCGATGAGGGATGGCAAAGTCGTTTCCGCATCCGCCCCCATATGCACGTCTACGGTCTGGAAGCGCTGGAAATCCTGATAGTTCGATTTGGTCAGCAGATCGATGGAGGTGATGCTGATCAGCTTCGTCGTCGGCTTCAGGCGCGTGCCGTTGACGCCGACTCCATCCTCGCCATTGTCCGTATAGGTGTTCACCGTGCCCCAGAAATCCGACAGCTCCATGCCGAGCACGACGTCGGCGTTGGGGATCGCGCCTGCGGGACGGTTGAGATAGTGGGTGTTGGGGAAATTCATGCGGCTGCCCTGATCGACCACCGAGGCTTGCAGCAACTCCGCAAGTTCGATCAGCAATGTCACGCCATTGGGCGTGCGCGCCACGCGATCCGCCACAATGACGGGATTGTCGGCGGCGACGAGAAGGCGCGCCGCTTCCTTCACCGCGTTGCTGTCGCCCTGCGGCGGCGAGGTGGGCACATAGCGCGGAATATAGAGCTTCTCGAGATGTTCCTTGATCGGCTCCTGTTGCAGGCCCGCATCCAGCGAAATCGCCACCGGTCCATAGGGCGGCGTCATGGCGATCGTATAGGCCCGCACCATGGATTGCGCGAAATGCTGCAACGAGACCGGCGTATCGTCCCACTTGGTATAGTCGCGCACGATGGCGTTGATGTCTTGCGCGGCATGGAACGTCGGCACGCCCGGCGGGCGATGGGCGGCGTCCATGTCGTTGCCGCCGATGACGATCAGCGGCACCCGATCGCAGAAGGCGTTGTAGATGCCCATCGTGGCGTGCTGCAGGCCGACCGTGCCATGCACCATGGTCAGCAGCGGTTTGCCGCTCGCCTTGAAATAGCCATGCGCCATGGCGACGCCGGATTCCTCATGCATGCAGCTGATATATTCGGGAGACTTGTTCTCACCATAGTCGATCAGCGATTCGTGCAGGGCGCGGAAGCTCGAGGCGCAGTTGGAGGGCGAATATTTGATGTCGAGCGTCTTGATGACGTCGATCATGAAGTCCGACCCGGGCTTGCCGCCAACGCGCGACAGCTCCTCGGGCGGGTGGATCTCGGCGGCGATGGTCTTCGCATTCGGCGGCAGGGCGGAAGGCGCGTGGGGCGGCTTCGCGGCCTGCGCCTGCGCTGCGGCTGGCGCGCCCATCTGCGCCAAAGCCGGGGTGACGCCAGCGACAGCTGCGCCAGTCAGGAATTTGCGGCGATCATAGCCATCCTTGCCGTTCAGGTCTGTCATCGAGCCTGCTCCCTTGGTTGCTGCTTCGCCGTCGGCGTTGCGAAGGCCGCGTCTTGTTTCCATGACGGATTCTTCTCGAATCCTTGACACGGATAATATACTTGCTTGGCCTTTCGACAAGCAATTTTCCGGCTTGGACGCGGCTTTGCGGGGACGACATGAAACATTCGGGCGCGCTCGTTCTGTTCTCCGGGGGGCAGGACTCCACCACCTGCCTCGCCTGGGCGCTCGACCGCTTCGAGCATGTGGAGACGGTTGGCTTCGATTACGGCCAGCGCCATCGCGTCGAGCTGGATTGTCGCGAAACGTTGCGCAACGCCATGGCCGATCTGAATCCCGCATGGGGCGCGCGGCTCGGCGAAGACCACACGGTGGAGCTCGGCGCCATCGCGCAGGTCGCGCAGAGCGCTTTGACGCAGGACGTCGCCATCGAAATGGCGGAAGACGGGTTGCCCAACACTTTCGTGCCCGGCCGCAACCTCATTTTTCTCGCCTTCGCGGCGGCGCTGGCCTATCGGCGCGGGCTCAAACATATCGTGGGCGGCATGTGCGAGACCGATTTCTCCGGCTATCCCGACTGCCGCGACGATACGGTGAAGGCCATGCAGGTCGCGCTCAACCTTGGCATGAACCAGCGCTTCGTTCTGGAGACCCCGCTCATGTGGATCGACAAGGCGCAGACCTGGCGGCTGGCGGAGGCGCTGGGCGGCCACGCGCTGGTCGAGCTCATCAAGCGCGAGACCCATACTTGTTATGTGGGCGAGCGGGGCGCGCCGCACGCCTGGGGCCACGGCTGCGGCGTCTGCCCGGCCTGCCAATTGCGGGCGGACGGTTTCGCCCGATACGCCGCAGCCAAATCCGGCTGAGCCTGCGCGTCGTACCTTGTTCAGCGACAGGGGTGAGCGATGACGAAGCGTGTGGCGATCATTGGGGCTGGCATGGCGGGCCTCGCAGCGGCGCGGGTGCTGCGCGACGCGGGCGCGGCCTGCACGGTCTTCGACAAGAGCCGTGGCCTTGGCGGGCGCATGGCCACGCGCCGCACGGGCGACTTTTCCTTCGATCATGGCGCGCAATATTTCACCGCCCGCGGCCCGCGCTTTCGCGCAGCCGTCGACGCATGGCGGGCCGCAGGCGACGCGGCGACATGGTTTGAAGACGCCATCGTCGGCGCGCCCGGCATGACCGCCCCCGCCCGCGCCATGGCGGCGGGGCTTGAGACGGTCACGGGTTGCGAGGTGAAAAGCCTGAGCCGCGACGCGCGGGGCTGGAGCTTGCACGCGGACGACCAATCACACGAGGGCTTCGCAGCGGTGATCGTCGCCACCCCTGCCCCGCAGACCGTTCCGTTGCTGGCGTCCGGCGGCGTTTCCTTCCCCGAACTCGCGTGCGTGCGCTACGCGCCCTGTCTGGCGTTGATGCTGGCTTTCAATGGCCCCGTCGCCTTCGCAGGCGAGAGCCTTCGCCTTGAACATGGTCCCATCGCCTGGATCGCGCGCGATTCCTCCAAGCCCGGGCGGGCTGAGGGGGCGCAGACGTTCGTGGTCCATGCGGGGCCGGACTGGTCACGCGCGCATATCGACGAAACGCCCGAAGCGATCCTCGAAAAGCTCCAGCCTTTCGCGCTCGATCTGATCGGTGCGGACTCCGCGCCCGGTTTCGCAGCCGCCCATCGTTGGCGTTACGCCCTGGTGGAGCAGGCGGCTGGCCTTCCCTGCCTGTGGGATGCGCGGGCTGGCGTCGGCGCCTGCGGCGATTATTGCCTTGGCCCGCGCGTCGAGGCCGCCTTCGATAGCGGCGAGGCCATGGCGCAGGCGGTTCTGGAGTCCTGGAGCGCCCATGTCCCAGCCTGACGCCGCCCTCACCGTCTATTACGATGGGGCCTGTCCGCTCTGCCGCGCCGAGATCGGTCATTACAGCGGGCAGGAAGGTGCAGGCGCCATCTGCTTTCTGGACGCTTCCAAACTGACGAGCGATCTGCCGGACGGGCTCACGCGCGAGCAGGCTTTGGCGCGCTTTCACGTGCGGCTGCGCGATGGGCGCCTCGCCTCGGGCGCTGCCGGTTTCGTGGAAATCTGGAAGACGCTGCCGCGCTGGCGCTGGGCCGCGCGGCTCGCCAGCCTGCCGGGCGTGACGCCTCTGCTGGAATGCGCCTATCGGCTGTTTCTGCCCCTTCGCCCCACTCTGTCAAAAGCTTTCGGGAAGCTGCGGTCATGAGCGATTTGTCCTCGTTGCCGCGCGGCGGCGTCGCCGTGGTCTTTGGCGCCAGCGGCGGCGTGGGATCGGCTCTGGTGGAGCAGTTGCGCGCGAGCGAATGTTTTGCGCAGGTCGTGGGCTTGAGCCGCCGCAGCGCGCCGCGCTTCGATCTAACGGACGAAGCGAGCATCGCCAACGCCGTTGCGCAGGTTGCGGCCCTTGGCGACTTGCGCCTCGTCATCGACGCCACCGGCTTTCTGCATGACGAGGCGCAAAGCCCGGAAAAAAGCTTGCGCGATCTCGATGCGGGCAAACTCGCGCGGGCTTTCGCGCTCAACGCCATTGGCCCCGCCTTGTTGATGAAACATGCGCTGCCAGCGCTCGCGCCCAACGGCAAGGCGGTCTTCGCCACGCTGTCGGCGCGGGTCGGCAGCATCGGGGACAACCATCTGGGCGGCTGGTATGGCTATCGCGCCTCGAAGGCGGCGTTGAACCAGTTGGTGCGCACGGCGGCCATTGAATTGAAACGGCGCAGGCCAGCGGCGCTTTGCGTGGCGCTGCATCCGGGCACAGTGCGCACGGAGCTTTCCTCGCCTTTCAGCAAGGATGGGCTGGAGGTGCAGACGCCGCAAACCTCCGCGGCGCGCCTGCTTGGCGTGATCGACGGTTTGAACGCCGACCAATCCGGCGAATTCTTCGACCATCTGGGCGTGGCGATCCCGTGGTGATGTTTAAAGGTCGAGCGCGAACTGCTGTTTGGGCTGATCGACGCCATCGAGAAAAGCCAGCGCTTCGCGCGTGATTTCGGCGCGCCGCTCGTCGCTCATTTTATCCAGCGTGCGATAGGGCATCGCCATGCGCGGATTGGCGGCGAGCCGCGCGCGGTTCTCGATGAGAAAATGCCAGTACAGCGGGTTGAAGGGGCAGGCCTTCGGGCCGCTCTTCTGCTTCACATCATAGGCGCAGGCGCCGCAATAATCGGACATGCGGTCGATATAGGCGCCTGACGCCGCATAAGGTTTGGACGCCAACATGCCGCCATCGGCGAAGAGCACCATGCCGTGGGTGTTGGGCAGCTCCACCCAGTCGAAAGCGTCGATATAGACGGCCAGATACCACTCTTCGACCGCGCGCGGTTCAATGCCCGCCAGCAGCGCGAAATTGCCGGTGATCATCAGCCGCTGGATATGATGCGCATAGGCATGTTTGCGCGTGTCGCCCACCGCCTGCGCAATGCAATTCATTCGCGTGTCGCCGGTCCAGAAAAAGGCGGGCAGCGGCCGATGCGCCTCAAGCGCATTGGTGTCCTCATAGGCTGGCATATGGCGCCAATAGATGCCGCGCACATATTCGCGCCAGCCCAGGATCTGGCGCACGAAACCCTCCACCGCATTCAACGGCGCATGGCCCGCGCGAAAGGCGCGCTCGGCGGCGATGCAGATTTCGCGCGCGGTCAGCAATCCGCAGTTGAGATAGGGCGAGAGGATGGAGTGATAGACGAAAGGCTCGCCGGTCTTCATCGCATCCTGATAATCGCCATAGAGCGGCAGGCAATCGGCAATGAAATGGTCCAGCGCCTCCAATGCGTCCGCGCGCGTCACCGCCCAGCCAAAAGGTTCAAGATCGCCGAAGTTATCGGCGAACCGGCGCGCCACAAGCGCCATGACCTCGCGCGTCGTCTGATCCGGTTCGAAACGCTGGCGCTTGGGCGGCGCGTGGCGTGCGGGCAGAGCCTTGCGGTTCTCCTTGTCGAAATTCCATTCGCCGCCTTCGGGCTTGTCGCCCTGCATCAACAGCCCGGTTTCGCGGCGCATCTCGCGATAGAAAAACTCCATCCGGTAAGATTTGCGTTCATTGGCCCAGCGCGCGAAACGCCCGCGCGAGCAAAAGAAGCGGTCATCCTCGCGCACGTCCAATGGAACGCCAAATTGCGCCGACCAGTCGCCCATCATCTGCGCGACCCGCCACTCGCCAGGCTCGGTGGCGATGATGGCGTCAGGCTTGTGCAAGCCGAGGGCGCGCGCGAGCTCGCCGGTGAAGGAGCCGGTATTGGCGGGATCGTCGAGCCGCACATAATGCACGCGCACGCCTTCGCCCATCAACTCCGCCGCGAAATGGCGCATGGCGGCGAGGATCAGGACGATCTTCTGCTTGTGGTGCGGCGCATAGGTCGTCTCTTGCGCGACCTCGACCATGAAGACGACGTCATTCACCGGATCGAGCCCGTCAAGCGCGCTCAAGGTGCGCGTGAGTTGATCGCCGAACACCAGACGCAGGCTTTTCATCATTGATCCATTCATCCGGGGGCGCGCGTATCACATATGGCGTGCTGAATACGAAGCGGCGCACGACGCGGTTCATGCAAACGAAGGAGTCATCTTGGCGAAGATGCGCAAGAAGAGCGATTTGCCCAGCAAGCTTTGCGTGACTTGCGCGCGACCTTTCGTGTGGCGCAAGAAATGGGCGAAGGTCTGGGAAGAGGTGCGCTATTGCTCGGATCGTTGCCGGGAGGCGCGGGGATGAGGCTGCGCCAGACGCCATTGCCAGGCTTGTCGAAAAGCGTCTAGAACCTTATCAACCTCGCCTAGCGCCAATCTGGAGAAGATCGATGTTCAAGTTGTCCGGGTCGCATATCATGCTGTTGATCATAGCGGCGGCTGCAATCGTCGGCGTCGTCTTCGAGCCTGAGCATGTCATCCCCCTGCTGATCTGGACCCTGTTGGTTGCGGGCCTTTGGGCGGGGGTTGAAAAGCTGATCGCTCGCAAGGGCTGATGCGGCTCTGACGAATTCAGCTCTTGCCAAGCTTGAGCGTCTCCGATCCCGAGCGCGTCAGGAACGTTTCCAACGGCGCCGCGAGCTTTTGCAAGAGCCAGGGCAGATCGACCTCGATGTGCAGCTGGTCCTCGCTCACATCGACCCGGGCGTCGATGGTCTGGCCCAGCGCGCCCACCTTCAGCTCCGCCCGGTCGCCCCGCCAGGCGACGTCGGCGCGCGAGAGTTGCGAGGCGTATTGCTGACGCAGGCTCTCGATCCCGCTTGAAATGCGCCGTTTGGCTTCCGCAGCGCCCAGCGTGTGGGGGAGGGTGATGGTGAGCGTCTTCGCCATGTGGATCCTCGCGTGTTGAGGCTCTGCGGGAAGCGTGGGCGCCTTGGAAAGTTCCCGCTTCAGAAATCCGTACGCTGACGAATGGCCGCAGAAAGCGTGCCTTCGTCAAGATAATCCAGTTCGCCGCCCACCGGCACGCCATGGGCGAGGCGGGTGATCTTGACGTTCAGATGAGACAGAATGTCGGTGATGTAATGGGCGGTCGTTTGCCCGTCGACCGTGGCGTTCACCGCCAGGATGATCTCGGCGATCTCCCCTTCCGCCACGCGAGAGACGAGCGAGTCGAGGTTGATGTCCTTCGGCCCCACGCCGTCGAGCGGCGAGAGCGTGCCGCCCAGCACATGGTAGCGCGCGCGCAAGGCCGCCGCCCGCTCCAGCGCCCAGAGGTCGGCGACCGTCTCCACCACCACGAGCATGGCGGGGTCGCGGCGCGGATCGGCGCAGACGGTGCAGGGATCGCGCGTATCCACATTGCCGCAAGCGGAGCAGGTGAGGATGCGGTCCTTGGCCACCTGCATGGCGTTGGCCAGCGGACCAAGCAGTTCT
The DNA here is from genome assembly GCA_903902915.1 of uncultured Hyphomicrobiales bacterium. GTDB lineage: Bacteria > Pseudomonadota > Alphaproteobacteria > Rhizobiales > Beijerinckiaceae > Terripilifer. The sequence goes on along the minus strand of CAIUWR010000067.1, from coordinate 17,087 downwards.
TCGCGCTTGCGGATGAGATGCAGCGCGGCCCGGCGCGCCGAACGCGGGCCAAGACCGGGCAATTTCGCCAGCAGCTGAATCAGCCGCTCGATCTCCGGACCCGCGACCCGTTCAGCCATCAGAAGGGAAGCTTCATGCCGGGCGGCAGGGGCAGTCCTGCGGTCACGGATTTCATCTTTTCTTCCATCAGGCGCTCGCCCTTCTTGCGCGCGTCTTCATGGGCGGTGACGACGAGATCCTCGACGATCTCCTTCTCGTCCGCCCGCAGCAGCGAGGCGTCGATGGCCACGCCGCGCATGGCGCCCTTGGCGGTGAGCGTCACCTGCACAAGGCCGCCGCCCGACTGGCCCACGACCTCGATCTTTTCCATCTCGGCCTGCATGTCCTGCATGCGCGCCTGCATGGCCTGCGCCTGCTTCATCAATCCCATGATGTCTTTCATTGGAGTCCGCGCCTCACAAATCGTCTTCGGTGTAGATCTGGTCGGCATAGCCGACCTCGTCGCCGCCATCCGCCGTCTCTGGCGCAATGGCGGCGGTGACGGGCTCCGGCTCGACCTCGGGCGTGCGGATCGCCATGATCTGAGCGCCGGGGAAAGCTTCGAGCACCTTGCGCACCAGCGGCAGCGCGCGCACGCCGGTCATCTTTTCCTCGGCGCGCGCGTCCGCCTGTTCCTTCAGGGTCGGTCCGCCCGCTTCGCGCGACACGGCGACCATCCAGCGGACGCCCGTCCATTCCTGCAAGCGGCGCATCAGAGTCTGCGCAAGCTGCGGCGAGGCGCCGGGGGTCAGCGAAAATTCGATGGAGCCGCGCTCGAAGCGCACGAGGCGCACATCGCGCTCCAGCGCGATCTTCAATTGAATGTCGCGATTCTCCTGCGCCAGCGCGACAAGCGCCTCCAAGTTGGCGATCTCGACGCGCGCTTGCGGCTGGGTGTTGGCCTGCGCCTGGGCGGTGGGCCTTTGCTGGGTGATGGGCGCGCTCGCCGCCACGCTCAGGGGCCGCGCGGTCGCCATTGCCGAAGCGCCGCCGCCGCCCGAAGGCGCGCCTTGCCGCACGGGGGGGCGCGCATCGCCGCCCTGCGGGGCGCTCGTCAATTTGCGCAGAACGTCTTCGGGACTTGGCAGATCCGCCGCATAGGCGAGGCGCACCAGCACCATGTCGGCGGCCGCCAGCGGGCGGGGCGCGTCGCGCATGTCCTGCAAGCCCTTGGTGAGCAGCTGCCAGGCGCGGGTCAGCACCTGAATGGAGAGCCCCGCAGCAAAAGCCCCGCCGCGCGAGGCCTCCTCCGGACTGACCGATGCGTCGGGCCGGTCGCTGGGGGCGAGCTTCAGCTTGGTGACGAAATGCACGAATTCGGCGAGGCCGGTCAGCACATGGGCGGGGTCGGCGCCCATGTCATATTGTTCGCGCAGAATGCCCAGCGCCGCCGCGGCGTCGCCCTTCATCACGGCCTCGAAGAGGTCGATGATGCGCGCGCGGTCGGCCACGCCCAGCATGTCGCGCAGGCCAAGGGCGGTGATGGCGCCGGCGCCCGAGCCATGGGCGATGGCCTGATCGAGGATCGACAGGGCGTCGCGCACCGAGCCCTCGGCGGCGCGGGCGATCAGGGCCAGCGCGTCGCGCTCGATCTCGACCGCCTCCTTGCCGCAGATGCCCGCCAGATGGTTGATCAGCACGTCGGGCTCGATGCGGCGCAGGTCGAAGCGCTGGCAACGCGAGCGCACGGTGACGGGCACTTTCTCGATTTCCGTGGTGGCGAAGAGGAATTTCACATGTTCGGGCGGCTCCTCCAGCGTCTTCAACAGGGCGTTGAAGGCGTTCTTGGAGAGCATGTGCACTTCGTCGATGATATAGACCTTGGTGCGCGCCATCACCGGGCGGAAGCGCGCGTTCTCGATGATCTCGCGCACATCGTCGACGCCGGTGTGCGAGGCGGCGTCCATCTCGATCACGTCGATGTGGCGGCTCTCGATGATCGCCTGACAATGGGCGCCAAGCTCCGGCATGTGGATGGTCGGAGCGGTGACGGCGGGTTGGCCGTCGTGGGCGGGCCGTTCATAATTGAAGGCGCGCGCCAGAATGCGGGCGGTGGTGGTCTTGCCCACCCCGCGCACGCCGGTCAGCAGATAGGCCTGATGGATGCGGTTCAGCTCGAAGGCGTTCGAAAGGGTTCTGACCATGGCCTCCTGGCCGATCAGATCCTCGAAGCTCGAAGGACGGTATTTGCGCGCCAGCACGCGATAGGCGGCGGGCGGCTGGATTGCGGCAGGCTTGGCCGTGGACCCAAGGTCGAGGCCCAGCGAGGGCTCCTCGACTCCACCACCGGCGGCGGCCTCGTGCTGTCGCTCATCGGTCATGTGGCGCCGTTCCAGGGCCGGCCCCGGCAGGGGACGCGGCGTGAAAGGTGGGAGGCTGGACAGAGACCCGCCCGGTCTCGTTAGGGCTGCTTCCTTCCGGACCTGACCCGGTTGGCGAGTGGAACGTCCACCGCCAACCTCCCGCCCCCTATGTGGACCAGACAGGCGCATTTCGCAAGCGCGTCGCCCCGCTTTTTGGCGCAGCCTCAGACTTGATAATAATCCCGATACCAGGCCACGAAGCGCCCGATCCCCTCGTCCAGCGGCGTGGCGGGGCGGAAACCCACGGCTTGCTCCAGCGCGTCGATATCAGCGAAGGTGGAAGGAACGTCCCCGGGCTGCATGGGCAAAAAGTTCTTTTTGGCCTCCCGGCCCAGCGCCCGTTCCAGCATGGCGATCATGTCCAGCAGCGCCACGGGCTCGTTGTTGCCAATATTGTAGATCCGCCACGGCGCGGCGCTGGATCCTGGATCAGGCGCCTCCCCGCTCCAGGCCGGATCAGGCGTCGCAGGTTGCGCCAACGTCCGCGCCACGCCCTCCACAATGTCGTCTATATAAGTGAAGTCGCGCTTCATCCGGCCGTGATTGTAGACGTCGATGGGTTCGCCCGCGAGAATCGCGCGGATGAACAGAAACAGCGCCATGTCGGGCCGCCCCCAGGGACCATAGACCGTAAAGAAGCGCAGGCCGGTCGTGGGCAGCTTGTGCAGGTGGCTATAGGCGTGGGCGACGAGTTCGTTGCTTTTCTTGGTCGCCGCATAGAGCGACAGGGGGTGATCGGCGCCATCGCTGACCGACCAGGGTTGGCGCGCATTCGCGCCATAGACCGAGCTGGAGGAGGCGTAGACCAGATGCCGGACGTTGAAGGCCCGGCTGTTCTCGATGATGTTGAAGAAGCCCACCAGATTGGCGCTGACATAGTCCTGCGGCGCCTTGAGCGAATGGCGCACCCCCGCCTGCGCCGCCAGATGGGCGACGAATCCGGGCCTGTGCGCGTCAAACGACAGGCGGACAGCCTCGCCATCGGCGATGTCCCCGCGTGTGAAATCGAAGGCGGGAAACTGCCTGAGCCGGGCGAGCCGCGCCTCCTTCAAAGCCACGTCATAATAGCTGTTGAGATTGTCGAAGCCGATGACCCGGCAACCCGCCTCGAGCAGGCGGCGCGCCAGATGGAAGCCGATGAACCCCGCCGCGCCAGTCACCAGAACAGGCGCCTGCCGCAAGGTCTCCATGGCGAAGCTTGTGTCGTGCCGGATGCTCATCGCGTCGGTCCTCGTCCCGCCTCTGCGTGTAGGGGCAAACCTGACGCCGATCAACATCCACCCAGCCCCTGCGTCCCGGGTTCACAGAGGCGCGCGAATGATATGTAATGCATGGGCAGTCGGAGCCATTTTATGAGCGATTCATTCGTCGATGAACTTTCCGCCCTTGTGGGCTTTTCGGGCAATCCGCTCGACCGCCTCTCGGAAAAGCGCGACGATCTGGACTATCTGGCGCAACTGGCCACACGTCCGGACGCCCGCAGCCTCGTTTTCGTCTCCGACACGCCCGTGCTCAAACAGACCCCTGACGGCCTTGAGGCCTTCTTCACGCTGGGTGAGGCGGAGGCCCTGGGCGCCCGTCATGAACAGGCGCTGCTGGGCCGCACGCCGCAGACGACCGTCTTCGCAACCCTTCTTCAGCCCAAGGTGGCGGCGCGGGCCGAGGACAACGGCCCCCTCGTCATTCCCGGCCGCGACGATCTCGTCCTTATTGATCTGCGCACGCTGGCGGCGAAGGCCCAGTTGGAGCGTCCGACCATCGCCATGATGGCGCAGGGCAAGAGCCTGCTCTTCTGGCACGCCAGACACCGCTTCTGCTCCCAGTGCGGCGCGCCGACCACGGTGACTTCAGCTGGCTGGAAGCGCGAGTGCGCCGCCTGCAAGGCGCAGCATTTTCCCCGCACGGATCCGGTCGTGATCATGCTGGCGACACGCGGCGATCGCTGCCTGCTGGGACGGCAGGCCCGCTTCGCGCCGGGCATGTATTCGGCGCTCGCGGGCTTTCTGGAGCCCGGCGAGACCATCGAGGAGGCGGTGCGGCGCGAGGTGATGGAAGAGGCCGGCGTGCGCGTGGGTCGCGTCACCTATCTGGCCTCCCAGCCCTGGCCCTTTCCAGCCACCCTGATGATCGGCTGCCTGGCGCAGGCCCTGAGCGAAGACATCGTCGTCGACCATGCCGAACTCGAGGATGCGCGCTGGTTCACTCGCGCGGAGGTGCGCGCGATGCTTGGCGACGAACATGAACAAGGCCTTGGCGCCCCCCAACCGATCGCCATCGCCAGATCGCTTATGCGGAGCTGGGCTTTTTTGGCAGCTTAAAGTTTTTAATAGTTGCAAGTAGATGGGCTTCGGATATGAAGCGTAAGCGCTACATTGCAGTAACGACTTTAGTTGCCGCACGATAACAATCGAGTGATATAAAGCTTTGCTGTAAACAAAAATGTTCCTGAACTCAAAATCCTTGGTTGCCGTAGCTGCATTATGGATGTTACTAGCCGATTGTTAACGTGACGGATTCAACAGCAAACAGCTTGTTCCTCTACTGAACCAAGCGTCTGGACCGGAAAATGACCTCTGAACAAGCGGGTTCTCCTGAAATCGACGGTGTTGCAGGTCAGCAGGAAGTTCGTTCGCAACGCCAACGGGCGCAGAGATTGCCAGCGGCCGAGCGTCGCGCGGTCATCCTGAGCGAAGCTTCTATGTTCTTCGCCAAGGAAGGCTTTTCAGCTTCAACTCGCGATTTGGCTGACCGATTGGGCGTTCGCCAAGCTTTACTTTACAAATACTATCCATCGAAAGAAGCTTTACTTGAAGCGATTTTCGAAAAGGTGTTCGCCAGCCATTGGGCCATGGAATGGGCCAAGGTGCTCGAGGACCAGTCCAAAAGCCTCGAGGATCGGCTGACGAGCTTTTACACCATGCATCTGGAAAACGAGGACGGGATCGGCTTGCGCCTGTTCCTGCGCGCCGCCCTCGACGGGTGGTCCTTGCCGGTACGCAAGATGGAGCTGCTGAAAACGAAGCTGGTTTTGCCGCTGATCGCCGAAATGCGGCGGGCGGCGAAGCTGCCTGACTATGAGGCCCTGCCCCTGCTGATGGGCGAGCTGGAGCTCGTCATGGCGTTGCATGCGTCCGTCGTCTTCTATTCGATCCGCAGCAATATCTACAATGTGGACGTGGCGGCCGACGTGTCCGCCGTGATGCGGCTCTATGTCTCCGCCTTCCTGAATGGCGCCGCCAGCAGCCTCAGCGCCCTGCATCGCCCAGGCGCCCCCGCCAGCCTGACGCTGCCGGTTCCTGACGCGAACAAGACCGCCTGACGCTGGGGCCAGGGCCCTCGCTCGGGGCTGGGGCTGGGCGCAGCGGCGGCCCGGGCGGCGAGGCCTACCCGGCGGCTTTCTGCGTCTCCAGCCGGAACGGATGGGCGGGATAGACGCCCAGGATCTTCACCTCGCGGGAGAAGAATTCCAGCTCCTCGAGCGCCCGGCGCAGGGGCGCGTCTTCCGGATGGCCGTCCACATCGGCGAGGAATTGCGTCGCGGCGAATTCGCCGTCCACCATGTAGCTTTCAAGCTTGGACATGTTGACGCCATTGGTGGCGAAGCCGCCCAACGCCTTGTAGAGCGCGGCGGGCACGTTGCGCACGCGAAACAGAAAGGTCGTCACCGGATTGGGGGCGCCCTGTGGCAACCATTGGGGCGTCTTCGACAGGATGATGAAGCGCGTCGTGTTATGTTTCTCGTCCTCGACGTCGCGCGCCAGAGTCTTCAACCCGTAGATCCCTGCCGCCAGCGCGGGGGCCAGCGAGGCGCGGGTGGGATCCTTCCACTCCGCGACTTCGCGCGCCGAGCCCGCCGTGTCGCCGGTCACGACAGCCTTGAGGCCGAGTTCGCGGATGATCTTGCGACACTGCCCCAGCGCATGGACATGGCTGTAGACGGAGCGGATGGTGGAGAGCTCCGCTTCGGGAAGGGCCAGCAGCTGGAAATGAATCGGCAGAAAATATTCGCCAACGATATGCAGCCCCGCCTGCGGCAGGAAGTGATGGATATCGGCTACGCGCCCGGCGATGGAATTTTCGATGGGGATCATGCCAAGGTCAGCCCTGCCGTCGATGATCGCGGCGAAGGCGTCCTCGAAGCTGGCGCAGGGCAAAGGCTCCCAGTCCGGATAGACGTCGAGGCAGGCGATATGGGAATTCGCGCCCGGCTCGCCCTGATACGAGATCACCTTCTTCACTTGCATCTCCTGATGGCGTCCCGACGCATCCCGATTCACTGATGCGCCAACATGAGGCGCGCGCGTTCCAGATCATGGGGCGTGTCCACCCCCAGAGGAACTTCGCCCACCACGCAAACATCAATCCGCATGCCGGCTTCCAGCGCACGCAGCTGTTCCAGCTTCTCGCGCTGTTCAAGAACCGAGGGCGGCAGGCTGACGAAACGCGCCAGCGCCGCGCGGCGATAGGCGTAAAGACCAATATGGTGCCACAGCGGTCCATCGCCATGGGGCGCGGTGGCGCGGGTGAAATAGAGCGCCCGCATCTGCGATTCGCTTAAGGGCGAGCCGACCACCTTCACCACATTGGGGTCGATCCGCTCCTCGGCCCTCGTGATCAGCGCGCAAACCGTACCGATATCCACGGACGAATCAGCGAGCGGGCGGACGGCGGCGCGCACTGTAAGCGGCTCGACTGTCGGCAGATCGCCCTGCACATTGACCACGATGTCGTGACGACCCTGCGGATCGGCGAGGGCCAGCGCCTCGAAAATGCGGTCTGAACCTGACTGGTGGTGCAACCCGGTGAGCACGGCGCGTCCGCCCGCCGCCTCGACGGCGGCGACAATTTCCGGCGCGTCGGCCGCCACGACCACCTCGCCGACGCCCGCTTCGCAGGCCCGGCGCCAAACGTGGACGATCATCGACTCCCCATGGATTTCGGCCAGGGGCTTGCCGGGAAGGCGGGTGGAGGCCATGCGGGCGGGGATGAGAATGATGGCTGTCATGATCAGGCGGCAAAAGGTAGCATTGATGACGATGCTTATACTGTTGCCAAGCAGGGCGCAAAGCGGGTAATCAACCGCCACGTCATGGGGTCGGGACGACGACCTCGCGCGCCGTTGCGCATTCATCGCGCGATTTGGCTGAAAGCGGAGCCTGCAGGCATGGATTCTTTCGAGCTCAACAAGATTGCCGGCGCTGTGCTCGGCTCGCTCCTGTTCGTGATGGGCGTCAGCGTCGTCTCGGACGCGCTGTTTTCCGCTCCCCACGGGGAGAAGCCGGGTTATCCCCTGCCAGCGGCCGAGGAGCATCATGGCGGCGTAGCCGCCGCGCCCGAAGTCGTCGTGCCCCTGCCGATTCTCCTCGCCAAGGCCGACCCCAAAAAGGGCGAGAACCTCGTCAAGGCCTGCGCCGCATGCCATTCCTTCGATCCCAGCGGCGCCCCCAAGGCGACTGGCCCCAATCTCTATGGCGTGATCGACCGTCCCGTCGCCTCCACCGGCTTCGCCTATTCGGACGCCATGAAGGCCAAGGGCGGCAAGTGGGGCTACGAGCAGATCAACGCCTTCATCTCCAATCCAAAGGGTATCGTCGCGGGCACGAAAATGTCCTATGCGGGCGAAAAGGATGCGGCCAAACGCGCCGACATTCTCGCCTATTTGCGGACCCTTTCGAACAATCCGGCGCCGCTGCCCACGCCCTGACGCCCCTCAACACCCGCAAGGCTGGGCCAGAGGGTGCGCGCCCTCTGGCTTTTATGTTTTGCCCCTCGCCTGAAAACACCAGGACGCCCGGCCTTTGGCTTTCGCGCGGCCCGCTTCCGTGCTATCGGCAAGCCCACCATGACCACTCGCATCGACAAACGCTTCGGCGAACTCCGCACCGAAGGCCGCGCGGCCCTCGTGACCTTTCTCATGTGCGGGGATCCTGACCTCGCCACATCCCTGCAACTGATCGAGGCCCTGCCGGGCGCGGGGGCGGACGTCATCGAGATCGGCATGCCCTTCACCGACCCCATGGCGGACGGGCCTTCGATCCAGGCGGCGGGACTGCGCGCGCTGAAGGCTGGCGGGTCCATGATCAAGACGTTGGAGATGGTCGCCGCCTTCCGCGCTGGAAACGACCACACGCCGATCGTGCTCATGGGCTATTACAATCCCATCTATGTCTATGGCGTCGAACGCTTCTTGAAGGATGCCAAAGCCGCTGGCGTCGATGGGTTGATCGTCGTCGATCTGCCGCCGGAGGAGGATGCCGAATTGTGCATCCCGGCATTGGGGGCTGGCGTGAACTTCATTCGCCTCGCCACGCCGACGACCGACGACAAGCGCCTGCCCAAGGTGCTGACCAATACGTCAGGCTTTGTCTATTACGTCTCGATCAATGGCGTCACGGGCGCGGCTATCGCTGATTATTCAATGGTTTCCGAGGCGGTGCGGCGCATCAAGGGACATACGGACCTGCCGGTGGCCGTTGGCTTCGGGGTGAAGAACGCCGAAAACGCGAAGGCCATCGCCACCCACGCGGATGGCGTCGTGGTAGGCTCCGCGCTGATCGACGCGCTGAAGCGCTCGCTTGATTCGCAAGACCGGGCGACCGGGGACACAGTAGCGGCCGTCACGAACCTCGTTTCGCAGATCGCGGGCGGCGTGCGCGCGGCGCGCAAGGCGGTGGCGTGATGAGTGAAGTTGATAACGAGTCCGGCCAGGGCTTCGCCATGAACTGGATGTCGAATGTCGTGCCGCCGAAGATTCGCTCCCTTCTGAGGCGCGAGACGCCGGAAAATCTCTGGGTCAAATGCCCCGAAAGCGGCGAACTGGTCTTCCACAAGGATCTCGAGGCCAATCTCTATGTGGTGCCCAGCTCCGGCCACCACATGCGCATGCCCGCGAAAATGCGCCTCGACACGCTGTTCGACGCCGGTCGCTATGACATGGTCGCCACGCCGGAGGCTCCGCTCGATCCGCTGAAATTCCGCGATGTGAAACGCTACACCGACCGCCTCAAGGAATATCGCTCCAAGACGAGCCACCCCGACGCCGTGAAGCTCGCCACTGGCGCCCTCGAGGGCAAGCAGGTGGTGGCCGCTGTGCAGGATTTCGAATTCATGGGCGGCTCGCTCGGCATGGCGGCTGGCGAGGCCATCGTCACCGGCATGACGGAGGCGGTGAAGCGCAAGGCGCCCTTCATCATGTTCACCGCTTCAGGCGGCGCGCGCATGCAGGAGGGCATGTTCTCCTTGATGCAGATGCCGCGCACGACGGTCGCTGTGCAGCGACTGCGCGCAGCCAGGCTCCCCTATATCGTGGTGCTCACCAATCCCACGACCGGCGGCGTCACCGCCTCCTACGCCATGCTCGGCGACATTCACATCGCCGAGCCTGGAGCCGTGATCGGCTTCGCTGGCGCGCGCGTGATCGAGCAGACGATTCGCGAGCGCCTGCCCGAGGGCTTCCAGCGCGCCGAATATCTGAAAGAACATGGCATGGTGGACATGGTTGTGCCGCGTATGGAGATGCGCGCCACCCTTGCCCGCCTCTGCAGCCTGCTCACCAATACGCCCCCTGCAGCCTAGAGCCTTTCCATGACCGGGTCCGATCTGATTCTGCAGCGGATGCTCGCCTTGCATCCCAAGAAGATTGATCTGTCCCTTGGACGGCTTGAGGCCTTGCTCGCCCGCATGGGCGATCCGCATCTGGACCTGCCGCCCGTGATCCACGTGGCGGGCACCAATGGCAAGGGCTCGACGGTGGCCTTCATGCGCGCCGTGCTGGAAGCGGCTGGACGCAAGGTTCATGTCTATACCTCGCCCCATCTGGTGCGTTTCCACGAGCGCATCCGCCTCGCGGGGCGGTTGGTTGACGAAGCGCGGCTGGCGGCGGCGCTGGAGGACTGCGAGCGGGTCAACGATGGGGCGCCGATCACCCTGTTTGAAATGACCACAGCCGTCGCCTTCAAGCTGTTTCACGAAACGCCCGCCGACGTGCTGTTGCTGGAAGTGGGCCTGGGCGGACGCTTCGACGCCACCAATGTGATCGCCCCGCCTGCGCTCGCCGTCATCACCCCGGTCTCCATCGACCATCCGGAGTTTCTGGGCACGACGCTGGCGGGAATCGCCTTCGAGAAAGCCGGAATCATCAAGCCGCGCACCCCCGTGGTCGTCGCCGCCCAGGAGGACGAGGCCCGCGCCGTCATCGAGCGTCAGGCTGGCAAACTCCGCGCGCCCATTCTGATCGGCGCGCAGGATTTTATCGCCCGCGAGGAGCATGGGCGGCTGGTCTATCAGGACGAGACGGGCCTGCTCGATCTGCCGCTGCCCCGGCTGGCGGGCCGCCATCAAATTCAAAACGCCGCCACCGCCATCGCCGCCCTGCGCCAGTTCGACGCCTCGCTGCCAGACAGCGCCTTCGAGGCGGGCATGGCGCGGGTGGAATGGCCCGCCCGCCTGCAAAAACTATCGTCCGGCCCGCTGGTGGCGCTCGCCCCCAAAGACGCGGAGGTCTGGCTCGACGGCGGCCATAATGTGGCCGGCGGACGGGTGCTTGGGGAGGCTATGGCGGATCTGGAAGCCCGCGTTCCTCGTCCCCTCGCGCTCATTTGCGGCACGCTGGCGACCAAGGATACGACGGGTTTCCTGTCCGCGTTCAAGGGGCTCGTCCACCAGGTCTTCGCGGTCCCGATCCCCGGCGAACACGCAGGGCGCGCGCCACAGGAGGTCGCCGCCGCCGCTGCGGCCGCAGGACTGCGCGCCGAATGCGCTGCGAGCGTCACGCAGGCGCTTGAGCGAATCGCGGCGCTGTCCTGGGACAAGCCGCCTCGCATCCTCATCGCCGGGTCGCTTTATCTGGCGGGTCAGGTGCTGGAGGCGAACGGCGCCCCGCCAACCTAGAAAAGTGATGCGCGGCGTCGCGGGCTCGATTAGTATCGGCTCATTGCACGCTCGCGAGATTTCCAATGCTCATTCATTCATCCTCGACGCCCGCTCTGTCTGTGCGGGGGCTTTGTAAAAGTTTTGATGGAAAACAAGCGGTTGAAGCGCTCGATCTGACCATCCGGCCCGGCGAGTTCTACGCGCTGCTCGGCCCCAACGGTGCGGGCAAGACAACCACGATCCGCATGGCGGCGGGCCTCCTCCCTCCAGATTCTGGCTCGATCGAGATTTATGGCGTCGATGTGCGACGCGATCCGATCGAGGCCAGACGAATCACCGCCTGGTTGCCGGACGAGCCAGCCCTCTACGACAAGCTCGATCCGCTCGAATATCTGGAATTCGTCGCGGGCCTATGGGGCGTCGAGCCGGGCGTGGCGTTGAGCCGCGCTCGCGACCTGTTGGGCGTTCTGGAACTTTGGCCCCATCGCCATACCCGCTGCGAGGGGTTTTCGCGGGGCATGAAACAAAAGGTGGCGCTCGCGGGCGCCCTCATTCACGATCCCATGCTCCTGCTGCTGGACGAGCCTCTCACCGGCCTGGATGCGGCCATCGCCCGTCAGGTCAAGGATCTGCTGATCGCCCGCGCAAAGACGGGGCGCGCCATCATTCTGACCACCCATATCCTTGAAGTCGCGGAGCGGCTGGCGGACCGCATCGGCATCATCTGCGATGGCCGCTTATGCGCTGAGGGAACGCTGGCGGAGCTGCGGGCGCGCACGGGCCGGGCGGACGATTCGCTTGAGGATGTGTTCCTTGACCTCACCAGCCGGGCGGCGGCGCCATGAGGTTGAGCCCCGGCTCTTTTCTCTGGCTTGTGCGTCACGAGCTGCGGCTGAGCTGGCGGCGCCGCGGCGCAGCGCTGGGGGGACCGCTCCTCCGCAAGAGTTCTGGGGATCGTCGCCCTTGGCCTCGCCTTCATGCACGGACTGACCGGACCGACGGCGAATCTGTTCGTCCGTCTGGACGGGCCGGCGCAGGCGGGCGCGCTCGCCACCGCCACCCTTTTCATTTTCTCGTGGCAGCTCTCACAGGCGATCAACCATTTCACGAGGTTGCTCTATGCGCGCGACGATCTTGATCTGCTGCTGGCCTCTCCCGTCTCTCCGCGCGCCGTCGTCGCGGCGCAGGCCATCGTGGCCTCCGTTGAAATCATCCTTGTCGTCGGGGTCTTTCTGTTCCCCATGGCGGATATGATCGCCTACAAGATGGGCGCCCATTGGCTCGGCATCTATCCCGCCTCCATCGCTTCCGCCCTGCTGGCCAGCGCCTGTGGCCTCTCCATTACGGTCGGCCTGTTCAACGTGCTGGGGCCTCGCCATACGCGCAAGGCCGGTCAGTTCACCGCCACCTTCATCGCTTCGGCGATGATCCTTGGCGGGCAATTCGCCTATCTGGCGACCGGTCCGACCCGGGCCACCAGAGCCCTTTTTCATAAGCTCCCACCGGCCCCCGCCTTTGCGGACTGGCTGCTCATGGCGCCGGTGCGAGGCGTCGCGGGCGATCCGGTCTCGCTGCTCATCTGGTTGAGCCTGGGCGCCATCGCCTTCGCGCTGGCGGTGCTCAGGCTGGGCCCCGGCTTCCTGGAAAGCGCCATACGCGTGAAAGGCGCGGGAGACCGCCAGCTGACGGCTCGCGATAAGCCGGACCGGCCGTTTCGCCCGGGCGCGGGAGCGGCCTTGCGCCGCAAGGAGCTGAAATTGCTCGCCCGCGACCCCTGGCTCTTTTCGCGCGCCTTATTGCAGCTGCTCTATCTGGCCCCCGTCAGCATCGTCATCTGGATCAGCCAGGACGATCCGTCCCTGTCGCTTCTGGTGGCGCCCGTTCTCATCATGGTTCTGTCCCATCTGGCGGGAATTCTGGCATGGCTCACCATTTTGAGCGAGGACGCCGTGGACTTCATGGCGACGGCTCCCGTCACTGCGGGCGACATATTGCGGAGCAAGCTTCAGGCTATCGCGATGCCGCTGGGCCTCATTCTGCTGATTCCGGCCCTCGGGCTCGCCTGGACCGAGCCGAGGGACGCCGCCTTGCTGGTCATTTTCGCGATCTTCGCCTGCGTCTCCACGGGGCTGATCAATATCTGGCATCCGGCTCCGCCAAGGCGGGAGAGCGCCACGACCCGGCATAATCCGCCCAAGATCGTTGCGCTCAAGGAAAACATGTTGGCCGCCTGTTGGGCGGTGGCTTGCGCGGGCGCTATCGCAGAAGAAAAATACTGGTATTTCGCAGCATCCGCAGCGCTGATCTTCGTCTGGCTCAACCGACCGCGTCGCGCAGGGCTTGCTGGGTAAAGGCATGGCGCTTGGACGCGCGCCGCATTAAGGTCCGGCTCTGTTTTCGAGCCAGACGGATCCCATGAGCCTCACCCATCGCAATGTTCAGCCCGGCGACCACGTCTTTCTCGTGGATGGGTCGAACTTCATCTTCCGCGCCTATTTCCAGTCCATCCGGCAGGACCAGAAATACAATTACCGCACGGATCGCCTGCCGACCGGCGCGGTGCGCCTGTTCGCCACCAAACTGTTCCAGTTCGTCCGCGAGGGGGCTGCGGGCATCAAGCCGACGCATCTGGCCATCATCTTCGACAAATCCGAGAATTCCTTCCGCAAGGAGCTCTACCCTCCCTACAAGGCGAACCGCAGCGAGCCGCCGGAGGATCTGATTCCCCAGTTTCCGCTCATGCGGCAGGCCGTGCGGGCCTTCGGGCTGATTCCGGTCGAGCAGGATCGCTACGAGGCGGACGACCTGATCGCCACCTACGCCAAGGAGGCCCGCGCGCGCGGCGCCGATGTGCTGATCATCTCCGCCGACAAGGATCTGATGCAGCTGATCGGCCCGGGCGTCGCCATGTTCGATCCCGCCTCCGGGGTCGCGGGCAATGCGGGCGCGCGCGAGGAGCGGCGGATCGGCGAGGCCGAGGTGGTCGATTATTTCGGCGTGCCCCCCAACAAGGTGGTGGATGTGCAGGCGCTGGCGGGCGATTCCACCGACAATGTGCCGGGCGCGCCCGGCATCGGCGTCAAGACCGCCGCCCAGCTCATCAACGACTATGGGGATCTGGAGACGCTGCTCGCGCGCGCGGGCGAGATCAAGCAGCCCAAGCGTCGCGAGACCCTGACCAATCCCGAGGTGGTCGATCTGGTGCGCGTGTCGCGTCAGCTGGTGAATCTGTGCACCGATGTCGAGCTGGAAGTGCCGCTTGACGATCTGGGCCTGCATGAGCCCGATCCGCGCGAACTGATCGCCTTTCTGAAGGCGCTGGAATTCACCACCATCACCCGCCGCGCCGCCGAAATCTACGAGATGGACGCTGCGGAAATCGAGCCTGATCCCGCCCTCGTGGGCCCGGGCGGCTGGCGCCTGCGCAATGGCGAGGTGAACGAAGCCGCGGCCGCAGCCGTGGCGCAGGCCCCTGCGGCCGCCGCCGCATCCGCGCAGGCTGGCGGCCTCTCCATGCCCGCAAGCCTCGCCGCCGCACGGGCTGTGGAGGCCCGCGCCCACGCTTTTGACCGCACGAACTATGCGACCATCGACACCATGGCCGCGCTCGACGCCGTCATCGCAGCCGCCCATGAGGCGGGCGTGGTGGCGGTGGATACGGAAACCTCCTCGCTCGATCCCCTCACCACAGATCTCGTCGGCGTGTCGCTGTCCTATGCGGCGGGTCAGGGCTGCTACATTCCGCTCGGCCACAAGACCGACGGCGTCGGCGATCTGTTTGGCGGCGATGCGCTGGCGCCCGGCCAATTGCCGATGGGCGCGGTGCTTGAACGCCTGCGCCCGCTGCTGGAAGCGCGCGGCGTGTTGAAGATCGCGCAAAACGCCAAATTCGACTGGACCGTGTTCAGCCAGCATGGCGTGGAAATGGCGCCGGTCGATGACACGATGCTCATGTCCTATGTGCTGGACGCCGGACGCAACGGCCATGGCATGGACGAACTCTCCGAGCTGCATCTCGGCCACAAGACCCTGCAATTTGGCGATGTGGCCGGTCGCGGCAAGACCTTCGTCGGCTTCGCCCGCGTGCCCATCGACAAGGCCACCGAATATGCCGCCGAAGACGCGGATGTGACCCTGCGCTTGTGGCGCGTGCTGAAGCCGCGCCTCGCCGCCGAACATATGAACACGGTCTATGAAGCGCTGGAGCGCCCCATGCCGGAAGTGCTGGCGCGCATGGAGGGTCGCGGCATCGCCATCGACCGCCAGATTCTCTCGCGTCTGTCGGGCGATTTCGCGCAATCCATGGGCGGCTACGAAGCGGAGATCTACGAGCTGGCGGGCGCGAGCTTCAACCTTGGTTCGCCCAAGCAGCTTGGCGATATTCTCTTCGGCAAGATGGGCCTGCCCGGCGGCAAGAGGACCGCCACCGGCGCCTGGTCCACCTCCGCCAGCGTGCTCGATGAACTGGCCGAACAGGGCAATTCCCTCGCTGCGCGCATTCTCGACTGGCGGCAATTGCAGAAGCTGAAATCGACCTACACGGACGCGCTGCCGAACCATGTGAACCCGCGCACAAAGCGCGTCCACACGAGTTTCTCGCTAGCCGCCACCACGACCGGGCGCCTGTCGTCGTCCGACCCCAACTTGCAGAACATTCCCGTGCGCAATGAGGCGGGCCGCAAGATCCGCACCGCCTTTGTCGCGACGCCCGGCAACAAGCTCATCTCGGCGGATTATTCGCAGATCGAGCTGCGCATTCTCGCCCATATCGCGGACATTCCGCAGCTGCGCCGCGCCTTTGACGAAGGACTCGACATTCACGCGATGACGGCGTCTGAAATGTTCGGCGTGCCGATCAAGGACATGCCTTCCGAAGTGCGCCGCCGCGCCAAGGCCATCAATTTCGGCATCATCTACGGCATCTCGGCCTTTGGCCTCGCCAATCAGCTGGGCATTCCGCGCGAAGAGGCCGGCGCCTATATCAAGCGCTATTTCGAACGCTTCCCGGGCATCAAGGATTATATGGAGGCGACGAAGAAAGCCTGTCGCGAGACTGGCTATGTGACCACGATCTTCGGCCGCAAATGCCACTATCCGCGCATCACCGCATCGAACCCCTCGGAGCGCGCCTTCAATGAACGCGCCGCCATCAATGCACCGATTCAGGGCTCTGCGTCAGACATCATCCGCCGCGCGATGATCCGCATGGACGAAGCCTTGATGCGCGCGCGCCTGAACGCGCGGATGCTGTTGCAGGTGCATGACGAACTGGTCTTCGAGGCCCCCGAAGCCGAGGTCGAGGCCACCATCGCGCTGGTGCGCAAGATCATGATCGACGCGCCTCATCCCGCGCTGCAATTGCAAGTACCGCTGCAAGTGGATGCCCGCGCGGCGGGCAATTGGGACGAGGCGCACTGAGGGGGATTCGTGGAGGTGCAAAATTCTGATGTGGTCCGGGAACGCCTCATTTCCGGTCCATCATCACCTCATCACATTCGGCTTGGATGATCGCTGCCGAAAGATTCCTGATCTCGCCGGTCGGCGCTTTGGGGGTTAAACAATGACGCTCACTACAGGCTGTTACGCTGAATGAAAATGATAAGTTGATTCATGGTCTGGGGTTGGAGGGCGCGATGGACAATCTTGAACCGCCCTGCAAAAACAGAATTCAAATAATACCAACGGCGCGTTGACCTGACTCATTGGGGATTCCCCTGAAGTTCAAGTTCTGATTCCCTTGGCGCGAGGAGATTCGCGCCATGCCATCAGCCCTGCCACTTCGGACCGATTATTCACCTGCCGACCTGCGTCAGC
>CAIUWR010000066.1 GCA_903902915.1 uncultured Hyphomicrobiales bacterium | reverse complement strand
TCCTTTCAGCATCATGGCCGCGCCCATCTCGTAGGAAATATATTTGGGCAGCTTCACCAGAAATTTCGCGTCGATCAGCCGCTCTTCCGCATAGCTGCCGGGCATCGCGGCATAGGCCACGCGGTCGCCCACCTGAAACTCCTCGACGCCCTTGCCGACTTCGATCACCTCGCCCGCGCCCTCATTGCCCGGCGTGAACGGGAGCTCAGCGGGATAGGCGCCCTTGCGGAAATAGATCTCGATGAAATTCAGCCCGATGGCGTGATGGCGGATCTTGACCTGTCCGCGCCCGGGGGCGGGAACGGTGACGTCCTCCATCTTCAAAACTTCAGGTCCACCGGTTTCGTGGATTCGAATGGCTCTGGTCATATGCACTCCCTCCGCTTTGATGTGGCGCAACACATCACGGCCGCGTTGCGCCAGCATAGTGTTGGCGCCCGGGTCTTCGCAATGCCAAGATGGCGCCCCGAGTCTCCGAGATGAAAACAATGGCTAACTCAGGTTCAGGCGATCTGGCGCGCAAGCCCACCTTCGGCGAACTCTTCACGCCGAAGCTGGTGACCGTGCTGCGCGAGGGCTATGGCGCCGCCGCCCTGAAGACCGACGCGTTGGCCGGGATGACCGTGGCCATCGTCGCCCTGCCCCTCTCCATGGCCATCGCCATAGGCGCGGGCGCCAAACCGGAAAACGGACTCTTTACCGCCGTCGTCGGTGGCTTTCTGGTTTCGGCGCTGGGCGGCAGCCGGTTCCAGATCGGCGGGCCTGCGGGCGCCTTCATCGTGCTCATGGCCACGACCATCGAACGTTTCGGCCTCTCGGGCCTGTTCCTGGCGACGATGATGGCGGGCGTCCTCATGCTGGCCGCAGGCTATCTGCGCCTCGGCGCCTATGTGAAATATATTCCTCATCCCGTGACCGTTGGATTCACGGCCGGCATCGGCGTCATCATCTTCGCGGGGGAGATCAAGGATCTCTTCGGCCTCACCCTCGATCATGAGCCGGGACCGATCATCCCCAAACTCGCCGCGCTCGCCCATGCGTGGCCGACCATCAACCTCTGGGCCACCGGCGTCACCACCCTCTGCATCGTGCTGATCCTCGGGCTCAAGCGCTGGAACCCTAACTTTCCCGGCCTGCTGATCGCGGTCGGCGCGGCGGCGCTGCTGACCTTCGCCTTGGATCTGCCGGTGGAGACCATCGGCAGCAAATTCGGCGGCGTGCCGCGCTCCTTGCCATGGCCGAAATGGCCGGACTTCCCGCTCTCCGACATTCCCGAGCTGATTCCCAACGCCATCGCCATCGCGGTTCTCGGCAGTATCGAGTCGCTACTGTCGGCGGTGGTGGCCGACGGCATGACGGGGCGTCGGCATCGCTCCAATTGCGAATTGGTGGCGCAGGGCTACGCCAACATCGCCTGCGCCTTCTTCGGCGGCGTCTGCGTCACGGGCACCATCGCGCGCACCGCCACCAATGTGCGCGCTCACGCCAAGGGGCCGGTTTCCGGCATGCTGCATGCGGCGTTCCTGCTGCTTTTCATGATCGTCGCGGCGCCGGTGGCCTCCTATATTCCGCTGGCGGCGCTGGCGGCCGTGCTGGCTACGGTCGCCTGGAACATGGCCGAGCGCAGCCAGATCGCGATGATCCTGCGCCATGACCGGGGCGAGGCCATGGTTCTGCTGGCGACCTTCCTGTTGACGGTCTTCCGTGACCTCACCGAGGGCATCGCAGTGGGCGTGACGCTGGGCGCCATCCTCTTCATGCACCGCATGGCGCAGCTCGTTCAGGTGACGTCGCACCAGCAATGGATTGAGGACGATGTCGGCGATCAGGTGGAGCCCCGCCCGCTCTACACGCCGGGCGAAAACAACCACGACATTCTCGCCTATCGCATCGCAGGACCGTTTTTCTTCGGCGCGGCCAGCACTGTGGCTGGCGTGCTCGATGAGATCGGCGCGCGGCCCAAGGCCTTCGTGCTCGACCTCTCCGCCGTGCCGCTCGCCGATGGCGCTGGCGCGCAGACCCTGATCGGCTTCGCCGCCAAGGCGCGGCGGGCGGGGGCGAAGGTCTATATTGCGGCGGCCGCGCCCCATGTGGCGGAGACGCTGATCGCCTGCGGGCTGGATGAGCGGCTCGTCACTTATGCGCCAGACCTGGAGGAGGCGCGCAAGCTCGCGCGATCAGCCATCACCGCCGCGGCGGCGGCATAGATCCGCGCCCCGCTGCGGCGTGCCGTCGCGCATGCTGGTCTGATCGCCGCGTCTCCCGTAAATAAGGTGCATGACCAATCGTTCAGACATTCTCGTCGCAGGCGCCGGGGCCGCTGGCCTCACCACCGCCATCGCCCTCGCGCAGGCGGGCTTCTCCGTCACTGTGGCGGGGGGGCTCGACATCAGGCGCAATGGGCGCACGGTGGCGCTCTTCGAGGCGTCCCTGCGCCTCTACAGGTCGCTGGGCCTCTGGGAGCGTCTGGAGCCCCTGTCCATGCCCCTGCGCCGCATCCGACTGGTGGATGATACGGGCAGCCTGTTCCACCTGCCGCCCGTCGAGCTGGAAGCGGCGGAGATCGGCCTTCCCGCCTTTGGCGCCAATATCGAAAATGCGGCGCTGGTGGAGGCGCTGGCCGCCATTGCGCGCGAGACGCAGGGCGTGACCATTGTGGATGGCATGCTCGGCGATTACGCCACCTTCGACGAGGGCGTCGAAGGTCGCCTCTCCTCGGGCGAGACCCTATCCGCCGCATTGCTGGTGGGCGCCGACGGGCGCGGCTCGCAAGTGCGCACCTATGCGGCGGTCAACCCGCGCGAATGGCGCTACAAACAGACCGCCATCACC
>CAIUWR010000065.1 GCA_903902915.1 uncultured Hyphomicrobiales bacterium | reverse complement strand
TATCGTCAGTGACAGATACTGAACTTGCTCAAATTGAAGACTTGTTGAATAATCGCCCCCGGAAACGACTGGCGTTCAAAACACCACACGAACTTTTCAGTCAGTCATTAAACCGTGTTGCACTTCGAATGTGAATCTAGGCTTTTATATTTGAAGCTATAAATTAAATAGCCCATTTCGGTGTAGATGTTTTCGAATTTTTCTTTTCCATATTCATCAACGCCCAAGTAGTTGCTGTAAGCCGTATGCAAATCGTAAGCGAATCCAACGGCCCAATTGCCATCAAGCGGGATCATATCAGCTGCCCCTGAAAATCGAGATCGAGCAGCATAAGCTTAAGATTGAAGCGCCGAGCTTTACAAGGTGTCCTTCACCTCCCCCTCACCACCCATGCTCAACCGCCGGAAAGCTCCCATCCTTCACCGCGGCCACATAGGCCTTCACGGCTGCGTCGATCGAGCTTGCGCCGTCCATGAAATTCTTCACGAAGCGCGCCTTGCGGCCGGGGAAGACGCCGATCATGTCGTGCAGCACCAGCACCTGACCATCGCAGCCCGCGCCTGCGCCAATGCCGATGGTGGCGGTGGTGGTGAGGGCCTTGGTGATTTCGCTCGCCACGGCGCTGGGCGCCATCTCCATCACCATCATGGCGGCGCCCGCCGCCTCCAGCGCCAGCGCGTCCGCCATCAGCGTGGCGGCGCCGGCTTCGTCCTTGCCCTGCACCCGATAGCCGCCCAGTTGATGGACCGATTGCGGGGTGAGGCCGATATGGGCGCAGACGGGCACGCCGCGCTCCACCAAAAAGCGCGTCGTCTCCGCCATATAGGCCCCGCCTTCCAGCTTCACCATATGCGCCCCAGCAGCCATCAGCTTCGCGGCGCTGCGCATGGCTTGCGCTGGGCTCTCCTGATAGGAGCCGAAGGGCAGGTCGGCCATGATGAAGGCGCGTTTGGCGCCGCGCGCCACGCAGGCCGTATGATAGGCCATCTCGTCCAGCGTCACCGGCAGGGTCGAGGGCTGGCCTTGCAGCACATTGCCCAGCGAGTCGCCCACCAGCAGCACCTCGACTCCGCAGCGCTCCAGCAGAGCCGCGAAGCTGGCGTCGTAGCAGGTGAGGACCGCGATTTTCTCGCCCGCCGCCCGCATGCGGGCGATGTCGTGCAGGGTCAGCGGCTTGCCGTTGTCGAGATAAGACATCACACCTCGATATTGTCGATGAGCCTCGTGCGCCCAAGCCGGGCTGCGATCAGCATGCGCAGGCCCGGGCGATAGCGGCCCTGCACGGTGGCCAGCGTGGTGGCGTCGCGCACTTCGAGATAGTCGATCTCGAAGCCGGCGCCCGTGATCTTGTTGCGGGCGGGCGCCAGCGCCGCCTCCATGGCCTCGCCATCGTGGATGCGCTGGGCGGCCTTGGTCATGCTGCAAATGAGGATCGGCGCGACCGCGCGCTCCTCATCGCTCAGATAGACATTGCGCGAGGACATGGCGAGGCCATCGGCCTCACGCACGGTGGGGGCGCCCAGGATCTGGACCGGCATGTTCAGGTCCGTGCTCATCTGGCGGATGACGGCGAGTTGCTGGAAGTCCTTCTCGCCGAAGATCGCCACATCCGGCATGGCTTGCAGAAGCAGCTTGGCGACGACGGTGGCGACGCCCTGGAAGTGCGTGGGGCGGAAGCGGTCTTCAAGGCCTGCGGTCGCAGGCCCGCGCAGAGAAACAAGGGTGCAGAAGCCGTCCGGATACATATCCCCCGCGCCCGGGTGAAAGGCGGCGTCGGCGCCAGCCTCGGCGAGCCGGGCGACGTCGGCCTCCAGCGTTCGAGGATATTTGTTGAAATCCTCGTTCGGTGCGAATTGGGTCGGGTTGACGAAGATCGTCGCCACCACCCGCTGCGCGCGCTGTTTCGCCAGCTGCACCAGCGACATGTGCCCGGCATGGAGGGCGCCCATGGTCGGCACGAGCGCGATGCTTTCGCCCGCGTCTCGCCACAGGCGTGTCTGGGCGCGGAGGGCGGCGATGGTCGGCAGAAGAACGGGCGTGGTCATATTCGCCTTTTGAGCCGAAATGCCGCCATCCGCAAGCCGACTTTCGCAGGCTGCGTCACCGTTCAGGAGATGAGGCCCGCCAGCGTGGTCAGGGTGCGGCCCGGCGGCAGGTCTTGATATTCGTCCGGCAGGTCGCCCCGGTTGATCCAGACCGTGTGGAAGCCGAAGCGCGCCGCGCCCGCGACATCCCAACGGTTGGAGGACTGGAAGGAGACGTCCCCCGGCAGCGCCCCGAAACGCTCCAGCACCAGCCGATAGGCCTCCGGCGCGGTTTTGAAGATCACGACCTCGTCCACCGAAAGGCAGTCGTCGATCAGGTCGGTGAGCCCGGCGGAGCGGACGGCGCTGGCCAGCATGCCGGGCGTTCCATTGGAGAGGATGGCGATCTTGCGGCCTTGCGCCTTGAGGGCTTGAAGCGTCGGCGTCACATCGGGGAAGGCGTCGAGGCTTTCATAGGCTTCGAGCAGGGGCAGCCGCAGCCCCGCCGGCAACCCGCCGCAGCGCGCGGCCGCATGGTCGAGCGCCTCGGCGGTCAGCGCCCGGAAATCGTGATAGGCGCCCATGAGGCTGCGCGTCCACGTATATTCGAGCTGTTTGGTCCGCCAAAGCTCGGACAATCGGTCCGCTTGCGCGCCAATGGCCTCGCGGTGACGGGCCACGGCGGAATGGACGTCGAAGAGCGTGCCATAGGCGTCGAAGACGTAGATCTGCGGATCAGTCATGGGCGGGCTCCGGCGTCGCGGCCTTGCGGGCGGGCTTCAAGGGAACACTAAGTAAGCGCAGTCCCGCGAAAAGCGCCAGCCCATAGGCGCACGCGCCCGCGAGGCCCAGCACCGCCAGCTCGACCTCGTTGGGAAAACGTCCCAGCGCGGCTGCGATGGCTCGCGCGGGCGCCGCCCAGAACAGGGCGACAAGCGCCAGCAGGACAGACGCGGCCGCGACCGCTGCGCCCACCCGCGCCAGCATGCGGTCCGGCCGCATGTGTCCCGCCCGCAGCGCCAGAAAGGTCAGGGCGCCGAAGTTCAGCCAGGCGCCGAGCGCGGTGGCGAAGGCGAGGCCCGCCGCTCCATAGGGCTCGTAGAGGAAGAGCTTCACCACTACATTCAGCGCGACAGCGCCAAGCGACACCATCATGGGCGTGCGGGTATCGCCCCGCGATTGAAAGCTCGCCACCGCCGCGCGGATCAGCACCACCGCCATCAGGCCGAAGCCATAGGCGGCCAGAACCAGCGCGGAGGCCTTCGCCGCTTCCATCGTGAAGGCGCCGCGCAGGAAGACCCCGCGCATGATGGCGTCCGGGATCATCACAAAGGCGACGGCGAAGGGCGCGCAAAGCGCGATGGTGATCGCCATGGTGCGGTTTTGCGCATGAAAGGCGCCGCCGGGATCGCCTGAAGCGAAGCGTCGGCTCATCTCGGGCAGCAGCACGGTCCCCGCCGCGATGCCGATGACGCCAATGGGCAGTTGATAGAGCCGGTCCGCGTAATAGATGGCGGAGACGCTGCCGGTTGGGAGCAAGGAGGCGATGATGGTATCGGCGAACAGGGCGATCTGCACCCCCGCCGAACCGATCACCGCTGGCCCCATGGTCATGAAGAAGCGCCGGACATCGGCGCTCCAGCTTGGCCGGGCCAGACCCGCCAGCACATTTGCCCTGCGCGCGGCCGCCATCACCAGCAGCAGTTGCAGCAGGCCCGAGATCGTCACGCCCCAGGCGGCGGCATGGGCGGCGGTGGGGAAGAGAAAGGCCAGCCCCAGCGCGCCGACCATGGCCAAATTCAGCAGCACAGGCGCGAAGGCGGCGGCGGCGAAGTGGCGCTGGGCGTTCAGTGTGCCCGAATGCAGCGTCACCAGCGTGATGAACAGCAGATAGGGGAAGGTGATGCGGGTCAGGGCCACGGCCGTTGCGAATTTCTCCGGCTCCGCGTCAAAGCCTGGCGCCAGCAGGCCGACAAGCTGCGGCATGAAAGCCCAAGCCAGCGCCAGAAGCGCGATCTGCGAGCCCAGAAGGAGGGTGGCGATCTGGCTGGAGAAATGTTTCGCCTCCGCCGCGCCTTCGGTCTCCAGCACGCGCGAATAGGAGGGCACATAGGCGGCGTTGAAGGCGCCTTCGCCGAAGATGGCGCGGAAATGGTTCGGCAGGCGGAAGGCCACATAGAAGGCGTCCGCCAGCATGCCCGCGCCCAGCACCGCGCCCAGCATCACATCGCGCAGGAACCCCGTCACCCGCGAGAGCAAGGTATAGCCCGCGACGGAGAAGAGGTTCCCCAGCATGGATCAGACCCGGTTGTCGTGGCGCAGGGGCAGGGGGGCCTGATCGGGCTGGCTTGGCGCGCCGAGACGCTCGGCCACCAGATAGAGGGGCCGCCGCTTCACCTCGGCGAAGATGCGGCCGATATATTCGCCCAGCACGCCCAGCGACAAAAGCTGGACGCCGCCAAGGAACATGACCGACACGATCAGCGAGGCGTAGCCTGGCACATCGACGCCGTAAATGAGCGTCTGCGTCAGGAAAGTAAGGGCCATGCCCAGTGCGAAGATGGAAACGATCACGCCCACATAGGTCCAGACCCGCAGCGGCAGGGTGGAAAAGGACATGAGCCCGTCCAGGGCGAAGCGGGTGAGTTTGCCGATGTCGAACTTCGAGACGCCGGACGCCCGTTCGGCCACCTCGAAGGGAATGCCCACGGATTTGAAACCGATCCAGGCGTAGAGCCCCTTGGAGAAGCGCGCGCGCTCGCCCATGGCCCGCAGCGCGATCACCGCTTGCCGGTCGAGCAGGCGAAAATCGCCGGCCCCCTCCGGCAGGGGCGTTTCGCCGAACAGGGAGAACATCTTGTAGAAATTGCGCGCGAACATGCGATGGGCGGCGCTGTCGGTGAGGCGATCGGTTCGCTGGCCATAGACGTTCTTGTATCCTTCGCGCCATTTGGCGACGAAGGCCTCGATCACTTCCGGCGGGTGCTGTAGGTCCGCGTCCATGATCACGACGGCGTCGGCCTCCGTATGATCGAGGCCGGCCGCGATGGCGATTTCCTTGCCGAAATTGCGCGAGAAGGAAACCGCAGTGACGCGCGGGTCGGCGGCATTGGCCCGCCGCAGCGCTTCCATGGTGCCGTCACGCGAACCGTCATCGACGAAGACCACCTCGAAGGAGGCCGTCAGGCGCTCGAGCACGGGCACGAGGCGGCGCACCAGCCCCTCGATATTGTCCGCCTCGTTGAAGACGGGAATGACGACCCCGATCTCCGGGCGCCCTTTCACTCCAGCCTCTGTCATGCCTCATCCTCCGCCGGCGCCCGCGTCCGGTGGTCCAGACCTATGCGGGCGGCGCGCCTTTCGCAAGCGCCCCGCCTGATCGTCGTCCTCGCTTGAGCGCTGCTAAGGCGTTTCGCGGATGATGTCCGAGGCCTTTTCCGCCATCATCAGCACGCAGGCGTTGATATGGGCGGAGACGAGATCGGGCATGGCGGAGGCGTCCACCACCCGCAGCCCCTCGACTCCGCGCACCCGCATCTGCGGATCCAGCGCCGAGTCCTGATCATCGCCCATGCGGCAGGTGCTGGAGGGGTGATGGGCGGTCATGGCGGTGCGGCGGATATAGGCGTCGATCTCCGCATCCGTCTTCACCTTGGGGCCGGGATTGGCCTCCAGAGCGCGGTAATCCTCCATGGCGGCCTGTTCGCCGACGTCCCGGGCGCGTTTGAAGCCTTCGCGCAGACGGGGTAAATCCTCGGGCGCGCTGAAGAAATTATACATGATCTTCATGGGATCGCGCGGATCGGCGGAGCGCAGGCGGATATGGCCACGACTGACCGGATGCAAAAGGGTCGGGCGAATCGCATAGGCGTCCTGATAGGCCGGGCGCACCAGCGGCAGCCAGAGCCGCGTCTGCGGCGGCACCGTGTGGAACATGAATTCGATGTCCGGCACGTCGAGCCCGGCCTGCGTCTTGACGAAAGCATGTAGCCCGCCCGGCACCACCGTTCCGGGGCCAGTGCCGAAGAGATAGGCCCTGATCATGCTCATGGTCATGCGGTCGAGGCGCATTTCGCGGTGGAAGGTTCCGGGCGTCTTGCGCTTCCAGGTGATCCAGATACCCAGATGGTCCTGCAAATTGGCGCCGACCGCGGGCAGATCGACCACCGTCTTCACGCCCACTGATTCGAGATGGTCGGCGGGCCCTATGCCCGACAGCATCAGAAGCTGGGGCGTGTTGAAGGCGCCGGCGGACAGGATCACCTCGCGCGCCGCCCGCACTTGCTCCGTGCGGCCGTTCCGCGCGAATTCGAGTCCCGTGGCCCGCCGCCCTTCCAGCGTCACCCGCAGCACATGGGCCTTGGTCTCGACCGTGAGATTGGTCCGATGCAGCACGGGCTTCAGATATGCGCGGGCGGAGGAGGAGCGGCGACCGTCGCGGATCGTATATTGACCGCGCCCGAAGCCTTCCTGCTCGTTGGTGTTGTAGTCTTGCGCCTTGGGAAAGCCCGCCTGTTGGCCCGCCTCGATCCAGGAGTCGAAGATTGGATCCTTGGTCTTCGCCGATTGGGTGCCCACTGGCCCGTGCGAGCCGCGCCACTGGTTCTCGCCGCCTTCCCAGCTTTCGCCCTTGCGGAAATAGGGGAGCACGTCGTCATAGCTCCAGCCGCTCGCGCCATTCTTCGCCCAGCGGTTGAAATCGTTGGGATGGCCGCGCGTATAGGCCATGACATTGATGGAGGAGCAGCCACCCAGCACCTTGCCGCGCATGGCCTCCAGACGACGACCGTCGAGATTGGGCTCCGGCTCTGTGTCATAGCCCCAGTCGTGCAGGCGATGCTGGTGCATCTTGCCCATGCCCAGCGGAATCGAGATCAGCGGGTCGATGTCGCGCCCGCCCGCCTCCAGCAGCAGGACGCTGGTTTTCGGATCCTCGCTCAACCGATGGGCGAGCACGCAGCCCGCCGAACCGCCGCCCACGATCACATAATCGAATACCCGTCCCGCCATTCCGATGTTTCCCCGACCTGCCGCGCCGTCTGGCCTTTGTTGACATCAGTGTTTCCCGCTGCGAGACTTCGCTTCAAGGAAAAAGAGTCGCTGCTTCCTGACGAAGCATTTCGCGAATAACGCGACAAAAATACGCGACGCGCAAGGCCTGATCGTTCCCATCAGAGGAATGACAGCCATTCAAGGTGAGGACCATCATGAGCTCGACCACCCTCGGGACGCCATCGTCACTATCCCTCGGCGCAGCGACAACCGTGCGCTGGACCCATATCGCGCCGACGCTGCTGATCGTGTGGATCATCTCCATGTTCGACAAGAGCAACATGGCGATCGTGATGAACGATCAGAGCTTTCTCGCCGAACTCGGCTTGAAGGGCGAGCAGGCGAAGCTGGGCTGGCTATCGAGCGGATTGTTCCTCGCCTATGGACTCTGCGCCCCGATCTGGGGCCTGATCGTTCAGCGCATCGGCGCCCGCAAGACTTGCGCGCTCAGCCTAACCCTGTGGGCCTTGACCTGCTTCTGGTCAGGCCTCGCCGCCGACTATGATCAACTGCTCATGTCGCGCATCGTGCTGGGCGCTGGCGAGGCGGCGCTTTATCCGCTCACCCTCGCTCTTGTCGCCAACTGGTTCGCCCTGAAAGAGCGTGGCCGCGCCACCTCCTTCTGGTGGATCGGAACCATGATCGGGCCGATGCTCGTCGGCCTCGTCATCACCGGCCTCATCGTATCGGTGGGCTGGCGCTGGCAGTTCCATTCCATGGGCATTCTGGCGCTCATTCTGCCGTTGCCGATGGTGTGGTTTCTGGTGCGCGACACGCCTTTCCAGCATCCCGGCGCGAATGAGGCCGAGGCTGAGCTGGTCGTGCAGGGCTCGCTGGAAAAGAACCAGGATGCGCCCGGCCTCGCCCTGCAAACGGCTGGCAGCATCTGGAAAAGCCATCGCTTCTGGCTCGCCACGGTCGCCATTTCCGCCAACGCCATTTTCTTCTGGGGCTGGTCCATCTGGCTGCCGACCTATTTGCGCACGGAACGCCAGTTCTCCTTCAGCACGTCTGGCTATCTTACTTTCGTGATCTTCGGCTTCGCGGTCGCGACGATTCTCATCGTCGGCTATCTCTCCGACAAGATCTTCCGCCGCGCGCCTTTTGCGGGCGTGGGCTGGTTTCTGGCGGCGGGCTTTTTGATGGGGGCGGCGCTGGCGCCGAGCCCCACGGTGAGCGTGATCCTGATGATCTGCGCGCTCTGCGCCCAGCAGGTCGGCGTCTCCTGCGCTGAAATGCTCATGCATTCCATCGTGAGCGCGCAGGATATGGGCAAGACCCAGGGCGTGCGGGCCTTCGTGACGCAGATCGTCGGCGCGCTGTCGCCCGTCATGATCGGCTATATCCTGCAATTCACCGGCGGCGGCTTCATCGGAGCCTTCGGGGTTCTGGCGGCGGCGGTGGTGATTTCCGCAGGCTGCATGATAAAGCTGTCGCGCGAAGGGTTCTGAGGGAGTTGATCATGTCGGACGTGTTCAAGATCGGCGGGCTGGAGCTGAAGGCTTTCAGCGACGGCATCCTCAAGACCTCCACCGATTTCGTGCTGGGCATGGAGCGCGCGCAGGCCAACGCCCTGACCGGCGCGGGCGAAGATGGCGCGGTGTTCATTCCGGTGAACAATTTTCTGTTCCAGAAAGACGGCGCCACCGTGCTGATCGACGCAGGCGCGGGCGATACGATGCAGCCGACGCTCGGAAAGTTGCCGGGCAATCTGGTGGCCGCGGGTTATGCGCTGGACAGCGTCACCCACATCATCCTGACCCATATTCATCCAGACCACGCCAATGGTCTGGTGGACGCTGCGGGCGCGGCGCTGTTTCCCAACGCCGAAATTCTCGTCCATGCGCAGGAATTCGATTTCTGGATGGCGGAAAACGATGGTTCCGAAACCGACAACGTCAAGCGCCAGCGCGCCCGCAACAAGATCAATCTCGCGCCCTATCTCGACCGCGTGCGGCGCATGGGCGATGGCGAGGTGATGGTGGGCTGCACGCCCCTGCTGGCCCCGGGCCATTCGCCGGGCCACACGGTCTGGCGCATCGGCACGGGGCGCGAGGCTTTCGTCGCCTGGGGCGATCTGGTGCATTTCTCCGATATCCAGATCGCGCATCCCGATTCCGCCGTGAAATATGATCTTGATCCCGACCTCGCGCGCCGCTCGCGCTTGCGCATGCTGGACATGGTGGCCACTGAGGGGCTCGCGGTTGCGGGAGCGCATGTGGCCGCGCCCGGCCTTGGCTATCTGTCGCGCAAGGGGACCGGCTACGTTTACGATCCCGTGTGATCGAGACGCTGATGCAAGGCGCGCACGCGCGTGCTAGACAGCCGGCGTGAGCACGCGCCATCTGATCCTCTGCGCCGATGATTACGCCCTGAGCCCGGGCGTGACGCGCGGCATTCTCGACGCCCTCGCCAAGGGGCGGCTGAACGCCACGGGCGCCATGACCAATCGCCCCATCTGGAAAGAGGCGGCGCCCGATGTGGCCGCCTTTTCGGATCGCGCCGACATTGGCCTGCATCTCAACCTGACCTTTGGCGCGCCGCTGGGCGCCATGCCGAACCTCGCGCCCGCCGGCGACTTTCCCAAGCTCGGGCCGTTTCTGAAGGCCGCCCGCGCAGGACTGTTGCCGGGTGGCGAGGTGCGCGCGGAAATCGCCCGTCAATTGGACGCTTTCGAAGACGCCATGGGCCGCGCGCCCGCTTTCGTCGATGGCCATCAACATGTGCAGATCCTGCCGGGCGTGCGCGACTGGTTGATGGACGAACTGGCGCGGCGTGGTTTGGCTGGGCGTCTGTGGCTGCGTGACAGTTCCGATCGCCTGCCGCGCATTCTCGCCCGGCGCATCGAATTGCCCAAGGCGCTGGTTCTGGCTGCGCTGGCGCGCGGGTTCGCCGCGCAGGCGCATCGTATGGGTTTTCACACCAACGACGGCTTTGCAGGCTTCTCGGCGTTTGACGCGCGGCGGAATTACGGGCGCGATTTCGCGCGCTATCTGATCAGCCCCGGCCCGCGCCATCTTGTGATGTGCCATCCCGGCCATGCGGACATTGACCCGTCGGCGGGCGACGAGGTGACGGCTTCGCGGCCCCACGAACTGGCGTTTCTGCTATCGGACAGGTTCGAGCCAACGCTTGCGGCTGCTGGCATGACTTTGCAGCGCTGGTCAAAATAAACGGCCGGGAGGAGCCCGGCCGTTCCAAAGTCGTCCGCGCGCTGATTACTTGATCGCGGCTTCGTACATCTCTTCCACATAGGACCAGTTCACGAGGTTCTCGATGAAGGCCTTGAGATAGTCGGGGCGACGGTTGCGGTAGTCGATGTAGTAGGAATGTTCCCACACGTCGCAGCCCAGAATCGGGGTCGCGCCCTGCACCAGCGGGCTCTCGCCATTGGCGCTCTTGGCGACGATGACCTTGCCGTCCTTGACGGCGAGCCAGCACCAGCCCGAACCGAACTGCGTCACGCCAGCCTGAATGAACTCCGCCTTCATGGCGTCGACCGAGCCGAGGCCGTCGATGATGGCCTTTTCGAGCTTGCCGGGAATGGCGCCGCCGCCGTTGGGCTTCATCCAGTTCCAGAAGTGCATGTGGTTGTAGTGCTGGCCAGCATTGTTGAAGAGGCCGGCGTTCTTGCCGAACGAGCCCTTCACGATGTCCTCAAGCGACTGGCCCTCCCATTCCGTGCCCTTCAGCAGGTTGTTGCCGTTGGTCACATAGGCGAGGTGATGCTTGTCGTGATGATACTCAAGCGTCTCCTTCGACATATAGGGCTGCAAGGCGTCGTGGGCGTAGGGCAGATCGGGAAGCGTGAAGGACATTGGCTTGGTCTCCGGTTGGGTAGGGTGGACAGTTGCAGCACGGGCCTGCGCGCTCCCGCTTTGGGCGGGGATGGCGGCAGCCGCGCGGCGCTCGCGCTCAGGTCTTTCAGAAATCCACTGCGCGGGCTTTCGTTCGGCTGAGCGAGAAGAGCCTCGCTGGGATGATTCTCCGTGGCCTGCGGGGCCATTGTTATCGGTTGCTTGACCTGAGTGTGACATAATCATCAAGTCCCTTCAATTCGCAAGACCGTCAGCTTGATCAGACCTGCGCCGTCGGTCGCCTGGAAGTGGTCTTCTCGCGCGACGCGCACGGTTTTGCTGAAAATCAAACGGTGGGAGCCGATATTTGCTTGATCCTGGCAACGTCGATTCGCACATGCGGACCGACTGTGCAGGCCGCCCCTTGTTCCCGACATCCAACGGAAGGCCAGCCGTTCCGGGCGCCGCCATCCAGAGGCCTTTGCTCTCTTGCGTGGAATTGGTTATTTGTCGGGCGCTGAACGTCCTTATCAGGATCACGGGTTGGAGATGAAATGACGAAATGGGTGGCGCTGGCGCTCGGCGCTTTGCTGGCTCTGGGTGGCGCCGTTTCCATCTGGAATGGTGTGGATGTCATTCAGTCAGAGCGGGGCTGGGTCTCCGTCATCGCGGGCTCTGTCGCGCTGGTGGGTGGCGTGTTGACCTTCGCGCTGTTCATTCTGATCCGGGAAGTCGAGGCTTTGCGGGGGATGGCTGCGGGTTCAGCGGCTCCTGCCGTCGAGCGCTCCGCCTCTGCGACCTTCGAGGCGCCCGCGCCTTCCGCGCCTGTGTTCCACGAGCCCCCGGCGCCTGCTGACTCAGTTTCGCCGCCCCCGTTTTCCCCTGCGATCCCGGCCCCCCCGGCGCGGCCGACGCCTCCGCCGCGCGCCCATGAGCCGGAGCCGGTCGTCCTTGCGCACGAATCACCGACCTTCGAGCAAATCTTTCCTCCCGCGCCCCCCGTTGCGGGGGCTCCGGCGCCGAAGGTCGCCGCAAGCGGCCATTTGCAGGCCTCCGAGACAGTGGCTGCGGTCGCTGGCGTAGCGGCCGGCGGCATCCTCGCCAGAGCCCCTGTTGGTCCGCCTCCCGTCGTTCAACTCCCGCCCGAAACGCCAGCGGCGCAGCCAAGCGAGCCTGAACCGCAAGCGGAACTGGAGCTTGCGCAGGAACCCGCGCCTGAACCTGTCCCGCAAAGCCCGGCGCCTGCGGCCGAGGAGCGAATCGAAGCGGCGGACGCCGACGAAGTGTCGACGGAATGCCATGTGCCGGAGGAGCCTGCACAGGAAGAGGCTCCCGCCGATGAATCGCAGACGCCGCTCGTTTCTCCAGGATACGCCTGGTTGGAACGCGCGCTGGCCCGCGAGGAGGGGCGCAAGTCGCCCGCGCTTGATTGGTTGCGCTCTCGCCCCCCAACAGGTTCGCTGACCGAGCCGCCAGTTTCATCTCATGAGGCCTCGGGGCAAGAACCGGCCCATGACGAGGAGCCCGCCCATCATCAGGCGCCTGCGACGGCTGAGGCTCCCGAGCATGATCAGGAGGCCAGCGTCGCGGACCATACCGAAGCTGGCCCCGGCGCAGAGGAACATGCGCCGGAACCCGACGTCGTCGGCCGCTACTCAAGCGGCGGGTCGCATTATACGCTCTATTCCGACGGCTCGATCGACGCGCAAACGGATCACGGCATATTCCGCTTCGCCTCCATGGCCGATCTGCGCGCCCATATCGAATCAGGCAACGCCGGGTCTGGCGACGTCTAGGATTTGCCTGATCAGACGGGGAAGCGCCGTGACGTCGGGCGCTCCCTCACGCCCCAGCCATCGCAACCGCCGCCATGGCGAAGGCATATTCCAGCGCGGTGTCTTTCAGTGAATCGAAACGGCCCGAGGCGCCGCCATGGCCAGCGTCCATATTCGTCTTGAGCAGAATGGGGCCGCCGCCCGTCATGGTGGCGCGCAAGCGGGCGACCCATTTGGCGGGCTCCCAATAGGTCACGCGCGGATCCGTCAATCCGCCCAGCGCAAGGATCGCCGGATAGTCTTGCGCCTTCACATTGTCGTAGGGCGAATAAGACAGCATGGTTTCATAGGCTTTCGCATCATGGATCGGATCGCCCCATTCCAGCCATTCAGGCGGGGTCAGGGGCAAGGTCGCGTCGAGCATGGTGTTCATCACATCCACGAAGGGCACATCAGCGACGACGCCCGCAAACAGCTTGGGAGCCATATTGGCGATGGCGCCCATGAGCATGCCGCCCGCGCTGCCGCCAGAGGCCACGATGCGGCCTTCCGTGGTGAATTTCTGCGCCGCCAGATGGCGCGCGCAGGCGATGAAATCGCCAAATGTATTGGGCTTCTTGTCGAGCTTGCCGTCCTTGTACCAGCCCCAGCCCTTGTCTGTACCGCCGCGCACATGGGCGATGGCGTAGACAAAGCCGCGATCCGCCAGCGACAGGCGTCGGCTTGAAAAGCTGGCCGGATAGGCGTGGCCATAGGAGCCATATCCGGTGATGAAAAGCGGCGCGCTTCCATCAAGGGCGGTGTCGCGCCTGTAGAGGATCGAGACCGGAATTTGCGCGCCGTCTGCGGCGGTGGCGAAAATGCGCCGGGTCACATATTGCGCAGGATCGTGGCCGCTGGGGATGGTCTGGCGCTTGCGCAAAACCCGGCTCCGCGTGTCCATGTCGTAATCGTAGATTTCTTCTGGAGTCGTCATGGAAGAATAGGCGAAGCGCAGCGTTTTTGACTCGAACTCGCGCGAGCCATGCAGGGAGAGCGAATAGGCTTCCTCGTCAAAGGCGATCGCATGTTCCTCGCCGCTGGCGATATCGCGCACGATGATTTGCGGAAGGCTGTTCTCGCGTTCGAGGCGGACGAGATGATTTTGAAACGCGCTGATGCGCGTAATCATGCGGCCGGGGCGATAGGGGATCACATCTTTCCAGTTGATGCGGTCCGGGTTGGACAGGGGCGCCTCGACCAGTTTGAAATCTTCGCAGCCATCCGCGTTCGTGCGGATGAAGAGGCGCGGGCCATGATGCTCCACATCATAGCGCAAACCATTTTCGCGCGCCGCCACCAGACGCGGTTTTGCATGGGGGTCATGCAGGTCAAGAAGGTGAACTTCAGCGGAATCGTGGTCGGTGAGCTGGATGATGGCGAAGCGGCGCGAGCGGCTGCGCCACACATTCATGAACCAGCCGGGATCCGTCTCCTCGAAGATCAGTTCGTCGGTCGAGGGATCCTGGCCCAGCCTGCGACGGTAGACGCGGCTCGGGCGATGGTTCTCGTCGAGGCGGATGTAGAGGAAGGAGGCGCCATCCGCGCTCCAGACCACTTCGCCGTCGGTCTCTTCGACAACGTCAGGCAGATCTGTTCCCGCGCCAAGGTCACGCACGCGGATCGTATAATATTCGGAGCCTCGCTCATCCGCGCTCCAGGCGAGGCGGCTGTGATCGGGAGAAATTTCGGCCCCGCCGATTTCGAAGAAAGCCTTGCCTTTCGCGAGCGCGTCGCCATCCAGCAAGATCTCTTCCCCACCGGCGTTTTTGGGGCGGCGGCAGACGAGTTCGTGCTCGCCGCCCTCCCGGTAGCGGTCGTAATAGTCGAAAGGGCCGTCGCTTTCCGGAACGTCGGCGTCATCTTCCTTGATGCGCCCGCGCATTTCCTTGACGAGCGCCTTTTGCAGGGCGGCGGTGGGCGCGAGGACCGCGTCCGCATGGCGGTTCTCGCGCTCCAGCACGTCGCGGATCTCCTGGGGCAGGGCCGCCGGATCCTTCAGCACCTCTTGCCAGTTCGCGGCCCGCAGCCAGCCGTAATCGTCAATCAGAACTTTGCCATGCGCCACATGGGTTGTACGGCGGGCCTGAACTTGCTCCGGGATGGGTCTCGTCAGATCGAAGCCGGGTCTTTCCATGATGTGACAGCTTTCCGTTCGGGTAGGGATTGAGGCGAACTTACATTACGCGCAGCTGTTGAGGCGGCGCCTGTACGACACGTTTGCATAACGCTTACAACGGCGTAGCTTTACTCGCGAACCTATACGGTCGGCCATTGTATGGACCAATAAAAAAGGATCGACATCGTCTTTATTTGTATCATATTTGCTTGCATAGCGCGGGATTCACAATTAAACAATGAGCGGTGTGTTGACGTTGGGCTCTTTCTTCCAGAGTTTTTGGGGCGATTTGGCTCGAAATCAATCACTTGAATTTTTCAGGGGGTCCTAAACCATGAATGAAAGCTCGGGCTCAAGTAATTACATTGAGTTGGCTGCGGATATCGTCTCCGCCTATGTCAGCAATAATTCGGTTCCTTCCAGCGAATTGCCCGCTTTGATCAACGAAGTTCACAACGCTTTGTTGCGTGTGACGAGCGGCGCCGCCCCGGTAGTGGTCGAAACGTTGAAGCCGGCTGTCCCCGCCAAGAAGTCGATCACCAACGACTTCATCATTTGCCTGGAAGACGGGAAAAAGTTCAAGTCCCTGAAGCGTCACCTGCGCACCCAGTACAATATCTCGCCAGAAGAATACCGCGAGAAGTGGGGTCTTCCGCTGGACTATCCAATGGTCGCTCCGAACTACGCCAAGGCGCGTTCCCAGCTCGCCAAGCAGATGGGTCTGGGTCAGCAGCGTCGCCGCAAGCGTTAAGTCCAGCGCCACGGCCGTTTTGAAAGCCGCCCTGAGGGCGGCTTTTTTGCGTCCTGTGGGCTTGAAATTCCTTTTTGAGATAAGCCTAAAATCTTATGATAAGATTTTTTTCTTGACACCTTCCTGTGGATGTGGTCGGTTGATTGCATTCACGAGGGAGTTGATTGATGGCCGACACCGTTTCCCGCCCCAGGCGCTCCGTCGCCAGGAATGAACTCCGTTCCACTCTTTCAAAGGACGCAGAACGGGCGCTAGCCCTGTTGTGCGGCGACGGCGCTTATGGCGTCGAAGGCGAAGGTGGGGAGATCGCCATCGTCGGTTCGCGCAACGGCGTCTCGGTTCGCGTGGGCAGTTGCCGTTGCTCAGCCTTGACGTTGCTATTGCGCGCCGGTCTTGTCGCATGGGAGGCCGCCGGTCCCTCCGGGCGGCGCAGATTGCGGGCGTCGCAGGAGGGGCTCGCCCATGCGGCGCGTCACGGAGCCAAGGCTGGAGCCGACCCGTGGCTCGCCCAGCACAAGCCTTTGCGGGCTGGCGAGGCGGGCCCCTGCGGAACGCCTGTTCTGGTCGATGACGCGGAAAGTCCGCTCGCCTGGCTGGCGCGGCGCAAGGGCAGGGATGGTCTGCCCTTGGTGGACGCCGCCTGTCTGGAGGCGGGGGAGCGTCTGCGCCGGGATTTGACGATCGGCGCCATGCTGCCGCGCACGACGGCTAACTGGTCCGCAGCCGTGGCGTCGGGCTCAAGAGCGCAGGGCCCCGCTGACTTCACCGATGCGTTGATCGCTGCGCGGCAACGCGCCCGGGCCGCCCTGGCCGCCGTGGGAGCGGACCTGTCCGGGCTTCTGATTGATATTTGCGGGTTTCTGAAAGGGCTTGAGACCATCGAGCGGGAGCGTGGATGGCCAGCGCGCTCCGGCAAGCTGGTGCTGGAGCTGGCGCTGCGTCAATTGTGCCGCCATTATGGGCTTGATCCTGTGGCGCGCGGCCGGGCTGGCTCAAGCTTGCGTCACTGGGGCGCGGGCGATTTCCGGCCGGTGCTGCACGCCGCTCTGCAAATGGGCGCGTGATCAGGCGTCTTGCAGGGATTGGCGCGCGTCATTCTTGATGCGCTCCACCATGGACCTCACCCCGTTCGAGCGCTGCGGCGTCAGGTGAGCGGTGAGGCCGAGTTGTTGAAAAACGTCCATCGCTTCCGTGTGAGCGATTTCGTCCGCAGGACGATTGGAATAAATCGACAGAACCAGACAGACCAGCCCCCGCACGATATGGGCGTCGCTGTCGCCGCGAAAGCTCAGCACGGGCTGGGCGCCTGAATGGTCCACCCGGGTTTCCACCCACACCTGACTGGCGCAGCCGCGCACCTTGTTTTCCTCGGTGCGCGCCTCTTCTGGCAAGGGCTCCAGCTTGCGGCCCAGTTCGATGAGGTAGCGGTAGCGGTCTTCCCAGTCGTCGAGAAGGTCGAAATCGGCGATGATGTCGGCGGTGGAAGTCATGGTTCGGGCTCGATTGGCGTTCTTGTCTATATGGGCCATGTATCAGCGCCGCGCTACCCTTGGCGGGTTTCAGTTTCCGCCGCGCCCTGGGGCTGGGCTGGCGGCCTTTCGCAATGATTCCAGTTTGCTCGCGCCTTCGAGGCACGCTTGGGGGGCGGCCGCGCAGCGGCTCGCGATGTCCTGCGCCGCCGCTTGAGCGGCCGCCTGCGCAAGCGCGGCCGGGTCGGGGGCGGCGCCATCCGGCCAATCCATCATCGCAAAGGTGAGGCCAAGCCAGAAGGCAAGGCGAAGCAGGAAGAACATGGCGCGCCGTCCGCAGAGGATCTCCGACGTCTAACAGCCAATCCGCAGCAAATGGTTACCGCGGGACTGGGCTGGGGGGCTTCATGTTCCGTTCACCGCGAATCTTCACAGCCTCTTCACAAAGCGCCGCCGCCTGCGATTTGCGCAACATCTTCTAAACCATATGCGCCGATTTAGCCCCTTCAACGGTCAGGATCGCTTCGGAAAACCGTTCTTCCGGCCATCGGTTAGGGGTCACTTAAGGCGCCGATGGGATGTTGATGCGGTCACGGCTGGCGCGTTTCGTCGGCCCTCGGAGTAGCGTTGGCGTGAGTGATCTTTGGCGATATCGCGAAGGGTTTGCGGGCTGGGTCCATGAGACCGCCCGCGCCCATCCTGCGGAAAGCGACCGTCATGCGGCCTTTTTCCGCAGACGCCTGCTTGGCGCCTTGGGAATCGCGATCCTGGCTCCCCCCTATCTCGCGCTGCGGGGCGCGCCCGCGCTTTGGGAGACCATTGTCTTCCTGCTGGCGCTTGCGCCGCTCGTCAGCGTGGTGGCGCTCTCGCGCACGGGCGATCTGGTGGCGGCCCATGCGCTGTCCGCCGTCGCCTGCATCCTGGCTTCGCTCGCGATCGCCGCAGGACTGGGCGGCCTTTCGGGGGCCGCGCTCATCTGGTTGGCGCTTGCGCCGATGGAGGCGATCTTCTCCCGCTCGTCCACCCTCGTGGCGCGGGTCAGCGCGGGTTGCGCCGCGGCTGTCGCGCTCATCCTCGCAGGGGTGGCTTTCGGGGTGATTCCCGCCGCCGTCGACGGCGCTGTCGCGCTCAACGGCGTTTATGTGCTGGCGGGGCTCGCCAGCGCCGCCGCCACGGCCATTGGGTTGAGCGCGGCCGACTTCACGCGCGCGCGTTCCCAGGAAATGGGCGAGGCGCGCTTCGCCACGCTCGCTGGCGCCTTGGGCGATCCGATGCTGCGTCATGATCGCAACGGTTCGGTTCTCTATGTCAGCCGCGAAAGCGAGACGCACTTTGGCCTTGGCGCGCGCGATCTCAATGGACGCGGGCTTTTCGAGCGGATTTTCGTGCAGGATCGTCCCGCCTTTCTCAAGGCGCTCTCCCAGGCCAGCAATGGCGAGGCTGCGGCGCGGGCTGAGTTCCGGCTGCGGATCGGCGCGGCGAGCGGCGACCACGCGGCCTATGCCGAGCCCATCTTCCGCTGGGTGGAGATGCGCTGCCGCCGCCTGATGATCGGCGGTCATGGCGCGGTCGAGGCGGACGGCGCCTGCGTCATCTCCATTCTGCGGGACATCTCGCGCGAAAAGCGCGCCGAGCAAGACCGTGAAGCGGCCCTTGAGACGGCGGATCGCGCCAATGCGTCGAAGGATCGGTTCCTGGCCAATCTCAGCCATGAGCTGCGCACCCCGCTCAACGCGATCATCGGGTTTTCCGAGATTTTGGCGAATGAGGCGATCATGCCGGACGCCATGGCGCGCAGGCGCGAATATGCGGGCATCATCAATGCGTCCGGCCAGCACCTGCTTTCGGTGGTGAACGCCATTCTCGATATGTCGAAGATCGAGGCGGGCTGTTTTGAGATCGCCAGCGAAGCTCTGGACGTGGCGCCTCTGATCGAGACGTGCTGCGATATGGTCAAGCTGAAAGCCGAGCAGTCAGGCTTGCGCTTGCTGCGCGACTGCGCGCCGAATCTGCCGCAATTGGTCGCCGATGAGCGAGCCTGCAAACAGATCCTGATCAATTTGTTGTCGAATGCGGTGAAGTTCACGCCCGGAGGCGGCGAAGTGCGCGTCACTGTGCGGATTGAGGGGCGCTCGCTGAGCATCGAGGTCGCGGACACCGGCGTTGGCGTGAAGCAGACCGATTTGCCGCGCCTGGGCGACGCATTTTTCCAGTCGGCCGCGACGGGCGCCCGCAACGCCGAGGGCACCGGGCTTGGCCTTTCCGTCGTGCGGGGGCTTGTCGGCCTGCACGGCGGCGCCATCTCGATCGCG
Source organism: uncultured Hyphomicrobiales bacterium (assembly GCA_903902915.1). Classification (GTDB taxonomy): domain Bacteria; phylum Pseudomonadota; class Alphaproteobacteria; order Rhizobiales; family Beijerinckiaceae; genus Terripilifer. Next base: position 80,762 of record CAIUWR010000065.1, on the reverse strand, counting down.
AGCGTGTTGGGTCAGGGCACCTGCGTCAAGGTTCTTTTGCCCATCGAGGGCGCCGGCGCGGCAGGGCGCAGAAGCGCCTCCATCGATGTGATTCCACTTTTTTCCGTCCCGTCGGCCTCCGGCGCTTCTGTTTCCAGGGTGAAGAAAGTTGCGTGAAGCTCTCGCAAGATCCGATCACGATTTCGTCCTCGCCGATGAGCCGCGTCGCAAACCGCGCGCCGCTGCGGCGAAGCCTGCGGCGCTGGCGAATTTGGCCCGGCCGCGCAAGACCGGCGTTTCGCTGGCCTTCCTGACGCGACGGCCCGGCCGCACGATCGTCGGCGCGACCTTGTCCGCGCTGGTGACCGGGATCATCCTGAACGCCGTCATGTTCCAGACCGGGCCGCATCCCGCGCCCTTGTTTGGCGGTCCTCGCCCCGGCGCCACATGGGCCAGGCCTGTGGCGCAGCCAACGCCCGCCATAGCGGCGCTGGCGGCGCCCTCGCCCGCTCCCCGTCCGCTCAGCGCTCCGCCGGTCGTGGCGAACGCGGCGCCCGTAAACCCGCCAGCCGCCGCCCTCGCGCGCGCGCCCGAGCCGCCGCCTGCGCCTCGCGCCGCGCCCCGCGAGGAAGCCGCGCCAGCTGCGCCCAAAAAGGACGCCATCGCCGCTCTGCTCAGGGGCGAAGCGGTCAGCGAACCGGCGACGCCCGCAGGCCGAGTGGCGGCGGTGCAGAAGGCGCTGGTCAAGGCCGGATTTGTCCTGCGCATGGACGGGATGATGGGCGCGACCACGCGCCAGGCGCTGGAACGGTTTGAAGTCGAGCGCAAGCTGCCGGTGACAGGCGATCTTTCCCCGCGTACCTTGCGTGAACTCGCCTCGCAATCAGGCGTCGCCATTCCCTGATGCGTCGCCCCATGAACCGGGGCGGGTGATGGGAGCTTGAACAGTCTGGTGGTTCGTCATGCGCCTGCGCGCCGATATTTTTGTTTCGGCCTATTTGCGGCGCTGCGCTGTCGAGGATGCGCCTGCGGTCCTGCGCCGTCGCGGCGCGGCGGAGGCGGGCGCCATTTTCGTCAAGATCGACAGGCTCGACGGAACGGCCGCGCTCTATGGTCCCGCGCCGCAGACCGAAACAGCGTCGCGCGGCGTTGATCGCCTTTGGACCCGCATGCATGCGGATGCGTGGATTCCCTCGCTCGACGTCGAAGAACGCCTCGCCAAGGAAATCCGCTTCGATCCCGATCTGTGGATCATCGAGGTGGAAGATCGGCAGGGCCGCGTCTTCCTCGACCTCGCCTGATCAGCGGCGGACCAGCAACAGTTTGCGTTCCGGCGCTGTGGACTGCGTGGACGCCGCCACCTCGCCCATTTGCGCGGGGCGGCTGGGCGTCTGGGCGGCTGACGGGTCATTGACCGGCGTGAGGGCGGGACGGCCGCGCTGGACGCTCAAGCCCACCATCTCCTTCAACAGCCTGTCCGCGCAGCCGCGTGGCGTGTCGAAGATGATGTTGGTCAGAGCCTTGATACGGTCCGGCGAGCGCAGTGGCGGCGCATCGAACATGTTCAGAATTCGATTGGCCGTGACGGGTTCAATGCGCAAAAGCGCCAGAACCAGCGCAAGCGGCTCCCCCGATGCGTCGGCGATGATGTCCCGGCTGATGGCTGTGGTGCAGCCGACAGCGCGTGCGACCAGCCAGGCCGCATCGTCGAGGTTTCGCGCTTCGGCGGCGTCGATGAGGTCATCCGCAATGGTCAGTTCGGCGTCGGTGAGGGGCGTCGAAAGGGGGGCGCCGAGATGGGCGCGCCGCGCCGCCAGAATGATCGCATCGCGCTGGAGGGGGGTCGCGAGCAGGAAAAGCGGTGCGATCAACATGGGATCGCGCGCGCGCATGCACAGGCTTCTCGCCAGCGGGCGATCAAACCGGGCCTGCCGCACCAGCCCCTCGAAATCGACCCTGTCGAGCGGCGCCATGGGATTGCGCGCCAGCGCCCGCAGCACTTCAATTTCAGGCCGCGCGCACAGCATGCCGACCAGCGTGGGGTCCAGATCGACCCGATGGGCGATGCAGACCGCCGCTTCGGCGTCGCCCTCCCGCACAATCTCCGCGACGAGGCTGCGCTGCATGCAGACGGAGCGCTTGAGAAATGGCGCGGCGGCGTCGCCGCCAAGCGCAAGGAAGGCCCGCAGGACGCCTTGAGGCGTATGCGGATAGTCCGCCAGCCTGTCCGCAGCTTTCAAACGGATATCGTCGTAGGCATGGGGCAGAAGGCCCTGAACCGCAGCTTCGAACTGACGGATTTCATCCGGCGAGTGGTGGGTCTGGCTCGTGAACAAGTCCGCGAGGGTCATGAGCAGGCGGGGGCGCGGATCCACGTCCGCCTCGGCCGGGGAGGCCTGAAGTTCCGGCTCGTGCTGCGAGAGGTCGCTTTGGTGCATGGGGCGCAACTTAAGTTTCGATTCGAGGGTTAACCGAAGCTTAAGAGGCAAGTCGTTTATAAATCCTTAACCATGATCGACCGTCGTCAGGGCTTCGCATCTTTATCGAGCCCACAGGACAGCGACTGGATACGGTCCCGCGCATCCGCAAGTTCTCCTGGATATTCGGCCAGCGCGCGGAACAGCAGGAAGCCTTCCTGCGTGGGCGCGATTATGCGCAGATCCTGCGGCAGTTCATCCTCCGGATCGTTCGCCTCGACCGCATCGAGCTGCTGGCGCGTCACAAGCAACACGTCGAGCTTGCCATGGGTCGCGCTGCGGTCGGTCATGGAATAAAAGATCTGGCCATGGCGGGCGTGAAAGGAAATCAGCATCAGCGCATCGGGGGGGAGCGTCGCGCGCAGGCGCACCGGTCCTTGCGAGAGATCATAACGGCACACGCCCTGCGCGAGGGCGGGGTCATCGAAGGGAGCGCCGGACTCCGGCGTCGTGGCGGGGAGCAACACCACCTTATGCGGTTGCGCCAGCGTGCTGATCCGGGCGAAGGCGTCTTGCGGCGCAAGGCGCGGCATGGCGAAAATGGAGCCGATGTGGACGACGCCCGCGATGAAGAGGCAGCCGACGATCCAGGGTAAAGTGTGAAACGCTGCGTTGCCGACCGGGTCTTTCAGCCTCATCGGCAATGCTCCTTGACGATGGAGGGCATGGCTTGCGCCACGACCGAATAGGCGTTCGCGCTCAGCGCGGTGTCATACAGGCGCAACATGAGGAGGAACGGCTGTCCGCCATTCACCTGAAGCCAGTTGCCGGGGCGGGCCGAGGCGGAGATCTGGATTTCGAAGCCGCCATCAGCGCTGCGCAAAAGCTCCGACGAGGTGAAGCCGTTCCGGTTGCTGCTCGTGGGCAGCGGCTTTCCATGGGGGGTCGCCGCGCTCAGGGTCCAGAAGCGAGCGGGGGGAATGGCGCCTGACAGAACATAGTCGCAGGCGGGATTCAGCGGGGCGCCGCTGGAGTCCGCACGCGCCAGAAAGCTGAGCCCCTCGGTGATGCCGAGCGGCGTTTCGCCATTGCGGGCGTAGAGCGCGCGCGCATAGGGGTCTGCGTCACGGGTTCCGGATTTCGGCCATCCTGTCCAGGGGCCGGCCTTCACCGCGCCGAAAAGGAAGCTCGTTCCGACGCCCCCATCCTCGCCTCGCTCAACCGCGTAATAGGTTCCAGCAAGGCCAAGCCAGAGGCCAGCGACAGCGATGACGAGCATTTTGAGCGTGTGCAGCACGGCGGCGGCCTATTCTATGCTGTCGGCGCCGACGCGCACGATCGAGGCGCCCCGGCCAGGCGCCGGGCTCGCGCCGCTTCGCTTGTCGCGCGCTGCGCGAAAAAGGGTTGCGACGTCCTGGATCGCCTGGCTTGTGCGGCGCGACAGGGTCGCGGGGCGCTGCGGCGCGCTGGCCTCGCTCGCCCTGGCGGCGGCGCTTGATGAGATCGGAGGAATCTCGGTGACGCCATAGGGGTTCTTGAGTTCAATTCCCTGATGAGCGTAGGCCATGATCTCATGCCAGGTTTTCGCGGGCAGGGTTCCGCCGGTCATGTTGTTCATCGACGTGTCGTCATCATTGCCGAACCAGACCGTGCAGACGTAATTGCCGGTGAAACCATCAAACCAGGCGTCGCGATAGGCGTTGGTGGTGCCGGTCTTGCCGGCGGCGACCACGCCGTCCAGCTGGGCCGCGCGGGCGGTGCCGCCGTTGACGACTTCCTTCAGGAGATTGTTCATCTCGGCGATCTTGTCGGCGGGGATGACCTGCTCATAGGCCGGACCATCCACGTCGCGACGATAGATCGTGTCGCCGCGCGAATTGCGGATCTCGATGGCGGCGAAGGGCGGGGCGCGCTTGCCGCCATTGGCGAAGGCCGCATAGGCGGAAGCCATGTCGATCATCTTCACCTCGTCCGCCCCCAGCGGCAGCGAGACCGTATCGGGAAGCGGCGTGTTGACGACGCCCATCTTGCGCGCGTTCTCGACGATCTTCTCGCGACCCAGCTGTGCGACGCGGCCCAGGTGATAGGATTGCTCCTTGGGCCAGTAGGTCTCGCCGATCTTGATCGACAGCCAGACCGCGACCGTGTTGAGCGACTTCTGCAGCGCCACCACCATGGGCAACAGGCCAGCCCCCGCGCCGCCAAAATTGTTGGGGCACCAGTTGCCGATGCAAAGGCTTGAGCCATTCACCATGGTCTCGCGATGGAATTTTCCGGTCATCACGGCGGTGAGATAGACGAAGGGTTTGAACGAGGAGCCGGGCTGGCGCGCGGCGTCGGTGGCGCGGTTGAACTGCGTCTGCCCATAGTCGCGCCCGCCCACGATGGCGCGCACAAGTCCGAGCGGCTCCATCACCACAGTCGCGCCCTGGCTGGCCCGGAATTGGCGGCCATTCTGGCGAAGGGCGTCCTCGATGGCGGATTCGGCCTTGCGTTGCAGATTCACGTCAAGGCCGGTGCGCACCGTGAGCACGCGGTCGTTGCCCAGCTTGCCCTTGATGGCGAGCTGTTTGATTTCGTCAAAGGCCCAGTCGAGATACCAGTCAGGCGAGCTTTCGCGGCGCCGATCAACCGGGGTCGCGGGATTGCGCCGCGCCGCATAGACCTGCCCCTCGGTCATATAGCCCGCATCGACCATGTTCGAGAGCACGTCGTTGGCTCGGGCGCGGGCGGCCGGCAGATTGATATGGGGCGCATATTTCGTGGGCGCCTTGAAGAGGCCGGCGAGCATGGCGGCTTCGGCCAGATTGATGTCGCGAATGCTTTTGCCGAAATAGAAATCCGCCGCCGCCTGAACCCCGAAGGCGCCGCCGCCCATATAGGCGCGGTCGAGATAGAGCTTCAGGATTTCACGCTTGGGCAGGCGAAATTCCAGCCAGAGCGCCAGAAAGGCCTCCTTGATCTTGCGTTCAAGGGTGCGTTCGTTGCTCAAAAACAGGTTCTTGGCGAGTTGCTGGGTGATCGATGAGCCGCCTTGCACCACGCCGGTCGCCCGCGCATTGACGCTCAGGGCGCGGAACAGGCCGATGGGGTCGATGCCGAAGTGATCATAGAAACGCCGGTCTTCGGTCGAGAGCGCGGCCTGAATCAGAATTTCGGGAATCTGATCGAGCGGCACGGAATCGTCGTGCTTGATGCCCCGCCGCCCGACTTCAAGGCCGTAACGATCCAGAAAGGTCACCGCCAGATCCTGCTTCTTCAACCAGTCGTCGTCCGAGACCTCGCGAAAGGCGGGCAGGGCGAGGCCAAGCATCAGCAAGCCGCCCCCCACTCCAAGGGTGAGGGCTTCGCAGGCGAGTTCAACCGCGACCCATTTGCCACCGGCCACATGAAAGCGGTCCATCCAGGCCGAAAAGGCCGCATAGTTGCGCCGGGCCGTTTGTCCGCTCTCGTAAAGCGACGAGTTGACCCAGGCGTCGAACGCGAGCAGACCTCGCGAGACGGTGCGCACAAAAGCGGATTTGCGGATGCCCTCGAACACTCTGTCGGCCTTTCTGGCGCGGGCGACGCCCGGCGAAACAGATTACCACTTCGCGATTGACTTGACGACGCCGCCCCATGGGCGCAAGTGCGCCCGGCGAGCTTCTTTTGGCCAATCCTTTTGGTCAGATCGTTCAGGCAATGCAAAGGTCGGGGTCACTGTTCCGCTGTGCGCCCTTTGAATGGCGGGAAATTGGCGAGCATGATCGGTAAACCCAAAAAGACGGATGATCTTTCGAAGGCCGGGCCTGCGGCTTCGACCGAGCCATTCTGGCGTAAGCCGCTTGAAGATTTGAGCAAGACCGAGTGGGAGAGCCTGTGCGACGGCTGCGGGCGCTGCTGTCTGGTGAAGCTCGAGGACGAAGATACGGGCGAGATTCATTTCACCGACATCGCCTGCAAGCTTTTCGACGCCGGTAGCTGCCGCTGCGCCAACTATTCCAAACGCAAGAAGCTTGTGCCCGATTGCGTGCAATTGACGCCCCAAGCCGTGCGCAGCCTGCCGTGGCTGCCGCCAAGCTGCGCCTATCGACTGGTGGCGGAGGAAAAAGACCTCAAGTGGTGGCATCCGCTGGTGTCGGGGCGGCCTGAAACCGTCCATGAGGCCGGGATCTCGGTGCGCGGCAAGGTGAGCCTGTCCGAAGACGACGTGGCTTTCGAGGATTGGCCCAACCACATCAGGGATTGGCCGGGCCGCAATCCGCGCGGCCGCAAGCCCAAAGCCTAAGCGCGGCCAATTTTCGCCAGAAAGCCCATGGTGGCGTCGAGCGCCAACTTCGCCCTCTCCGCCGCTGGCAAAAGGGCGTGGCGGGCGCTGGGCGCTTCGATGCTGATGGGGATGTCTTGGGGCAGGGCCTCCAGCAATTCTTCCAGCCAGAGCCCGCCTTCGCCGGGCAGCAGACGGGCGGTGCGGGACTCGCGCCGCAACTCATCCGCGCTGCGCCCATCGGCCTGGAAGGGCGGGGCGTCGCAGAAATGGACGAGCTGAAGCAGGACCGGGTCCACGGCCGCCAGATCGCGCGGATGACCGCCCGAGCGCGACAGGTGCAGCGCGTCGAGCACAAGCGCGGCGTTGGGGCGCTTGACGCCTGTGGCCAGCGCCACCGCCTCCGTGAGGGAGCGGCAGCCGCTGTAGGGGTTGAACTCGACAAGGGCGCCCAGATGATATTCGGCGGCCAGATCGCACAGGCGCGCGAATGTGTCGGCGCGCCGGGCTTCATCCGCATCCTCAATCGGGCACACGATGAAGCGCCCACCAAGCCTTTGGGACAGCGCAAGAACCGGGCGCAGGGCCTCCACATCCATATGGGCCGTGACCGGAAAAACGCCGACTTCCAGCAGCTTGAGGCGGGAACCGCGCATCAGTTCTTCAATCTCGGCCTCTTTCGCCGCATCGCCCGCAACTGATTGATCCGTCGGCAAAAGCGGATTGAGCCGCAGCCCAGCATGGGTGAAGCCAGCCTCCGCGCAGGCGCGGGCCTGACCGGCGGGGCCAGCGTCGAGAATGGTGAGGGCGGCGAGCGAAATGATTTGCATGGAACCTCCAGCGTCCGGTTTGCCCTGCGGGAAAAGTCCTGTCCAGAGAGGATGTTACGAATTTAATTCCTAGCAAGAAAATTATCCTTGACAGCGTGACGCTGCTCCTGTAGGTTCGCTTCATGCTCCAGAAGTGTGGGGCGAGGGGGTGCTTCAAGGTCCTCAGCTTGAGCTTCGCATTGCGGCTTTGTCGAAGCTCTGCTTATGTGTCCTAAGATATATTGACCCGATGCGATGAGTTTCGTTGTCCACACCTCACCAGCGCTACCTTCGAAATCGCTTCGACGCCTACCATCGGGCGAGGCGAAATCTGCGGGATCGTCTCGCTTGCGACTTCATGGTGGCGGAAATCAGCAGCCGTGCTTTTCAAGCTATTGCAGATCAGTGGGACGGCAATGGCCGCAACCTGGAAGCGTCGTGGAACTGGCGTGAGTTGATGCGACGCTATCGCGACCCTGATCGCATCGATTTTGCGATCTGGTGCAATCCCGAGCGCATTTCAGGCCTTGGCTTGGCCATAACGACATCGAATGCCGTGGAGCTTAAATTTTTGGAAGCTGACCCTAGAGCTGATTGCCCTTTGCGCGGTAAACGTGCTTTGATTGCACTGGAAACAGTGGCCTGTTACGCGCAAGTAAGAGGTAAACGGGAATTGAGGGTTCGGCCAGTCGACGACGCTGTTGCGAGTCTTTACCGTGACATTTACGGGTTTGAAACGGCAATGACGTCAAAAGCGGCCAGCTATCTTGTTAAGAGGGTCTAGCGATGGAGAGCCCGGTAAAACTCGGCCATGAGACCATTGATAGGGTCTGTCAGGACCCGGCAAAGAGCGACGGGCGTGAGCCCTTTGACATGGGGCCGCGCCCGATGACGGGCTTCTTCGCTTTGCTGACGCCCGAGCAGCAAGCGGCGGCCCTGCATTACTGCGGCCCAGACGATCTGGGCGAATTGAACGCTGCTTTCTTGGACGCTAAATAAGCGACCTTATTTCAAGTATTCCGCTTCACAAGGCCCCCCTCAGGGGCCTTTTTTTCGTCTCCACTCCACACTACCCCAGGGAGCCGCTCCATGCCTCCACATCCCCCATTTATCCAGCTCCCTGACCCCGAGGCCATGCTGCTCGATCAAACGCGCGCCCAATACGAAGCGGGCGAGATCACGCTTCTGGAAGCTGCCCGCGCGCTCGGCTTCTCGCGCCAGACTCTGACCCATCGCATCACCCACAAATGGTTCTGGCGCGTCCCCAGGCGCCTCGCCGCCACCAAGGCGCGAAGCAGTCTGCGCGCGGCGGCGAAGGTCAAGGCGCCGCGCTTGCCGCGTGGCCAGCCACAAAAGCCCATTCCAAAAAGCGAACTCTCGCCAAAGGCTCTCCATCGTCGGCTCATGGTGGAGATCGCGCGGCTCATGCGCGCCATTGAAGCCCTTGTGGATGAAAGCGGCTTGCCCACCGATCCCGAGCGTCACGCCAAGATGATGGGCCTCGTCGTGAAATTGCAGGCGGACGCAGTGCGGCTCGACGAACTTATCAAACCGCCAGTGAAGGAGCGCACGCGCGATGCAGCCGCAGACGCCGCCAACGCAGACGATCCCGCCGCTTCCATCGACCTGGCCCGGCTGCGGGCTGACCTGGCTCAGAAACTCGCAATGGCTGACGAAACCGGCGCGCCTGGATGCGGACGAGATCATCTATGTGCTGGCCGACGCCACATTGGGCGCCGCGCGACCCGCCGCATGGTCAGCCGCCGCAGTGGCGCTGTACCATCGGCTTGAGGCCGACGCTTTGGTTGCGGAAGTGAACCAGGGCGGCGATATGGTCTGCGCCGTCATCGCCGAATGCGACGCCAGCGTGCCGGTGCGCAAGGTGCGCGCCACACGCGGCAAATATCTGCGCGCGGCGCCGGTGGCGCAGCTTTATGAACAGGGCCGCGTGCGCCATGTGGGCGCCTTGCCCGAGCTTGAAGACGAAATGTGCGCCTTCGGCCCCGGCGGCTTGCCCAATGGCCGCAGTCCCGACCGGCTCGACGCGCTTGTGTGGGCGGTGAGCGAGCTGGCGCTGAAAGCGCGCGCGCCTGGCCAGATGGCCTATCGTTGGCCTTGCCGCTGACGCCGGTGGCGTCCGTATCCCGGATCAGGATTCTGGATGTGAATGGCGTCGCGACGGATGTGCCGCCTGATCTGTATAGTCTTGATGGCAATATTGATCGCGCGCGCCTGTGGCTAGGCGCCAATATGCCGACGCCAGGGCAGACGTTTTCCGGCATATGGATTGATCTTGTCGTGGGCTATGGCGACGCTGCCTCCGTGCCTGAACCATTCCGTCTCGCCATACGCGGTCTTGTCGCATTCTGGTTCGCCAATCGTGGGGACGCGGACCCGCCAACGGCGCGTTGGCCCGCCAGCGTCGTTCAAGCTTTGGCGCCGTATCGCATCAGGAGGCTGGCGTGAGCGGCGCTGTGTTTGTCGGTCAGTTGCGGCGCCGCGTGTCGTTGCAGACGCCTGCGTCGACGACGGACGACTCTGGCTTTCGATCCACGCAATTTATCAGCGGACCACAGATCTGGGCGCAGATCCGCCCGCTCCAGATGTCGGGACGCTATGCGGCCGACAGACTTGAGGGGGTGGTCACCCATCACCTCGTGTTTCGCGCCATCCCGGATTTCAAGGCTGGGTGTCGGTTCGTCTATGGAGCGCGCATCTTCAACGTCATTTCCTTTGAGGAATGCGAAGGCCTTCCGCTCTTCATCCGGGCCTCTTGCGAGGAGATCGTTCCATGACCATCCAAGCGGAACTCGCCCTGCGCAGCGCCATTCGCAAGGCGGCGCTTGCCGATGCAACCGTGTCGGGCGCGATCAACGCCAGCTTTCATGACGGACCGCCGCGAGATGCAGTGTTTCCATTTGTCGCTTTTGGCGACGTCTTGTTGCGCGATTGGTCGACCGGATCTGATACTGGCCTTGAACACCAGTTCGCGCTCGACATCTGGTCGCTCCAGCCTGGAAATGGTGAGACGCTGAAATTGGCGGACCTCATTCTGGGATTTCTTCAAAAGACCGTCTTGCAGCTGGACGGATTCCACCTCGTCGATCTTCGCTTTGTGTCGTTTGAGGCGAAGCGTGAGGCGAATGGTCGTTTTGCGAAAGGGCGCCTGCGCTTTCGCGCAATCACGGAAGCCAACCCCGGAGGATCAGATGTCGGCGCAACGCGGTAAAGATTTGCTATTGAAGATCGACAACGGTTCAGGCGCATACACCACTGTTGCGGGGCTGCGAACGCAGCGTCTCGCTTTGAATGCGGATGCTGTCGATGTAACCCATGCTGAATCTGTCGGCCAATGGCGGGAGTTGCTGGGCGGCGCTGGCGTGCGACGGGCGAGCCTTGCGGGCACGGGGATTTTCAAGGACGCCGATTCAGACGAACGCGTACGCCAGGTCTTCTTCGACGGCGTGATCGTCAACTGGCAGATCGTCGTCCCTGCGTTTGGCGTCATTCAGGGGCCGTTCCAGATTTCAAGCCTCGATTATCGGGGCGATTATACTGCTGAGGTGACGTTCGAGCTCGCGCTTGAATCCGCCGGCGCCCTCACCTTCACCGCACAGGGAGGCTGATGATGACAAATCTTCATCGCGGCGAGATAGAAGCGCATTTGGGCGGCCAGACCTATCGGCTGGTTTTGACGCTCGGCGCTCTTGCCGAGCTTGAGCATGCTTTTGGCGCAGGCGATCTTGTTGGCCTTGCGGGTCGGTTTGAAGCGGGGCGTATGCGTGCGCGCGACCTCGTCGCCATCATTGGCTGTGGCTTGCGCGGCGCAGGCGCGGCGTTGAGCGACGATGAGGTCGCCGGGTTGAGCCATGCCGAGCGTGACTCCCTTTGCGCAGGGCGGCGTCGTCGCGCAACCGACTTTCTTTTCAAGCGGCGGTGGCGTCGGCCTCATGGGAGAGCGCGGCGCCGAGGCGATCATGCCTTTGTCGCGCGGGCCGGATGGTCGCCTGGGCATTGCAGGCGGTGGGCAGGCGGCGCCAACAAGCGTGACTGTGAATATATCAGCGGCGGATGCGGGAAGTTTCCGCCAGTCGCAGGTGCAAATCGCTTCCACGTTGGCGCGCGCTGTTGCGCGCGGTCAGCGCGGCCTATGAAACGGCGCGCTGCGCCCCGGACACAGGTTCAGGAAAATGACCGATTTTCACGATGTGCGTTTCCCGCTCGACATCGCGTTGAAGAGCCGGGGCGGTCCACAAAGAAAGACCGATGTTGTGACGCTTGGCTCGGGACGAGAAGCGCGAAATGCGCGGTGGGCAAGGTCCATGCGCCGTTTTGATGCTGGCTATGGCGTCAAAAGCCTTGCGGCTCTATTCGCCGTCATCTCCTTCTTCGAGGAGCGGCGCGGCATGCTTTACGGCTTCCGCTTCAGGGATCGCGCTGATTTCAAGTCCTGCGCGCCCGACGCAACGCCCGGTCCGCTTGATCAGAAGTTGGGCATAGGCGATGGCGCACAATGCGCTTTTCAGCTTTCAAAAACCTATGGCGCCGCCTTTGCGCCTTATGCGCGTGACATTTGCAAGCCCGTCGCGGGTTCGGTGCGCGTCGCGGTCAATGGCGTTGAGAAGGTCGCCGGAACTGACTTTGATGTGGATGTTGCGAGCGGGATCGTCACATTTCGAAATGGGCTGGCGCCGCCGCACGATTCTGTCGTCACGGCGGGTTTTTTATTCGATGTCCCCGTTCGTTTCGACAGCGATTATCTTGAGGTGGACTTCTCGGCATTTGACGCCGGGGAGATACCCAAGATTCCAATTATCGAGATACAGCCATAAGGATTTCGTTGATGCGGAACATTCCAGACAGTCTCTCCGCACGTCTTGGCGACGCGACGACGCTTTGCCATTGTTGGCGCCTGTTGTTGCGCGACGGCTCCCGGATCGGGTTCACGGACCATGATCTCGATATAACCTTTGATGGCGTGACTTATGCTGCGGCAAGTGGGCTCGATTCCAGTGACGTGGAAACCGCCATCGGGTTTTCGTCCGCTGGGGGAGACGTCGCGGGCGCTTTATTCGCCGCGTCGCTGACGGAAGAGGCGCTTGCATCCGGGCGATATGATGGCGCGACCATCGAAACTTGGCTTGTGGATTGGGGGCAAGTCGATGCGCGCGTTCTTCTCGATGTCGCCTGCATCGGAGAGGTGACGCGGTCCGACACCGCCTTCACGGCTGAGCTGCGCTCGCTCGCTCAGGTGTTCGATGAGCCGCGCGGTCGTCTGTTTCAGGCGGGCTGCGCCGCAGATCTTGGCGACGTGCGTTGCGGCGTCAAATTGGAGGGCGCTCCCTTGCGGGTCGCTTGCACAGTGCTTGCGGTGGAAAGCGCCACCGCATTGCGGTTGTCGCTCACCGGCCAGTCCAGCGGCTGGTTTTCAAATGGTTCCCTTTACGCGGCTGACGTGCGGCTTGGAACTATTCGGGATCATATGGAGATGGATGGAAGCGCGCGCGTCATATTATGGGGGCCGGTTGCGTCATTGCTGGTGGGGGCATCAGTTTACCTGACAGCGGGTTGTGACAAAAGTTTCGACGCGTGCCGCACCAAATTTGCAAATCAGGCCAACTTTCGCGGATTTCCACATATGCCAGGCAATGATCTCATGCTTGGCTATATCAATGCGGGCGCAGTCGGCATGGATGGCGGGAGTTTGTTTCGATGAGCGCCTTGTTGACCCGGGACGCGATTGTCAGCGCTGCGCGCGGATGGATCGGCACGCCTTACAGGCATCAAGCGTCACTTCGCGGCGTTGGCTGCGATTGCCTTGGACTTGTGCGTGGCCTGTGGCGCGAACTCATTGGGCCTGAACCAGAGGCGCCGGGACCCTATGCCCCGGATTGGGCGGAAGCGGGCGGAGTTGAGCGCCTGGCGCAGGCGGGGGCGCGTCACTTTGTTTCTGTGCCGCCCAACGCCTTTGTCGCGGGCGATGTTGTGTTGTTTCGGTGGCGCGAGGGTTTGCCTGCGAAACATGCTGGCGTTGCGACATCTGCGCATTCGATGATTCATGCACATGATGGCGCCAGCGTTTGCGAAGTTCAGATCGGCGCCCAATGGCGCCAACGCATCGCCTTCGCCTTCTCATTTCCCGGGCTCTGACGCGCGTCCAGTTTCGATTGCGACATGTCGGCTGATAGCGAATGCGGATCGTCATCCGCAGATCTGCGCGATCACTATAGTTAAAACTTGGGGCCTTTCATATGGCGACACTCTTGCTGCAATCTGCGGGCTCAGCGCTTGGCGCTGGTTTGGGTGGACCGGTCGGCGCCGTGTTGGGGCAAGCGGCTGGTTCGCTCGCGGGCGCTGCGGTTGATCGCGCGCTCTTTGGTTCCGGGCCGGTCGCCATGCGCGAAGGCCCAAGACTGACGACCCTCGCGGGCCTCACATCTACCGAAGGCGCCCCAATCCCGCGTGTTTATGGACGCGCGCGTATCGGCGGACAGATCATATGGGCGACACGCTTCGAGGAGCAGGTGCAGGTGACGCGCAGCGGTGGCTCGGGTGGTAAAGGCGCCGTGATGGCAAGCGGCTCGTCGACTGCCACCGAGAAAACCGACTATTCCTACTTCGCCAATCTCGCCGTTGGGCTTTGCGAAGGCCCGATCGCATTCGTTCGTCGGATTTGGGCGGATGGCAAGGAGTTGGACGTCACGCTATACACCATTCGCGTTTACAAGGGCGATGAAAGTCAGGGGCCCGATCCGCTCATTGTCGCCAAAGAGGGCGCCGATCATGTCCCCGCTTATCGCGGGCTGGCTTATGTCGTGTTTGAGCGCTTGCCGCTTGCGGCTTTCGGAAATCGGGCGCCACAATTGTCGTTTGAGGTTGTGCGCCCTGTGCAGGGGCTCGCGACCATGATCCGCGGCGTCGATCTCATTCCCGGAGCGACGGAGTTTGGCTATAGCGTCGGCGCATTGACCACAGTGTCCTCGCCCGGCGTGAGCGTCTCCGAAAATCGCCATCAGTTGTTTGGCGCCAGCGACTGGACTGCGTCTATTGACGCTTTGCAGGCGATTTGCCCCAATCTCAGCAGCGTCGCCTTTGTCGTTTCCTGGTTTGGCGATGATCTGCGCGTGGGTGGCTGCACCATCGCGCCGCGGGTCGAGACTCCGGTCAAGGATGTGGTGAACGCTGCGTGGAGCGTCGCCGGATTGACGCGGGCCAATGCGCGCGTTGTGTCTCAGTTGAACGGGGGGCCTGCCATGGGCGGCACGCCATCGGATGATACGGTGGTCGGCGCCATTCGCGATCTCAAAGCGCGCGGTCTCTCGGTGGTTTTTTATCCTTTCGTGATGATGGATATTCCCGGCGGAAATGGGCTTGCGGATCCCTGGACGGGCGCGTCGTCGCAGCCCGCGTTTCCCTGGCGGGGGCGCATTACGTGCGATCCGGCGCCTGGATGCGCGGGTTCGAGCGACGGCACGGCGGCGGCGGGCGATCAGGTCGCGCGGTTTTTTGGCGCCGTCACGCCTGGCGCGCAGGAATGGTCCTATCGCAGGTTCATCTTGCACTGCGCCGATCTTTGTTCGCAAGCTGGCGGCGTGGACGCGTTTTTGATCGGGTCCGAATTGGCGTCCTTGACGCGCGTGCGCTCCGCCTCCGGCGTTTATCCCGCCGCCAACGCGCTGGCGAGCTTGGCGGGCGATGTGAAGCGTGCTTTAGGCGCAAGCGTCAAGGTTTCTTACGGCGCTGATTGGACGGAATATGGCGCGCATGTGATCGACGGTGGGCGGGAAGTCCGGTTTCCGCTTGATGTCGTTTGGGCCTCGCCCAACATTGATTTCATTGGCGTCGACGCATACTTTCCGTTGTCGGATTGGCGGGACGGCGCGACCCATGCAGACGCCGCGCTGGCGTCTTCCGTTTATGACGTAAGTTATTTGCGCGCCCGGGTGGATTCGGGCGAGGGTTTTGATTGGTATTACGCCGACAGCGTCGCGCGCGACGCTCAGCAACGCAGCCCTATCACCGATGGCGCCTATGGGAAACCATGGATCTTTCGTTGCAAGGATTTGCAAGGTTGGTGGTCGAACCTTCATATCGAGCGGGTGGATGGCAAGGAGTTGGCGACGCCAACGGCGTGGCTTGCGCAAAGTAAGCCATTTTGGTTGACCGAGGTGGGTTGTCCTGCGGTGGATCGAGGCGCCAATGCGCCTAATGCGTTTGTCGATCCCAAATCGTCTGAAAGCGCGTTGCCGCCGTTTTCTCGCGGCTTCCGTGACGATTTGATGCAAGCGCGCGCAATTGAAGCGATCATTGGTTATTACGATCCCGCGATAGGCGGCGACAGCGCCAATCCGGTGTCCCGCGTCTATGGGGCGCGCATGGTTGATTTGACGCGCATACATGTATGGGCGTGGGACGCGCGTCCATTTCCCGCATTTCCCTCGCAAGGCGTCTTGTGGAGCGATGGCGCGAATTGGGAGCTTGGGCACTGGTTGAATGGCCGCATCGAGGGGGCTCCGATTGATCGGCTGATTGAAGCGCTGGTGCGGGAGACGCCCGATGCGCCGACGGTTTCAGGCTCCATAGATGGCTTTGTGGATGGCTTCGCGCTGGATCGTATCATTTCCACGCGAGCGGCGGTGGAGCCGCTGTGCGCGATGTTTGGCTTTGACGTCGTAGCGTCCAGTGGGACGGTGCGCCTGAAGAATCGCGCCGATGGCGCGGCCTTATATGTTGGGCAGGACGATCTGGTTCCTGATCGCGATGGACGGTTGGCGCAATTGACGCGCGCGCAAGAAAGCGACCTGCCGAGCGAGCTTTCGTTGTCGTTCACCGATAGCGCGCGCGATTACAGGACGACCAGCATTCTCTCGCGACGGATCGAGGGTTGGTCCAACCGGCAGAGCCAGGCTGAGGTCGCCGTTGTCATGGAGCGGGCGGAAGCGCGTCGGCGCGCCGATTGCTGGCTTCAGGATCTTTGGCTCGCCAGGGAAACCGTGACATTTCGGTTGCGCCCAAATCTCATAGCGCTTGAAGTCGGAGACGCAGTAACGCTGGATGTCGATGGCGCCCGCAGACTCTATCGCATCGAGCGAATTACGGATGGCGCGCAGCGCGTCATGCAGGCGCGCGCTTTTGATCCGCTTGTATATGATGCGCCGCCGGCAATCTTGCCTGCGGCGGTGGTGGCCAGTCCGCAATTGCCAGGCTCATGCTATCCGATCACGCTTGAGCTGGCGATCGCCAATGATGGTCTGAACACCCTGCAACATCTGGCCATCTTCGCGGATCCCTGGCCTGGGGCGGTGGCGTTATGGCGTGGCGTTGGCGGAAGTTTCAATTTTGATCGCACGGTGACGCGGTGTGCGATCATTGGCGAGACGTTGGAGGCGTTTTCGCCGGGGCCTGTGGGGCGGATAGATCGTGGCGCGAGCTTGCAGGTGCGCGTGCGCGGCGGCGCCCTGTCTTCGGTGACGGAGCTGCAGATGCTGGCTGGCGCCAATGTGGCGGCGCTGCAGGGCTCCGATGGAGCGTGGGAGATTTTCGGTTTTGCAAATGCAGAACTGGTGCAGGCTGGAGTCTATAGGCTTTCATCGCTGTTGCGTGGCCTTGGTGGGGAGGAGCAATTGGCGAAGCGGGCGCTTGCTGCTGGCGCGGCATTTGTTCTTCTGGATGACGCCGTGACGCCGCTGGTCTCGGGGCTCGCGCAATTGGGGGTAGAAATATCCTGGCGCGCGGGCCCTGCGAATCGCGACTATGCGGACGCAGCCTGCGTGGCGTTCGACTCGGTCGCTGGTTCGAAGGCCTTGATGCCCTACGCTCCGGCGCAGGTGGTTGCGGCGCGCACAGCAGGCGGCGTGACCTTCTCGCTGCTGCGGCGCGGGCGGCGCGACGCAGATGGTTGGCAGTTGGTCGAAATACCGCTAGGCGAGGATATTGAGGCCTATGATCTCGATATCTTGCGCAATGGCGCCGTGGTGCGAACCTTGTCTTCGACCAACGCAAGCATTTCATATTCGAGCGATCAGGAAATCGCCGATTTTGGAGCGGCGCAAAGCGCCTTTGATCTTCAGGCGTATCAATTGAGCGCGGCGGTGGGGCGAGGCTTTCCCTTCACGACGCGCGTGCTGGTCTGAATTTTCACAGAGGTCTTGAAACATGACAGATACGCTCAGACTTTCCTTGCCATTGATGGATGCGGCGCAAGCGCAAAAGCATGTGACGCATAATGATGCTCTTGTGCGGCTCGACGCCTTGACGCATCTCAGCGTCGCCTCCCTCGCCGACGCGCCTGCCGCTTCCTGCGTCGAGGGTACGCGCTATCTTGTGTCGCGCACCCCCACAGGTGTTTTTCTGGGTCAGGCTGATCAGATCGCCTGTCTGCAGGATGGCGCCTGGCTATTTCTTGCGCCGGTTGCAGGTTGGCGGACTTTCATAGCCGCAACCCTGTCCTTGCAGGTTTATGATGGTTCCGCGTGGCGAGAAATTGCGTCTGGCAGGTCGCCTCTCGATCAGTTTGCGAAGTTGGGTATCGGCACTGCTTCCGATTCCGGAAATCCACTGTCCGCCAAGCTCAACAATGTGCTTTTTGCTTCGCAAAATGTGTCTGAGGGAGGCACCGGCGATCTGCGCTTCAAGCTCAACAAACAAGGAAGCGGCATGACCGTTTCGCAGCTCTACCAGTCGAATTGGTCGGGGCGTGCGGAAACGGGCCTCATGGGCGATGATGTTTACAGGGTGAAAGTATCGGCGGATGGCGCGTCGTGGTCAGTCGCGTTGAATGTCGATCCCGCCACCGGGAATGTTGGCGTTGGAGCCGCAGCGCCTGCAACGAAGCTTGATGTGGCCGGAGACATTTCGGTGAATGGAAAGCAGGCGGTCAATGGGCCTGCTTTTTCAGTCTGGGTGTCAGCCCAGCAGACGCTTTCCGCGGGCATTTTTGTAAAGGCGCAGTTCAAATCGAAGGAGTTCGACACCGCGAATTGCTTTGATGCAACGACCAACTATCGCTTCAAGCCCACGGTTGCTGGTTATTACCAGGTGAGTTCCAGTTTGAGGCGGACCGGAACAGGGTCTGGAGAATGGTTCGTCGTGCTCTACAAGAATGGCGTAACTTATAAGTCCGGGAATGACGCTGTGCTGTCGGGCGGCTCCAATCTGCAATCGCATGTGTCCGCTCTCGTTTATTTGAATGGCTCGACGGACTATCTGGAGGTCTACATTTACAGCGACGTCGTCAGCACGCTCAACGCTAGCCAGAGCGGTTCTTACTTTCAGGGCGTCATGGTGCGAGGCGCCTGATCTTTTGAGCGCGAAGAGCGCGTTGGGTTTTACGGTTTTTCCAATCATAAGGGGTGTTGTCATGCGTTCGAATTTCGACGATTGCCTTACGCTGACTTTGCGCGCCGAGGGCGGGTTCGTTGATGAAGCGGCCGATCCTGGAGGGGCGACCAATATGGGCATCACGCGCGCGACGCTCGCTGGCGTGCGCGGACATGCCGTGTCAAAGGCCGACGTGCGCGCGTTGACGCGGGCTGAGGCGTCCGAGATTTACCGCACCATTTATTGGTCCGCCGTGCGGGCGGATGATTTGCCCGCTGGCGTGGATGCGGTGGTGTTCGACCATGCCGTGAATTCGGGTCCAAAGGCGGCGGTGCGCACATTGCAGAACGCGCTGGGTTTCCAGCAGGACGGCCTTATGTCCCGTCGCTGCCTGCGGGCTGCGCAAGCGACCGATCCGGCGACCCTCGTGCGCGATCTTTGCACATTGCGCATGAATTTTCTCAAGCGGTTGAGCACCTGGCTGGTGTTCCGTCGCGGCTGGACTGCGCGGATGGAGACGCTGGAGCGCGCTGCGCTGGCCATGTGCGTCAGCGCTCCCAAGCCGGAGCCCGCATCCTTGCAAGAGCTTTCCCGCGCTGCGGCGCAAACCAAGGAGTGTTGATATGACTGATGCGACGACTGTTTCCGATACGAAGCCTTTCTGGGCCTCCCAGACCATCTGGTCCGCAATCGCAGTGGTGGGGTCTTCCGCCACCGGCGCCTGGCTGGCGTGGAAGGCGTCCGACATGGCTGGCTTTGGAGCCGCGCTGACCGCTCTTGTGGGTGGTTTGAACGCCATCGTTGGGCGGCTGCGCGCCACCCAGCCGATCGCCTGAGATGGGGCGGCTGCAAATCTGGGGGGCGGCTTTGGCCGTCCTCCTCCTCAGCTTCATGGGCGGCGCTGCGTGGTTGTCCCACGCGGTCAGCCGCGCCTATGCGCAAGGGTCCGCCGCCGGGCGGGCGGATGTTCTTCGCGCGGTGGATGCTGAATCCGCCCGTCAGCGTGCGGCTGCGGAAGCCGCGCTCGCCGTCACCAACGCGCAGGTCGCCGATCTGGAGCGCGCGCGTGATCAGCTTCAGGAGAGCTATGATGCATTGTTGGCGCAGTCGGCTGGCGATTCCGCCAGTGGCGGGCTTTGCCTTGGCGTTGGCGTCGTGCGCGCCCTCGACGCCATTGGTCGTGACGTCGGCTCCGCCGGCGCGCGCCCCTGACAGCCTGACACGGCCGTGTGATTCGGTCCGCCAGCTTCCGCAGGCGGGTCTTTCCGCCCGGGATGTCGCACGTTTGTGGGGGCTGGACCGGATGGCTCTGGCGCAATGCAAGGGGCGGCACGGGGCGCTCGCCGCTCATGTGCGGGCGCAGGAGGCCGCCTTTGGTCCTGGCGTTCATGCGCCATTCATTTTCGGGGAGCGACAGTCTTCCCCATGACCTTTCAACTTTTTGTTCCGGCGTTTGTCGCCCTGCTTGTTGTTGGCCCGGCGCTTGGCGCCGAGGCTCCGCATCTGGACCGCGCTTGCCTCAATCCCGGCGATGCGCGCGAGGCGGTCACGAATAACAGGTTCACGGATCCCGCGAGCGCGCTTCGGTCTGCGGCGGCTATCGCTCATGCCGAGCCGCTGCGCAGCCGACTCTGCCGCTGGAATGAAGACTATGTTTAT
This sequence comes from uncultured Hyphomicrobiales bacterium, assembly GCA_903902915.1. Lineage (GTDB taxonomy): Bacteria > Pseudomonadota > Alphaproteobacteria > Rhizobiales > Beijerinckiaceae > Terripilifer. The sequence goes on along the minus strand of CAIUWR010000065.1, from coordinate 60,333 downwards.
GAGATAACGCTGTTGCGCCGGGACGGGAAAGTGCTGCGGGTCTTCATCAAGGCTGAGGATGGCTCCCTCGTGAACGGGCGCTCGAATCTTTGAAATGGCCGACGACAGGAGATTTGATTGCGCCTGCTTGTGGTGGAGGACGACAAGGATCTCAACCGGCAACTCGTGACCGCGCTGGAACAGGCGGGCTATGCCGTTGACAGGGCCTATGACGGCGATGAAGGCCATTTTCTCGGTGATACGGAGCCCTATGACGCTGTGGTGCTCGACATTGGTTTGCCGCGCAAGGACGGCGTCACCATACTTGAGCAGTGGCGCGCCGCTGGCCGCAAGATGCCGGTCCTGATCCTGACGGCTCGGGATCGCTGGAGCGACAAGGTGCAGGGGTTTGACGCCGGCGCCGACGATTACGTCGCCAAGCCTTTCCATATGGAGGAGGTTCTGGCGCGGGTGCGGGCCCTTCTGCGCCGTGCGGCGGGGCACGCCACCAGCGATCTGGTCTGTGGTTCCGTGCGGCTCGATACCAAGGCCGGGCGGGTCGTGGTGGATGGCGCGCCGGTCAAGCTCACCTCCCATGAATATCGCCTGCTCGCCTATCTGATGCATCACACCGGCCGCGTGATCTCGCGCACGGAGCTTGTCGAACATCTCTACGATCAGGACTTCGATCGCGATTCCAACACCATCGAGGTCTTCATGGGCCGCTTGCGCAAGAAGCTCGGCGTCGATTTGATCCAGACGGTGCGGGGCCTCGGCTATTTGCTTGAGCCGCCTGTCTCCGGCGCGCCGCGCTGATGGTTTGGGGGCTGCGGGGCGCAAAGGCGCGGTCGATCGCCCAGCGGCTCTTTCTGTCCGCCATCATGTGGAGCGTGGCGCTGCTGCTGGTGGCGGGCGTCATCATTTCCGGCATTTATCGCCGCACGACGGAACAGGCGTTCGACCAGCGCCTGGACGTCTATCTTCGCGCCATCGTCGCTGACGTGGCGGCGCCGGGCGACGATCCTCGGCTTGAGCCTGGACAGCTTGGCGAACCGCAGTTCGAATTGACCCTGTCGGGGTGGTATTGGGAGGTGACGCGGCTCGATGTTGAAAAACCCGAGTTCCGCGCCTCTCGCTCGCTGTTCGCCGCGCATTTGCCCCGCCTTTCGACACTCGGGGTGCAGGCGGGGCTTGGCGGCTCGCGCAGTGGCTACGCCACAGGGCCGGAAGGGCGACGGATCCGCATCGTGGAACGGGAGATCGACGTCGGGGATTCTGGCGTCTACCTCGTTCAGGTGGCGGCGACGACCGGAGAGGTCGAGGCGCAGATCTGGTGGTTCGATGTCGCTCTGGCGGTCACTTTCGGGGTGCTCGCCATCGCCCTGGCGGGCGCCGCCGCCATGCAGGTGCGGTTCGGCCTGCGTCCGTTGCGCGCCTTGCAGGAGGAGGTCTCCGCGATCCGCCAGGGCGCGCGCGACCGGATCGATGGCGTGTTTCCGGAGGATCTCGCGCCCTTGGCGGGGGAGCTGAACCTGTTGATCGCGTCAAATCGGCAAATTCTGGAACGCGCCCGCACGCAGGTGGGCAATCTCGCACATGCGCTCAAAACGCCGCTCAGCGTGCTGATCAACGACGCGCGTTCGGAAAGCACGCCGCTGGCCGAGAAGGTCGAAGAGCAGGCCCGGATCATGAGCGATCAGGTGACCTGGTACCTTGACCGCGCCCGCGCCGCCGCCCGCACCCATGTGATTGGAGCGGTGACGGAGGTGGAGCCGGTGGCGGCGGCCCTCGTGCGGACCTTTGAAAAGATTTATGCCGGGCGTGGGCTCGCATTTTCGGTCGAGGTCGAGCCTGGCTTGAGGTTTCGCGGCGAACGGCAGGATTTTGAGGAGATGATCGGCAATCTCCTCGATAACGCCGGCAAATGGGCGGACCGTCAGGTGGCGATCCGCGCTTCCCGACAGATCGACGCAGAGGCGGGGCGCCCCTGGCTAGAGATCGTCATCGACGACGATGGGCCTGGCTTGCCGCAGGAAACGCGAGCTTCGGCGCTGGCGCGTGGGCGCCGACTGGATGAAACGAAGCCCGGCTCAGGTCTTGGCCTGTCCATTGTGAGCGATCTGGTCGCCGTGCACGGGGGCGAAGTGAAGCTGGAAGATAGTTCGCTGGGCGGGCTGCGGGTGCGGGCGCTCTTGCCGGTGGTGTGAGGGCAGGGGGCGGCTGCGACGAATTCGCCTTTCCCTTCGCCTCCATTACAGGCTAAACAACGCTCCATGATCTGGGTTGTTTTCGCCACCATGACAGGCGCGGCGGTGTTGGCCTTCCTTTGGCCGCTGGCCGGGAAGCCGCGTGTTGCGCCGGGTCGGCGCGTTGAGGTCAACCTTTACCACGCGGAATTGGCGGACATCGAACGCGATGTGACGCGCGGCCTGATGACCGTCGATGATGGCGAGGCGGCCAGGACCGAGGCGGCGCGGCGCTTGCTTGGGGCGACGACTGAAGAGCCTGCGCCGGTTGGCCGACAGGGCGCGAAAATCGCCTCGCTTTTGGTCATTCTCGCCGTTCCTCTTCTGACCGTGGGACTTTATTTGCGCCTTGGCGCCCCCGACTATGTGGATATGCCCCTGCAAGCCCGGCTTCAGGCCGCGCCCGCGAATATGGATATGGCCGCGGCGCTCGCCCGCATCGAGGCGCATCTGGCGCAGGAGCCGGACGATGCGCGCGGCTGGGAGATCGTGGCGCAGGTCTATGTGGGGCTCGGCCGCGCCGGGGACGCGGCTCGTGCCTATCGCAACCTGATCCGCCTTCAGGGCGCGTCGCCTGATTTGCTCATCACTTTGGGCCAATCGCTCATCTTCGCCAATGAGGGGAGGGTGAGCGCTGAGGCGCAGGCCGCCTTCGAGAAAGCGCTGGCCGCAGAGCCCGGCCGTCTGGAGCCGCGCTTCTATCTTGCGCTGGCGGCTGAGCAGCAGGGCGACAAGGCGCGGGCGTTGGATGGCTTCACAAGGCTTCTGGCCGACGCTCCCCCTGATGCGGCGTTCGCGCCCATGGTGCGGGAGCGTATCGCCAAGCTTGGCGGCGAAGCGGCGGCCCCGTCGCAGGGCACCGCCATCGCCGCCCTGGCGCCCGCCGAGCGTGAGGCGGCGATCCGGAGCATGGTCGAGGGCCTGGCCGCCCGCCTCGCGAGTGGCGGCAATCTTGAGGAATGGTCGCGGCTGGTGCGGGCCTATACGGTGCTGCGCGAGCCAGAGAAGGCGCGCGCGGCTTTGGCCGAAGCGCGCAAGGCGCTGGGCGCTGACGCCGCGCTGGACGCTTTGGCCCGTGAACTCGGGCTGGGAGGTTGAGCCAATGACCCGCAAGGGCCGCAGACTGACGCTCATCGCATCCATGCTTGTCGTTCTGGGCGTGGCGGCGGGGCTTGTGCTCTTCGCCATGCGCGATTCCATCGTGTTCTTCTACGGCCCCAGCGAACTTGCCGAAAAGGCGCCGAGCCCCGGCACGCGGCTGCGTATTGGCGGCCTTGTGAAAGAGGGCTCGTTGCAGCATGGCCAGAACAAATCCATGACCTTCGTCATCACCGATTCCCATAAGGAGGTGCGTGTCGCCTATACGGGGCAGGTGCCGGATCTGTTCCGCGAAGGGCAGGGGGTGGTGGCCGAGGGCGTTCTGCTCGGGCGGGGCCAATTCCTTGCCGACAGCGTTCTCGCCAAACACGACGAAAAATACATGCCCCGCGAGGTGGCCGACGCGCTCAAGAAACAGGGCGTGTGGAATGGCGGCGCGCCCGCGCCCGCATCGAACAATTGAGGCGCGCATGATCACGGAGATCGGCCACTACGCTCTGGTTCTGGCGCTCGCGCTCGCCCTCGTGCAGTCAACTGCGCCGCTATGGGGCGTGTGGCGGGGCGATGCGGCCTTGATGGCCACCGCGCGGCCGGTCGCCGTGATGCAATTCCTGCTGATCGCGCTCGCTTTCGCGGCGCTGACCCATGCCTATCTGACGTCGGATTTCTCGCTGCTCAACGTGGTCGAGAATTCTCATTCCGCCAAACCGCTGATCTACAAAATCTCCGGCGTCTGGGGCAACCATGAGGGCTCTATGCTCCTGTGGGTGCTGATCCTTGCTTTGTTCGGCGCCCTTGTGGCGCTGGGCTCGCGGGCCATGCCGGAAGATCTGGCCGCCGCGACGCTTGCGGTGCAGGCATGGATCGGCGCCGCCTTTCTGTTCTTCATCCTGCTGACGTCGAACCCTTTTCTGCGCCTCGCGCAGCCGCCCATCGAGGGGAACGACCTCAACCCGATTCTGCAAGACCTCGGCCTCGCGATCCATCCGCCGCTGCTCTATCTGGGCTATGTCGGCTTCTCGATCACCTTCTCCTTCGCCGCCGCCGCGCTGATCTGCGGACGCATCGACGCCTCCTGGGCGCGATTCGTGCGGCCATGGACGCTGCTCGCCTGGATCTTCCTGACGCTCGGCATCGCGATGGGCTCCTACTGGGCCTATTACACGCTTGGCTGGGGCGGCTTCTGGTTCTGGGATCCGGTCGAGAACGCCTCGCTCATGCCATGGCTGGCGGGAACCGCGCTGCTTCATACGGCGGCGGTGATGGAGAAGCGCGACGCGTTGAAGATCTGGACGATCTTTCTCGCCATCCTCGCCTTCTCGCTCTCCTTGCTCGGCACTTTTCTGGTGCGCTCGGGCGTGCTGACGTCGGTGCACGCCTTCGCCAATGATCCGGCGCGCGGCGTGTTCATTCTGGCGATCCTCGTGTTTTTCATCGGCGGTTCGTTGGCGCTCTTCGCCTGGCGGGCGTCGCGCTTGCGGCCGGGGGGCATTTTCGCGCCGGTGTCGCGCGAGGGCGCACTGGTGCTGAACAATCTGCTGCTGACCACCTGCTGCGCCACGGTTTTCGTCGGCACGCTCTACCCGCTCGCGCTTGAGTCGATCGCGGGCGAGAAAATTTCCGTGGGCGCCCCCTTCTTCAACCTGACCTTCGGACCGATCTTCGCGCCCATCATGCTCGTGATGCCGCTTGGACAGATGTTGGCCTGGAAACGCGGCGATCTGCTGGGCGCGGCGCAGCGGTTGATGGTTGCGGTCGCTGCGGGCTTTGCAGTGGCGCTGCTGTTCGGCGCCATGCGAGGCGGGCCGGTGCTTTCGATTGTAGGCGTCGCCATCGCCGCCTATCTGGTGATCGGTTCTTTTGCGGAGGTCTATGGCCGCATCATCGGTCATGGCGCGACTGCGGGCGTCGCGCTTGCCCGCGCGCTGGGCCTGCCGCGCTCGGCCTGGGGCACGGCCTTCGCCCATGCGGGCGTTGGCGTCACCCTCTTCGGCCTCGCCGCGACGGGGTGGGGCGTGGAGCGGGTGCAGGCGGTGAAGCCGGGCGACCGGATCGCGCTTGGGCCGTATCAACTGGTGGTCGGCGAAATCGTCAAGCGGCCCGGCCCGAATTTCGAGGCGACCATCGCGCCCATGGAGATTCGCTCCGGCGGCATGGTGGTGGCGACCATTGAACCAGCGCGCCGCTTCTATCCGTCGCGGCAGATGCCCACGACCGAGGCGGGGATTTCCACTTTGGGCTTTGGCCAGGTCTATGTCAGCCTGTCCGAGCAAAATCCCGATGGATCGCTGGACGCCCGGCTCTACTGGAAGCCCTGGGTGGCGCTGATCTGGATCGGCGCGCTGCTCATGGCGTTTGGCGGAGGCCTGTCCCTGTCGGATCGACGCCTGCGCATCGGCGTCGCCCGCCGCGCGCGCGCTTCGGCCGCGCAGCCGGCGGAGTAGGACATGAAGCTTCGCCTCGCAGCCTTGTTCGCTTGTCTCATGGCGATGAGCCCCGCCTATGCAGTCGAGCCCGGCGAGGCTTTGGCTGATCCGGCGCTTGAGGCGCGGGCGCGCGACCTGTCGTCTGACCTGCGTTGCCTTGTTTGTCAGAACCAGTCCATCGACGATTCCCATGCGCCGCTGGCCAAGGATTTGCGTGTGCTGGTGCGCGAACGGCTGACGGCGGGCGATACGGACGAGCAGGTGCGCGACTATCTGGTGCAACGCTATGGCGATTTCATCTTGCTCAAGCCACCGCTGCGGATCGGCACGCTGCTGCTCTGGGGCGCGCCTTTTCTGGTGCTGCTGGCGGGCGGGTTTGGCCTGATCATCGCCGCGCGTCGACGGGTGAGCGTCGCTGTCGCCACGGGGCTGGACGACGACGAGCAAGCGCGGCTGGACAAGCTGCTGGGCGGTTAGACGTTATCGCCGCATTACCAAACATTCATCCTCTGGCAAGCGTCGCGTAAGCCGCTTCCCGGCATATTCATTCTCGGCAGCGGCGCCTTGCGCCAAACTTCTGTCGAGGAGAACTTCAGATGCCGTATCGTTTCAAGTCCTGGATCAAGCGTCCCGCGCTCCGCACTGTCCTGCTCGGCGCCAGCGCGGCGTTCGTCATCGGCGGCGCGGTCAGCCATCAGAGCCTCAGCGTGGCCCCCGCTCATGCAGAGACGATGACGCAAAACGCCGCGCAAGTCGGCGTTCCCTCTTTCGCGGATGTGGTGGACCGCGTTCGCGGCGCCGTCGTTTCGGTGAAGGTGAATGTGGTTGAGGCCGCCGACGCCGACGCTGACGCCGATCAGGAGCCCGGCATGCCGCATATGCAGCCCGGCGACCCGCTGGAACGCTTCTTCCGCCGCTTTGGCGAGAACGGCATGCCTGGCATGAACGGTGGCCCGCGTCAGCATCAGCGTCGCCACTCCGCACAGTCGCAGGGCTCGGGCTTCGTCATTTCCTCCGATGGCTATGTGGTGACCAACAATCATGTGGTCGAGAACGCCAGCGGAGACTTGAGCCTCACGCTCGACGACGGGCGCACGGTGACGGCGAGCGTGGTGGGGACCGATCCCAAGACCGATCTCGCATTGCTCAAGATCAAGGAAGCGGGAACTTATAAATCCGTCGCGTTCAGCGGCGCGGCCCCGCGCGTCGGAGATTGGGTGATCGCGGTCGGCAATCCCTTTGGCCTTGGCGGCACAGTGACGGCGGGCATCGTTTCCGCGCGGGGGCGTGACATCGGCTCGGGGCCATACGACGACTTCCTCCAGATCGACGCGCCAGTGAACCGGGGTAATTCGGGCGGGCCGACTTTCAACGTCAATGGCGAAGTGGTGGGCGTGAACACGGCCATCTATTCGCCGTCTGGCGGCAGCGTGGGCATTGGTTTCGCCATTCCGGCCGAAGTGGCGCGCGACGTCGTCGCCTCCCTGAAGGACAAGGGGTCTGTGGCGCGCGGCTGGATTGGCGTGCAGATCCAGCCGGTGACCGACGAGATTGCAGACTCCATGGGCCTGCGCTCCACCAAGGGCGCCCTTGTCGCGGAGACGCAGCCCAATTCGCCCGCGCAGTCGGCGGGGCTCCGCTCCGGCGATGTGATCACCGGTGTGAATGGCGACAAGATCGACAGTCCCCGCGAACTCTCCCGCCGCATCGCCGCCATGGGGCCGGAGGCCAAGGTGGAGCTGACCTATCTTCATGATGGCGCGGAGAAGAAGACCAACCTGAAGCTTGGCGTCTTGCCCAATGACAAGCAGGCCAAGGCCGAAACCGCGGCGCCCGCTGAACGCGAGGCCCCGTTGGAGAAGTTTGGTCTCATGCTGGCTCCCGCCCGCAATGGGGAGGCGGGCGTGGTCGTAGCGCAAATCGACCCTGATGGCGCCGCGGCCCAGAAGGGTCTGCGGCCTGGGGATGTGATCCTCGAGGCCGCCGGTCAGCCGGTGACGCGCCCTGCGGATCTGCAAAAGGCGCTGGCCGCTGCGCGCAAGGAGGGCCGCAAGGCGGTTCTGCTGCGGGTGAAATCGGGCGAAGGCACGCGTTTCGTGGCGCTGGCCGCCACCCCCGCCACCTGATCGGCGACGCGTCTCGAACAATGCGGACGGCAGGCCAGCTTTGGCCTGCCGTTTTTCGCAAGGACGGGTTATCATGCCAGCCATGAAGATTTTGATCATCGAGGATGATCGCGAGGCCGCCGCCTATCTGGTGAAGGCCTTCCGCGAGGCGGGCCATCTCGCTGACCATGCGGGCGATGGGCTGGAGGGCTATGGGCTCGCCAGCGACGGAGCCTATGACGTGCTGATCGTCGACCGCATGCTGCCCAAACTTGATGGGCTCTCGCTGATCGGCGGCTTGCGCGAACAAAAGATTGATACGCCAGTTCTGATCCTTTCCGCGCTCGGTCAGGTGGACGACCGCGTGAAGGGTCTGCGGGCGGGCGGCGATGATTATCTCGCCAAGCCCTATGCATTTTCCGAGTTGCTGGCGCGCGTCGAGGTGCTGGCGCGCCGCCGGGGACAGGCGAGCGGCGAGCCGACGCTTTACCGCGTGGGCGATCTGGAGTTGGACCGGCTCGGACACAAGCTGACACGCGCGGGCAAGGAGATCGTGCTGCAACCGCGCGAATTTCGCTTGCTTGAATATCTGATGAAACATGCGGGGCAAGTGGTGACGCGCACCATGCTGTTGGAAAATGTCTGGGACTATCACTTCGACCCACAGACCAATGTGATCGACGTGCATGTGTCGCGCCTGCGCGCCAAGATCGACAAGGGGCACGATGCGCCCTTGTTGCAGACCATCCGTGGCGCTGGATATATGATCCGTGACGGCGCTCGGTAAGCTCCTCCGCACGACCGTCTTCAAGCTCTCGCTTGTGTATCTCGTGGTCTTCGCCATCGGCGCGGGTCTCGTTTTGATGCGCGTTGGCATGAATGTGAAAGATCTGTTCGACGACCAGGTCGACCAGACGGTGGAAGCCGAGATTACAGGCCTCGCCGAGCAATATCGGCAGGGCGGCATGAGGCGCCTTGTGGAGACGGTTGACCGGCGCGCCAACCAGCCTGGATCCTCGCTGTACCTTGTAACCACATTCGCCGGCGAGCCGATCACCGGCAATGTGGCGCAGTTGCCGGCCGGCGTTCTGGAGCGTCCCGGGCTGGCTGAGACGCGATATGCGCGAACGGGTGAAATTTCGGCGCAACACCGCGCGTTGGCGCGCATCTTTCTTTTGCAGGGCGGGTTTCGATTGCTGGTCGGGCGCGATCTGGAAGATCGGGAGACCCTGCGGGGCGTCATGCTGCGCGCGCTTCTCACCTCTCTGGGCTGGCTCGTGCTGATCGGCACGGCAGGCGGCATCTTTGTCGCCATGCGCGTGTTGCGGCGCGTGGACGCCATGAGCGCTTCGGCGCAGACCATCATGAGCGGCGACCTTTCGCAGCGTCTGCCGCACACCGGCAGCGGGGATGAACTCGACCGCCTCGCCAGCAGCCTCAACGCCATGCTGGAGCGCATCGGCGAATTGATGAAGGGTTTGCAGGAAGTCTCCGACAATATCGCCCATGATCTGAAGACCCCGTTGACGCGCCTGCGCAACGGCGTCGATGAAGCTTTGCGAACGGCGCAAACCCCCGGGGACTATCGCGCGTGCCTTGAAAAGGTGGTCGAGGAATCCGAGGGGCTGATCCGCGTCTTCAATGCGCTGCTGATGATCGCGCGGCTTGAATCGGGCGCTGCGCAGGAAGCGACGCAGGACTTCGACGTGGCCGAGGTCGCGCGTGATGTGGCGGAGCTTTATGATGCGGTGGCCGAGGAGCAGGGGATTGCGCTGATTCTGGACGCGGACGCGCGATTGGCGATGCGCGGAGGGCGCGAATTGATCGGACAGGCTTTGGCCAATCTGGTCGATAACGCAATCAAATATGGCGCGCCGATTGACGGCTCCACGCTAGAAAAGATCGTGAAGATCAGCGCCCATCGCATGGGCGATCGTATCGAAATCGTCGTCTCCGACCGTGGGCCGGGCATTCTTGCGCAGGACCGCGCGCGCGTGGTTGAGCGCTTCGTGCGGCTGGAAGGCTCGCGCTCACGCCCGGGTTCGGGGCTTGGACTGTCGCTGGCGACGGCGGTGGCGCGTCTGCATCATGGCGTGCTGCGTCTTGACGACAATGAGCCGGGTTTGCGTGTTACGCTTGATCTGCCAACTGGCGGGCCGTCATGACGCTGCTTGATCCGTCGCTGTCACTCGCCTCTCGCCTTTGCAAGGCGCCCAAGCTTGCAGATGCGCGCGCCGCCCGCGCGCGGCTCGCCGAGCTGCTTGAATGCGGGGAGTGTCCTGCCGAGCTGCTGCAGCTGTCGGCCGTGCGCGACTTGCTGCTGGGGATCGCCGATCATTCTCCTTTTTTATGGGGGCTCATGCGGCGAAATCCCACGCGGCTTGGGGCTTTGTTGAGTGTGTCGCCGGAGGTTGGTCTGGACCGGCTCCTCGCCGATATGGGTGACGGGTGCGATGCAGCGGCCGATGACGCGGACGTGATGCGGGCGCTGCGTCTGGCCAAGCAGGCTGCGGCTTTGTTGATCGCGCTCGCGGACCTTGGCGGCGTGTGGGAAGTGACGCAGGTGACGCAGGCCCTGTCGCGCTTCGCTGATGGCGCCGTCTCGCGAGCCTTGCGTTATTTGCTGCGTGCGGCTGCCCATGACGGCAAGCTCGTGTTGCCCGACGCAGCGGACCCTGAAAATGGTTGCGGCCTCGTCGTGCTCGCCATGGGCAAGCATGGGGCATGCGAACTCAACTATTCCAGCGATATCGACCTGATCGTTTTTTTTGATCCCGCGACCTCCGCCGTTTGCGAAGATCAGGCGCCGTCCAGCGTCTTCGTGCGCATGACGCGCGCGCTTGCGAAGCTCTTGCAGGAACGCACGGGCGACGGCTATGTCTTGCGGGTCGATCTGCGCCTGCGCCCTGATCCGGGCTCGACTGCGGTGGCGATTTCTCTGCCCGCCGCCTTTTCCTATTACGAAATGCTTGGCCAGAATTGGGAGCGCGCGGCGCTCATCAAGGCGCGTCCTGTCGCTGGCGACAAACCATTGGGCTTCAGCTTTCTGGCGGATCTGGCGCCGTTCATCTGGCGCAAATATTTTGACTATGCGGCCATCGCCGACATCCACGCCATGAAGCGGCAGATCCATGCCGTGCGCGGCCATGCCGAAGTTGCGGTCGCAGGCCACGATGTGAAGCTGGGGCGTGGCGGCATTCGCGAGGTGGAATTCTTCGTCCAGACACAGCAGCTGATCTTTGGCGGCAGACGCATGCAGCTGCGCGGCGCGCGCACGCTCGACATGCTGGCCGCCTTGCAAAGCGACGGCTGGGTGACCCAAGAAGCGGTGGATGATCTGGGCGCATCTTACAAATTTCTGCGCGCCATCGAGCACCGCCTGCAAATGCTCGCCGACGAGCAGACCCAGCGACTGCCCTCTGATCCGCAATCCCTTCGTCGTTTTGCGAAATTTTGTGGTTATGCGCGCCTTGCGTCCTTCGAAAAGGAGCTGACGCTTCACCTCAAAAATGTCGAGCGCCATTATGCGCGCCTGTTTGAACATGCGCCGGGGCTTGGTGCGAGTGGGGGCAGCCTTGTCTTTACCGGGGTCACGGATGATCCGGAGACTTTGAAGACGCTCGCCGGACTTGGCTTTCATGATCCTGCGCGGGCGGCGGAGACGATCCGTGGTTGGCATTTCGGCCGCAGGCCTGCGGTGCAAAGCCCGCGCGCGCGCGAGGTTTTGACCGAGCTTGTTCCCGCCTTGCTCCAAAGTTTCTCCGGTAGCGGCGACGCAGACGCCGCGCTTGACGCCTTCGACGCTGCATTGATGCGCATGCCGGCCGCCGTGGAGTTGTTTTCCATCCTGCGCGCCAACGCCAGCGTGCGCGACCTTTTTGGCGACATTCTCGGAGGCGCGCCCCGACTGGCGCGCGTGGTCGTCATGCGTCCTCATTTGCTTGACGCCGCGATTGATCCTGCTTTGTTGCAGGCTCCTGCGGACGAGTCCGCCTATGATGGTCGCGCAGCGGCGTTGTTGAACAACGCGCGCAGTACGGAGGATTTCCTCGACGGCATGCGTGATCTGGCGCAAGAGGAGATGTTCCTCATTGGCGTGCGCACCTTGTCCGGCCTGCTCGACCCTTTGAATGCGGGGCGCGCATATGCCGCCATGGCGGGCTCAATCTTGCGTACTTGTCTCGCTCATGTGGAGACTCATTTCGCAACGGAATATGGGCGCGTGGCTGGCGGGCGCTGCGCTGTGCTCGCCATGGGCAAATTCGGTTCGCGCGAAATGACCGTTGCGTCTGATCTCGACCTGGTTCTGCTCTATGATTTTGATGAGGCGGCGCCGGAGTCCGATGGCGCGCGGCGTCTTCATGCGATTCAGTATTACACGCGCCTTACCCAGCGCCTCGTCTCGTCTCTGACGGTGGCCACACGTCGGGGGCGCCTTTATGAAGTTGACATGCGCCTGCGTCCTTCCGGTGGGCAAGGGCCTTTGGCGACGCAGATGAAGGGGTTTCTCGCCTACCAACTTGAGGAGGCGGAAACGTGGGAGCACATGACGCTTACGCGCGCCCGTGTCGTCGCGGGAGACGCCGCGCTGGGCGGCGAGGTTGAGGCCGCCATCAAGGTCGCGTTGCGCCAGCCGTGCGATCCGGATCTGCTCCGAAGGTCCGTGCGCGAGATGCGCGCGCTCATCGCTAGGGAAAAGGGCGAGACAGATCCCTGGGATTTGAAGCTGGCCGCAGGCGGGGTCATCGACGTCGAATTCATCGCGCAATTTCTGGCGCTACGTCATGGCGCCGCTCATGCTGGCGTTCTGGCCGTCGAGCCGGCGCAAGTCATCGCAAACGCTGGCCAGCTTGGCCTGATCCCGGCAGGGGATTCGGATCGGTTGGTGGCGGCGCATCGCCTTTATTCCACAGTGACGCAAATGATGCGTCTCACGACCGAAGGTCCATTCGATCCCGACAGGACCGCAAAGGGCGTTCTGCGCCGCATCGCCGCCGCCGCCGATTGTCCCGATTTTTCGCGTCTAGAGCGGCAACTCGTGGAGACGCGCCGTTCGGTGCGCGCCATTTTTCGACGACTGCTCGATTGAGCGACGTCAGGCTGCGCGTTCGTCCATTCCGGGTTGCGTCGCGGCTTGAAACGAGAGCGCCGCCGCAGGCGCCGCGATGGGCAGCAGCACGCGCACGCTGGTTCCCGCGCCCACTACGCTGCGGATGCGCAACGTGCCGCCATGCAGCTCGACAAGGGACCGCGCGATGGCGAGGCCAAGCCCCGATCCGCGCATGCCGTCTTCGAGCGGCGTGTCGATCTGCTCGAAGGGCTTGCCGACGCGCGCAAGGGCCTCTGGCGAAATGCCCGCCCCAGTGTCTTCAACATAAATTTTAACAGCATCGTTCATGATGCGCGTGCGCACATTCACGGCGCCGCCTTCCGGGGTGAATTTCACGGCGTTGCGCAGCAGGCTGGCGAGCACTTTTTGGAGCTGCTCCCGATCGCCGCTGATCGCCTGATTGTGAGTGCCGCTGGTGGTGAGGATGACGCCTTTGGCCTTGGCCGCTGTGCGCAGATCGTCGATGCAGGTCGTGATGATTTCCTCGACTTCGATCGTCTCCCGCTCCAGCCGCAGTCGGCCGGCCTCGATGCGCGACATGTCCAGCACATCGGAGATGACCGACAGCAGCCCCTCGCCGCTTCTGCGGATATGGCCGCAGTAATCGACATAACGCTCATTGCCGAGCGCGCCGAACGTTTCATGTTCCATCATTTCGGAAAAGCCGATGATGGCGTTGAGCGGCGTGCGCAGCTCATGGCTCATATTTGCGAGGAATTCCGACTTGGCGCGGTTGGCGCTTTCAGCCTCGGCCTTTTGCTCGAGATAACGTTCCGCCAGGTCCGAGAGTTGTCCCGCCTGCACTTCCAGAGTCTGGCGCGAACGTCGCAGGTCAGCGACAGTGGCCATCAAGCGCCGCTCGGAATCGAGCAACTGTTCCTCATGACGTTTTAACGTGGTGATGTCCGTGCCTACGGAAACATAGCCGCCATCCTTGGTGCGGCGTTCATTGATTTGCAGCCAGCGCCCGTCCGCAAGCCGCGCTTCATAGGTGCGGGCTCCCGCTTGAGGGCGTTCGCCCAGTGGAACTTGCGCGCGCACCAGCAGCGGCGTGCCCAGCGACATGACTTCGTGATATGGCAGGCCCGGCGACACGGCCTCGGCAGGAAGATTGTGCAGGCGCTGGAATTTCGAATTGCACATCACAAGCTGATTGTCGGCATCCCAGAGCACAAAGGCCTCGGACACTGTTTCAATGGCGTCCCGCAGGCGCATGTCGGCCGTCGCTGAGCGTTCGGCCAGCGTTTTCTGGTCTGTGATGTCAACGGCGATGCCAACGAGATGCGCCGGCTGGTTCCACCCATCGCGCACAATTTCCCCACGGGCGCGCATCCAGACCCACTCTCCTTTTCGATTACGAATGCGGAATGTGTGGTCGATATTGACTGTGTCCGAGGCCGCCAGAGACTCCGCGATTGCGGTCAGGTCGTCATCCTGGGGATGGATGAGGCGGTTCACATCGCCGCAGGACAGATATTCCTGGCCCGTCTCCATGCCCAGCAATTCATACATGGAGGCCGACCAGTAGATCCTTCCGCGCGCCAGATCCCAATCCCATAAACCACAACGGCCCCTGCTAAGGGCTGTATTCATGCGTTCACGCAGTGACTCATATGCAGCTTGCGATTTTAGCGTCGTCGCCGATTGCCAGGCGTAACCCATCGCAGCCAGTGCAAGGATCACGGCGGTGATGAACAAAAGGACGTTGGCGTATAGAATGGTGGCGCGCCAGTCTGTCAGCACGCCATGCATTGGGTGGAGGACGGCAACCTGTCCGAATGGCTCGTGCAGGTTACGCACGGCTGCCAGCGCTTCCCCGCCATCATCAAGACTGATGCGAAGGGCGCCGGCTTTCTCTGCAAAGATCAGGAGAGGCTGACCGGCGCCGAGTTGATTGACCAGTGGGCCCTTGACGTCGCGGGCGCGGGGGAAAGTCGCGATGATCTGGCCGTTCGCGTCGCTGACCAGAATATAGCGCTCATGACGCAGGACGCGCTCAGGCATGGCGCGTTCCAGCGCGGCTGGATCGAAAGGCGTCGAGCGCGCGTCGTCGATCTCGCTCGCTACGCTCGCCGCGATCAGGTCAAGTTCGCTCCGCGCATCCTCAATCGCCTGATCGCGGGCGTCCAGCGTGTGCATGGCGGCCGCGATCATGATGATCACCACAAATAGAGCAATGCCGATACTGACGCCGTGTCGCGCCCAACCATTGAGTCGGGGCGTCCGCCGGGACATCGGAAAGCTCAACATTCGTGCAAGTTGTCGCAATGCATCCGCTCGCGCGGCGGCATTGGCTGCGTTCGCACGCGCCATAAGGCCCCCTCGAAACTTCGATCAATCCGAGGGAAAATGTGCCGCATCTGCCCTCGAATCAGTCTCAGTTGAATCCGCGCGGCGATTTTTGTCCAGAGGTTAATGATACGTTGCGTCAATTAAGTTTTTTTATTGGCGTTCGTGCGCCAAAAACCACGAACGAAAGGAGTCCAAAGACTTGCCGATGGGATAGCGGCCGCTCGTCAGGCGAGCGACCGGTCCACGATATCGCGAACGTCTGCGGAGAGGCCCTGAATGGCGGCCACGCGCTGCAATGCTTCCTGCGCCTTCGCCCGGCGCCCCGGCTCCATGGATCGCCAGGTTCTGAAGGCTCCCAGCAGGCGCGCGGCGACCTGGGGATTGCGCCCGTCCATCTCCATCACCACTGAGGCGATGAGGTCATAGCCGCGCCCGTCTGCGGCGTGGAATTGGGTAGGGTTGGCGGCGAAACTTCCAATGAGCGAGCGCAGGCGGTTCGGATTGGCGTAAGTGAAGGCGTGGTGCTGCATCAGCGCGCGCACACGCTCGAAGGTCGAAGCTTCGGGTATCAGCCCTTGCAGCGCGAACCATTTGTCCACCACCAGATGATCAGCCGCATGGGTCCGGTAGAAGACGTCCAGTGCCTGCTCGCGTTGATCCCCCGGAATGGTTGACAGAACCGCCAGCGCGCCAAACTGGTCCGTCATATTGTGAGCGGACTGGAATTGACGCATGGCGATCTCGGCGCCTGTCTGCGCATCTCCTGCGGCGATGAGATCAAGGGCCGCGTTGCGCAGCGCCCTTGCGCCAGCGCTGCGGGCGTCCGGCGAATAGGGCGCGTCTGTCGAGAGCGCCTCGTAGACCGTGTGCAGACGCCCTTGCAAATGTGCGCCAAGGCTGCGGCGCAGTTCGCAGCGCGCCAGATGGATGGCGTCCGGATCCACCTCCGCGCCGATCTCGCGGGCCATGTCGGCTTCGGTTGGCGGAGTGATCGCCTGCGCTGTGAAGGCGGGGTCGCGGGTGAACGCGTCAAGCACGCTGCCCAGCGCGTCGGCAAAGCGCATGTCTGAAAGCGGCAGGCCGCCGCTGCGGATGGCTGCGACGGAGGCTGTCAGCAAGCGGGTCGCCGAGGTCTGGATCGCCTGCCAGCGGTTGAAGAGGTCGCTGTCGCGCGCGGCCAGCGTCAGCAAGTCTTCCGCGCTCGTGTCGAGCTCAAGCTTCACGGGCGCGGAGAAGCCGCGCAGTACGGAAGCCGCCGGGCGCTGCGTCACATCGTGGAACACGATGCTGCGCGACGGCGTGTCGAGTTCGAAGACGCCGCTGGCGCATTCCTGGGCGCTGGCGCCTCCCACTTCGTGCGGTGCGCTTGTGGTCAGGGGCAAATCCCCATCATCGCCCACGAGCCCCAGCGCCACCGGGATGACCAGCGGTCGCTTGTCAGGTTGTCCCGGTGTCGGGGCGGCCGCTTGCGTGAGGGTCAGGGTGAAGGTGCGCGCGCTGGCGTCATAGGCGCTCGTCACGGTGAGGGTGGGCGTGCCCGCCTGGGAGTACCAAAGCATGAAATGGCTGAGGTCGCGGCCCGAGACCTCCGCGAAACAGGCGATGAAATCTTCCACGGTCGCCGCCATGCCGTCGCAGCGTTCGAAATAGAGGTCCATGCCCTTGCGGAAGGTCTCGGCGCCGATCAGGGCCTTGAGCATGCGGATGACTTCGGCGCCCTTCTCGTAGATCGTGGGCGTGTAGAAGTTGTTGATCTCGAGATAGGTCTCCGGGCGCACATTATGGGCCAGCGGGCCGGAATCCTCGGGGAACTGCGCCGCGCGCAGGGTGCGGATGTCGGCGATGCGCTTGACCGGGCGCGAGCGTTGGTCCGCTGAAAATTCCTGATCGCGGAAAACCGTCAGGCCTTCCTTCAGACAGAGCTGGAACCAGTCGCGGCAGGTGATGCGGTTGCCGGTCCAATTGTGGAAATATTCATGGGCGATCACGCCTTCGATATGGGCGTAGTCGAGATCGGTGGCCGTGCCCGGCAGGGCCAGCACATATTTGTCGTTGAAGACGTTCAGTCCCTTGTTCTCCATCGCACCCATGTTGAAGTCCGACACGGCGACGATGTTGAAGACATCGAGATCATATTCGCGGCCAAAGGCCTCCTCGTCCCAGCGCATGGACCGCTTCAGCGCGTCCATCGCGTAGGCCGCGCGCGATTCTTTCCCATGCTCCACATAAATGCCGAGCTTCACCTCGCGGCCCGAAGCGGTCGTGAACGTGTCGTGGATGGCGCCCAGATCGCCGCCCACGAGCGCGAAGAGATAGCAGGGCTTGGGATGGGGATCGTGCCACACCGCATAATGGCGGGTTGTGCCGGGGATCTCGCCGCATTCCATCAGATTGCCATTGCCCAGCAGCACAGGGGCTTGCGCCTTGTCGGCTTCAATGCGCGTCGTATAGACGCTCAGAACATCGGGTCGGTCGAGGAAATAGGTGATGCGGCGAAAGCCCTCCGCCTCGCATTGAGTGCAATAGGCCGAGCCAGACCTGTATAGCCCCATCAATTGGGTGTTGGCCGAGGGGTCGACCACCGTGTCGATGGTCAGTTCGAAGGCCTCGTGCGGGGGTTCCATGATGGTGAGGCGGTCGGGGCCTATGGCGCTCGCGTCCAGGTTGAGCGCGCCGCCATCGAGCAGCACCGTCGTCGCGTTGAGCCCGTCGCCATCGAGCGTCAGCGGCGCGCCGGGTCGGCCAAGGGGGTTGGGGCGGACGCGGAGCCGCGCCCGCACATGGGTCGCGCTCAGATGCAGCCGGATGTCGAGATCGACGGTGTCGATCAGGTAGTCGGGCGCGCGATAGTCGCTCAGACGGACGGGCTGTGCAATGTCGGTGCGCATGGGCAGGCTCTCCTTGAAGGGGTGGTTATGACCCTTTGAGCCGCCCCCGCCAAGGGGGCGTCGGCGCGTCGTGCATGGAACCTTCAACGGGGCTGCGGCGTTGGTGGCTCAAATGGAGGCTTCCATGGCGAGCGTCGGCATGGCCGCAGTCGCGCCTGCGGTCGAGCGGATCGAAAGATACCGGTTCCAGAGCGATGGCTGCATCCCCAACAGCCAGTTTCCCGCGCTGGTTTATCGCGAGGTCTGGTCCGTCAGCGAGGATCTGCCGGAGCTGATGGAGGCCCGATTCGCCATGCAGGGCTGGGGTGAAATCTGGCGCGGCGGCTTGTTGGGCGAAACACATTTTCATGCGAACGCGCACGAAGCGCTCGGCGTGGCGCGCGGCAGGCTCAAGCTGCGCATTGGCGGAGATCATGGCGCCTCGGTCGAACTTGGCGCGGGAGATGTGGCGATTCTTCCCGCAGGCATGGGCCATCGCTGCGAATGCGCGTCCGCTGATCTGATCGTGATCGGCGCCTGTCCGCAGGGCAGCGGCCGAGATGATCGCAATGGCGATCCGGCCGAGCGCGATGAGGTTCGCGCCCGGATCGCCAGCGTGCCATTGCCGCGCGAAGACCCGGTGATGGGCGTCGATGGTCCGCTCAGGACGATCTGGTCGTGAGGCGCAGCACGCGCAAGGCTGCGTGGGTCAAGTCCCCGGCGCGGTCCCGCATGGGGCCGGGCAGACGGCCGTAGAGTTTGAAGACGCAGGGTTGCAGCACCGCGCCCAGCGCCATGGCGGCGGCGAGATCGCAGTCTTCGATGCCGATTTCCCCACGCGCATGGGCCTTGCGCATGATCCCCCGCAGCGGCTCCATCGCATTAGCCTCGTCGCGAATATAACGCAGGTGGGCGTGCTGGTTGAGCAGGATGAAGCTGAACACGTCCGGCGCATCGTCGAACAAGCCGCAGAGCAAATCGATCAGCGCGGCGATGAGGTCCGCGAAGGGCAGGGCGCGCGCGCCGATCTCCTCGATGCTGCGCGCCAGCGCGCCATAATGCGTGGCGAAGAGTTCGGATGCGATCTCTTCCTTCGATGCGAAGTAGCGGTAGAGCGCGGCGTCGGCCACGCCGACCGCCAGCGCAAGATCGCGGATCGTGGTCCCCTCGACGCCTTTTTCCGCGAACAGGCGCAGCGCCGCCTTTTCTATGCTGGCCCGCGTGCTGGCGCCGTTGCGGGGTCTGGCGGCCTGGGGCGCCCTTGTCATCAGGCCACCGTCAACAGGCCGAGCTTGCCTCGCATGAGGCGGTCCAGCTCGACATAATCGGTCTTGCCTGATCCGAGCAGGGGCATGGCGTCGATGGTGACGACCTCCGCCGGAAACATGAGTTCCGTCGCGCCGCGCTCCTTCATCCACGCCTGAACCTGCGCGCGCGTCGCGCCGTCCTTGGTCGTGACCATGATGAGCCGCTCGCCTTTCCTTGCGTCGGGCAAGGCGATGACGGCGGGCGGATGGTCGCGCCACAAATCTCCACAGATCTGTTCGACCGCCGCGAGCGACACCATCTCGCCTGCAATCTTGGCGAAGCGTTTGGCGCGCCCCTTGATGGTGATGAAACGTTCGGCGTCCATCTCCACGATGTCGCCGGTGTCGTGCCAGCCGCCGGGCGCGGCCTCCAATAATCCGGGATGGTCGACGCGATAATAGCCCAGCATCACATTGGGGCCGCGCACCACGAGCCTGCCGCCTTCAGCGATGCCGGGCACGGGCTCCAGCCTGTGCTCCATGCCGGGCATGAGGCGGCCTACCGTTCCCACCTTGTTGAACATGGGCGTATTCACTGCCAGCACCGGGGCGGTTTCCGTCACCCCATAGCCTTCCAGGATGCGCAGGCCGAACTTCTCCATATAGACCCGCCGCGTCTCCTCTTTCACGCGCTCCGCGCCCGCCACGATGTAGCGGAGCGACCGGAAGTCGTAGGGATGCGCCATTTTCGCGTAGCCAGCGAGGAACGTGTCGGTGCCGAAGAGGACCGTCGCGTTTGAGCCATAAACGAGTTCGGGAATCTGGCGATAGTGAAGGGGAGAAGGATAGAGATAAACCTTCATGCCCGTCAGCATGCCAAGCAACAGGCCGCCGGTCAGGCCGAAGCTGTGGAACACGGGCAGCGCGTTGAAGACAATGTCATTGGGCGTGATGTCGATGCGCGCGTTGATCTGCGCAATATTCGCAAGCAGGTTCCTGTGCGACAGGACGACGCCCTTGGGCGCGCCCTCCGAACCGGAGGTGAAGAGCACGACGGCGGGGTCGTCCGGCTTGCGGACGACGAGTGGCCGCCCGCGCTCCAGCAGGCCCCGCAACTTGTCGCCTATCGTCGCTGTGGATCGGATATCTTCCAGGTAATGGATCTTCGCCTGTTGCGAGAGTTCGGCGACGGCCGCCTCAAGGTTGGCTTTCTCCACGAAAGCGCGGGATGTGAGGATATGGGCCACGCATGAGCCGGTGCAGGCGGCGCGCAGATTGGTTACGCCTGCGGTGAAGTTCAGCATGGCGGCCACGCGCCCTGCCTGCTGGATGGCGAAAAAGGTGACGGCCGCCGCATTGGCGTTGGGCAGGAGCAGCCCGAGCGTATCGCCGGCCTCGCCAAGACGCATGATCTTGCGCGCCAGGACTGCGGCGCCCGTCTCGACCGTGCGCGCTTTCATGGCGCCCGTGATTGGATCTTCGAGCACCACCCGCGACCCGCCGAGCAGGGCGATGCTGTCGTGGAGCGCGCTGGTCAGGTCGCCGTCAGTCGTCGTGGTCTCAAAAATCAGATCGGACATGACGTCATAGAGCGCGGCCCCGGCCGCCATCCGGCGTTTGCGTCCGAACAGGCTCTGGTCGATGCTGAGCCTGCGGGGCGGAAGGAAGGTCACGCGCACCTTGGGGAACAGCTGGCGTCGCGCCTGAAGGTGGGAGAGCCGCGTGAAGGGCGTGCGGTCGAGGCCTTCGAGCCTTACGGGCACGATCATGGCGTCGCTCTTGTCGGCGATCATCGCGGCGCCGTCGTAGACCTTCATCAGGGAGCCGGTGACGGTGAGCCGTCCTTCGGGGAAGATCACCAATCGCTGTCCGGCGCGGACCTCCTTGATGAGGCCTCGCGTCGACAGGGGTTTGGCCGGGTCCATGGGGAAGCAGCGCGCGACGCCAAGGAAGGGCTTCACCCACCACGCTCTGGCGATCTGCGAGTCGATGGCGAAGACAGGATTGTTGTCGAGGATCGACAGAATGACCGGCGCATCGAGGAAGGACACGTGGTTGAGGGCGATCACGCAGCGCTCGCCAGCCGCTTCCAGATGTTCAAGCCCGCGCACCTCCATGCGGTACATGAGGCGGAACAGGGCGTTCAGGGCTTCCCCGATAAAGCTGCCGGGCAGGGCGCGGAACAACCAGATGGCGAAACCGCCGTTCAGCAGCCCGAGGGTCAGCAAAAGAGCAGGCTCGCTCAGGCCTGTCGCCTGAAGCCCGGCGACCATCAGCGTGCCGCCAACAATGAAGATCGCGTTCAGGATATTGACGGCCGCGATCACGCGCGCCCGGCGGTCTTCCCCGGCCCATGCCTGCACGGCGGAAAAAATCGGCACCACGAACATGCCGCCCGCCGCCGCCAGTCCGGCCACATCGACGGCGATGCGAAGCCCGGCCGCGCTGGTCAGGAAAGCGCCCAGCGCAACCGCTTCGCTCGCCTTGGGCAAGTTCAGCGTCGCCGCGCCCAGATCCAGCAGAAACACCGCCATCACGAGGCCGGAGAGCGGCACGGGCAGCAAGCGGATGCGCCCATGGGCCAGCACCGCGGCGAGCACCGAGCCCAGCCCTATGCCGATGGCGAAGAGCGCGCTGATGGCCGTCTCCACATCAATTCCGCCGCCAATGCGCGTCTTGATGATCACCGGCGTGAGCGAGAGCGCGATGGCGCCCGTCATCCAGAACCAGCTGACAGCTACGCCGCCCGTCCAGAGGCGCTGGTCCGCCGCAAGCTCCCTTATCAGCCGCCCTGTCGAGGCGAACACATTCATGGATGGGCGCAGCTGGGGCGCGGCGACCCCGGTGGCGGGGATCAAGCGGCTGGCGGCCCAGCACGCAATCGCGATGACCATCAACTGCGCGACGACGCCTGAAGGATCGCGCGCATGGTCCGCCGCATAGCCCCCCACGATGAGCCCGCACAGGATGGCCAGAAAAGTCGCGCCCTCGATCAACGCATTGCCTGCGGGCAGCTCATGGGTTTCCAGATGGTCGGGAAGAATGCCGTATTTGATCGGGCCGAAAAGGGCGGCGATCACGCCCAGCCCGAACAGCGCCGCATAAAGCAGGGGCAGTGAGCCGAACCAGAAACCGGCGGCGGCGACCATCTGGACGCCAAACTCCGCGAACTTCAGGCGACGGGCGATCACGGCCTTGTCATGGGAATCCGCGATCTCGCCGCCCAGCGCCGACAAAAGAAGCGAAGGCGCGATGAAAATGCCGACCGCCAGGGTGATGAGCGACCCGGCGGCGTCCTCCCCCAATTTGAACAGGATCAGCATCGCCAGCATCTGGCGCACGAAATTGTCGTTGAAGGCCGAGAAGAACTGACACCAGAACAGGGGTGCGAAACGTCGCGCCGACATCAGCTTCGTGAACATGGTCGCCGTCTCCGCACCTGTTGGCGAGCCTCACTTTTTGTGTGAGTGAATATTCACTAACAAGATTGGTCTGGGCGGTCAAGCTCCTGTAAGGAGATTATTTCGCGCCCCCCAGCGACGGGTCCGCAGGCCCCGCGCGAGACAGCGCCCAGGTGAAGAGGGCGGCGGCCAGCGAGACGGCGCACATGGTGATGAAGACCGCGTCATAGGCGCCCGTCCCGTCGAAGACCGCCGCGCCCAGCCAGGCGCCAAGCCCCCCGCACATGTGATGGATCATGGTGATGATTCCCGTGATCGCGCCCAGATTGCGAGTGCCGAAACTGTCCCGAACGAAAAGGACGGTCATGGGCGCTGTGACCAGGAAGGTCACGCCGAAGACCAGCGCGAAGATCATGACCGAGAGTTGCGACTGGTCCACCGCCACAAGGCCGAATACGGCCACCCGCGCCACGAAGCTTGCGGCTGTGGGGGCGATCGGGCCGGTTTTGTCCCCCCAGCCGCCAGCGGCCAGCACCCCGATAAGGCCGGTGACGCCCATCAGGGCGAGCAGGTTGCCCGCCAGAAAGGCGTTCAGCCCCCGGTCCTGCGCGAAGGCGACCACATGCGTGGTGACGAAAAAGTCGTCGAAGCCACAGACCGCGTAAATGCCGATGAGGAGCCAGAACTGTTTCGTGCGCGCGCCCTCGCGCAGGGTCATGCCCTGCTGCGACGACGCCTTGCGGGCCTGAGCGGCGGCCGCGCGGCCGGGCACGGCCGCCATGATCAGCGGAATCAGGATGAAATGGGCGGCGCCGACCCAGACGAAGACGGAGCGCCAGCCGATGCTGACCATCACCGCCGCCAGCACGGCCACCACCACCAGCTGGCCCGCGCTCATGCCGCCCATCACGATGGCGTTGGCGGTGCCCGCTTTATGCGGATAGGCGCGGGTCACCATGACGCCAACCGGCGTCGCGGAGGTGATGCCGTTGCCGACGGCGAAAGCGATGCCGTAGAGCACGAAGGCGTGCCATGGCTGGGTCACGAGGCACATGGCGCCGATGGTGAGCCCGCCCAGCGCCACGCCGCCCCCCAGCACCATGCGCAGGCTCATGCTGTCGGCGACTTTCCCCGCGTAAAACATGGTGATGGCGGTGACGACCTGAAACACCGCGACGGTCAGGCCCAGTTCGCTGCGCCCCCAGCCCAGCTCCTCGACCATGGGCCGCAACGTCAGCCCGATGGTGAGCCGCGATCCTCCCCCGATGAACAGCACGAGAAATCCGGCGATCAGCACAAGAATGGGGCGCGGCTTGAAAATTTGCATGGTGATCTCGTAAAAGGCGAAGGCTCCGTTCCTACCGCAATTCCTTCGTCCGCACCAATTTTCAGGGAGCGTCAGCCCACCATCGGCTCCGCATGTCCCACGATGCGCGAGACCCTTGGTTCGGCGCGACGGGCGCGGCGATCAAGTTCGTCCACAGCGTCGTGAACCTGATCGACCGTCAGCGTCTGGACCGCCCGGCAATGATAATTCACCACCAGGCCGTTGGGCGTCTCGCGCACCCGCACATGGTGGACGTCGCTGATGACGCCGCCCTCCAGCGCCGCCTGCGTCAGCACGGCCTCCATGGCGTCTACGGTCTCGATGTCCGCGTCGCGTCCGCTCAGTTCCGCGATCTCCAGCGGCTCCACATGGGTCTCCACCTCGACCCCTGGGCCAAGCTCCGCCTCGATGGCGTCTTCCAGCGAGGAGGCGATTTCGTGGGCGCGGCCCAGCGTCATCCGCCCATCCAGCTCCAGATCGAGGCTCACCGCCTTGGCGCCGTTGATTTCCTGCACGGTGACATGGTGGATCGCCAGCCTGCGGCGGGCGGCGATCAGCAGCACCAACTCGAGCGCGCTCTCGTCATCGAGCGCGATGGGATTGGCGGTGATGGTGACATCAGCCTCCGGCGCAACCATGGCTATGGCGGCGGCGACCTCTTCCTTCACAGTCGACACCCGCTCCAGCGGCATGCTGCGGGGCACCATGATGCCCACTTCGCCCAGCACCTTTGGACCGGCGGGGCGCAGCCGCACGCTCTCCACATTCACCACCCCGGTCACAGCCCCTGCGCTGGTGCGAATGAGGTCGGCGAGGCCCTTGGGCGCAGCGTCCACCAGCGTGTCGATGGTGCGCCGCCCCAGTCGATAACCCGCAATAGCGATGAAGACCGACACGCCGATAGCCGCCAGCGCATCGCCCTGCTGATAGCCAAAACGCGAGGCCGCGAGCCCCAGCAGCACGCAGACCGAGGCGACCAGATCGCTGGAGAAATGCAGTGCGTCCGCCGCCAGCGCGTCGCTTTTGGTCTGCTCTGCGATGGCGGTGAGGGAGCGCCAGCGCACCAGGTCCACCACGATGGAAATCACCAGCACCGCGAAGACTGGCCAGCTCGCGTCGATGGGCTCGGCCGCATGGCCGAAGATCCGGCGGATCGCCTCCGCCATCACATAGGTTGCCAGCACGATCAGCAGGCCGGTCTCGGCCAGGGCCGCCACCGCCTCCACCTTGCCATGCCCGTAGTGGTGCTCCTCATCGGCGGGTTTGCCGGAGGCGCGGATGGCGAAATAGGTGAGAATGGTCGCGCCCGTATCCAGCAGTCCATGGCCCGCCTCCGACAACAGCGCCAGCGACCCGGAGAACAGCCCTGCGGCCAGTTTGCCGAGCGTCAACAGGGCGCTCGCGGTGATGGAGGCGAGGGCGGCCTTTTGCTTGAGAGCGTCGGCGTCGGTCATGGGGTCAGGCCAGATGGGAGTTTGGGGAGGGGAGAAGGCTTGCCATCCGCCGGGAATGGATGATGTTTAGGCATGTTCCGAGTCGGAGGCTAAGCAATGCGCTATCTGCATACCATGGTCCGTGTGGCCAATGTCGACGAGGCCCTTGATTTTTACTGCCGCAAGCTTGGCCTTCAGGAGGTGCGGCGCGTGGACAACCAGCAGGGCCGCTTTACGCTGATTTTCCTCGCCGCGCCCGAGGACGTCGCCTCCGGCATACAGAAACGCGCGCCCCTCGTCGAGCTGACCTATAACTGGGATCCCGAGACCTACGAGGGCGGGCGCAACTTTGGCCATCTCGCTTACGAAGTGGATGATATCTATGCGCTCTGCGACCGTTTGATGAAGGCGGGCGTGACCATCAACCGTCCCCCGCGCGAGGGCCGCATGGCCTTCATCCGCTCCCCCGACAATATCTCCATCGAGCTCCTGCAAAAGGGCGACGCCTTGGCCCCGCAAGAGCCCTGGGTCTCCATGCCCAACACCGGCGTGTGGTGAAGCCGCCAAGGCGGGGCCGCTCAGGCCTCGCCGTCCTGCGCCTTCGGGCCGTAGGATTTGAAGCGCTCGACGCATCGCATGATCTCATCATCTGGCAGGATCGTCGGCGTACCCGCCAGTCCCGCCAGATAGCTCTGCCGCGCCAGCGTCTCCAGCTCCACGGCCCGGTGCATGGCTTCGTCCAGGTTCGCCCCTGTGGCGATCATGCCGTGGTTGCCCAGCAAGACGCCGTGACGCGGCCCCAGACCCTCCACCACCAGCGCCGACAGTTCCTGCGTGCCGAAGGGCGCGTAATCCGTGCAGGCGATTTCGGGACCGCCAAAGGCCGCGATCATGTAATGCACCGCCTTGATGGGCCGCCGCAGGATCGACAAAACCGTGGCGTAGGTGGAATGGGCGTGAACCACCGCCCCCACATCCGGCCGCGCGCGCAGAATATCCAGATGAAACCGCCATTCGCTGGAGGGCTTCAGCGCCCCCGTGAAGGCGCCTTCCCCATCGAGCGGCATCAGCGCCAGAGAGGCTGGCGTCAGCGCCTGATAGGCCACGCCGCTGGGGGTGATGAGCATGGCGTCGCCCACCCGGGCGGAAAGATTGCCGGCGGTTCCCTGGGTGAGGCCCAGAGCGGTCAGGGATCGCGCATGGGCGATGAGTTGCTGGCGAAGGTCGATGTCCTGCATGGGGTAGGGTTATCATTGCGAGGCCGGGTTGACGAGAGGCCCCCCACTTGCGAACACTCATGCCGGTTCAACTCAAGGGGGTCTCATGTCTGGTTTAACGCTTGCTGTGGCGCAGAAGCTTCTCGCCGACACTCTCGCCCATTGTCGCGCTCATAACTTCAACCCCATGTCCGTCGTGGTGCTGGATGCGGACAGCTCCATCCGCGCCGCCGCCAGCGAGGATGGCACGACCTTCATGCGCTGGCGCGTCGCCTATGGCAAAGCCTATGGCGCGGTCGCTTTCGGCATGCCCTCGCGCCGTCTGAACACGATGGCGGCCGAGCGCCCTCATTTCGTCAATGCGCTGAACGGCCTCGCCGATGGCAATATCGTGCCTGTGCCCGGCGGCGTCATGATCCGCGACGCCAACAAGAAGATCGTGGGCGCCATCGGCGTTTCCGGCGACACGTCCGACAATGACGAAGCCGCCGCCGTCGCCGCCATCAATCTGGCGGGCTTCGTGGCCGATCCCGGCTGATCCGCTTCTTCCTGCAAAGCTAATCGAGGGGCGCCGGGAAACCAGCGCCCCTTTTTCGCGCCTTGAGCGGAACCTGACAGGGGCGGGGGCGTTGGCCAAGGTCAATGCACTCAACGATTGCGCCTCGCCCATGCCCGCGAACTCCGCCGCGACCTCGCCCCTGCAGCCGCGCGACTCCAGCGTTCTCGCGCTGCCTGCGCTTGAGCGGGCGGCGTTGTTCTTCGATGTGGACGGCACGCTGCTCGACATCCGCCCCGAGCCGCGCGACGTGGTCTGCGATGGCGACCTGCGTGCGTTGCTGGAGCAGCTGCTTGATCGCTGCCATGGCGCCCTCGCGCTGGTGAGCGGGCGTGGGCTGGACGACATCGACCGGATTTTTTCTCCCCTAAAATTCACAGCTGTCGGCCTGCATGGCGCGGAAATCCGTGACGCTGCGGGCGCCGAGCGGCGCGCCGATCCGCGCATCATGGATCACGCGCGCAGGCCCTTGCGCGATTTCGTCGCCGCCCATGAGGGGCTGATGCTGGAGGACAAGGGCGCCACCCTTGCGGTGCATTATCGCAATCGTCCGGACCTTGGCGTGGACGCTTTACGCTTTCTGCTGCGCTTCAGTCCCGGCGATGGCCTTGCGGTGCAGGAAGGCAAATTCGTGGTCGAGCTGAAGCATGGGCTCTACGACAAGGGCACAGCGATCGCCGAGCTGATGCGCGCGCCGCCATTCGCAGGCCGGACGCCGGTCTTTTTCGGCGACGATCTGACGGATGAGGCTGGTTTCAACAGCGTGAATCATCTGGGCGGGGTTTCAGTGCGCATCGGCGACGCCGATGTGCGCACGCAGGCGCGACACCTCTTGGCCGACGCAGCCGCCCTGCGCGCGCTGCTCCGGGGCGCCTTGCGCGAGGCGCGCCCATGAACACGCCCGATCTAGACCTCGCCGTGCTTGGCAATTGCGCCATCGCCGCCCTGGTGGACAAGCGCGCGCGGATCCAGTGGTGCTGCATTCCCCGCTTCGATGGCGATCCGGTCTTCTGCAACCTTCTGCGCGATCCAAAGCTCGAACCCGATGGTCTCTTCGAGATCGAGCTGATGGGCTTCGCCCGCAGCCGCCAGCGCTATATCCGCAATTCGGCGGTGCTCGAAACCATTCTCTCCGACGATAGCGGCAACGAGATCCGTATTGTGGATTTCATCCCGCGCTTCTATCGCTATCGGCGCATCTTCCGTCCCGTCGCCATCGTGCGGCTCATCGAGCCGTTGAGCGGCGTTCCGCGCATCCGCATCCGTTGCAAGCCGCGCCATGACTATGGCCGCCACGGACCGCAGACGACGCGCGGCTCGAACCATATTCGCTACATGCTGGGCGGCGAGGTGTTGCGCCTGACCACCGACGCCCCGGTGGGGCTCATCCAGAGCGAGACGCCCTTTGTCGTTGAACAGCCGCTGGTGATGGTGCTGGGCGCGGATGAACCGCTCGACAGCGACATCCGCATGATGGGCCTCGACTGGTTCGACCAAACGCTCGATTACTGGATGGAATGGACGCGGCGCCTCGCATTGCCATTCGAATGGCAGGAGGCGGTGATCCGCGCCGCCATCACCCTCAAACTGTGCAGCTATGAGGAGACGGGCGGCATCGTCGCCGCGCTCACGACCTCCATCCCAGAATACGCCAACAGCGGGCGCAACTGGGATTATCGCTATTGCTGGCTGCGCGACACCTTCTTTGTCGTGCAAACGCTCAACAGGCTGAGCGTGACGCGCACGATGGAGCGCTATATCAGCTACATCACGAATATCGTGGCCTTGTCGAAACCCGGCGCCTTGCAACCCATCTTCGGCCTCGGCTTTGAAACCGTGCTGACGGAGGAGGAGATTCCCTCGGAGGCGCTCGCGGGCTATCGCGGCATGGGGCCGGTGCGCATCGGCAATGGCGCCTATGACCAGATCCAGAACGATGGCTATGGCAGCGTGATTCTGGCGGTGGCGCAGGGCTTTTTCGATGAACGTCTCGCGCGCCTCGCGGACGCCAGCCTGTTTCACAAGCTTGAGCAACTGGGCGACGAAGCGGCGCGGCGCTGGGCGCAACCAGACGCAGGACTGTGGGAGTTTCGCACGCGCGCCGAAGTGCATACGCAATCGAGCGTCATGTGCTGGGCCGCCTGCGACAGGCTCGCGCGCATCGCTCACCGCCTCGGCTTCGCCGACCGCGCCCAGCTCTGGCGGGAACGCGCCGAAGCGATCCGCGCCGGAATCATGACCCACGCATGGAACGAAAAGCGCAATTCGTTTGTTGCAACCTTTGATGGTCAGGATCTCGATGGGAGCCTTCTGCTGCTTTGCGAACTCGGATTTCTCGCCCACGATGATCCGAGATTTCGCTCTACGGTCGATGCGGTCGAGCGAGAGTTGCGCGAGGCGGATCACGTCTATCGCTACCGGCGAAACGATGATTTCGGCGCGCCGGAGACCTCCTTCACCATTTGCAGTTTCTGGATGGTCGAGGCGCTCGCCGCCACAGGCAGGCGCGAGGAAGCTCGCGACATGTTTGAACGGCTCATCGCTCATCGCTCAAGTCAGGGCCTGCTTTCGGAAGGACTGCATGTGGGCACTGGCGAACTTTGGGGAAACTTTCCGCAGACCTATTCCCTGGTGGGACTTGTGCGCTCGGCCATGAAGCTGTCGCGGCCCTGGCAGGACGCGTTTTGATCGCGCGAGAGAACAAAAAAGAAAGGGAGGCCCGTGCAGAGGCTCATCGCCATTTCAAATCGTGTTCCCAAACCCGGCGACCGGTATACGTCCGGCGGCCTCAGCGTGGCTGTGCGTCATGCGCTGGAGCGGCGCGGCGGCATCTGGCTTGGCTGGAGCGGCGAGGTGCAAGAGACCGCCGAGAGCGAGCCAAAGGCTGTGACGACGCGCTGGAACAATGTCGATTATGTCACCGTCGACCTCACGCGGCGCGATGAAGAAGAATATTACAATGGCTTCGCCAATCGCGCGCTCTGGCCGTTGTTTCATCATCGACCCGGCCTGACCGAATTCGCGCGGCGCGAGATGGCGGGCTACTATCGCGTCAATCAGATATTTGCGCGCATTCTCGCGCCGATGGTGAAGGCCAACGACATCATCTGGGTGCATGATTACCACCTGATCCCGCTCGCCTCGGAGTTGCGCGCGCTGGGCGTCAAGAACCGCATCGGATTCTTCCTGCATATTCCCTGGCCCGCGCCGGAACTCTTCACCATTTTACCCAACCACGCGCGGCTCGCGGTCAACCTCGTGAATTACGATCTCGTCGGCTTTCAGACGAAGCCGTTCATGGACAACTTCACCGCCTATCTCAAGGAAGAGATGAACGTCAGCACGCAGGGCTGCGTCGTCGAAGCGTTCGGCCGCATCTCGCAGCTCGGCGTCTATCCCATCAGCATTGATACCGAAGAGTTCGTTCGCTTTGCGGAGGCGCCAGCCTCCTCCATTGCGCGTCGGCTTGAGGCGTCGCTACAGGGCAGAACGCTGGCGTTGAGCGTCGACCGTCTCGACTATTCCAAAGGCATCCCTCAACGCATTGACGCCATCGGCCGCTTTCTCGAACTCTATCCCGAATATCATAATCGCTTCACGGCGCTGCAAATAGCGCCGACGACGCGCGAGGCCATCCCGGAATATGCGGAGATCAATCGCGAGGTGGCTGAGGCGGCGGGGCGCGTCAATGGCCGGTTCGGCGATATTGATTGGGCGCCCATTCGCTACATCAACAAATCCATCGGCCGCGCCACGCTCGCTCATCTTTATCGAGCGGCCAGAATCGGCGTTGTGACCCCGCTTCGCGACGGTATGAACCTTGTGTCGAAAGAATATGTCGCGGCGCAAGATCCGCTTGATCCTGGTGTGCTGGTGCTCTCGCGTTTTGCTGGTTCCGCACGGGAGTTGCGCGGAGCGTTGCTGGTCAATCCCTACGATATCGATGGCGTCGCGCATGCCTTGCGCGGCGCGTGCGAAATGTCTCGCGAGGAACGCATTTCCCGTTTTGAACCCATGTTGCAACATTTGAAGGCTTACGACGTTCATAGGTGGTGCGATGACTTCATCCATGCCCTGACGCGGGATCGAGCGCTCGCAATGATCGCGTGAATAAAAGTAATACAAATGCGCGGTGGGTCTTCGCCCTGATGTGAAAGAGTGGAAACGAGATGCTGGTCGCCGAGATCATAAAATCCTGTTCACACGCCAAGGTCGCGGAGGCTGCGATCCATTCCATCGGTCAGGATCTCTTGCGGGATCTTTGCTGGCGCGCCAATGCCTGCGGCCTTGACGTAGGCGCCTATGTCGCGAAGTCGGTGCAGAGATTCGCACTGTCGGCGAGCCCACATGATTGGCGCAGGCTCGCTGCGAGGCTCGAAGGCGTCGATATGCCCATTCTGACGGGGCTGCTTTACATACTCGAGCAAAGCGTCGCTGAAGAACTTGGTCTGACCTCGGCGACGCTTGAGCTGGACGCTTTCAGGCTGCCCGATCATGAGCGTCTGGCCAATGGGCGGACGTCTGTGGTTTGCTGACCTCAGCGTTTCGCCTGCCGCAGCCAGGGGCGAGCGCCAAGCTGCGGCGCCTCGTTGACGCCGGGCTGATAGAAGTGCGCGACGCCCGGCACGCGGCCAGCCTCAAGGGCCGCCTGCGTCACTGAATCGGTAATGTCGAAAGCGTCGAAGCCGCAGCGAAGCATGGGCTGGATCTGGTCGATCAACACTTCGCCTGTCGCGCGCAACTCCCCCTTGAAGCCATGACGCTCACGCAGCAAGCGCGCGGTCGTATAGGCGCGGCCATCCTGAAATTTCGGAATGACCAGGGCGATCAGCGCAAAACGCGGCAGATCTTCCACAAATTCATCCATCGCCGTGCCCGGCTCGATGCGCACGCCCATGGCCACATGCGAGTCCGCGAAAGCCTGCCGCTCCGCCTGCCACCAGCTGAGCGGTACGATGACATGGCCGGCGGGCGAAATCGCCTCGCCTTCGGCAATCGCAGTCCAGTGGTCCTGAACGAAGGATCCGTTTTTATAGAGCGGCATGGTGTTACCGAAGTCTGGAGTGATGGGCTTTGATCAGATGTCTGCGCCGCTGTCGCGCTCGTAGAGGGCTTTCTTGAAAGGCGCCATGCCAACGCGGCGATAGGCGGTCAGGAAGTCCTCCTGCGCATCGGCGCGCAGCCCCATATAGGTGTCGACCACGGTCTCGATGGCGTCCACCACGTCGTCATAGGAGAAGCCGGGCCCCGTGATGTCGCCCAGCGTGCAGGCTTCGTCGCCGGAGCCGCCGAGCGTGAGCTGATAGGTCTCGACGCCTTTTCGCTCCAGACCCAATACGCCGATATGGCCGACATGGTGATGTCCGCAGGCGTTGATGCAGCCCGAAATCTTGATTTTCAGGGCGCCGATGTCCTTGGCGCGGGCGCCCTCGCCGAAGCGCTCCGAAATGCGTTGCGCCACGGGAATGGAGCGCGCCGTCGCCAGCGAGCAATAGTCCATGCCCGGGCAGCTGATGATGTCGGAGACCAGGCCCGCATTGGCGGTGGCGAGACCATCGGCTTTCAGCGCGTCGTAGATCGCGGGCAGATCGTCGAGCGCCACATGCGGCAGCACGAGATTCTGTTCGTGCGACACGCGAATTTCGTCATGGCTGAAGGTTTCTGCGATGTCGGCCACAAGCTCCATCTGCTCCGCCGTCGCGTCGCCGGGAATGCCGCCGATGGGCTTCAGCGACATGGTCAGCACGCCATAGCCTGCGCGCTTGTGCTTCGCCACATTGGTGTCCACAAAAGCCGCGAATGCAGGGTCGCGCGCGCGCCGGGCCTCCACCGCGAGCGAAGCTTCCGCGCGTTCTTGCAGGGCGGGGGGCGCGAAATAGGCCTGGATGCGCTCGACTTCGCCCGCAGGCAGTGCCAGCAGCTCGCTTTTCTCGGCGGCGAATTCCGCCTCCACCGCCTCGCGCATGGCCTCGACGCCCTTTTCGTGCACGAGAATCTTGATGCGCGCCTTGTATTTGTTATCGCGGCGACCTTCGAGATTGTAGACGCGCACGATGGCCTGCGTATAGGCGAGCAGATCTTCCACACGCAGAAAATCCCGGATCTTGTGGCCGACCATGGGGGTGCGGCCAAGACCGCCGCCCACATAGACCGCGAAGCCGGTTTCGCCCTTATCGTTCTTCACCAGCTGATAGCCGATGTCATGCACCTGGATCGCCGCGCGATCATGGGGCGAACCGCTCAGCGCCAGTTTGAACTTGCGCGGCAGATAGGTGAATTCTGGGTGGATGGAGGACCACTGGCGCAGGATCTCCGCATAGGGGCGCGGATCCTCGATCTCGTCGGCGCTCGCGCCAGCGAAGTGGTCGGCCGTGACATTGCGGATGCAGTTGCCCGAGGTCTGGATGGCGTGCATCTCGACGCTGGCGAGCTCGCTGAGGATTTCGGGCACATCCTTCAACGCGGGCCAGTTGAACTGGATGTTCTGGCGGGTGGTGAAATGGCCGAAGCCCTTGTCGAAGCGGCGCGCGATATAGGCCAGCTTGCGCAACTGGCGCGAGGATAGCGTTCCATAGGGGATGGCGATGCGCAGCATATAGGCGTGCAGTTGCAGATAGACGCCGTTCATCAGCCGATGGATGCGGAACTGCTCTTCGGTGAGTTCGCCGCTGAGGCGACGGGCCACCTGATCGCTGAACTGGTTCAGGCGATCGGCGACAAAGGCGGCATCGAATTCGTCATAACGATACATAACGATCTCCTCGACGCTCAGAGCGCAGCTTGCTTGCCGTGGCCGGGATGAATGGTGGGGCCTTTGGCCCTGATCTTGTCGCGCAGATGCACGGGCTCCACATGGTCGTCCTTGATGGCGACGGCGAAAGCCTCGACCTCGATCACGCGGTTGGCCTTCACGTCCTGCTCGACCAGAACCAGCGCCGCCTTGACCGCCGCCGCGTCGGCGAGGATCTCCGCATCGCGCAATTGCTCGACCCAGCCCCCGTCAGGAGCGCGAAACACGACGATTCCGTCGGACAACCGATTGGCGGAAATGACCTGTGACATGCCTGTGCGGATCCGTTCGTGACTGTCCGGGCGGGGATCGCCGCTCATCTGATTGCTGCATTAGCACAACCACAATTTTCAGACGAGATATAAAATTAAATACACATTATTTTTGTTGATATTGGCCCGCCACGCTCGACAGCCTCAGAGATTGCGGCGCAGCGCCTGGGCGATTTCGCCCACGATGCCCCGGCGGAAGGCCAGCACGCAGGTGACGAAGATCACGCCCTGGATCACCAGCACCCACTGGCCGAATTCCGCCAGATATTGCTGCATGGCGATGATGATGAAGGCGCCCACGACCGGGCCGAAGATGGTCCCCAGTCCCCCCACCAGCGTCATCAGCACCACCTCGCCCGACATTTCCCAGCGCACATCCGTCAGCGAGGCGTTCTGCGAGACGATCACCTTGGTGGCGCCCGCAAGTCCCGCCAGCCCGGCCGACAATACGAAAGCGGCGAGCTTGTAGCGGGCGGTGCGGTAGCCCAGCGAAATGGCGCGCGGTTCGTTCTCGCGGATGGCTTTCAGGATCTCGCCAAAAGGCGAATTGATGGTGCGGTAGATCAGCAGGAAGCCCGCCATGAAGATGGCCAGCACCACATAGAAGAGCACGAGGGGCTTCGACAGGTCGAGGAAGCCGAGGAAATAGCCCTGCGGCACGCCCTGAATGCCGTCTTCACCATGGGTGAACTTGGCTTGCAGGTAGAAGAAATAGATCATCTGCGCCAGAGCCAGCGTGGTCATCGAGAAATAGATGCCCTGCCTGCGGATCGCGATCAGGCCCACGAGCAAGCCCAAAACGCCCGCGCTGAGCGCGCCGAAGAGAATGCACAGTTCCGGCGGCAGACCCCAGACCTTGGCCGCATGGGCGCTGGCGTAGCCCGCCGTGCCCAGAAACATGGCGTGTCCGAAGGACAACAGGCCCACGAAGCCGATCAGCAGATTGAAGGCGCAGGCGAAGAGCGCGAAGCAGAGCGCCTGCATGACGAAATAGGGATAGACGCCCAGCGCGGGAAGGGCGGCCAGCACGGCGACCATCGCCATGATGACGACGGTTTCATCGCGCATTTGAGGAGCTGCGGCATGTGTCTTCATCGGCGCGTCCGTCATCTCATGCTCTCCCGAACAGGCCGTTGGGTTTGACCATGAGCACGAGCGCCATGATGACGAAAACCACCGTATTCGAGGCCTCGGGATAGAAATACTTGGTCAGCCCCTCCAGGATCCCCAGCGCGAAGCCGGTGACGATGGAGCCCATGATCGAGCCCATGCCGCCGATCACCACCACCGCGAAGACCACGATGATCAGATCCGCGCCCATGAGCGGGCGCACCTGGTTGATGGGCGCCGAAAGCACGCCCGCCAGCGCCGCCAGCCCCACGCCAAAACCATAGGTGAGGGTGATCATGCGCGGCACGTTGACGCCAAAGGCGCGCACCAGCGCGGGATTTTCGGTCGCGGCGCGCAGATAGGCGCCAAGCTTGGTCTTCTCGATGGCGAACCATGTTGCGAGACAGACCGTCAGCGAGAACACCACCACCCAGGCGCGGTAGTTGGGCAGGAACATGAAGCCGAGGTTCTGTCCGCCAGTCAGTTGCTGGGGAATGGCGTAGGGCAGGCCCGAAGAGCCGAAATAGTTCTGGAAGACGCCCTGAATGATCAGCGCGAGGCCGAAGGTCAAAAGCAGGCCGTAGAGATGGTCGAGGCCCGCGAGGCGCTGCAACATGGTGCGCTCCAACGCCATGCCCAGACCGCCGATCAGCAATGGCGCGAGGATCAGGGCCACCCAGTAATTGATGTCAAACACATTCAGCAGGAAATAGGCGCAGAAGGCGCCCATCATGTAGACCGCGCCATGCGCGAAATTGATGATGTTCAACATGCCGAAAATGACCGCGAGCCCAAGGCTCAGCAGGGCGTAGAACGACCCGTTGATCAGGCCCACCAGAAGCTGGGCGAAAAGCGCTTGCGTGCTGATGTTGAACATCGGAAAGCTGTCCCGGGGGGAGTGTCCGCCCCCTCCTGCGAGGGGGCGGCGGTTCTTGCTGCTTCAGGCCTTACTTCTTCAGAAGCGGGCAGGTGCTCTGGGCGAGCGGCGTGAAGGCTTCGTTCGCCGGAATGGTGGCGATCAGCTTGTAGTAATCCCAGGGATATTTGGATTCTTCGGGCTTCTTCACCTCGAAGAGATAGCCGGGATGGATCGTGCGGCCGTTCGGCTGGATCTCGCCCTTGCCGAAGAGCGGATCATCGGTGGGCATGGACTTCATCTTGTCCACCACCTTCACGCCGTCATGCGGGTTGGAGCCCATGGCGTCCAGCGCCTTCAGGTAATGGATGATCGAGGCGTAGATGCCCGCCTGCACCATGGTCGGCTCGTTCTTGTTCTTCATGCGGTCCGAGAAACGCTTGGAGAAGGCGCGGGTGCCGTCGTTCAGATCCCAGTAGAAGGTCTCCGTGAACTGCAACCCCTGCGTCATCTTCAGCCCCAGCGAATGCACGTCCGAGGAAAACAGCAGAAGCGCCGCCAGTTTCTGGCCGCTGCCGGTGATGCCGAATTCCGAGGCCTGTTTGATGGCGTTCATCGTGTCGCCGCCCGCATTGGCCAGACCAATGATCTTGGCCTTGGAGGCCTGCGCCTGCAACAGGAAGGACGAGAAGTCCGAGCTGTTCAGAGGATGGCGCACCGAGCCCAGCACCTTGCCGCCATTGGCGGTGATGACCGCAGTCGTGTCGCGCTCCAGCGCCTGACCGAAGGCGTAATCGGCGGTGAGGAAGAACCACGAGTCGCCGCCAGCCTTCACCACCGCCTTGCCTGTGCCATTGGCGAGCAGATAGGTGTCATAGGTCCAGTGGACCGTATTGGGCGAGCAGGCGGCGTTGGTGAGGTCGGAAGTGGCGGCGCCCGAGTTCATGTAGACGACGTTCTTCTCCTTGGCGACGCCGTTCACCGCCAGCGCCACGCTGGAGGTCAGCACGCCGAAGATGCCGTCCACCTTTTCCTGATCGGCCCATTGGCGCGAGATGTTCACCCCCACGTCCGGCTTGTTCTGGTGATCGGCGGAGATCATGTCGATCTTCCAGCCCTTCGCCGCCATGCCGGAATCCTCGATGGCCATTTGCGCGGCGAGGATCGAGCCTTGCCCGCCCACGTCCGCATAGAGGCCCGACATGTCGTCGAGCACGCCGATCTTTACGTTTTTATCCTGCGCGAAGGCTGCGCCCGGAAGGGCCAGCGCGGCGACGAGCGCCAAAGTCGAAACCGAGGTTTTCATTGCTTTCTCCCTGATGTTTCTGGGTCAAACGCCCAGATAGTCGTGCAGTTTGTCCATATTCGCCGCTAGGTCGGCCGTCGCGAAAGCGTCGATGACGCGGCCATGCTCCATCACATAGAACCGGTCCGCCACGGTGGAGGCGAAACGGAAGTTCTGCTCCACCAGCAGAATGGTGAAGCCCTGCTGTTTCAGCCGCGCGATCGTGCGCCCGATCTGCTGGATGATGACCGGGGCGAGGCCCTCCGTCGGCTCGTCCAGCATGAGCAGGCGCGCGCCGGTGCGCAAAATGCGCCCGATGGCCAGCATCTGCTGTTCGCCGCCCGAAAGCTTCGTGCCTTGGCTATTGATGCGCTCTTTCAGATTTGGGAACAGGTCGAAGATCTGCTCCACCGGCAGCCCGCCCGGCCTGACCTGCGGCGGCAGCATCAGATTTTCCAGCACGTTGAGGCTCGAGAAGATGCCTCGCTCCTCCGGACAGATAGCGAGGCCCAGATGCGCGATACGGTCCGAGGTGAGGCCGATGGTCTGATGGCCATCAAAGACCACCGAGCCGGTGCGCTTGCCGATCATCCCCATGATGGATTTCAGCGTGGTGGTCTTGCCCGCGCCGTTGCGGCCGAGCAGGGTCACGACCTCGCCCTCGCACACGTCGAAATCGACGCCATGCAGAATATGGCTTTCGCCGTACCAGGCTTGCAGGCCCTTCACATCGAGCAGCATCCGCGCCTCATCCATGGCCAGCCCCCAGATAGGCTTGCTGAACCTCTTTATTGGCCGAGACAGTCGAGTAATCGCCTTCCGCCAGAATGTGGCCGCGCGTCAGCACCGTGATCGTGTCCGACAGATTGGCGACCACATTCAGATTATGCTCGACCATCAGCACCGTGCGGTTGACCGACACGCGGCGGATCAGGTCCACGACTTTTTCGATATCCTCGTGGCCCATGCCCGCCATGGGCTCGTCGAGCAGCATCATCTCGGGATCGAGGGCGAGCGTGGTGGCGATTTCCAGCGCGCGCTTGCGCCCATAGGGCATTTCAACCGCCGCGATATCGGCGAATTTCGTCAGGTCCACGTCCTCGAGCAGCGCCATGGCGCGGTCGTTGAGCGCATCGAGCACGCGCTTGGAGCGCCAGAAATCGAAATTGTCGCCGCGCTTGCGCTGCAAGGCCACGCGCACATTCTCGATGCCGGTGAGATGGGGAAACACCGCCGAAATCTGGAACGAGCGCACCAGCCCCAGCCGCGCGACATCCGCCGGGGCGGTGGCTGTGATGTCGCGGCCGTTATAGACGATGGAGCCGCGGGTCGGTTGCAGGAACTTGGTGAGCAGATTGAAGCAGGTCGTCTTGCCCGCACCATTCGGCCCGATGAGCGCGTGGATGGAGCCCCGGCGCACGCGCAAGTTCACATCCCGCACGGCAGTAAAGCCCGCGAAATCCTTCGAGAGTTCTTTCGTTTCGAGGATAAAGTCCTCCGCCACGCTTATTGTCCCCGCCATCAGGCCGCTTCTCCGTCACCGCGAAGCTAAGCGTCCTTGCAGGAAAAACAAGCTTTCTACAAAGCCTACGTCCTTAGACCATAGGCGAAGGAACCGGCTGGCTGGTCAAATTCCCGTCGCCACGCAGCATCTCCCGGACACCGCGTCCGGGAGAAATCTTGGGCTCAGTGCGCCATAAGGGCCGGGATCGTCATCGAATTCAGAATGGTGCGCGTGGTGCCGCCGAGCACGAATTCGCGCAGGCGCGAATGGCCATAGGCGCCCATCACCATAAAATCCGCGCCGCTGTCGGCGGCGTAGGACAGCAGGGTGGAGCCCACATCCTGCGCTGCGGGGAGTTTCTTCAGCGTCGCAGAAATGCCGTGGCGCGTGAGATGGCGGGTGATGTTGAAGCCGGGCAACTCCTCGTTTGGCAGGTTGCGTCCGGCGATGCTCACCACCTCGACCTTTCCCGCGCGTTTGAGAATGTCGATGGAACCGGCCACGGCTCTTGCGGAAGGCAGGCCGCCATCCCAGCACACCATGGCCTTGCCCAGTTTCGCTGGACCTTTGTGGATGTTGGGCACGACGAACACGGGGCGTCCGGACCCGAAAAGCGCGCCCTCGGCCATCAATTCATCGTCGCCGCCCGATTCGTCCCCGCCTTGTCCGACCACGGCGAGATCGAAATGGCGCGCCAGCCGACCGAAATCCTCGCGCGCCTGACCGGCGATGGCCTGAATGATCACCAGCTCCGTCTGCACCGGGGCTGGCGCGGACGAGCCTATGCGTCGGTAGCTTTGTTCTGCGGCCTGCCGCGCCTGTTCGATGGCGTCGGCCATGATGTCGTAGGGATATTCGCCCATGAAGGAGGCGGGCGGCACAATCTCCAGCACCACGCCTGCAGCCGTCAGATGGGCGCCCATTTCGGTGGCGAGCGACACTGCGAAATCGCTCACGCTGGCGCCGCGGTCGGAGGTGTCAATGTGAAGCAAAATATCCTTGATGGCCATGTCACCGATCCTTTTCAGACTGCGCGTCAACATTGAAGCTACAGGGCGGCGCCGCCTTGCGCTGGATCAAAGTCGTGATCCGACTATTTGGTTGCAGGCGCAAAAGATTGATTGGTGAAAGGGCTTGTGCGCGGCGTTTCAATGACGACGAAACCGACGCCAGCAGAAGCGTGGCAGGCGTTGCAAGCGCTCGTCAACGCAAGAAAGCGAAGCGCGAACTGCGGTTTGTTTTTTTGCTCTATTGCGGCGCTGACGTTGTCGAGCGCCTTTGTGGCGGCGGTGATCGTCTCGACGGGAATGTTGCGATAGGCTTGCGCGGCTTCGGCGAAACGCGCTTTCAGTTGCCGCGCTTCGTAGTCGGCCAGCGGCCAATTGTTGCTGGCGCCCGCCATCCATAAAATGGCGTGGCGATGCAGGATCGAGATCATCATGTCGCTCAGCGCGCCGACCGGTGGCGGCTGCGTCTCGGAACGCTGGGCGAAGGGCGGCTCCTCGGCGCGGGCCGGGACCGCCAGCCATGCGGCGAGCGATAGAACGCACAAGACTCGTCGCATGCCGTTTCCTGTCCGTGTCGGCCTCAGCCCTCTTGCGAATGCGCCACGAAACACTGCAGATCTTCATAGGCGCGTTCGATAGCGTCGCTGGCGAAGCGAAGTTCCTCCACAGCGATGCGATAATCCGTCGTGTCGGCGCGCTGGCGCAGTCCATCGACGAGTTCGCGCAGGCTCCAGATCTGTTCCGCCAGAAATTCGAGACAAGGCGGCGTCGCATCGGCAGGCTCAGGCGCCTGTTCCGGCCTTTCGGCGTTCAAAGCGTT
This sequence comes from uncultured Hyphomicrobiales bacterium, assembly GCA_903902915.1. Classification (GTDB taxonomy): domain Bacteria; phylum Pseudomonadota; class Alphaproteobacteria; order Rhizobiales; family Beijerinckiaceae; genus Terripilifer. Next base: position 19,385 of record CAIUWR010000065.1, on the reverse strand, counting down.
CATGGGTTTGCTTTCATGGCGAAGCCGTCCGGCGGCGTCCCCACCGCCGAACGGCGCTCGACTCCGGATCAGTCTTGCGGGCAGACCACAAGCTGTTTCCACTCAAGGCCGCGCCCTGTGGGAACCTGCATGCGGGAGCCGGTGCATTGCGGGGGCACCGGCGCGATGCCTGCGCCCTGCGAGATGGCGGGGCTCGGCGCAAGCTGCATGGCGGCGACGGTCACGAGCGCGCCCGCTACGAAGGCGAGCGATGTTTTGAGAAGATTTTTCATGGCTAAAACCTCCGGATGGTAGTCCGGAGCCCTTATGGCGCCACCATGCGTCGCGGTCTTTGATGCATATCAAATAATTGTTATTTTTCAGATACTTGGGCGTTGCGGTTCACGCCTTGTCGCGGTCCTCTGGCTGCAATCGCCGGGCGGCCGATACGCGATGTCCCTTCGCCTCGCGCAGGGTCGCGGCGGCGCCCAGGCCCCACGGAGGCATGTTGCTATAGATGGTCTCATACTGGCCGGGCGCGATCACATAGGTCTCGTGCCAGATGCCCACGTCCCCGTTGGAGCCGACGTTTTTGTTGAAGGCCCGCCAGGCCGGCAGATGGGCCTTGTCGCCCGCCTTCGCATAGGCCTCCAGCGCCTCGAAGCTGCGCCAATATTGGATCATCATGACATTGGGAAAGCCGAACAGGGGCCGCGCATGGAGCAGGCCCAGTTCCGGTTGTTTCGACAATTCGACGAGCATGCGCGGCATGGCCCGCGCCAAAGGCAGCCACTTCCAGATCTTCCACCATTTGTTGACGCGCATGCCAATGAGAAACACGACGAAACCGCCATCGGCTTCCGCAGTCATGCGTTGGGGGATGATTTTGGTCATGGAGGCTCCGAGGGCTTTGCCATGATATGAGGGGCGGCGACGCGCTGCGTCAAATTCGGGGCGGGCGTTGCGCGATCAAGCACATCAAGTGGATTCAGGACTTGATCATGGCGTCATATGTGAGCGGATCGCCGACAAGACCCCTACTCCTTGCCGACGTCGAAGCGGCGCCCAGTCGGCCACATTTCCCTTGCGCCTCGACTAGCTGTAAAAACCGCGCATGGACTGCAACGCCGCCGCAGCCCCCACCGTCCGGAGCTCCAGACCCTTGCAAGACCATTGGAAATTCTCCGTCGCCCCCATGATGGACTGGACCGATACCCATTGTCGGTCCATGCACCGCCTCATGACGCGGCGGGCGCGGCTTTATACGGAGATGGTGACCACCGGCGCCGTCATCTTCGGCGACCGCGCGCGGCTGCTGGGTTTTGACGCGGGCGAACATCCGGTCGCGGTGCAGCTGGGCGGGTCCGAGCCCGCAAAGCTGGCGGAAGCTGCAAAGATCTGCGCTGATCTTGGCTATGACGAGGTCAATCTCAACTGCGGCTGCCCGTCCGACCGGGTGCAGAACGGCGCCTTCGGGGCCTGTCTGATGCGCGAGCCCAAGTTGGTGGGCGAGGGGGTCGCGGCCATGAAGGCGGTCGTCAGCGTACCGGTGACGGTGAAATGCCGCATCGGCGTCGATGATCAGGATCCGCGCGAGGCGCTGTGGACCATGGCGCAGAGCGTCATCGACGCGGGCGGCGACGCCTTGATCGTCCATGCGCGCAAGGCCTGGCTCAAGGGCCTCTCGCCGAAAGAGAACCGCGACGTGCCGCCCCTCGATTATCCGCTGGTCCACGAGCTGCGCCGCGCCTTCCCGCAGATTCCCATCGCCATCAACGGCGGAATCGCCACCATCGAGGCGGCGCGCGAGCAGCTGGACCATCTCGATGGGGTGATGGTGGGCCGCGCGGCCTATCACGACACCGATCTTCTGTTGCGGGTGGACCCCGAGCTGTTCGGCGAGCCCGCGCCTCTGGCCTCCACCTTCGAGCTGGTCGAGGCCTATCTGCCCTATGTGGAGGCGCGGCTGGCGGAGGGCGTGCGTCTCGCCGACATGACCCGCCACATGCTGGGCCTGTTCGGCGGCATGCCCGGCGCGCGCGGCTGGCGCCGCCATCTCTCCACCGAGGGCGTCAAGCGGGGGGCGGGGATCGAGGTGCTGCGCGACGCCGTGCGGCTGGTGCGTCCCGCCGAGGTCGCCGCCGCCTATTGAGCGGCGCTCGCGGCCTGCGCCTTGGCCGCCAGCGCGCCCGCCAGCCGCTGCTTCAGCTCCGCCATGATGGCGAGGCGCTGGTCTTCGGTGATGAAGCCCCAGTTGGCGACCTCGTCGCCCGTGCGCCCGCAGCCTTCGCACAGGCCATGGTCCGGGTCGATCCAGCAGAAGCTGACGCAGGGTGTGGATATGCGTTGCATGGTTGGTTTCCGCTTCAAATATGGGCGCAGAGCGCGATCAGAAAGGCGATTTCCGCCGCTTGCTGCGCCGCGCCAGCCACATCGCCGGTCTGGCCCCTGATCTGCCGCCAGGAAATGAACACAACCCCCAGCGCCGCGCCGCAAGCGAGCGTTACAGCCGCCATGGAAAGCCCCGGAGCGCCACCGGCCAGCCACCAGGGCGCGAGCCCCAGCGCGGTCGCCGCCAGTCCGCCCACAACCATGGCGCTGCGCTGTGGCCCCACCGCCGCATGGGCCGCGCCGTCCTTGCGGGCGGGCGGCAGCAGGGCGATGGGCAGCAGGCCCAGCCAGCGCGAGAGCGCGGCGGCGGCTAGAAGGGCCGTGAGCGCGGGAGCGGTTCCGAGCCGCAGCAGGGCGGTCAGCGCGGCCCAGCGCGCCAGCAGCGACAGGCAGAGCGCCACGCCGCCATAGGCGCCGATGCGGCTGTCGCGCATGATCTCCAGCTTGCGCTCGCGGGTGCGCCCGCCGCCAAAACCATCCGCCACATCCGCCAGCCCATCTTCATGGAAGGCGCCCGTGGTCGCGGCCAGCGCCGCCAGCGCGAGAACAGCCGCCAGTTCCGGCGGCAACAAGGCCCCCGCGCCCGCCAGCAGCAGGCCAGCGGGCAGGGCGATCAGCAGCCCCGCGATGGGCGCAAGCCGCACCGCCCGGCCGAATTCGCCCATGGAATGGGGCGCGGCCTCGAACCGGAAAACCGGCAGCGGCAGCCGCGAGTAGAATCTCAAACAGAAAAGCAGGTCGCTGAGGAGGCGCATGATGTCTGAATGGGCCATTGCGCGCGCCCTGTCGAGCCCGGCTTGCAATCCCCTGCGATCCCGATAAGACCCGCACACCCGAACACGAGAGCATCCCATGTCCGCTTCCGGCCTCCCCTTCGACGATATTCGCGCGCTTTTCGCCATCATGCCCGCCGCCTCCGACAGTTGCGTGGACGATATGCGCGCGCGTGACAGCCAGCTCACCAAGCCTGCCGGATCGTTGGGGAGGCTGGAAGAAATCGTCGCCCATATGGCCGCGTGGCAGGGCCGTTCGCGTCCCGTGGTGCAGCGTCCGGTGGTGGCGGTCTTCGTGGCGAACCATGGCGTGACGGCGCAGGGCGTCTCCGCCTATCCCGCCGCCGTCACCCGCGCCATGCTGGAGAATTTCGCGGCGGGCGGCGCCGCGATCAACCAGATCTGCGCCACCTATGACCTCGGCCTGAAGGTCTTCGAGTTGGCGCTCGACCATCCCACCCCCGACATCACGCAAGAGCCCGCCTTTGACGAGGCCGGCTGCGCGGCGACCTTCGCCTTCGGCATGGAGGCTATCGCGGGCGGATCGGATCTGTTGTGCCTTGGCGAAATGGGCATCGGCAACACCACGGTCGCCGCCGCCATCTATCACGCCCTCTACGGCGGCGAGGCCGAGCATTGGGTGGGGCGCGGCACGGGCGTCGACAATGCGGGCCTCGCCCGCAAGGTCGATGCGGTGCGCCGCGCCGTCGCGCTCAACAAGGGCCAGTTGAGCGATCCGCTGGAAGTCATGCGCCGCCTCGGCGGACGCGAAATCGTCGCCATCGCGGGCGCCATCATGGCCGCGCGCATGGAGCGCGTGCCGGTCATCCTCGACGGCTATGTGGTGACCGCCGCAGCCGCCATCCTCCACGCGCTGGATCCCTCCGCCATCGACCATTGCCTGGCGGGCCATCTGTCCGTCGAGGGCGCCCATGGCGACGTGCTGGCGCGGCTCGGCAAGAAGCCCCTGCTGGATCTGGGCATGCGCCTTGGCGAAGGCTCGGGCGCCGCCATGGCGGCGGGGATGGTCAAGGCGGCCATCGCCTGCCACACGGATATGGCGACTTTTGAGCAGGCGCAGGTGCCCGGCAAAGCGCATTAGGAGCGCGCGCCCAGCCTTGCCGGGCCGCATGGACGCTAGTTCTCGCCCTTTCCGAAATCGAAGCTGAGCAAGGCGTGACCGCAATAGGGATGGCGGGGTGGCGAGATGACGATTTGGAATTGATCGCCATCGGGAATTTCAACCGTCCGGGACTGCCCCACAATTGCAAGACCCGATGACGTTGCGCCCCTGTTGGAGGAAGACGCGAAGGGCAGCTGCTCGCCAGCCGGGCAAGGGTGAATGTCGTCGTTCAGGATGGCGACCTTGAGCCGGCGTGGCCTAAACCAGTCATCGAGGCGAAATGTGATGGTGGTCGGCGTCGTCTTTCCTGGCTGCACAATCATCGCTTCGAGATTCGCCTGGATCACCTTGCCCGTGGAATCGCCCGGACGAATGTCCGCCGATGCAAGGCCGAAACCGACATCCGGCCTCTGGGCCCGCCAATCGGGATAAGCCTCATAAAACCGTTCCGCGAGGCTGCCGATTTCATCGGCGCTGACTGGTCTTGCGCGTTTGTACAAATGCGCGGTCACACCCTCTTCCAGCTGATAGTTCAGCCCCGTATCCGCGAAGGCGGCGCCGACGCCACCCCCTGCGCGGATCGCCTCCGCAGGAAATGCGATCACACGTTGGCTCTCCAGGTTCAGATGTATCACGGTCGGCGTGCAAATGATGACGTAGTCGGCGTCGAGGGCCATCCAGTTAAAGCCATCGCGCCGATCCACCTGGCTCACCAATATGATGCGTCGCTCCAGCGCAGGATCCAACGCGATCAGGACGGAATCCGCCATCGTTGGGGACGATGCGAAGATGCTCAAGGTCGTATCCGGCTCCAGCTTGTTGAGATCCTCGACCATGCGCACATAGTCGTCGTAATGTGCAAACCGTAAGGGCGCGTGTCGCGCACTGGGGAAAGCGGTGCGCAGAGATTCCGCAACCTCCCACCCGACAGGCGTGAACGTGCTCAAGAAATTAAGGCTTACCATGACGCCCAGCGCACCGGCGGCCAGGCGCGGCGGTCCGATTTTTTTCGCCAGAAAAGACAATCCGGAGGCATAGGCGGGGAACAAGAAAAACGCCACTGGCAAGATATGGTGGACAGAAGGCGCTTGAATTCTGGCGAACAGGAGAGCCGTCAGAACTGCGACGCAGGCGCAGAAAAAGCTTTGCGTTCGCCGTTGCGCCAGATCGGCGACAAGCCCTGCCGTTGCGACCAGGAGAACCCAGAATCCCAGGTTGTCGTAATAGATCTGGAGCTGCGTCGACAGACTGGTTTGATAGCCTGAATATTCATCCGCATAGTTTGTATATATGATCCGGTTGATCAATTGCGGCTGAAATGTCGTCGCCGCAGCAATGGCGGAAACTCCGGCTATGGCATAATTGAAAATGACTTTATCGGCGGTGTCCCTTATCGAGCGCCAACGCCGTCCCTCTCTCGCCAGGACGAAAGCAAGCGCGGTCGCCACCAGTGCGACGATGGCGAAAGCATACCACCTGCGCAGCAGGAAGGCGCACCACAGAAGAAAACCAAAACCAGCTGCATGACGCCAGTTCGCTTTCGTGAGCCCCTCTGTTTTGCAAGCCGCCAGCGTTGCAAGTCCGAGCGGAATCAGCCCGCAGACATCCACCATTCCATGCAGGGTCGGCGCCCAGAAGGCCGGATAAAGAAATGCGGCGAACAGCGTCGCCGTGTAGGCGCCCCTGTCGTCCATAATCCCATGTCGCGCCAAGCGAGTTGCGATGAAGATGACGGGGACAAGATAAAAAGATGCGATGGCTGCGACATAAAAGACTCGATCGCCGCCGAACAGAAAATACACTGGCGTCAATAGCAACAGGGACGAGGAATTGTAACTTTGCGCCGCAATCTCCAGGCGCAGCCGTAAAAACCCGGAGGACAAGCTTTCCGTGAACGTTTGTCCAAGGCTGTTGTATTTTTCCCAATAAAGACCGTAGTCCCAGACATAGGGAGCGTGTTCCAGCGAAACATAGATCGCCGCGACGACTGCGGCGAGGACCATGCAGACGCCGACGCGCTTCATTTTCAAGGTCGTGTGCCGGGATGATTTTTGCATGAATGACTCCGAAGGAATTTGGGGTCAGCATTTTGTGGTCACGCTCGCATTCGTTGCAAAGGCGTAATATCGACATCCCACAAAACAAACAGTCGTATAAGAGCCAACGCCGCATAGCTGTGCGAGATAGGGGTTCATTTCGCTGCGCGCGGCGAGGCTCACGAACGCCAGATTGACCAGATAGGCGGCGCAGACGACCACGCCATAGCGCTGCGCCGCTGCGCCGACTTTGTGCTGGCTGGCGAAGGTCCAGCGCTTGTTCAGCCCAAAGCCCACGCTGAGCCCCACCGCATATCCCAGAAGGTTCGCGATTTCAGCGCGGATGTGAAGGAAGTACATGCAGGCGTAGATCGCCGCCAGTCCGAGGGTGGTGTTGAGCAGACCCACTGCGCCGAAGCGCGCCATTTGTATCAAGGTCGCGTTCAGCGCCATGCCGCCATCCGATATTGCGCGCCCAGCGGTAGCCATGCGAGCGAGGGCTCAAGCGGGCGCAGGCCCTTCAAGGCTGCTGGGAAAAACAGACGATAGTCTATACGCGCTCCGCTCCAACCCGCCGCCGCTGCGCGTTTGCGCATGGCGTATCCGGGGATGAGGCGAGCGTTGACGTCGAGCGGACAGGTGTTCACCGCGCGCTGCGTCAAGGGATTCAGCGGATTGTGCTCGTAGATGGCGAGCAACCCGCCGGGACGCACGATGCGCAGCAGTTCCTTCAACCAGAAATCATGTTGCGCGTGGGGAATGTGATGGAACACGCAGGCTGAAAAAACGATGTCCTGACTTGCGCTGTCCAGGGGAATCGCCTCGCCGACGGTCACGAAGCTTTCCGACCCGGGAAATCGGGACCTTGCGACCTCATGGCTGCGCGCCGACACATCGCCGCAGGTGATGCGCGCCGCCGCGAAATATTTACGGAACCAGGGAAGCGAATTTCCAATTCCCGAACCAAAATCGAAGACGTCGCGACACTGCGTCATTTTGGCGGCCAGTTGCGCGAGATCTGCGACCTTGTATTCCGAAAAATACTCCGGCGCCTCGCCGGAAATCGCGATATTGGTCTTGTGCTGCGCGTAATAATCGTCCGCCATCGCGTCAAATTCGGCGATCATGGGCTTTACGGGGTCCGCTTGTCTCATTTGCGCGCCTCGATGGCGGTGAGCCGGGGTGCGTTCAGTTCCGGCGAGGCGATGATTTCCTGCACGATGAACAGCGGCCTGCGCTTGGCCTCCACATAAAGTCGGCCAACATATTCGCCCAGCACGCCCATAAGGATGAACTGCACGGCGCTGACCATCAGGATGATCATGGTGAGCGAAGTCCAGCCGCTCACCGTGCGCCCAATCAGATAATTTACGAAGACATAAGCCATCAAAATCAACGACGCGAGACTGAAGCAAAGACCCAGCCAGGTCGCGATGCGCAGCGGGCGGATCGAAAAGCCGGTGATCGCGTCCACCGCGAAACGGATCATTTTCGCCAATGGATATTTTGTTTCGCCTGCATAGCGCGCCGCCCGCTCATAGGGTAAGGCCTCCTGCCGCAGGCCTATCCAGCTCACCATGCCGCGAATGAAGCGATGCTGCTCGGGCATGGCGTTGAGTTGATCCACCGCGCGGCGGCTCATCAAGCGGAAGTCGCCGGTGTCTGGTGGGATGGCGACGTCGGACAGCTGTTCGAGAAGCCTGTAAAACAGATGCGCCGAGGCTTTCTTGAATTTTGTTTCGCCCTCTCGGCTGATGCGGCGCCCATAGACCACGTCGAAGCCTTCATCCATCCTCGCCATCATCTTGCCGAGCAATTCCGGCGGATCCTGAAGGTCGCAATCGAGGATGAAGACGCGATCCCCTCGGCACAGGTTCAGGCCAGCCGAAAGGGCGAGTTGGTGTCCGTGGTTGCGCGACAGGTTCACCGCGACGATGTGGGCGTCCCGCGCGGCGAGGTCGCACAGAATGTCCCAGGCGCCGTCGGTCGACCCATCGTTGACGATCACCAACTCGTAGCTATTGCCTGCGCAGGACCGGCACGCATCAGTGACCCTGCGATGCATTTCAGGCAGGGTTTCGCTTTCGTTGAAACAGGGAACGACGACGGAGACGCTCAAGGGTTTCACAGCTGTCGACCTTGAAAATTTTATTGAAACAACCGTTTCTTTTTTATAGATTTTTGAAAGCTTGGCAAGTGGGTGGCGAGGGGATGGCGGGTGGATGGAATGTGCGGGCTCAAAGCCGGGCGGCGGTCGGCGGGCCAGAATCAGGGCCGCTCCGCTCACCGCCTCCCGATCAACCGCTCGCCATCCGCCCGAAACGCCTTCCTCGCCTCCGCGCGGATGTAGAACATGTGCCCGCCCGCATAGGTCTCGAAGCGCAGGCGTTCGCTTGAGCCGGTGAGGGGGATCTGGTCGAGGGCCATGCGCGTTTCGAACCAGGGGGTCACCAGGTCGGTGAGGCCATGGGCGACAAGCACGCCCATCTTCGGGTCCAGCGCCATGGCGTTGCGCAGATCGCCGATGGCTTCGTCATGTTCGCCGCGCTCCCACTGGCGGCCGGCCTGTTCGTTCTGGAACTGGTAGCGGCCGTTCTCGACGACCCAGTTCAGCCGGGTGCGGTAAAGGTCCACCATCGCTTGCGTGATCGGCGCGTGCAGGCCCAGCCGCAGCTGGTCTTCCGCCGTGTTGCGGGGCGAGAAGGGGGTGGGATCGAGGCCCGTCACATCGCCATCATACAGGCTGGACACGCGGGCCTCGGGGCGATTGATCTCGCGGGCGAAGATCTCCGCAGGCACGCGCCCGCCCAGGCGGCGCACCAGTGCATAGTCGAGCCCCGTCAGGTCCGCCACGCGGCGTGAGAGGCGGTCGAGGGCTTGCGGATCGTTCACCCCTTTCATCAGGTCGGACAGGAACTCGCCAGTTGCATAGGCCTCCACATCGCGCAGGCTCTCGCGGGTGATGGGGCCTTTGCGTTCGCGCGCCGTCGCCACATAGGAGGGCAGCCGCGCGACGTTGAACAGCACCGAGTCCGGGGCGTTGAAGCGCGCGAAGTCGAGCACCGGCGAGAGCAGCGCGAGGCCATTCACGCCAACCCCTTGATCGGTCTGCAAAAGATGGGCGATCTTGGGCGCGCGGAAGCCGCCGTAGCTTTCTCCCAAAAGGTATTTCGGCGAGAGCTCCCGTCCGTTGGCCTCCACCCAGCGGCGAATGGTGACGGCGAGGGAATTGATGTCGCCCCTTGTGCTCCAGAACGATTTGCGCGCGTCGTCGCCGCCCAGAATTCGGCTGTAGCCAGTGCCTGCGGGGTCGAGAAAGACCAGATCGGTGAAATCGAGCCACGTCTCTGCGTTGGGCTCCAGCGCGGGGGTTGCGGAGGGCCTTGCGGCGTCTCCCGTCATGTTGAGCCGCCACGGGCCGAGGGCGCCCAGATGCAGCCAGCCCGAAGCGTAGCCGGGGCCGCCGTTGAAGACGAAGGTCACCGGGCGGTCGCGCAGCTCCACGGCCTCTTTCGCATAGGCGATGAAGGCGATGTCGGCCTGCGGCGCGCCGCTGGCGGCGTCGAAGAGGCGGATGGTCCCGGCGGTGGCGCTGAACTCCAGGCTGCGGCCTGGCAGGTCGAGCGTGTGGTGGGTGGTGGCGTCAGGGGGCAAGCGGGGCAGGCCCTCGCCCGGCGGGCGTTGTTCGGCGGCTCGGCGCGCTGTCGCCGCGGGGCCTTGCGCCGTCTCCTGCGCGTGGAGCGGCGCGAGGGCGAGCGTCAGGCCTACCGCCGCGCAGGCGATCCGTCGAAGCAGTGGCGTGACCGTCATGGCGCGTCCTCCTGATCCCCAAGTAGCGCGGCCGGTCGGAAACGGAAGGCCGCCTGTTGCGCGCGGCCCCGTGCGGGGCTAGGCAGACGTCATGCAGGCCTCCTCCGCCCCAGATCTTGAAGCTTTGCTGGCGCGCATCGCCGCCTGCCGCCTGTGCCGCGACGCGCCCACAGGCGCCATCCTGCCCCACGAGCCGCGCCCGGTCGTGCGCGTCTCCGGCACGGCGCGGCTGCTGATTGCGGGGCAGGCGCCGGGGGTGCGGGTGCATCGCTCAGGCGTTCCGTTCGACGATCCCTCCGGTGAGCGCCTGCGCGACTGGATGGGGATCGACCGGGCCGCCTTTTACGACGTCGCGCGCGTAGCCATCGTCCCCATGGGCTTTTGCTTTCCCGGACATGACGCGACGGGCGGCGACCTGCCGCCCCGGCCCGAATGCCGCGCGGTCTGGCATGATGACCTGTTCGCGCTGGCGCCGCAGATCGAAACGATCCTCGTGGTGGGTTCCTATGCGCAGGCCTTTCATTTGCGCCGCCTCGGTCATGCCCGCGTCAAGGGCGAGGGCATGACGGCGCTTGTGAAACGCTGGCGCGATTTCACGCAGGCGCGCCCCCATCTGATTCCGCTGCCCCATCCTTCCTGGCGCAACAGCGGCTGGTTGAAGCGCAATCCCTGGTTCGAGGCGGAGCTTGTGCCGCATTTGCGCGCGCAAGTGCGCGCAGCCTTGACGCCGCGAGGCGGCGATGGGTGACGCGCCTGCCTTTCCCGCCATTGCGGGCGTCGTGCTGGCGGGGGGACGCTCCTTGCGGATGGGGACCGACAAGGCCCTCGCCGATTTCGCCGGGCGACCCATGCTCGCCCATGTGCTGGCGCGCTTCGCCCCGCAGGTGGCGGCGCTGGCCATCAACGCCAATGGCGATCCCGCCCGCTTCGCCGACTTTGGCGCGCCCCTGATCGCGGACCTGGCGCCCGGTCAGCCGGGTCCGCTGGCGGGGATCGTCGCTGCTCTGGACTGGGCCGAAACGGGCGGTTTCTCGTGGGTCGCCACGGCGCCCTGCGACGCGCCCTTTCTGCCGCGCGATCTGGTGGCGCGGCTGGCGCGCGCGTCCGCCCAAGCGCCCGTCGTGGCGGTGGGGCCGGAGGGCCTGGAGCCGCTTTTCGCCCTCTGGCCCGTCACCGCCCGCATTCGGGTGCAAGAACGGCTGATGGCGGGGGAACGCGCCGTCCACCGCGTTCTGGCGGCGCTGGGCGCGAAGGAGGTCGAGCTGCCAGCGACGACGCCGCCCTGGTCGTTGAACCTGAACGCGCCGGATGAGCTGGCGCGGGCGAGCGCTCTGGCGTTCTCCACCCCTTGATGCGTCGCGGCCTTTGTGGGAAGCAATCGCTCTCATTGGAGGGGCGAAGCATGGCCAAGGTCGCATTCATCGGGCTCGGCGTCATGGGCTATCCCATGGCGGGTCATCTCAAGGTCAAGGGCGGGCACGAGGTCACGGTTTACAACCGCACCGGCGCAAAGGCGCAGGCCTGGGCCGCGCAATTTGGCGGGCGCGCCGCCGCCACCCCGCGCGAAGCGGCGCTGGAGCAGGACGTGGTCTTCGCCTGCGTCGGCAATGACGACGATCTGCGGCAGGTGACCATCGGGCCGGACGGCGCCTTCGCGGGCATGTCGGCGGGCGCCATCTTCGTCGATCACACCACCGCTTCCGCCGATGTGGCGCGCGAGCTTCATGCCGCCGCTCTGGCTGCGGGCTTCGGCTTCATCGACGCGCCGGTCTCGGGCGGGCAGGCGGGCGCGGAGAATGGCGCGCTGACGGTCATGTGCGGCGGCGATGCGTCGGTTTATGCGAAAGCGGAGCCGCTGATCGCCGCCTTCGCCCGCGCCTGCCGCCTCATGGGACCGTCGGGCGCCGGGCAGCTCACCAAGATGGTCAACCAGATCTGCATCGGCGGCCTTGTGCAGGCCTTGTCCGAGGGCGTGCATTTCGCCCAGCGCGCGGGGCTGGATGTGGAGGCGGTGATCGAGGTCATCTCCAAGGGCGCGGCCCAGTCCTGGCAGATGGAGAACCGTTACCGCACCATGAACGAGGGCAAGTTCGATTTTGGCTTCGCGGTCGATTGGATGCGCAAGGACCTGGCGATTTGCCTCGAAGAGGCTCGCCGCAACGGTGCGCAACTGCCCGTCACCGCGCTGGTCGATCAGTTCTACGCCGAGGTGCAGAAGATCGGCGGCGCGCGCTGGGACACGTCGAGCCTGCTGGCGCGGTTGAAATAAACGTCAGAGCGATCGCTCCAAAAGAAAACGCGGCCCTCGCAGGCCGCGTTTTGCATTTTGGCGACGCTTACCGGGGACAGGCGGGCTGGCCAGGATTGCCGCAGTTGGCCGGTTTGGCCTTCTGCTGCTCCTGCGCCTTGCGCTGCTGTTCGGCCTGCTGGGCGCGTTGCTGTTCCTGAGCGCGCTGCTGCTGCTGCTGCTGTTGTTGCTGCATCTGCATTTGCTGGGCGCGTTGCTGTTCTTGAGCGCGGCGCTGCTGCTCGGCTTGCTGTTGCTGTTGTTGTGCGCGTTGCTGCTCCTGAGCGCGCTGCTGCTCCTGCGCCCTTTGCTGCTGCTCTTGTTGCTGACGCTGGAGCAACTGCTGTTGCTGCTGCTGCGCCGGGGGCGGTGAAGCCGGTTGGACGGGAGGGGCCGGTCGCGGCTGGACGGTGGGCGCAGGCGCCTGAGACGGCGGGCTCTGGATCGCTGGCCGCACGGGCTGCGGCTGCGCGAGGGGTTGCGCGGACGGAGCATGTGGGGGCGGCGTGGGCCGCGCGTCGCCAGAGGGTCGCGGCAAGGCGCCAGCCGGGGGCGGCGCCACTGCCGCAGGCGGCGCGGAAACGCCGGGGGTCGCTTGCTGCGTCCGGAAGCCTGGCTGCGCAGGAGCCGGAGATGGAGCCGAAGCCCCCGCATGCGGCAGAGCCTGCTGGTTTGGTCGCGGCGGGACGCCCGCAGGCGGCGCGCCGGACGGTCCGGGGGGCAGGGGCTGGCCGGGTGAGGGCGCATGTTGCGGCTGGATCTGCGGCGCTGCTGCGGGAGCTTGAGCGCCCGGCTGGGCGGGGCGCGGCAGGGCGCCCGCTGACGGGAGCGGAGGCGGGGCGCCGACGGCCGTCGGCGGCGGAGGCGCCGCCGGGCGAGGCTGCGCGGGCGCGAAAGACTGGCTCGGCTGTCCTTGTTGCTGGATGATCTGCGTCATCGGCCGGGGAGGGGCCGCGACAGGCGGCAGGAAGGGCTGCGCTGCGGGGGCCTGACCAGCGGGAGGCTGGCCGCCAAACCCACCCGGCGCCCGCTGCCCACCAACGGGAGCCCCTGCGTCCCGGCGATGGTCGCTGATGATCTTGCCCGCCACGATGCCAGCCGCGAGCGCGGCGGGAATCGCCACATAAGGAATGATGCTGCCGCCCGATTCGTACCTTGGGGGCGCCGCCACATAGGATGGTGGGCGCACCCATTCGGGTGGCGGAGGCTCATGCGGGCTGGGCAGAAAATAGACTTCGTCGCGATACAGATCGCGCGGGGGCGGCGGCGGGGGCGCCCACCAGAGCGGCGGCGGCGGCATGAAGCTGAGGGGTGGTGGCGCCAGGGCGTCGTCATCGAAATAATCGGGCGAGCGTCCCTCGAAATAGACGTCCTCCGAGCGTGGCGGCGGGGCCTCGTCATAGTAGAGCTCGTCAAAGCCTGCGGGCGCCTGCAAGGGCGCCGCCAGTCTTGCGAGCCTGCGCCGCGCGTCGGGCGCATGGGGACCGCGCGGATAGCGCTCCAGATAGGACCAATAGGCGTTGGGCGTATTGGCGACGGCCGAGCGGCGCCAGGTCAGCGACTCGCGCCGCGCCGCCAGAAGGCCGCGCACGGTCTTTGCGTAGGGGCTGTGCGGATAGGCGCCGAGGAAGTCCTGATAGGCTTCGATCGTGTCGCGATCCAGCGCCGCCGCGTAGGCCTCCGCCTCGCTGAAGTCCCGTATGGGCCTGTGGCGGGCCTCCATGATTTGCGCAGGACTCACCGGCAGGGCGGGAGCGTCGGCTGTGCGCTCCATCAACTGGAAGGTCGGATCCATCCTGCTGGCGTCCCAGGGCACCTGCGCGCTCGTGCTCAGTTCGGCGGTGCGGGTGCGCACCCGTGCGAAAACGTCGTCCACGGGCAGGCCCGCGATGCGGAAGGTTTCCGAAATCGCCTGCGCATAGGGCCCATAATTTCCTTTGGGAATGGGCGCAAAGGCGCCTGGCGCGGTGTTGAAGCTGATCAATGTATTGGGGTCCGGCTCCACGATGGCGAGGCCGGGCGCCAGCGGCTGGCCCTGTTTGCCGAAAGGCCCGTCATAGGCCAGATCGAGCATCACCATATGCGCGCGGCCGGGCTGGCCGCCAAGCGCCCGGGTCATGTCGGAGATGCGGATGGCGTTGAGCGAGACATCGGCGTCGCGCTGCACGCGGGCGCCGACGGGCACGAGATAGTTTTCGCCCTCGACTTGCAGCCCATAGCCGGAGAGATAGACGGCGGAGACCGCGTTGGGTCCGGCGGCGGCCACCTTGTCGATGAATTCGCGATAGGAGGCGCGCAGCGTGTCCTGATCGAGGTTGCGGGCGCCGGTGATGTCGAAGCCAGCGCCGCGCAGGGTCTCCGCCACAAGACCCGCATCATTGGCCGCGGTCGGCAGGGGCGCGCCCTCATAGCCGTCATTGCCGATGACGAAAGCGAATCGCGCTTCAGCTGGCGGGGCTGCGCTTTGCGCGCCTGCGGGAGCCAGCGTTTCGCCAAGAAGGGCGAAAATGGCCAGAATTGCGGTCAAAATCCGTGCAAATCTCTGCATGTCTCACCAAGTGTGAACGACGTTAGCGATCTCTTAACCAGTCCTTTGTGGCTGAACGCAGGCTGAAGGTCCATATCGCTTCGTTGACCCGGCCCAAGGCGCGCTGTTATCGCTGCTTGAGCAGCATGAGGACTCCCATGATTACCGAAAAAGACGTTCTTTCGGCGCTCTCCCGTGTTCCGGGCCCCGATGGTCGGACGCCGTTGCCCCAGTCGGGCGCAATCGCTGGCCTCACGACCGTGGGGGGAAAAGTCTATCTGTCCATCGCCATTGATCCTGCGAAATCAATGGCCATGGAGCCCATGCGCCGCACCGCTGAAACGGTCGTGAAGGGCCTGCCGGGCGTTTCCGGCGTCAGCGTCACGCTCACCTCCGAGCGCCCCGCTTCAGCTTCCGCCGCGCCGGCCCCCGGCCCGAAGGCGCAGGCCGCCGCGCGCCAGACGGCCATTCCCGGCGTCAAGCGCATCATCGCCGTCGCCTCGGGCAAGGGCGGCGTCGGCAAATCGACCACGGCCGCCAACCTCGCGCTGGGCCTCGCCGCGCTTGGCTGGCGCGTGGGCGTGCTGGATGCGGACATCTACGGCCCCTCCATGCCCCGGCTCTTTGGCCTCAAGGGCAAGCCGGAGTCGGACGGCAAGATCATGCGGCCGATGGAGGCCTATGGGATCAAGGTCATGTCCATCGGCTTTCTGGTCGATGAGGACACCGCCATGATCTGGCGCGGCCCCATGGTGCAGTCCGCCCTCACCCAGATGATGCGCGATGTGTCCTGGGGCGAGCTGGATTGCCTTGTGGCGGACATGCCGCCGGGCACCGGCGACGCGCAGCTCACCATGGCCCAGACCGTGCCGCTGGCGGGCGCGGTGATCGTCTCCACCCCGCAGGATCTGGCCTTGATCGACGCCCGGCGGGCGGTGGCGATGTTCAAGAAGGTCAACATCCCGATCCTGGGCGTGCTGGAAAACATGAGCTATTTCCTCTGCCCCCATTGCGGCGGCCGGTCCGACGTCTTCGCCCATGGCGGCGCGCGCCACGAGGCGGAACGGCTCGGCGTTGCTTTCCTTGGGGAAGTGCCGCTGCATATGAGCATTCGCGAAAATTCCGACGCTGGCCGCCCGGTCGCCGCCGTGGAGCCCGACGGCGCCCATGCGGCCATCTATAAATCCATCGCGCGATCAGTGATGCTCAGCCTTGAGGACGGCGCGCCACGGGCCTTCCCGAAAATTGTGATTGAGTGAACCTTCAGGCCAATTTCTTTCATCGGCATACTTTTATCTTTGTTGTGCGACAGTGTGAGTCGGTGCGGTCGAGGGGTTGCCATGAAGCGTCGTGAATTTCTGACAGGGGCTGGCGTGGCTGGCGCTGGCGTCGCGATGGCGGCG
This sequence comes from uncultured Hyphomicrobiales bacterium, assembly GCA_903902915.1. Lineage (GTDB taxonomy): Bacteria > Pseudomonadota > Alphaproteobacteria > Rhizobiales > Beijerinckiaceae > Terripilifer. The sequence goes on along the minus strand of CAIUWR010000065.1, from coordinate 3,056 downwards.
CCCGCCATCGCCCAGAGCGCGCCAACCATCGCCTGGAAGCTCACCTCCAGCTTTCCCACGACGCTGGACACGATCTGGTCGGGCGCCCAGACCTTCGCGGACGCCGTGCGCGACATGACCAACGGGCGTTTCACCATCGAGCTTTATCCCGCAGGGGAAATCGTCCCTCCGCTCGAGGTTCTGGATGCAGTGAAGAGCGGCAAGGCCGATTGCGCGCAGACCGCGCTTTTCTACCATTGGGGCGTGCAGCCCGCGCTCGTCTTCGCCACCGGCGTGCCCTTCGGCATGAACGCGCGCGAGCAGAACGCCTTCTTCCGGCACGGCGGGGGGACCGATCTGGTGAATGAATTGCTGGTCGAGCAGGAGCTTTTCGCACTGCCCGCCGGCAACACCGGCTGCCAGATGGGGGGCTGGTTCCGCAACGAGCTGCGCTCGGTGGCGGACATGCGGGGCCTCAAGTTCCGCGTCTCCGGCCTTGCGGGCAAAATGCTGACGCGGCTGGGGGTGATCCCCACGGGCGCCTCGCGCGCGCAGATCGCGGGCGCCTTCGAGAGCGGCGCGCTGGATGCGGCTGGCTGGGTCTCGCCCATTGACGATGAGAAGCTGTCGCTCGTGCGTGTCGCGCCCTGGTATTATTATCCGGGCTGGTGGCAGGGCAGCATGGCGATCCACCTCGCCTTCAATCTCGCCAAATGGAACGCGCTGCCCAAGACCTACCAGACCGTGGTGCGCGCCGCCGCCGAACTCGCCAACGCCGACGTGCTGGCCCGTTATGATGCGCTCAATCCGCAGGCGGTGCGCCGCCTTGTCGAGGCGGGCGCCAAGCTGCGGGCCTTTCCGCAGGATGTGATGGAGGCCTGCTGGCAGGCGTCCGTGGCGGAGTTTCGCGAGGCGGGCGCCGCCGATCCTGCGTTCCAGCGCGTCTATGACGCCTATATGAGTTTCCGCAACGAGCAATATGTGTGGTGGCAGGTGGCGGAATATCCCTACGACAATTTCATCATCCGCCAGCGCGCCAAGGGCTGATGGTTTACGTGAAATGACAGCGTGATAGTGTCGCCCCTGAATGAACACGGGGGCAGGAAACATGGCTGACGCGATCAGCATCGCCGAACAGGGCTATTTCTTCGTCGGCGGGCGTTATGAGGATCATCCCGACGGGCGCTTTCTCACCGGCCAGATGTATGTCGAATTCCAGATCCCCGCCCAGCGCACCCAGGCGCTGCCGCTGGTGATGTTCTCGGGCGGTGGACAGAGCGGCCTCAATTATACGGGCACGCCCGATGGGCGCGAAGGCTGGCGGCAGTTCTTCCTGCGCGCTGGCTATGCGGTCTATGTGGTGGATCAGCCCTCGCGCGCCCGTTCGCCGCATCTGCGCGAGACCGGCGAGCAATCGCGCCAGCCCGTGCGCCGGGTGCAGCAACAATTCACCGCGCCCGAACGCTACAAGCTCTGGCCGCAGGCTGAACTGCACACCCAATGGCCGGGCGACGGCGTCGAAGGCGATCCGGTATTCGACCAATATTTCGCGCAGAATTTCCCCTCGCTGGCCAGCTTCCCCCGCCAGCAGGAACTCAATCGCGACGCGGGCGTCGCCCTGCTCGACAAGATCGGCCCCGCGATCCTCTTCACCCATTCGCAATCCGGCACGTTCGGCTGGCTCATCGCCGACGCCCGGCCAGAACTGGTGAAGGCCATCGTCGCCATGGAGCCCTCTGGCCCGCCGGTCTTCGACAATGTGACCAAGGGCGCGCCCGAATGGTTCGAGGACGGCCCCTTCACCAAACCCTACGGATTGACGGCCCCGCCGCTGACCTATGACCCGCCGCTCGCCGCGCCGCAGGATCTGACATTCGTGCGGCAGGAGACGCCCGAGGCGCCGGACCGGGCGCGCTGCTGGGAACAGGCCGAGCCCGCGCGCAAGTTGAAGAATTTGCAGAATATTCCGGTGCTGGTGGTGGAGGCGGAGGCCTCCTATCACGCGCCCTTCGATCACTGCACCGTGCGTTATCTTCGTCAGGCGGGCGTGATGAAGACGACCTACATCCGCCTCGCGGATCTCGGCATTCATGGCAATGGGCACATGATGATGATCGAGAAGAACAATGCGCAGATCGCGGAAGTGGCGCGGACGTGGTTGGAGGCGACGGTGGTCGGCGATCAGTCGACCTTGAGCGCCTAGAGCGACATCCGATCATGGTGTACCGAACCCAGGAGGGACGACGTCTCGTCGTCCACATCGGGCGGGGCGACGTCCCGTCGCCCTGGTTCCCCATGAATGGTCGGGCTCCGGCGCGTCGACATGGGGACGACGAGGACGTCGTCCCGCCCGGCAGCGAGGGCGACGAGACGTCGCCCCTCCCGTGTTCGTCATGTCATGGTGTCGCCAGTTCCATGCAAATTGATCGGATACCGCTTTAAAAAAATGGGTACGGAAGATTTGCATCCGCCGTACCCAATATTTTTATGATTATCTCTGAAAATTAGCCGTGATCGACATCGTCGTGATCGACAGACTCGTCTTCGATCGCGGCCTTTTCGGCGAAATGGATGGCCTGAAGCTGATGGCCGTAAGCGAGGTAAGCGTGATGAGCCGCGACAACTTCGTCATCCTTGTCATCGGCTTCCGCCGCCAGAAGCTGGTGCTTGGCGGCAGCTTCAAAGTGATGCGCAGCCTGACGATGGTCTACGGCGGCGGTGTGATGAACTTCATGCTCATGTTTCGTTGTCATGTCTTACTATCCTCGTTAAGGTTTAGTAGCCTAACGAGGCGTTAGTAGCATTTGTATTACTTCAGTCTGATGACATGACGTTGCGGATTTTGGATTCATCGAAAATATAAGACTTGATTAGACTAATAAAATCACGTCTAAACTTGAGCTTGACTTATGGTCTCGATCAATCGCGGTCCTTTTATACCAACGGCGCGTTGACCTGACTCATTGGGGATTCCCCTGAAGTTCAAGTTCTGATTCCCTTGGCGCGAGGAGATTCGCGCCATGCCATCAGCCCTGCCACTTCGGACCGATTATTCACCTGCCGACCTGCGTCAGCTT
>CAIUWR010000064.1 GCA_903902915.1 uncultured Hyphomicrobiales bacterium | reverse complement strand
CGGCGTGCTGAGCGAAACGTAGCCAGCCGAGAAGTTGGAACGCCACTGGGCCGCCCAGTAGTGGGTGAAGGCGGCGTTGAGGTTCCAGCCGGTGGTCGAGTCGTAGGTGGCGTTGCCGTTGGCGGCCGAACCGCCGGTCTGAACCAGGTTGTTGTCGACGCGCACGACGCCGCCCAACAGGCGATGGTTGGAGGCGGTCGCCATGTTGCTCAGGCCACCGGAGCTGAGAAGCATGCCCAGCATGCCCTTGGCGTAGTTCGCGCCGACCCAGATCTGATCGCCAGCCGCGATCATCGGCAGCTTGAAGCTGGAGGTCACGCCAACAGCGTAGGCGCCATAGGTTGTTTGACCAGGAGCAGCGCTGCTGTTGATCGTTGTATTAGCGATCGAGTTGTCGCCAATCGCACCATGGACAGCAGCCCAGCCCCAAGCCTGATCCATGCGGACGTTGGCGACGATGAGCGCCGCAGTCTGAAGCTGATCGTAGGCGGTCGATGCCGGCGTAGACGCGGCGGCCGACGCGGCAGCCTCGTAACCCTGATCTTTGTGGTCTTCAAGAGCGATCGTGGCCGAGATGCCGCCGCCGAGGGTAGCGGTGTAGGCGATCTGCTTCATGCCGTTAGGGAAGCCAGCCCAGGGGTTGGCGTTGTAGATGAACGAAGGCATGAGCGCATAGTTTTCAGGGGCGACGCCGAAGGTGAAGCCAGCCCACTGCACCATAGCCGACTCGATCGTCAGGCCGGTGGTGGAGTTGTCGGACATGCCATAGGCAGCCTGGTTCGTGATCGTCTCGTTGCGGATGCCGCTGGTGTTGGCGCCACGCAGACGAACGAAGGTGCGAGCCACGCCCATCGCCGTGGGGGTGCGGGCGTCGACGTCGATGCGGCCGCGCGTTTCATATCCCGTGGTTGACTGTACGTTGGCAGACTGCTGGAGCGTGCCATTGGCCGGGTTGATCGTGTCCTTGCCGGGCACATACTGATACTCAGCGCGGACGTAGCCGCCGAGCTTCACGCAGGTGTCAGTGCCGGGGATGTAGAAGAAGCCGGCGCCGTAGGCGTCGCAAATCTTCACGTAGGTAGCAGGAGCGGCCTTCTTCGAAGGAAGATCGGCGGCGTTGGCGCCAGCGACGGCCATGATGACCGCAGCGGAGCTGAGCAAAGTTTTGTTGAGCATTTATCCCTCCAGGGTGCTTTAGAGATGGCACACGCGCAATCCCCACCTTCCTACGCTACGGAAGCGCAAGAACAGGCTTTCTGATTGCCGGATTTTTACGCGGGTTGCACTCAAAAAAATCCTAATTGCGCTGCGTAGCTGTGAAGAGTTGCTGTAAAAACACATTTATACCTATTTATATATATAGTAAGACTTTAATGTCAATTTTAGAACCAAAAAAATTAGTTAAAATCGTTAAGATGATTTTGTTGCCCATATTGGGTTTTTGTTAAGTAGTCTGATATTTGGTTAGATCAGCCGTTGTGGGCTATTAGCCACACGATCATCGGGGCGCATTAATCAGATCCGCACCTAAGGCTGATTGATTTCACCCGAAAAACCAGGCGCTTATGCTTCCACCTGGCACCACTAAAAAAGGCAGTCGCGGGTTATTTACCAAGCTGGTATGCGAATTATCATTAGGATGACGAGGAAGGCGCAACCGCTCGGTGCAAATTGCCTCACACCATCACAATCATTTCAAAATAGTGGGTTGGTCCGCCTTGGTTCGGGCAAAGGCCGCTATGCGACGGGCGACAAAATTTTCTGGGGGCGGCTGTAGCTGGTCGCCGCGATATTTTTAGTGAATGGGCCAACGAGGCCGCGTCCAGCCATGTGGTGTAGCAGGACGATAGCCAGTCGCCCGCGAAGCGCGTTCCCCATAGCGCCGTAGCGAGCGGGCAGCTGGTGGTGGTCATCGACGGTTCGGTCGGTCAAGCTGGGTGGTGAACACAAACACAATCAAGGAGCCTCCGATGACCGACCCCATGATCAACCCGCGCGCCCTCGTCGAAAAGCTCCTCGACGCGGATATTTTGCGCGAGATGATAGGCGTCGCTGCCCAACGCCTGATGGAACTTGAAGTTGGTGCGCTCACTGGCGCAGCTCCCGGCGAGCGGTCCCCCGACCGGCTTGTTCAACGCAACGGCTATCGTTGCCGCGACTGGGATACGCGGGCCGGGACAGTCGAGCTTCGCATCCCCAAGCTGCGTACAGGATCCTATTATCCGGGCTTTCTGGAGGCCCGACGCATTGCGGAGAAGGCTCTGGCGGCAGTCATTCAGGAGGCCTATATTTAGGGCGTCTCAACCCGTTCCGTCGATGATCTGGTCAAAGCCATGGGCTTGGCGGTCGTGTGCAAGAGCCAGGTGTCCAGGCTCTGCGACGAACTCTTGAATGCTTTCCTGCAAAGGCCCGTCGAGGGCGAATGGCCCTATATCTGGATCGAAGCGACCCATGTGAAAGTGCGGCAGGATCATCGCATCACATCGGTCGCCGTTATCCTCGTCGTGGGCGTCAACAGCGACGGACGCCGGGAAGTGCTGGGCATGGATGTAGGCGCGTCGGAAGCCGAGACATCCTGGACGGGCTTCCTGCGAAAGCTGACCCTTCGAGGCTTGCGCGGCGTGAAACTCGTCACATCCGACGCCCATATCGGCATCAATGCGGCTATCGCCAAGGTCATGCACGCCACCTTGCAGTGCTGCCGAGTTTATTTCATGCGCAATGCGCTGGCCCATGCCAACAAGAGCGGCAAACGCATGGTGAGTGCCTTCATCGGCACGGCCTTCGCCCAGGAAGACGCCAAGTCAGTGAAGGCTGAATGGCGAAGGGTCAGCGACCGGCTGCGCCCAAAAGTCTCTAAACTCGATGATCTCATGGATGAAGCCGAGGCGGACGTCCTCGCCTATTCCGGAGATATGATCAGAATCCGGTTCTCCGCGCCAAATGGTGGGCCAATAATCAAATTGGGGCCGAGATTGGGGCCGAACGTAGTCGATTCTCCAATAATCGTTAAACTTCAAATACTTGCAAGGCATGGATGGCGGAGGGGGCGGGATTCGAACCCGCGATACGGTTTCCCGCATACACACTTTCCAGGCGTGCGCCTTCAGCCACTCGGCCACCCCTCCGCAGCATGCGCCGGGGCGCATGCGGTCGTTTCAGGCGTCACGCGCGCTTCCGGCGCGCTATGCGCCATCAGTCACTCGGCAACCCCTGTGCTGCATGCGCCGGCGCGCATTCAGACGCTCATGTTGACCCTGTCGCGCGTTAGCGCGGCGCAACCAACCGAACGTCCGCAGGGCATAAACCATCGCGTCCGTCTCGCCAAGCTGCAAAACGAAGCATTGGACGATCCATGGGTCATTCTTCTTCGAATCGAGATGCAAGGGGGAGTGGGAACCCGCGTTCCGGCTGGGCGTTTTCGACTGGCGCCGGGAGTTCACCCCCCGCTTCGGAGATCCCCCCAATGAAAATCCCGCTGATTCTTGGCTTTGGATGCGTTCTTGCGGCGAGCGGAGCCTTGGCGCAAGCGCCTGACGTCGCCGCCTTTCTTCCCTTTGGGTCTGGCATCGCGGCAGGGCCGTCGCCGCTTCCCCAGTTCATTCAGCAGGATCTTGGCCGCAGCGGCGTCGATCGGGATCGCGGCCCGCGCGGCGACCGGATGGACCGTGATGACGACGACGACCGTCCGCAGGGCCGAGAGGGCTGGCGCGCCAGAGGGCCGATGGGCTGGCTTCCTGAAGGTCGTCCGGGAATGATGCGGCCGCCCGGAGCTTTGGGCATGATGGCGCATGCGGGCGCGCGGTTTCATATGCGCAAGGGCGATGCGGCGATTGATGTGCGCTGCCCGTCCGATGTGCGGCTCAACGAATGTGTCGACGCCATTGGACGGGTGCTTGACCGGCTGAGCGGAATGGGAACCGGGCAGGGCGCCCCGGCGCCGGCCCCGGTTCCACGCTGATTGAACAGCCCGGTGGGGCGGGCTATTCTGGGTCATGACTGCGCGCGGCTTGATTGTGGTTCAACATGATTCGTTTCTTGTGTCTGGTGGCCGCCTATCTCGCCCTCGCCTCGGGGTTCGTCGCTGCGGTCGTCGATGGAACGCGCTCCATCGCAGGGGGCGCGCTGTCCGTCACCACCGTCGACGACGTCCTTAAAACGCATCTGGCCGCCATCCAGCAGGCGGTCAGCCATCTGCATCCACTCATCTGGGATCCGGTGACGCTTGGGCTGCTGCGGCTTCCCTTATGGCTCGCGATGGGCGCGGTGGGGCTCGCGCTCCTCTGGCTCGCCCGTCGCCGGTCCCATACGCCGGCTTATGCAAGCCAATACTGATGTGCGCCCTCTACAGACGCCCGCGGACATGCTTACATAGGGGCTGAAGAGGAGAGCCCCCATGTTCGGTTTCCGCAAGCGCAACACTCTGCCCGCCCCCGGCGAGGCCCTGCCCGGCCGGGCGCAGAAAATCCCCACCGCCTCCCGCCATTTCGTCAACGGCCACCCCCTGCAAGGCCCCTGGCCTGCGGGTTTCGAGACCGCGCTGTTTGGCCTTGGCTGTTTCTGGGGCGCCGAGCGCAAGTTCTGGGAGCTTGGCGAAGGCGTCTATTCGACCGCTGTGGGCTATGCTGCGGGGCTCACGCCCAATCCGACATATGAGGAGGTCTGTTCGGGCCTCACGGGCCATAACGAGGTGGTGCTGGTGGTCTTCGATCCCTCGAAGATCGCCTATGCGCAACTGTTGAAATGCTTCTGGGAGAGCCACGATCCGACGCAGGGCATGCGGCAGGGCAATGATGCGGGCACCCAATACCGCTCTGGCGTCTATACCTACTCGCCTGCCCAGCGTGCGGCGGCGGAGGCCTCGAAAGCGAGTTTCGGCAAGGCGCTCGCGGCCAAGGGCTTTGATCCCATCACAACCGAGATCCTCGACGCGCCGGAATTTTTCTACGCCGAAGCCTATCATCAGCAATATCTCGCCAGGAATCCGAACGGTTATTGCGGGCTCGGCGGCACCGGAGTCGCCTGCCAGATCGGAGTGGGCGTGGCGGCTGGGTAAGACGTTTCTTGCTTCCGCCATCGACGTCTCTAATCTTGTTCTGTTTCCCTCGACCTCCGCCGTCACGCCCCCCCCCCATTAGCTCAAGCATCTCAGATTTCCGGGAAATTGCGGTGATTCCTTTGATTGGTCGTGCGCTGGTCAGCGCCCTTGTTCTCCTCGCGCTTGGTGGGTGCAAGCCTGTGGAGCGCGGCTATCAAGGCTGGGTCGAGGGGGACTTTCTGTTCATCGGGCCGGAAGAGACGGGCCGGGTGACGGAGCTCGCCGTCGCCGAGGGACGGGAGGTGAAAGCGGGGGATTTTCTCTTCGCCGTCGATTCCGCCGTCCAGACGGCGGATGTGGAGGCGGCCAAAGCCGCGCTGGATCAGGCCAGGGCGGGGCTTGCGCGGATCGAGGCGGCGCAGCAGCGGCCCGAGGAGGTCGCGGTGCTGGAGGCCAGCCGCAATCAGGCGCGCGCGGCCGTGGAATTTTCAACGTCGGAAATCGCCCGCGTCCGGGCCCTGATCGACAAGGGCGTATCGACCCGTCAACAGCTCGATCAGGCGCAGGCGAATTATGATCGCGACCGGGCGTTGCTCGACAACATCACCCGTCAGATCGAGGTGGCGCATTTGAGCGGGCGGAGCGAGGATATCGACGCGGCGCGCTTCGCGGTGGACGGGGCGCAGGCCCAGCTCGTCAATGCGCAGGCGCGGCAGGCGCGCACACGGGTCTTCGCTCAGGTCGCAGGGCGCATCGAGGAGGTCTATTACCGTCAGGGCGAAGTGGCGCCGCAGGGGCGTCCGGTCGTGTCGCTCCTGCCGCCGGAAAATGTGAAGCTCCGCTTCTTCGTGCCGCAAGCCCTCTTGCCGCGTGCGGCCATCAATGGGGTCGTTTTCGTCTCCTGCGATGGTTGCCAGGCGGGTTTGACGGGTCGCATCAGCTTCATATCGCAACAGGCCGAATTCACGCCCCCGGTGATCTTTTCGCTCGAGGAGCGACAGAAGCTTGTTTACATGATCGAGGCGCGGCCTGAAAAACCTGCGCTTTTGCGCGTCGGTCAGCCCGTGAGCGTGGAGCTTGCGCCGTGAGGGAGCGCGCGCCGGACATCGTCATCGACGTGGCGGGTCTGACCAAATCCTTCGGCGCGCGCATGGTGGTGAAAAATCTCACCTTGCAGGTGCGGCGCGGCCAGATTTATGGATTTCTGGGGCCCAACGGTTCGGGCAAAACCACCACCATCCGCATGTTGTGCGGCCTGTTGACGCCCGACAGCGGAACCGGAACCTGTCTGGGCTACGACATCCGCACCCAGAGCCAGCTCATCAAGCGCCGCGTCGGCTACATGACCCAGCGCTTCTCGCTGTATCAGGATCTCTCCATCCGCGAGAATCTCGAATTCGTCGCCCGCGTCTTTGGCATCGCCGACCCGCGCAAGGCGGCCAGCGAGGCGATCGCGCGGCTTGGCCTTTCAGGCCGGGAGGATCAGTTGGCGGGGGAGCTTTCGGGCGGCTGGAAGCAGCGGCTCGCCCTTGGCGCCTGCATCCTGCCCCAGCCGGACCTTCTGTTGCTGGATGAGCCGACAGCGGGCGTCGACCCCAAGGCGAGGCGCGACTTCTGGAACGAGATCCATGCGCTGGCCGGCGAGGGCCTCACCGTGCTGGTCTCCACCCATTACATGGACGAGGCGGAGCGCTGTCACGAGATCGCCTATATCGCCTATGGCGAGTTGCTCGCTCACGGCCCGGTGGAGGCTGTGGTGCGCAGCGCGGGCCTCCAGACCTGGCGCGTGGAGGGCGAGGATCTGCATGTGCTGGCGCAAGCGCTGATGAAGCTGCCCGGCGTGGAGATGGTGGCGCCATTCGGGGCGAGCCTGCATGTGGGCGGGCGCGACCATGCGGCGCTGGAGGCCGCCATCGCGCCCTGGCGCGCCGATCCCCGCTATGTCTGGCGCGCGGATGAGCCCTCGCTCGAGGATGTCTTCATCGACCTGATGGGCCGTGCGAAGGACAATTTCCCATGAGCCTCATTCCCGCCCGGGCGCGCAGTTCCTTCTCCCGCTTCTTCGCCATGCTGATGAAGGAATTCATCCAGTTGCGCCGGGACCGGGTGACGCTCGCCACCATGATCTCCGTGCCGCTGATGCAGCTCTTCCTCTTCGGCTACGCCATCAACACGACGCCGCGCGATCTGCCGACCGCCGTGTTGCTGCAAGAGAATACCGATGTGGGCCGCTCGATTCTCGCAGCCCTGCGCAACACGGCCTTCTTCGACATTCGCCAGGTGGCGACCAGCGAGGCGGAGGTTGATTCGCTGTTGCGCGCGGGCTCCGTGCTCTTCGTCATCGAAATTCCGGCAGGTTTCGAGCGGGCGCTTCGGCGGGGCGAGACGCCCGCCATGCTGGTCGCCGCTGACGCCACGGATCCTGTGGCGGCGGCCTCGGCGCTGGGCGCGCTGGAAGGCGTGGTGCAAAGCGCGCTCAGCCGCGATCGCGTGACCACTGTCGCAGCCCCTGTCCAGCCCGCCTTCGAAATCCGCCAGCACCGGCGTTTCAATCCTGCCGGCGCCTCGCAGCTCAACATCGTGCCGGGCCTGTTGGGCACGATCCTCACCATGACCATGCTGATCTTCACGGCGCTGTCGGTGACGCGCGAGGTCGAGCGCGGCACTATGGAAAGCCTGCTCGCCATGCCGATCCGCCCGCTGGAGATCATGCTGGGCAAGATCGCGCCCTATGTGGCGGTGGGCTTTTTGCAGGCGGCGCTGATCGTCACGGCGGGCGTATTCGCCTTCGGCGTGCCGGTGGTCGGCAATCTGGCCTTGCTCGCTGCGCTCTCCACCCTCTTCATCGCCGCCAATCTGTCCATCGGCTATACTTTCTCGACTCTGGCGCAGAACCAGTTGCAGGCGGTGCAGATGGCCATGATGTTCTTTCTGCCGAATATCCTGCTGTCGGGCTTCATGTTCCCCTTCGCTGGCATGCCGGTCTGGGCGCAGTGGATCGGCGAATGTCTGCCCCTCACCCACTTCATCCGCATCGCGCGCGGCGTCATGTTGAAGGGCGCCGACATGATGGACCTGCAACGCGACGCCATGTGGCTCGCGGGGCTGATGCTGATCGCCATGACCATCGCGGTCCGGCGGTTTCGGCAGACGCTGGATTAGCCTTCGCCCTGCGGGTTGCTTTGGCTCGCGAATTGGCTCTAATTCCCCTGCCGCGACGCGGCCAATCAAAGGGGGAAGCGCGTGAAGAACTACCACGATGGCGGCGAGGCGATTGTCGAAGCCCTGCGCAACCTCAAGGTTGACTATATCCTCTCCTCCCCCGGTTCCGAATGGAGCCCCGTCTGGGAGGCCATGGCGCGGCAGAAGGTCGAGGGCGCCGCTGGCCCCATTTTCATCGACTGCTGGCACGAGACCCTCGCGGTCGACATGGCCATGGGCTACACGGCCATCACGGGCCGCCCGCAGGCGGTGATGATCCATGCGGGCGTCGGCCTGATGCATGGCTCCATGGCGGTGCTGAGCGCCACCCAGGCCGAATTGCCGATGATCGTCATGTCGGGCGAATCCACCACCTTCGGCGAGGATCCCGAAATGCCCATGGAGCCGCAATGGTATGGCGGGGTGAGCGTCGGCGGCGCCCATCGGTTGATTCAGCCGCTTGTGAAATGGGCCGGTCAGGTGACCCATGTCTCCAACATCCATCAGGCCGTGGTGCGCGCGGGCGAGATGGCCCAGCGCACGCCGCAGGGGCCGGTCTATCTGAACATGTCGCTGGAAGCGATGATGCAGCCTTGGCATAAAACCGCCGATCTGCGCCCCGCCGCCCCCGCGCCAAAGACGCAGGCCTTGCCGCAGGACATCGAGGCGGTGGCCGCCCTTGTGCGCGCCGCGAAAAATCCCGTGATCGTCACCGAACAGTCGGGCCGCGACCCCGCCGCTTTCGACGCGCTGATCGCGCTCGCCGAGGCCATCGGCGCGCCGGTGATCTGCGGACGCGCGAGCACCTATACGGCCTTCCCGCGCCACCATCCGCTGTGGCTCGGCTACCAGACCTTCGAACATCTGGCCGATGCGGATCTCATTCTGCTGGCGGGCGGCAAGGCGCCGTGGTTTCCAGCGCACAAGCGGCCCGGCCAGGGGCGGATCGTCGCCATTGGCGAGAACCCATTGAAGCACCATCTGGCCTATCAAAATCTCCATGCGGATCTTTATCTCGAAGGCGACATGGCGACCGCTCTGGCGCAGCTCGCCGACGCCGCCCATTGCGACGGGGCTATGGTGGCCGCGCGCAAGGCGCGCTGGGCCGGGCTGCATGAAGCGCTTGTGGCGAGGCTCGATCAGGCGAAGGCGGCCTCATTGAAGGCCGAAGTGCTCGACTGCATCGCGCTGGCCTCTGTGGCTGCGCAGATGCTGCCCGCCGATACGATCTATGTCGATGAGACCATCACCCACATGCCGCAGATGCGCCCCTATCTGCCGCTCGACCGCGCCCAGAGCTTCTTCCGGGTGACGGGCGGCGCGCTGGGGCAGGGCATAGGCGCGGCGCTGGGCACGAAGCTTGCGGCGCGCGACAAGCCGGTCGTGCTCTTCGTGGGGGACGGATCGTTTCTCTACAATCCGATCATCCAGGCCTTCGGGGCCTCGAAAGCCTATGATCTGCCGATCCTCATCGTGGTCTGCAACAACCAGCGCTACGAGGCCATGCGCAAGGGCCATGAGCTCTATTATCCGCAGGGCGCGGCGGTCACGACCCATTCGCACCATGGGGTGCATATCGAGGCGCCGGCCTATGAGGATCTGGGCTCGCATTTCGGCTTCTTCGGCGCGAAGGCGGCCAATCTGCAAGAGCTGCGCGCGGCCTTCGAGGCTGCGCTAGGCGCCCTCGCCGAAGGACGCACCGCCATCTTGAACGTATCTCTGGTGAAGTGAGGACGCCATGCGCATCACAAATGCTCCAAGCATCAAATCCATCCGCGCTCCCGCCGCCTATTTCACCGGCACGGTCTGGCAGGATCCGATCATCGAGACGCCCGAGCCCGCCCATCTGCGCGCGGTGAAGGTGAGCTTCGAGCCCGGCGCCCGCACCGCCTGGCACACCCATCCGCTGGGCCAGACCCTGCAAATTCTCTCCGGCGTCGGTCACGTGCAGAGTTGGGGCGGCCCGGTGCGCGTGGTGCGCGCAGGCGATGTGGTCTGGTTCGAGCCGGGCGAAAAACACTGGCACGGCGCCTCGCCCGATGTCGCCATGGTGCATCTGGCCATGCAGGAAGCGCTGGGCGGCAAACATGTGGACTGGATGGAACATGTGGACGACGCGCAATATGGGGCGTCGCCGGAGGGGTGAGGGGCTACCCCCCCAGCCCCGGAATCTCCATCCCCGCCAACACGCACAGCAGAAGCGCGTTCAGGGACAGAACCACCAAAGCGGCGAATGACGCCAGCAGCGTGATCGCGCGGCTGTTGGCGAAGGCGCCCATGATCTGGCGGTTGGCGGTCACATAGATCAGCGCGATCATCGGCACGGGGAGCACGAGGCTCAACACCACCTGGCTCATCACCAACGCCTGCGTGACCGTCACCCCCATGCCCACCACGACGAAGGCGGGAGCCATGGTGATCAGCCGCCGCGCCAGCAGCGGAATGCGGAAGGTCACGAAATCCTGCATGATCGCCTGCCCAGCCATGGTGCCCACCACCGAGCTGGAAAAGCCCGAGGCCAGCAGCGACAGCATGAAGACGAAGGCCGCGGCGCCGCCGAGCAGCGGCGTCAGGGTGCGCCATGCGGTTTCGATCTCGGCCACCTCGCCATAGCCGTTGGCGTTGAAGACCGAGGCCGCCATGGAGACCATGGCCATGTTGACGAGGCCCGCAAAACTGAGCGCGATCATCACCTCCCGGTTCGACCAGCCCAGCACCCGCCGCGTCTCGTCGTCATTGCTGGCGGGCACGCGCCCCTGCGTCAAATTCGAATGCAGATAAATGGCGTGCGGCATGACGGTGGCGCCGATGACGCCCACCGCCAGCGTCACCGCCCGCGCGTCCGGCAGCGTCGGCTTGACCGTGCCGACCGCCAGCGCCAGCCACTCTGGCGGGGCGATCAGCAGCTCCACCAGATAACAGCTCCCGATGATGAAAACGAAGCCGCCGATCAGCATTTCCATCGGGCGAAAGCCGATCCTCTGCACCAGCAGCAGCCCATAGGTGATGACGCCCGTCAGGACGAGGCAGAGCATCAGCGACCAGCCCGTCAGTAGGGAAAGGCCCAGCGCCGCGCCCAGAAATTCAGCCAGATCGGTGGCCATGGCCGCCACCTCGCTGGCGCCCCACATGGCGTAGACAAGGGGGCGCGGCAGACGCTCGCCGCAATGCTGGGCGAGGCTCTTGCCGGTCACGATCCCCACTTTGGCCGAGAGCGCCTGGAACAGCATGGCGGTGAGGTTGGCGAGCAGCACGACCCACAGCAGCGCATAGCCATAGCGCGCGCCCGCCTCGATGTTGGTCGCGAAATTGCCGGGGTCCATATAGGCGATGGAGGCGACGACCGCTGGGCCTGCGAAGGGCAGGAAGGCGGCGAGGCCCGTGCGGCGTCCCTCGATGGCGTCGCGCCCGGCCGCGACCGTGCGCGCCGACCAGCTTGCCTTGCGATGAACCACATCGGTCATCTTGCGCTCCAACTTGCGCGTGCAGGCGCCCTGCGCCCGAAAGTGTAGCCTTGGTTACATATTTGAGCCTGGGGGGAGAATTGTCAATGCGTCGCCCGTCTCCACGCTCGGGGAACCGAGCGCGGCCTCGAGGGTTGTGAGGATGGGCAGGCTGAACCATTGGCTCCCGCCACGCATCAACTCTTGACCGGGGGCCGTATGTCTTTAGTTTCGCAGGATTGGTTGCCAAGGTTAGGTCAGTCCATGAACACCGCCTTCTTCTCCGACCTACTGGCGAGCATCTCCGAGAAAGGGCGCAGCCTGCTCGGCCGCAAGGAGCTCGACGTCGATCCCACGCGCCGCGCCGCTGGGGTCATCGACCTGTGCGAGGCCGTTCTGTCTGGCCGTGGCGAGGCCTCTGGCGTGGCGCTGGCCCGGGAGGCGCTGGACGGCTATGCGCGGCTCGACGCCTCCGCGCGGCTCACCTTCTTCGAGACCTTGGCCGAACGCTTCGGGCCAGACCCCGAGCGGCTGACGCAGGCGATTGAAGATTGGCGCATGGATCCTTGCGGGCGCACCGGCACGGAGCTGCATTTCGCCGCCGAGCCGCGCCGTCAGGAGCTGTTCCGCCGCTTCAACCGCGCGCCCGGCGGCACCGCGAGTCTGGTGCACATGCGGCAGGATCTCCTCGATTTCAAATCGGGCCGCGAGGATCTCGCCACCGTCGACCTCGATTTCAGCCACTTGCTGGCGTCCTGGTTCAACCGGGGCTTTCTGGTGCTGCGCCGCATCGACTGGTCCACCTCGGCCAGCGTGCTGGAAAAGATCATCCGCTACGAGGCCGTCCACGCCATCCGCGACTGGGACGATCTGCGCAGCCGCATCGACCCAGCGGACCGGCGCTGCTACGCCTTTTTCCATCCCGCCCTCATCGACGATCCGCTGATCTTCGTGGAAGTGGCGCTGACCGAGCAGATTCCCGGCGCCATCGCGCCGCTGCTGTCGGCCTCCCGGCAGATCGCCGATCCGGCCAAGGCGCGCACGGCCGTCTTCTATTCCATTTCCAACTGCCAGCGCGGGCTCGACGGCATTTCCTTCGGCAATTTCCTGATCAAGCAGGTGGTCGAGGAATTGCGGCGCGAATTGCCCCGGCTGGAGAATTTCGTCACCCTCTCCCCCGTGCCCGGCTTCATGAAATGGCTCGCGAGCGAGGCGCCGACCTTGGCCGAGGAGGATCGCGAGATCGCCAGCGCCCTCGCCGATCCCGTCTGGGCGGGCGAGGCGGGGCGGCCTGAGTCGCTGCGAAAGGGGGTCGAGAATCTCGCTGCCGAATATTTCCTGCACGCCAAGGCCGCCAATGGCCGCCCGCGCGATCCGGTGGCGCGGTTCCATCTGGGCAATGGGGCGCGGCTGGAGCGGATCAATTTCATGGGCGACCTGTCGCAAAAGGCGTTGCGCGACGGGGCGGGGCTGATGGTGAATTATCAATATGACCTCGACGACATCGAGGCCAACCACGAGGCCTACGCCAACAAGAAGGAGGTCGCCGCCTCCAGCGCCGTGCGTCGCATGTTGCGGGGCGGCAACGGGCGTTCGCGCTTGCAAGTTGCGCCGGGCTCGTCCAACTAGTTTCATCCGAGCACTGGACGGTACGACATGCCCGCATTTCTCTATGACATCATCCGCCGCCGCATGCCCGATGGGGCCAAGACCTTCATCGAAAATCATGATGGCCGCCTCATCACCTATGCGGGCCTGCATGCAGGCTCGGCCCAGCTCGCCAATGTGCTGGTGGATCTGGGCGTGACGCCCGGCGACCGGGTGGCGGCGCAGGTGGAGAAATCGCCCGAGGCGATCCTGCTCTATCTGGCCTGTCTGCGCGCGGGAGCGGTCTTCCTGCCGCTCAACACCGCCTATACGCCCAACGAAATCGCTTACTTCCTGGGCGACGCCGAGCCGCGCGTCTTCGTCTGCGATCCGGCAAACAAAGACAAGCTGGCGAGCGTGGCGGCGGGCGCCAAGGTCGCCCATGTGGTGACGCTGGGCGTCGATCAGGACGGCGCGCTGGCGCAGCTGATGGCCGCCGCCTCGCCGGAGTTCGATGATGTGGAACGCGGGCCGGACGATCTGGCCGCCATCCTCTACACATCCGGCACCACGGGCCGCTCTAAGGGCGCCATGTTGAGCCATGACAATCTGGCCTCGAACGCCCTGACCCTCGTCGACTTCTGGCGCTTCAGCGCCTCCGACGTGCTCATCCACGCCCTGCCGATCTACCATACCCATGGGCTCTTCGTGGCCACCAACACCTTGTTGCTGGCGGGCGGAACCATGCTGTTCCTGCCCAAGCTCGATGTGGACGCGATCATGCGTCTGATGCCGCGCGCCACCTGCATGATGGGCGTGCCGACCTTCTACACGCGCCTGTTGCAGCGCCCGGACCTCACGCCGGACGCCACCAGGCACATGCGCCTGTTCATCTCCGGCTCCGCGCCCCTGCTCGCCGAAACCCACCGCGAATGGCGCGCCCGCACGGGCCATGCGATTCTCGAACGTTACGGCATGACCGAAACCAACATGAACACCTCGAACCCCTATGAGGGCGACCGGGTGGCGGGCACGGTGGGCGTGCCTCTGCCGGGCGTCTCCGCCCGCATCCGCGATCCCGAGACGGGCGCGCCAATGCCGCAGGGCGAGATCGGCATGATCGAGGTCAAGGGCCCCAATGTGTTCAAGGGCTATTGGCGCATGCTGGAAAAGACGGCTGCGGAATTCCGCGCCGATGGGTTCTTCATCACCGGCGATCTCGGCAAGATCGACGAGCGCGGCTATGTGCATATCGTCGGCCGGGGCAAGGATCTGGTCATCACAGGCGGCTTCAACGTCTATCCCAAGGAAGTCGAGGACGAGATCGACGCCATGCCCGGCGTCATCGAAAGCGCGGTCATCGGCCTCGCCCATGCAGATTTCGGCGAGGGCGTGACGGCGGTGGTGGTGCGCGACAAGGCGGCGACCATCGACGAGAAAGCGGTGCTCGCCGCGCTGGAAGATCGGCTGGCGAAGTTCAAGCAGCCCAAGCGCGTGATCTTCGTCGACGACCTGCCGCGCAACACCATGGGCAAGGTGCAAAAGAACGTGCTGCGCGACACGTACAAGGATTTGTACGCGAAGTGAGGGGTCTGGACCGGGCGCCTTCCGGCCTTTAGATTCGCCCCATGGCTGCGGACGCGAACCGACCTACCTTCTACGAATTCTTCGCCGGCGGCGGCATGGCCCGCGCCGGGCTGGGGGAGGGCTGGCGCTGTCTCTTCGCCAATGACTTTGATGCGACCAAAGCCGCCAGCTATCGCGCCAACTGGGGCGAGGGCGACATGCGGGTGGGCGACATTCATGGGCTGAATGTGGCCGATATGCCAGGCTCCCCCGATCTCGCCTGGGCCTCCTTCCCCTGTCAGGATCTGTCGCTGGCGGGCAATGGCGCTGGACTGAAAGGCGCGCGCTCCGGCGCCTTCTGGGGTTTCCAGCGCATCATCGAGGGCTTGAACGCGCAGGGGCGGGCGCCGAAGCTGCTCGTCATCGAAAACGTCATCGGCGCGCTGACCTCCAATGGCGGGGCCGATTTCGCTGATCTGACCCGCGCGCTGGCGGCGCTGGGCTATGTGGTGGGCGCGCTGACCATCGACGCGGCGCATTTCCTGCCCCAGTCGCGCCCGCGCCTGTTCATCCTGTGCGCGCGAGACGAGATTGCGGGCGCCGCATCAGGCGAGCCTGCCGCGCCATGGCATTCCCCCGCCCTTGTGCGCGCTGTGGCGGGCCTGCCGCGTGAGGCGCAGCGGCATTGGCGCTGGTGGAGCCTGCCCGCGCCCACGAGCCACAACATGCGCCTCGCCGATCTGATCGAGGAGGCGCCCGCCGACGCGCCCTGGCATACGCGCGCCCAGACCGAGCGTTTCATCAGCCTCATGTCGCCTGCCAATTTACGCAAGCTGGAAGCGGCCAAGGGCGCTGGCGTCCGCATGGTCGGCACGATCTACCGGCGCACGCGGCTTGATGAAAACGGCGCCAAGGTGCAACGCGCGGAGGTGCGCTTTGATGGCGTCGCAGGCTGCCTGCGCACGCCGGGCGGGGGGTCCAGCCGTCAGTTCGTCATGGTGGTCGATGGCGCGCTTGTCCGCACGCGCCTGCTCTCGGGCCGCGAGGCCGCCCGGCTCATGGGCCTGCCCGACGAATACATCCTGCCCGCCCGCTACAACGACGCCTATCATCTGCTGGGGGACGGGCTGGCGGTCTCCGCCGTGCGGTTCCTGCGCGAACATTTGCTCGACGCTCTGGTCGGGAGCGCGCCTGTTCAGGCGGCGGCGTGACCACCCGCTCCGCCATCATGCGCGCGGTGCGCAGCAAGAACACCAAGCCCGAACGGATCCTGCGCAAACGCCTGTACGCCATCGCGCCGGGCTATCGGCTGAACCGGCGCGACATTCCCGGTTCGCCCGACATCGCTTATGTCGGCCGCAAGATCGCCATCTTCATGAACGGCTGTTTCTGGCATGGGCATGACTGCAAGCGCGGCTTGCGCGTGCCCAAGGACAATCGGGACTACTGGGTCGCCAAGATCGCCCGCAACCGGGCGCGTGACGAGGATACCCTCGCGCGGCTGGCGGGCGAGGGCTGGAAGACTTTGGTCGTCTGGGAATGCGAGCTGAAGGACGAGGCGGCGCTCGAAGCCAGGCTCCGGGCGCTCATGACGCGTTAGTGCTGCGTCCGATCATGGTGCAACGAGCCCCGCCGGGGCGGGTGCGTGAACCCTGGAGGGGCGACGTCCCGTCGCCCTCGCCGCAATCAGGCACGCAAATCTTGTGGTTGTTTGCGGAATGCGGACGACGAGGACGTCGTCCCTCCCGGAAGCGCCCTAGTTATCCATCTTCAGCGCGGCGATGAAGGCTTCTTGCGGAATTTCGACCTTGCCGAACTGCCGCATGCGCTTCTTGCCCTCTTTCTGCTTGTCGAGCAGCTTGCGCTTGCGGCTGGCGTCGCCGCCGTAGCACTTCGCCGTCACGTCCTTGCGCAGAGCGCGCACTGTTTCGCGAGCGATGATCTTGCCGCCCAGCGCCGCCTGAATCGGGATCTGGAACATGTGCGGCGGGATCAGATCCTTCAGTTTCTCGACCATGCCGCGTCCGCGCATGTCGGCGCGGCTGCGATGCACGAGCATGGACAGCGCATCGACGGGTTCGGCGTTGACGAGGATCGACATCTTCACCAGATCGCCCGCGCGATAGTCGGTGATCACATAGTCGAAGCTGGCGTAGCCCTTCGAGATGGACTTCAGCCGGTCATAGAAATCGAACACCACCTCGTTCAGCGGCAGGTCATAGACGGCCATGGCGCGCTTGCCGATATAGCTCAGGTCGATCTGCAAGCCGCGCCGCTCCTGACACAGCTTCAGCACGGAGCCCAGATGTTCGTCCGGCGTCAGGATGGTGGCGCGGATCCACGGCTCGGCGATTTCCTCGATCTTCACGACGTCGGGCATGTCGGCGGGATTGTGCAGGTCGATCTGCTCGCCGTTGGTCAGCTTGATCTGATAGACGACGCTGGGCGCGGTGGCGATGAGGTCGAGGTTGAACTCGCGCGACAGGCGCTCCTGGATGATCTCCAGATGCAGCAGGCCCAGGAAGCCGCAGCGGAAGCCGAAGCCGAGCGCCGCAGAGGTCTCCATTTCATAGGAGAAGCTGGCGTCGTTGAGGCGCAGGCGCCCCATGGCGGCGCGCAGATCCTCGAAATCGGCGGCGTCCACAGGGAACAGGCCGCAGAACACGACGGGTTGGGCGGGCTTGAAGCCCGGCAGGGCCTCGGCGCAGCCGCGCTTCTCGTCGGTGATCGTGTCGCCGACGCGGGTGTCCGCCACCTGCTTGATCTGCGCGGTGATGAAGCCGACTTCGCCGGGGCCAAGGAGCGGCATATCCGTCATCTTGGGCTTGAAGACGCCGATCTTCTCGATCTCGTAATGGGCGTCCGTGCCCATCATCTTGATGCGCTGGCCCTTCTTCATCGTGCCGTCGATGATGCGCACCAGCACGACGACGCCCAGATATGCGTCATACCAGCTATCGACCAGCAGGGCCTTGAGCGGCGCGCTCTCATCGCCCTTGGGGGGCGGCAGGCGGGTGACGATGGCTTCCAGCACCAGATCAATGCCAAGGCCGGTCTTGGCCGAAATCGGCACGGCCTCGGAGGCGTCGATGCCGATCACATCCTCGATCTGCTGCTTGATGCGCTCGGGCTCGGCGGCGGGCAGGTCGATCTTGTTGAGCACGGGCACGATGTCATGGCCCGCGTCGATGGCGTGATAGACATTGGCCAGCGTCTGCGCTTCGACGCCCTGCGAGGCGTCCACCACCAGCAAAGAGCCCTCGCAGGCCGCCAGCGAGCGGGACACTTCATAGGCGAAGTCGACGTGGCCTGGGGTGTCCATCAGGTTCAGGATGTAATTCTTGCCATCCTTGGCCTTGTAATCGAGGCGCACGGTCTGGGCCTTGATGGTGATGCCACGCTCGCGCTCGATGTCCATGGAGTCGAGCACTTGCTCGACCATGTCGCGTGCGGCCACGGTGCCGGTCTGCTGGATCAGCCGGTCGGCGAGCGTCGATTTCCCGTGGTCGATATGGGCCACGATGGAAAAATTGCGGATGTTGTCGAATGTGTGCGTCGTCATGGGTGGCAGATAGCACCCCGCGCAGGCAGTGCAAAGCGAGAACGGTCGGGAAAGCCGCTCGAAAGCTCCTTTGGCTTGCTTGGAAAGCCGCCGCCATGCTCAGATGACAGAAACGGGCCAAAAAACGGCGGGGGGACCATGAGCTTCGAGACGATTTTCCGCATGGATGGGCGCGTGGCGCTGGTCACGGGCGCTGGTTTTGGCATCGGGCGCTCGCTGGCTCAGGGGTTGGCCGCTTTTGGCGCCCATGTGATCTGCGCAGATTGCGACCTGCCCGGCGCCGAAGAGACCGCCGCCATGATCCGCGACGCAGGCGGGGCCGCCGACGCGATCTATGTGGATGTGGCGCAGACCCAGTCGGTGGACGGGCTGTTTGGCGAAATCGGACGGCTGAAAGGCCGCCTCGACATCCTCATCAACAATGCCGGCGTTTCGACCGGCCCGCGCCGTCTTCACGAACTCCCGATTGAAGACTGGGACCGGCTGATGGGGATCAATCTGCGCGGCGTGTTCCTCTGCGCCCGCGCCGCCATTCCCATGATGCTGGAGGCGGGCGGCGGGTCGATCGTCAATATTTCCTCCATCGCGGGCCTGACGGGCTATTTTCCGGGCGCGGCGCGGCTCTGCGTCAATTACGCGGCGTCCAAGGCGGGCGTCATCGGCCTCACCCGGCAAGCGGCCATGGAATATGCGCGCGAGGGCATCCGGGTGAACGCCATCGCGCCGGGCTGGCATGGCGGCACGAGGCTGGGCGGCGCGCGTCTGGCGGCCCTGTCGCCGGAGGCGCTGGCGAGCCTTGAGGCGACGGTCAACAGCCGCATTCCCATGGGCCATCGGGGCGTGCCCGACGATCTGGTGGGGCTCGCGGTCTATCTGGCCAGTTCCGCCTCTTCCTATGTCACCGGTCAGGTCATCGCCCATGATGGGGGGTGGACGGCGGAATGAGCCACGCACCTCGCAGGCGCCCTGCCTGCAAGGTGGGCCTCGCCTCATAAGTGTACCTTATGGTTTTCGTGCGCCCAACAGCTGAGATCCGCCGGATATTGCCCGACATCCGGGCGGGGCGCCGCGCGGCGGATCCCATTTGCCTAAAACGCCCGCTGGCCCGTAACATGCTTTGACCAAAAGCGAAGTCCCCGATCAGCGGAGTTGATGTGTCCAGCCCCTCCCTCTCCCTCGAATTTCATGAGCCGACCGGCGTGGTCAAAGCCGCCGTCACGGTGGCCCATCTGGTGATCGCTGGCTGGACGGGACGCGACCGCGCCGCCGTCGAGAAACATATCCTGGAGCTGGAGGAGCTGGGCGTGAAGCGCCCCGCCACTACGCCGGTCTTCTATCGGGCGTCCGCGAGCCTGCTGACCACCGATCAGGCCATCGAGATTCCGGGCGAGGCCTCCAGCGGCGAGGTCGAATTCGCGTTGTTGCAGACCGGCGGAAAACTCTGGGTGGGCGTCGGCTCCGACCACACGGATCGTCAGGTCGAGACCTATAACGTCACCGTGTCCAAGCAGATGTGCGCCAAGCCCATCGGCGTGCAGTTCTGGCCCTTCGACGACGTGGCGGACCATTGGGACAAGCTGCTGCTGCGCTCCTCCATCGAGGAAGGCGGCGCAAGCGTTCCCTATCAGGAGGGCGGGGTCACAGCCATGATGGACCCGCGTGAGCTGATCGCGCTTTACACCGGCGGCGGACCGCTCGCTGAAGACACGCTGATGTTTTGCGGCACGCTGGCCGCGCGCGGCGGCATCCGCCCTGCGGCGCGCTTCTCCTTCGAAATCGAGGATCCAGTCCTCGGCCGCAAGATCGCGCAGACCTATGCAATCGCGACCTTGCCGGTGGCGGGCTGACATTTCCCTTTTGGCGTAACCTTGAGAACAGCATGATGGAAGATCGCAGGGTTCTGATTTCCGGCGGTGGGCCGGTTGGTTTGTTTTGCGCGCTGCTGCTGGGGCGGCGCGGCGTGCCAGTGCGCCTGTTCGACATCAACGATGGCTTGAAAGACGATCCGCGCGCGGCGACCACCCATCCCGCGACGCTGGAAGTGATGGGCGCGGCGGGCCTTGCGGACGAAATGGCGCGGGTGGGTCTGGTGGCGCCGCTCTTCCAGTTCTGGGATCGCCCGGCGCAGCGCAAGGTGGCGGAGTTCGATCATGCGCTGCTCAAGGACGACACGGCCTATCCCTATGTCGTGCAATGCGAGCAGTTCAAGACCTCGCGCATCCTGCTGAACGCGATTCAGTCCTTGCCCAATGTGGAGGTCATCTTCAACGCGGAGCTGACCGGGCTGACGCAGCATGCGGACAGCGTTGACGCCATCGTGAAGATCGACGGCAAGGAGCAGACCCATCGCGGCGCTTATCTCATTGGCGCCGACGGCGGGCGCAGCACGGTGCGCAAGGCCGCCGAGATTCCCTTCGAAGGCTTCACCTGGGCGGAACGCTTCCTCGTGCTCACCACGCCCTTCGATTTCGAAGCGCGTCTGGGCTATTGCTACCGCACCTATTTCGCCGACCCCGAGGAATGGTGCAATTGCTTCAAGGTGGCCGCCGATGGGCCGCCCGGCCTCTGGCGCACGGTGTTCCCGACCGATAACGAAGCGTCGGAAGACTCGCTGATGAATGACGAGGCCGTGCAGCGTCGCTTGCAGAAATTCTTTCCCTCCGATCAGCCTTACGACGTCGTGCATCGCAATCTTTACACGACCCACCAGCGCGTCGCGAGCACCTTCCGCAAGGGGCGCGTCTTGCTGGCGGGCGACTCCGCCCATGTGAACAATTCCATCGGCGGCATGGGCCTCAATGGCGGTTTGCAGGACGCCGACAATCTCGCGCGCAAGTTGGCCGATGTGATCACCGAGGGCGCGTCCGACAGCCTGCTGGATCTTTATTCCTTGCAGCGCCGCACGGTCTGCATCGAATTCGTGCAGGAGCAATCCATCGCCAATAAAAAGCGGCTGGAGGCGCGCGACCCTGAAACGCGCCGCCAGAATCTGGACGAATTGACCCGCATTGCGCAAGATCCCGTGAAGGCGCGCGGCTTCATGCAGCGCGCCGCCATGCTCACCATGCAAAGCCGCGCCGCGTCGATCACGCTTGAGAACACGAAAGCCTAGCGGCTGTTGAGGAGTTTGACATGACCGATCGCGCGCCCGTTCCGGCTTCGCTCGACATTTACCGCGATGGGCCTGGCCCCGAAGCGCGTGGCTATAGCCGCAGCACGACATGAAAGTGCTCGACCGCAAGGATCCCCTCCATGGCCGCGCGCAGCGAATATTTCGAATTCTCCGACGAGATGGTGCGCCTGCGCCGCAACGAGGTGGGCATGAACGATCCCGTCGCGCATGACGACAAAGGCTAGCCGCGCTTTAGCAAACACCGGAGTTGAGCCATGAAAGCATCTGTGTTCGGCGCCTGCGCGCTGGTTCTGTTCAGCGCTGGCGCACAGGCGCAAGCGCCGAAGGTCTGGCGTCATGGCGTGGTCGAGGCCAAGAGCGACGCGGGCTTCGTCATGATGGCGGGCAAGGGAGGCTTTGCGGAAAAACAGGGCTTCCAGATCGACTATCTGCAGTTCAAGGGCGATGCGCTTGCGCTGAAAGCCATGCTGGCGGGCGAGTTGGACAGCTATGAAGGCAGCCCCGGCGCCCCCATGACGGCGGCCTCGCGCGGGGCTGACGTCAAGGTGGTGGGCTGCTACTGGCCCGTGCTCACTTATGGATTGTGGACCAACAAGCCGAACCTCACGCTCGCCGATCTGAAAGACAAGAATTTCGCCATTTCCTCGCCTGGCGCCTTGCCGGATCTGTTCGCGCGCGCCGTGCTCGAAAAGCAGACCCTTACGCCGAATGATGTGCATTTCGTTGCGCTGGGCTCGGACGCCGACCGGTTCCGCGCCGTCAGCGCAGGCATTGTGGATGTGGCTGCGGCCTCGACCGAGTTCACGCCCAACGCTTCGCAAATGGGCATCCGCCTGCTCGTGCATGCCGCCGACGCCACGCCGAATTTCATCCGCTTCTGCACCTATATGAGCAGCAAGACCCTCGCCCAGCGCGGCGACGAGGCGGTGAAGTTCCTGGCCGCAGATATGCAGGGGTTGCGTTATGCCCTCGCCAACAAGGATGCGGAGGTCAAGCTCGCAAAAGAGATGACCGACGCCAAGCCCGACGATACGCGCGCAGCTTTCGTCTTTGACGAGGTGACGAAATACAAGGCCATCGACCCGGAAATGCCGATTCCGATGGAGAAGCTCGGCTGGATGATGGATCTCTTCGTCAAGACGGAGAATCTGGCCAAGCCGATGGATCTCACAAAATTCGTAGACGCCGGGCCGCGCGAAAAGGCGCTGGCTCTGGCGAACAGGTAAGCACAGGAGCAGACCCATGCCAGTCAACAAATTGCATGATGAATTCCACACGCTTGATCTGACGACCGGCTGGGAAGTTCCCGCCGGCTATCCATCGGGCATCCAGCAGAAGATCATTGCGGGCGGCCTTGATGAGGCGGGCAAGCTTGGGTCGCGCACAAGGCTTCTGCGCTTCGATCCCGGCGTCTTCACCACCGAGCCTTTCGTGCATGAATATTGGGAAGAGGTCTTTCTGGTCAGCGGCGACCTGACGGTCGGCAATGACAAGGACGGCAAGGGCGGCGAATCCTTCCCGCCCTTCACCTACGCCTGCCGTCCGCCCGGCGCTTTTCATGGACCGTTCCGCTCCGATGGCGGCTGCATCCTGCTCGAGATGCACTATTTCGATCCGGTTTGAGCCTCTGCGACAGCGCCGCGCTTTGCCTGCGCGGCGCTCTGTGGCAATCTGCTTCCAATGACCGGGAGCGAACGACCTATGGAATTTGGAATTTTCGATCACCTCGACAATGAGAAGCTGCCGTTCCAGCAATATTATCAGGAACGGCTGAAGATCATCGAACGCTATGATCAAGCCGGATTCCACTCCTACCATCTGGCCGAACACCACGCGACGACGCTGGGCATGGCGCCTTCGCCCAACGTGTTTTTGTCGGCGGTCGCCCAGCGCACCACGCAGCTGCGCTTCGGCCCCATGGTCTACGCCCTGCCGCTCTATCATCCCGTGCGTCTGGCCGAAGAGATCGCCATGATCGACCAGATGAGCGGCGGGCGGCTCGACATCGGTTTTGGACGCGGCTCCTCGCCGGTCGAGATTTCCTATTTCGGCATTGATCCCGCCGATACGGAAGCCATCTTCCAGCGCGACCAGCCGCGCATTCTGGAGGCGCTGGAAACCGGCGTCATGCATGTGGCCGAACAGGAAGAGCCCTATCGCGACATCGTGCTGAAAGTGCTGCCGCTGCAAAAGCCGACGCCCCGCGTCTGGTATGGCGTGCATACGGTGGAGAGCGCGCAGCGCGCCGCGCGCCGGGGCTGGCAGACCATCAATCTCGACATGGCGGAGGAGGCGCGCGAGTGCAACGTCGCCTTCCGCAAGACCTGGCGCGAGGCGCAGGGCGACGCGCCGCTGCCGCTGATGGGGCTGGGCCGCTTCGTCGTCGTGGCGGAAACGGATGAGCAGGCGCTGGAGATTGCGCGCCGCGCCTATCCGCTCTGGCATCGCGGCTTCACCCATCTGTTCCGCGTGCTGGGCCGCATGGCGCGCCACCCGCGCCCCGACAGCTGGGATGAGTTGTGCCGTCAGGGCAAGGGAATCGCGGGCAGTCCGGCGACCGTCGCGGCCTTCCTCAGCCAGCAGCTCACCACGTCGCAATGCAACTATTGCGTGGGGCAATTCGCGTTCGGCGATCTCACGCTCGCGGAGCTGGAGACCTCCGTCAGCCTCTTCGCGCAAGAGGTGATGCCGGTGCTGCGGGCGCTTGATGTGATGGCGGAAGCGGCCTGATCCATATCCAGACAGCGCGCCTCGCCCCATCCAGGCTTACGTAGCGGACCTTCGCCCGGAAATGTTCCGCTAATGTTCTTGCCAAGGTCAGGTTATCGGGTTAGCTTGCGATCACTCGGGGGTCTGGCGCAAGGGCTTGGCGATGGTGGTACGGGTCGCAACAGTCGCATTCCAGGGCATCGAGGCGCGGCCGGTCGATGTGCAGGTGCAGATTTCGAACGGCGAGGTGCGCTTCAGCGTGGTGGGCCTCGGGGACAAGGCGGTGGCGGAGTCGCGCGAGCGGGTGCGCTCGGCGTTGACCGCGTCGGGGCTGGCGCTGCCCGCGCGGCGCATCACCGTCAATCTCGCCCCCGCCGACATGCCGAAGGAGGGTAGCCATTACGATCTGCCCATCGCTTTGGGCGTCATGGCGGCGATCGGCGCCATCCCCCATGATGCGCTCGACCGCTACACGGTCATCGGCGAACTCGCCTTGGACGGCTCCATCACCGCCGTGGCTGGCGCTTTGCCTGCGGCGGTGGCCGCAAATGCGCGCGGGCAAGGGCTGATCTGCCCCTTCGATTGCGGACCGGAAGCCGCCTGGGCCTCCGCCGACCTCGACATTCTCGCGCCGCGCTCGCTCATTCAGCTCGCCAATCATTTCAAGGGTTCGCAAGTCATGGCGAGGCCGGCGCCGGCTGTGCGCGCCGGGCGCGGCGCGCTGCCGGACCTGCGCGACATCAAGGGGCAGGAGAGCGCCAAGCGCGCGCTGGAGATCGCCGCCGCTGGCGGGCACAATCTCCTGATGTGCGGCCCGCCGGGCTCGGGCAAGAGCATGCTGGCCGCGCGTCTGCCCTCGATCCTGCCGCCGCTCACCCCGCGCGAGCTGCTGGAAGTGTCGATGATCCATTCGGTGGCCGGAGAGTTGGCGGGCGGGGAGCTGACCAATGCGCGTCCCTTCCGCGCCCCCCACCATTCCGCCTCCATGGCCGCGCTCATCGGCGGGGGCGCGCAGGCGCGGCCCGGCGAGGTGTCGCTGGCCCATAATGGCGTGCTGTTCCTCGACGAGTTCCCCGAGTTCCAGCCGCAGACCCTGGACAGCCTGCGCCAGCCGCTGGAGGCGGGGGAGGTCGCCATCGCGCGGGCCAATGCGCGCGTGACTTATCCCGCGCGGTTCCAGTTGATCGGCGCCATGAATCCCTGCCGCTGCGGCCATGGGACGGATCCGGGCTACACCTGCCGCAGGCAGCAGAACGAGCGTTGCATCGCCACCTATCAGGCGCGCATTTCCGGGCCCCTGCTCGACCGTTTCGATTTGTCGATCGAGGTGCCCGCCGTCACCGCCGCCGACCTCATCCTGCCAGCGCCCTCCGAAGGGTCGGCGGATGTGGCGCAGCGCGTCGCCGTCGCGCGCGCCCTGCAAGCCGAGCGCTACCGCGCCATGGGCCTGCCGGGCGTGGCCACCAACGCCGCCGCGCCCCCCAGCGTGATCGAGGACGCCGCCGCTCTCGACGCGGCGGGCCTGGCCCTGCTGCGCGAGGCGGCCGAGCGCATGCGCCTGTCGGCGCGCGGCTATCACCGCGTGTTGAAACTCGCCCGCACCCTCGCCAATCTCGACGGCGCCGCGCAGGTCGGCCGCCTGCATCTGGCCGAGGCCCTGAGCTATCGGGGACAGCTGCAGGGCATGGCGCGCGCGGCTTGAGCGGTCCTACTCGTTGCCGAGCTTGAAGAGTTTCATGGCGTTGGTCCGGCCGATCTTCATCCGGTCCGCCTCGCTGATCGAGGCCGTATCGAACCAGTCCGCCGCATGGTCCACATTTTCGAAGGGCCAGTCGGTGGAGAAGAGAATCCGGTCGGCGCCGATTTCGAGCATGGCGTCGATCAGGGTCTGGGTGCGGAAATTGCCGGACGTGGTGAGCCAGAAATTCTCGTGGAAGTAATCCGCGATCCGGCGCTGCGCCTTGTATTTGGGCGTGGTCTTGACCCAGGCGTTGCGATTGTCGATGCGCCACATGCTGAAGGGCAGGCCCTCGCCCATATGGCCGAGCACGATCTTGAGCCGCGGATAGGCGTCGAAGAGGCCAGAGCCCATCAGGCGCAGCGCATGGACCGCCGTCTCCTGCCCGAAGGCCCAGGTAGGCCCCATCAGCCATGAATGGCCCTCATAGATCTGCGACCAGCTGGGAATCGGGTTGCGCGGATGCAGATAGAAGGGCGCGTCGAGCTTCTGCACTACTTCCCAGAAGGGCCAATATTGCGGCAGGTCGTAATAGAGGCAGTTGTCGGGACTATTGGCTTGCGAAAAGCCGTTCACCAGCGCCCCGCGCATGCCCAGATCCTTCATGCAGCGTTCCAATTCGCGGATGGCGAGATCGGGATCCTGCATGGGCAGGGCGGCGAAGGCCTGAAAGCGGTCGGGGCGCCTGGCCACCTGTTCGGCCAGCCAGTCATTGGCGCGCATGGCGATTTCATTGGCCTTGGCGGGATCGACGATGGCCTGCACGGCGGGTGCGTTGAGGGAGAGAATCATCATCTCCATCCCGTGTTTATCCATGAGCTCCAGCCGCTTGCCATGGATGTCGAACAACCGCGCCTCCAGTTCCGGCCAATGATCGTCCGGCACGAAACCCGCTGAATCCATCAGCGTGTCAGGAATCGCGAAATGCTCCTCAAGACCGATCTTGCCCTTCATGGCGTCCTCCCTTTTCGTTTATCGCAATCCAGCCTAATCAATGAACGGCTCCCGTCCAAGGGGGCGAAACAGGGGAAGAGCCTCATGGCGGTCATCGTTCTGGTGCATGGAGCATGGAGCGGCTCATGGTCGTGGAAGGGCGTGGCGCCGCTGCTGCGCGCCGCAGGCCACGAGGTCCATGCGCCCACCCTCACGGGGCTCGCCGAGCGCAGCCACATTTCCCCCGCCCAGGTGAACCTTTCGAGCCATGTGGCTGACATCGCGGGGCTGCTCCATTGGAATGATCTGCGCGATGTGATCCTCGTCGGCCATTCCTATGGCGGCATGGTGATCACCGGCGCGGCGGACCGCGAGATCGCCCGCATCAAGGGCATGATCTATATCGACGCTTTCGTGCCCGCGAGCGGCCAGAACGTGTGGGACATGGCTGGCCCCAAAGGCGCGGCCTCGCAACAGGCGGCGGCGCTGGCCCATGACGGCGGTTTTTCCGTGCCGCGCGGGCGCGCGCCCGCCAACAGCAGCCCCGCTGACGCGCCGCGGTTCGATCCGCTGTTCACGGCCCATCCCATCGCCTGCTTCCGCGAGCCCTATGTGGCCAGCCGCGCGGACCCCGACAGATGGCCGCCCCGCCATTACGCGCTCTGCACCGCTTACAATCCCAGCCCGTTCCACCCCATCGCCGCGCGGCTGCGGCAGGACGCCAGTTGGAGCGTCAGCGCCTTCGACGCGCTGCATGATGTGGTGCGCACCCATCCCGCCGACGTGGCGCGGCGCATCGAAGACGTGATGGCCCAATGGGATCATGGGGTTTGAGCTGTCATCAAACTGTCTGCGATTCATGCTGAAGCTTGTCCAATTGCCAATCGGGGCGTTACGAGGGCGGACAGATGTACAATGCGGCCACCCAGGCCTGGCGGACCACGAAGGGCTTCATGCCGCAGACCATCGCGTTGTTTCCGGGGCGCAAGCCCGTGCGGGACTTGCAAGGACTGCCCGCCTCGCTTGGACGGATCGGCGCGCTGGAAGTGCGGCTCGCCACCCACAAGCGCGACATCCGCAAGGCGCAGAAGCTGCGTTTCAAGGTGTTCTATGAAGAGGGCGGCGCCATAGCCGACGCCCGCAGCGCGCTCACCCGCCGGGATTTGTGCGCCTTTGACCGCATCTGCGATCATCTGATCGTCATCGACCACGATTTTCTCAACCGCTTCGGGCGCCGCAAGCCCAAGGTGGTGGGCTGCTATCGCTTGCTGCGGCAGGATGTGGCCGAGCGCCGGGGCGGCTTTTATTCCGCCAGCGAATTCGATATTGCGCCTCTGCTGGCCCGCCATGCGGGCAAGCGCTTTCTGGAGCTCGGCCGCTCCTGCGTGCACGCGGACTGGCGCTCCAAGCGGGTGCTGGAACTGCTGTGGCGGGGCGTCTGGACCTATGTGCGCCACCATCGCGTGGATGTGATGATCGGCTGCGCGAGCCTGCCGGGCGCCGATCCCAAGCCCCATGCGCAGACCCTCGCTTGGCTCAGCGCGGCGGCCTCGCCGAACGACGCCTGGGCGACGCGGGCGCTGCCAGAGCGGCGCGTGGCCATCGACGCGGCGGATCTGCCCGACGTTGAGCCGCGCAAGGCCATGGCGAAGCTGCCGCCGCTGTTGAAGGGCTATCTGCGCGTAGGCGCGAAGATTGGCGCGGAAGCGGTGAGCGACCGTCAGTTCGGCACCACTGACGTCTTCATCATCATGCCCGTGGCGGAAATCGACCCGCGTTATATCTCATATTTCAGCACGCCCGAGAGCGAGACGCGGCTCGCGGCCTGATCACGCGGCGCGGCACGCCTCATCCAGCAAACTGACGCGGCGGCCTTGTGCGAAGAGGCCGACGCGCTCCAGCCGCAAGCCGATGCGCTGCGTGACCTGCGTCGCCGCCCCATGGGGCAGATCGACCTCGATCATTGCGCCGGTCTGATCAAGCCGCACATCCGCGCGGCGTCTGGCGCCCTGCCGCCGCACATGCGTCACCTCGCCGCTCAGCAAGCCGCCGACGGCCTCAAGCACCGCATTTTCAGGCCGGAAGAAAAGTTCGGCGGCCCCTTCAAGCCCAGGCGCCACGTGGCCCAGAATGGCGGCGCCAAGACGCGCGCGGCCATTGGCCAGATCAACCGGCAGACGATTTGAATCGCCGATGAATTGAAAGACGAAAGGGGTTGCGGGGGAATCATAGATTTCGTCGGGCGCGCCGATCTGCTCCAGCGCGCCGCGATTGAGGATCGCCACGCGGTCGGACATTTCCAGCGCCTCGTCCTGATCATGGGTGACGAAGATTGTCGTGTGGCCGGTGCGCTTGTGCAGATCGCGCAGCCAGTGGCGCAAATCCTTGCGCACGCGTGCGTCGAGCGCGCCGAAAGGCTCGTCCAGCAAGAGCACGCGCGGCTCCACCGCCAGCGCGCGCGCCAGCGCCACGCGCTGACGTTGCCCGCCCGATAGCTGGCCTGGAAAGCGCGCGTCAAAGCCGGTGAGTTGAACAAGCTCCAGCAGTTCGTTGACGCGGTGCGTGATCTGGCGAGCCGCAGGGCGGGTGGCGCGCGGGCGTACGCGCAAGCCATAGGCGATATTCTCCGCCACGCTCATATGGCGGAACAAGGCGTAGTTCTGAAACACGAAGCCGACGCGCCGCTCCTGCACGCTCTGGCGCGAGGCGTCCTGTCCGCCGAAATGGATCTGCCCGGCATTGGGCGTCTCCAATCCTGCGATGGCGCGCAGCAGCGTCGTCTTGCCCGAGCCCGAAGGGCCGAGAAGGCCGATCAATTCGCCCGAGCCGACGTCGAGATCGACTCCATGCAGGGCGGGGGAGGCGCCGAAGGTTTTTTGCAGGCCCCGAATCTTGATGTCCATGACCGTCCTTCAGGTTCTGCGGCGCAGGGCGAGTTCCCCCGCAAAGCGCCATTCCAGAATCGTCTTCACCACCAGCGTCACCAGCGCCAGCAAGGCCAGCAGCGCAGCGACCGCAAAGGCGCCCACCATGTCGTAGTCATTGTAGAGCGCCTCCACTTGCAGCGGCATTGTGTTGGTGGCGCCGCGCACATGGCCTGACACGACGGCGACGGCGCCGAACTCGCCCATGGCGCGCGCATTGCAAAGCAGCACGCCCGCGAGCAGGCCCCATTTGATATTGGGCAGGGTGACGGTGAGAAACATGCGCCAGCCGGAGGCGCCCAAAGTCAGCGCCGCCTGTTCGTCGTCGCTTCCCTGTTGCTGCATGAGCGGAATGAGTTCGCGCGCCACGAAGGGAAACGTGACGAAGAGCGTCGCCAGCACGATGCCGGGCACGGCGAAGATCACTTCGATCCCATGGGACGCGAGCTGCGGGCCAAACAAGCCGCGCGCGCCGAACAGCAACACGCAGCAAAGGCCCGCGATGACAGGCGAGACCGAGAAGGGCAGGTCGATGAGCGTGACCAAAGCGCTCTTGCCTGCAAATTCAAACCGCGCCACGGCCCAGGCGGCGGCGACGCCGAGGGCTGTGTTGATGGGCACGCAAATCGCCGCGACGATCAGCGTCAGCTTGATGGAGGATCGCGTTTCGGGATCGCTCAGGGCGTCAACGAAACCTGCGGCGCCCTTGCCGAACGCTTCGATGAAAACAGTGGCCAGCGGCAGGAAGAGAAACAACGCTAGCACGGCCACCGCGAAGCCGATCAAGGCGCGCCGCAGGGCGGGCGCCTCGGCGAGAGCGTCGCGGTCGCGTTGGATGTGAAGCGGGGCCTCAAGCATGGCCGGTCCTCCGACGCACCCGCGCCTGCACGAGATTGATGATCAGCAACAAAGCGAAAGAGAGCGCGAGCATGATGGTGGCTACCGCCGTCGCGCCCGCCTCGTCGAATTCCTCCAGACGCACCACGATCAAGAGGGGCGCAATCTCCGAGACGAAGGGGATATTGCCGGAGATGAAGACCACCGACCCATATTCGCCCACCGCCCGCGCCAGCGCCAAGGCGAAGCCCGTCAGGAAGGCCGGCGCCAGAGGGGGCAGCACCACCTGAAAGATCGTGCGCAACCGCGAGGCGCCAAGGGTGGCCGAGGCCTCCTCGGTCTCGGGCTCCACCTCGGCCAGCACCGGCTCGACGCTGCGCACCATGAAAGGCAGACCGATGAAGACCAGCGCCACGAAGATCCCCAGCGGCGTGAAGGCCACTTTGAGGCCGAGCGCATCGAGGGGGCCGCCGATCCAGCCATTGGGCGCATAGACCGCCGTGAGCGCGACGCCCGCCACTGCGGTGGGCAAGGCGAAAGGCAGATCGACCGCCGCGTCGAGCAGGCGGCGACCGGGAAATTCATAGCGGGTCAGCACCCAGGCGACCACGCCGCCAAGACCAACATTGAGCATGGCGGCTAGAAACGAGAGGCCGAAGGACAGTTTCAGCGCCGCCGCCACGCGCGGTTGGCTCGCGATGGAAAGGAGGCCCGACAGGCCGAGACCGGAGGCGCGCCAGACCAGCGCCGCCAGCGGAATCAGCACGAGCACGCCGAGCCAGAGCAAAGCCGCCCCCAGCGCGGGCGCAAAGCCCGGCAGGGGCGAGGGTTTGAGCAGCGCTATCCTCACTTGGCCCCCGCCCGGTAGATCTGGTCGAAGGTTCCGCCATCAGAAAAATGTTTCTTTTGCGCCGCCGCCCAGCCGCCGAAATGCGCGTCGATGGTCAGCAGTTCCAGCTTGGGGAAGCGCGCGAGGTCGGCAGGGTCGGCGGAGGCCTCGTCGCGCGGGCGATAGTGGTTCTTAGCGATGATCTTCTGGGCCGCAGGCGAATAAAGAAAGTCGAGATAGGCCTGCGCCGCCTTGCGGGTTCCATTGGCGTCCACATTGGCGTCGACCAAAGCCACCGGTGGCTCGGCGAGGATCGAGAGGGGCGGCGCGACGATCTCGAACTTGTCCTTGCCGAATTCGTCGAAGGCGAGGAAGGCCTCGTTCTCCCACGCGATCAGCACGTCGCCGACGCCGCGCTGGGCGAAGGTGATGGTGGCGCCGCGCGCCCCCGTATCGAGCACCGGGGCGTTCTTGTAGATCGCCCCGACGAAATCGCGCACCCTGGCCTCGTCGCCGCCAAAGCGCCGCTCCCCATAGCCCCAGGCGGCGAGATAATTCCAGCGCGCCCCGCCGGAGGTCTTCGGGTTCGGCGTCACGACGGCGACGCCGGGCTTCGCCAGATCGTCCCAATCCTTGATCCCCTTCGGGTTGCCCTTGCGCACGAGGAACACGATGGTCGAGGCGTAGGGCGTGGAATTGTTGGGCAGGCGCTTGGCCCAATCAGCTGGAATCTTGCCCGTGTGGGCGGCGATGGCGTCGATGTCGGGAGCGAGCGCAAGCGTCACCACATCCGCCTTCAAACCGTCGATGACCGCCCGCGCCTGCGCCCCCGAGCCGCCATGGGAGGCGCGGATCGTGACCTTTTCGCCAGCGCTTTTGCCCCACTCGTTTTGAAAGGCCGCATTGATGGCCTTGTAGAGCTCGCGCGTGGGATCATAGGACACGTTCAGGAGCGTGACGTCGGCCCAGGCTGTTGACGCCAGAGCGAACGCGCCCGCGAAAGCGGCGGCGGCGAAAGGAGCGGAAACGCGGATGGACATGGGCGGCCTCCCTTCAATCCCAACAATCCTGACAGGATTAGTCGGAAAATCAAGCGGGCTCGGAGGTATTTTTGAAAATCCATATATTTCCGTGGCTTGTATTAGATGAAGGCCCCGGCGAACACATCGTCGCCGAAAGTTCCAGCCTCGCTGGAGATCAGATCCGCCCGGGCGAGGGCCTCGGCCAGGGTGCGTTTTTCGAGAATGGCCAGCACCGCTTCATGGGTGTCGGCGAGGATCGCCCGCAGCGCGCAGACCGCCTCGTCGCGGCAGTCCTCGCAGCGGCGGTAGGCGGTGCGCGAGAGGCAGGGCAGCGGCGCCACTGGCCCGTCGATCTGCCGGAGGATGGTCGCCAGGGTCAGCGCTTCGGGCGGTTTGTCGAGCTGATAGCCGCCCTCCTTGCCGCGTTTGCTGGAAACGAAGCCCGCCCGTTTCAGATCGAGCATGATCTGTTCGAGGAAGGCGGCCGGGATTTGTTCGCCCTCTGCAATGAGCCGGGTCGAGCGCGCGGCCCCCGGCCCGAGCCGGGCCAGATGAATGAGCGCTTTCAGGGCGTAGCGTGAGCGTTGCGATATCAAGGCGGCCTCCGGGAGGCACTGTAATGCGACTGAACCAGTCGGGAAAGGGCGGATCCTTTGAAGCGAGCCGCGCGCCCCGCCACGGCGCGAGCTTGACTTGCTTTCCGCCAAATTATGGCCCTAATCGTCGGATGAATTCCGCACCCTGAACCGGAGAATCGGTCCGGGCGGTGGTTCGATCAAATGGGAGGTAGCGCATGCGCGCAGGCGTGTCGGCGCTTTTGATGATGTCGGCTGTATCCATGGCGTCAGTGACCCTGGCCTTTGCGAAAGATCCGAGTCCGGAGGCGATCAAGGGCCTCTATCTCACCACGGATTTTCCCGCCGTGCAGATCCGCGCGGGGGAGGAGACGACGCTCCCCCTCACCATCTACAACTATGGCCTGCCGCCGCAACGCACCGCGCTCACCATCGCCGACAAACCGGCGGACTGGACGGCGGATGTGGAGGGTTCGGGCAAGCCCGTGAGCGCCGCCTTCGTGGATTATGACGGACGCGCCAGCCTCAATCTGAAGTTGAACATTCCTGCCACCGCCAAGCCCGGCGATTACAAGATCACCATCAACGCCGATGGCGACGGCGCCGCTTCCTCCCTGCCGATCTCGATCAAGCTCGCCAAACCGCTGGCGGCCAAACTGACCGCGACGCCGAAGTTTCCCGTGCTGCGCGGCTCCCCCAAGTCCAGCTTCGATTTCAACGTGGCGGTGAAGAACGAATCCGCCACTGACATGACGGTGAACCTGCGCGCCGACGCGCCGAGCGGTTTCACCACCACCTTCAAGGAAGGCTACAGCACGCAGGAGATCACCAGCCTCTCGATCAAGGCGAACGAGAGCAAGGACATCACTGTGGCCGTGAAGCCCGGTCCACGGGCGGAAGCGGGCGAGACCCCCATCACGCTGTCCATCACCGGCGACAAGGCGAGCGTGGAGACGCGGCTCGCCCTCGACATCAGCGGCCAGCCCGCCATCACCGTCACCGGACAGGACGAGCGCCTGAGCGGCGAGGCGACCGCAGGCCAGGAGCGCAGCATTCCCCTCGTCATCCGCAACACGGGCACAGCGCCCGCGCGCGGCGTCAGCCTCAGCGCCACCCCGCCCAGCGGCTGGAAGGTCGCCTTCGACCCGAAGGAAATTCCGGAAATCGCGGCGGGCGACGAGCAGAAGGTTTCGGCCCTCGTCACCCCCGGCGCCAAGGCCATTGCGGGCGATTACATGGTCAGCCTGCGCGCCTCGGGCGAGGGCGTTTCCGAATCCGCCAACTACCGGATCACCGTCACCACCTCCACCCTCTGGGGCGTGACGGGCATTGCGGTTATCGGCGCGGCCTTGCTCGTGCTGGTGGGCGCCGTCGGGAGGTTCGGTCGCAGATGAGCGAACCGGTCATCCGCACGCAGCAGCTCACCAAGGCTTACGGGGCGAGGCTGGCGGTCGACAAGCTCGACCTGACGATCGAGCCGGGCGAGGTCTTCGGCCTGCTTGGCCCCAATGGGGCGGGCAAGACGACGACCATCCTGATGCTGCTCGGCCTCACCGAGCCGACCTCCGGCACGGCCATGGTGGCGGGCTTCGACCCGCTGCGTCAGCCGCTCGAAGTGAAGCGGCGCGTCGGCTACATGCCTGATCAGGTCGGCTTTTACGACAACATGACGGGCGTCGCGAATTTGCGCTACACCGCCAAACTCTGCGGCTTCTCCAATAAGGAAGCCGATGAGCGCATCGCCAATGCGCTGGCGCGCGTGCGCCTGACCGAGGCGGGACAGCGGGCTGTGGCTGGTTATTCGCGCGGCATGCGCCAGCGCCTCGCCATCGCCGAAATCCTGATGAAGGGCGCCTCCATCGCCATTCTCGACGAGCCGACCGGCGGGCTCGATCCGCAATCGACGCGCGAATTTCTGGAGCTGATCCGCTCCCTGAAGAAGGACGGCATGACCATCCTTCTGTCCTCCCACATGCTGGAACTCGTGCAATCGGTCTGCGACCGCGTGGCCCTGTTCAGTCAGGGCAAGATCGGCCTCATGGGGCGCGTGGAGGATCTGCTGCGCAATGTGCTCGGCGGCTCCCACATCATTCGCATCGAGGCGCAGGGCGAGGGCCTCGAGGGGGCGCTCGCAGCCGTGCCGGGCGTCACCCGCGTCACGCACGAGGGCTCGGGGCTCCGCATCGAGGCCAGCGGGGACATTCGCGCGCAGATCGCCCGGGCCGTCGTTGGCGCGGGTGGCGACCTCACCATGATGGACGCAGGCCATGCGAGCCTGGAAGACGTCTATGCGCGCTTTTTCGAGGGGATTCCCAATGCGGCGTGAAGGCTCGGCGCTCGCGGGCGCGGGAACCGTGATGATGAAGGAGCTGGGGGACAATCTCTCCAGCACGCGCATGCGCCTGCTCGAATTGCTCATCTTTCTCACGGGTGCGGGCGCGGTTTACGCGACCATCGGCGAGGTGCGCGACGCTGTAGGCGAAGACCCTTTCGTGTTCTTGCGCATCTTCACCACCGCCAAGGGCGAGACCTTGCCCTCCTTTGCGGCCTTTCTGGGCTTCCTGATTCCCATCGTCTCCATCGCGCTGGGTTTTGACAGCGTGAACAGCGAGTTCAATGGCAAGACCATGAGCCGCATTCTGGCGCAGCCGATCTATCGCGACGCGCTGCTGTTCGGAAAATTCATGGCCGGACTGACCACCCTTGCCGTCATGCTGTCGGCGTTGTGGATTTTCGTCATCGGCCTCGCCATCCTCATGCTGGGACTGCCGCCAGGCACCGAAGAGGTCATGCGCGGCTTCGCCTTCCTCATTGCGGCCATCGCCTATGGGGGCGTTTGGCTAGGGCTCGCCATGCTGTTCTCGGTGGCCTTCCGCTCGGCCGCCACAGCTGCGCTGGCCTCGCTGGCGGTTTGGCTGCTCTTCGCCTTTTTCTGGACCATGCTGGTGACGCAGATCACCCCGCTCCTCGCGCCGGTCGATCCTTATAATCCCATGTCGATCCTGCACACCGTGGAGGTGGGCCAGGCTCTGTCGCGCCTGTCGCCCAACACACTTTTCGCCGAGACGGCCATGGCCTTCCTGAATCCCGGCACGCGCTCGCTGGGTCTCGTGCTGCAATCCCAGATGCAGGGCGCCATCGCCGGACCTCTGCCCTTCAGCGAGAGCGTGGCGCTGGTCTGGCCGCAGGTCACCGGGTTGCTCGCCACTGTGATCGGCCTCTTCACCGTGGCCTATGTGATGTTCCAGCGTCAGGAAGTGCGCGCCTAGCGTCTTGCCATCGCCTCCCCGCGCTCTAGCTACCCGGCATGGTAGCCAGCGGAGGGAGCGGGCCGTGGACGCGAAGATCGCCGATTACGCCATGATCGGGGACTGCGAGACGGCGGCCCTCGTGCATCGCTCCGGCTCCATTGACTGGCTCTGTCTGCCCCGCTTCGACTCAGCGGCCTGTTTCGCCCGGCTGCTGGGCGACCGGGACAATGGCCACTGGTCCATTTGCGCCCGCGACGTGATCGAGACGCGGCGCGCCTATCGCGACGGCACCCTCATTCTCGTCACCTATCTGGTCACGAAAACCGGCGCGGCGCGGGTGATCGACTTCATGTCGCCGCGCGATCAGCACGCCGATCTGATCCGCATCGTGGAGGGGATCCAGGGCAGCGTGACCTTTGATGTGGAGCTGGTCATTCGCTTCGACTATGGGCGCACAGTGCCATGGGTGACCCATCCCGATCCCACCACGCTCATGGCGGTGGCTGGACCTGACACCCTGTTTCTGCAATCGCCCGTGCGCTTGCGTGGGCGCGACATGCGCACCATCGGCGTGTTCTCGGTGGCGGCGGGTGAGCGCGTGCCCTTCCTCCTGACCCATCGCGTCTCATTGTCCGAACGGCCGCCCCAGGTGGAGGCGATGACTGCGCTGGCCAATACCGAGCGATATTGGCGCGACTTTTCGGACCGCTGTCCGAATGTCGGTCCCTGGACCCATCAGGTGAAGCGCTCCTTGATCACCCTCAAGGCGCTGACCTTCGGGCCGACGGGCGGCATGGTGGCGGCGGCGACCACCTCTCTGCCGGAGAAGATCGGCGGAGCGCGCAATTGGGATTATCGCTACTGCTGGCTGCGCGACGCCACTTTCACCCTGCAAGCCTTCATGCATCTGGGCTATTTCGACGAGGCGGCCGCGTGGCGCGACTGGTTGCTGCGCGCCATCGCGGGCGACCCGGCGCAGATGCAGATCATGTATGGGGTCAGCGGCGAGCGGCGCCTGACCGAATGGGAGGCGCCCTGGCTGAAGGGGTTCCGCGACTCCAGTCCCGTGCGCATCGGCAATGCGGCGGCCGAGCAGATGCAGCTCGATGTGCGCGGCGAACTGGTGGACACCATGGCGCGCGCGGTGAAGGGCGGGCTCGCCCCGCATCCGCGCAGCGCGGAGCTGCGGCGCGTCAGCCTCGAATATCTGGCGACCGTCTGGCGGGAGCCCGATGAAGGCATCTGGGAGATGCGCGCGGGACGCCGACACTTCACCCATTCCAAGGTCATGTCCTGGGTCGCCTTTGACCGCGCGCTCACCTATCCGCCGCAATCAGCCCGCGACCGCGCGGATCAAAAACGCTGGCGCGCCATCGCCGACGAAATCCACGCGGAGATTTGCCAGAAAGGCTTCGACGCAAAGCAGAACGCTTTCACGCAGGTTTATGGCGAGCCCTGGCTTGACGCGAGCCTGTTGCAGATGGCGCTGGTGGGCTTTCTGCCGCCCAGCGACCCGCGCATTCTTGGCACCATCGCCGCCATCGAAAAACGCCTCGTGCGCGACGGTCTAACGCTGCGTTACGAGACCGATGTGGTGGCGGATGGGCTGCCGCCCGGCGAGGGGCGCTTTCTGGCGTGCAGCTTCTGGCTCGCCGACAATCTGGTGCTCACCGGACGTCATGGGGAGGCCCGCGCCCTGTTCGAACGGCTGTTGACCCTGTGCAATGACGTGGGCCTGATGGCCGAGCAATATGATCCGGCGACCGGCGAAATGCTCGGCAATTTTCCGCAGGCTTTCAGCCATGTGGGCCTGATCAACACCGCCGTCAATCTGTCGCGCGCCATGGGCCCGGCGGCGGAACGCGCCACCGTGGCCCCTGCCGCAACGCCCCTTACGGTTTCTGGAACTTGAGGACGAATTCATCCACGGGGGTCGGATTGTGGAACACGACCGCCGTGCGCTGATCCTCTGGATGGCGCAGGAAATCGCCGGTCGCCACGAGTTTGAATCCGGCGGCCTCGACCTCGGCCCGCAAGGCGTTCTCCGCGATGCGATGGAAGGTCTTGCCCACCGTCGTCCCGTCGTCCGGCCGCGCCGAATGGTCGGCGATGACATAGAAGCCGCCCGGTTTCAGCGCCGCGAAGATCGCCTTGTTCATGCGCCCGCGATCGACCTCCATATAGGTCGTGTCGTGATAGGCGAAGAAGAAGGTGACCATGTCGAGCGCGCCCGCGTCCGCAGGGGCGGGATCGTCGAAGGGCCGCGCGACAGCCACGGCGTTGCGCATGGCCGGGGTTTGCATGCGCGCGTCCAGCTTCTCTGATTTGCCGGGGTTCTGCGCATAGACCTTGCCGCTCTCGCCAACCGAGCGCGCCAGCAATTCGGAACTGTAGCCAGCCCCCGCGCCAAGATCGAGGATCTTCATCCCGGTCTTGGCGCCGATGAAGGGCAGGAATTCCTTCGTATTACGTTTGCCGTCATTCTGCCGATCCGCATCCGTGCGGTCGGGCGCGGCGAGAATGGCGGCATAGTCTTGCGCGCGGGCTGCGCCCGTCATGACGAGCGCGCTGCAAGCGATGGCGGCGAACAAGGCGACGACTCTCATGGGGACCTCCCGTTTGATCTGGAGGCTCATGATCATCGCTAGACGGGCGGATGGCAAGCGGGAGGTTTACCCCTCCAGCTCCTCGCGCAGCATCTCCAGCTCCAGCCATTCCTGCTCGAGCTTGTCGATCTTCGTCTGCAAGTCGCCATAGTCTGTGGTGGCCTTGGCGAAGGCGAATTGATCCTTCTTGTAGAAGTTCGGATCGTCGAGCTTGGCTTGCAGGGCGGCCTGCTGGGCGCGGAAGGCTTCGATGCGGGGCGGGATGGTCTCCAGCGCGTGTTTCTGCTTGAACGACAAGCGGCCCTTGGCCTTGGCGGGCGCAGCGATTGCGGCGGCGGCGCGCTTTTTCTCGCGCTCCTGCTTGCGCGAAGGCGCCTCGCCGCCCACGCCGAAGCCGCGCTGGGAAACCATGTCCGAATAGCCGCCCGCATATTCGATCCAGCGCCCCTCGCCTTCGCTGACGATGACCGAGGTCGAGACGCGGTCGAGAAAATCGCGATCATGGCTGACGACCAGAACCGTGCCGGGATAATCGGCGATCATCTCCTGAAGCAGATCAAGCGTTTCGAGATCGAGATCGTTGGTGGGCTCGTCGAGCACAAGAAGGTTGGAGGGCAGCGACAGGGCGCGCGCCAGCACGAGGCGTCCGCGCTCGCCGCCTGACAGGCGCGACACCGGGGTGCGCGCTTGTTCGGGGGTGAAGAGGAAGTCCTTCATATAGCTGATGACGTGTTTGCGCTCGCCGTTGATGTCGATGAAATCGCCGCCGCCGCCGGTCAGCACGTCCTTCAAGGATTCATCCGCAGCCAGCGAAATGCGCTTCTGGTCGAGGCTCGCCATCTGCACATTGGCGCCCAGCTTCAGCTTGCCGCTGTCGGGCTCCAGGGCGCCGGTCAGCATGGAGATGAGCGTGGTCTTGCCCGCGCCGTTCTGGCCGACGACGCCCACCCGGTCGCCGCGCAGGATGCGCGTGCTGAAATCGGCGACGATGGCGCGCTCGCCATAGGACTTGAACGCATGCTCGGCCTCGATGACCAGCTTGCCGGAGACATTGCCTTCGGAGACGCTGATCTGCACGTCGCCCACCAGCTTGCGCGCCTCGCGCACCTGAGAGCGCAGCTCGTCGAGCCGACCCATGCGGCCCATGTTGCGCTTGCGCCGTCCGCTGACGCCGTGCCGCACCCAATGTTCCTCATTGGCGATCTGCCGGTCGAGCTTGTGGCGGTCGCGCTCTTCTTCTTCCAGCACCAGATCGCGCCAGGCTTCGAATTCGCCGAATCCCTTGTCGAGGCGCCTCGTGCGGCCGCGATCCAGCCAGACGGTGGCGTTGGTGAGATTTTGCAGGAAGCGTCGATCATGGCTGATCAGCACGAGGGCCGAGCGCAGGGACGACAATTCCTTTTCCAGCCATTCGATGGCGGGAAGGTCGAGATGGTTGGTCGGCTCGTCGAGCAGCAGCACATCGGGCTCGGGCGCCAGCACCCGCACGATGGCCGCGCGCCGCGCTTCGCCGCCCGACAGGCGCGCGGGATTCTCGTCGCCCGTGAGGCCAAGCTGCTCAAGGAGATAGCGCGCCTTGTAGGGCTCGTCGCCCGGCCCAAGCCCCGCCTCGACATAATCCATCACCGTGGCGAAGCCGCTGAGGTCGGGCTCCTGCGGCAGATAGCGCACGGTGGCGTCGGGCTGGAAGAACCGCAGGCCCTTGTCCGCCTCGGTCTGGGCGGCGGCGATGCGCAGCAGGGTGGATTTGCCGGAGCCGTTGCGGCCGACCAGCGCCAGCCGCTCGCCGGGAGAGACGGACATTTCCGCGCCTTCCAGCAGCGGCTTGCCGCTGATGGTGAGTTCAATGCCTTGCAGAGTCAGAAGAGGAGGAGCCATGATGCCTGCCAATGAGGGGTCGCCCGGGGTGTAGGCTATCGGGAGCCCTTAGAACAGGGCTAAGACGGGGCGACCGCACAGATTGCGGTAGCCTGGGGGAATGAAACTCTTTTTTGCCATTTTTCTTGTTAGGGTTCGTACCTTGTTCATTTGGGGGTTTGATGACGCAGACTGTCGCCGCAGCCATGGCCGCGCTGGAAGCGCACCGGGTCGAGATCAGCCAGCATCGCATTGCGGATTTTTTCGCGGCGGACCCCGACCGTTTCGCGCGCCATCACGTCGCGCTGGATGACCTGCTCTTCGATTATTCGAAGCACCGGACGACTGACGCCACCCTCGCCCATCTGTTGACCCTCGCCCGGGCGGCAGGGGTGGAGCGGCGCCGCGAGAGCCTGTTTTCAGGCGATCTGGCCAATAATACCGAGGCGCGGCCTGCGCTCCACATGGCGCTGCGGAA
Organism: uncultured Hyphomicrobiales bacterium; assembly: GCA_903902915.1. Lineage (GTDB taxonomy): Bacteria > Pseudomonadota > Alphaproteobacteria > Rhizobiales > Beijerinckiaceae > Terripilifer. Next base: position 37,365 of record CAIUWR010000064.1, on the reverse strand, counting down.
TTTTTCCGAAACGCCGATGCGCGCCCACGGCGCGGATGTCGGGGCGCAGGTTCTGGCCGAGCGGCGGCGCGTCTTCGCCTTCGCCAGCGCCGTGCGCGATGGCGCCATTCGCGGCGCGACGGGGCAGCACTTCACCGATGTGGTGAATATCGGCATCGGCGGATCCGATCTTGGCCCCGCCATGGCGGCCCGCGCGCTCAGCCCCTTCGGCAAGCCGGGCCTGCGCATGCATTTCGTCGCCAATGTGGATGGCGCCGACCTCGCCGACACGATGATGGATCTGGATCCCGCGCGCACGCTCTTCATCGTCTGCTCCAAGACCTTCACGACGCAGGAGACCATGGCCAACGCGCAGGCCGCCCGCGCCATGGTGGCGGGAACGCTGGGCGAGGAGGCGGTGGGCGATCATTTCGCGGCTGTGTCGACGCGGCTCGATCTGGTGACCGAATTCGGCATCCAGGGTGAACGAATCTTCGGCATGTGGGACTGGGTGGGGGGCCGCTACTCGATCTGGTCCGCCATCGGCCTGTCGCTCGCCATCTTCATCGGCCCGGATGGCTTCGAGAGTTTTCTGCGCGGCGGCCACGATGCGGACCTGCATTTTCAGGAGGCGCCGCTCCAGGACAATATCCCCGTGCTCATGGGCTTGCTGGGGGTCTGGTATCGGAATGTCTGGGGCTGTCAGGCCCATGCGGTCATCCCCTATGACCAACGGCTCGGGCGGTTCCCCGCCTATCTGCAACAGCTCGACATGGAGTCGAACGGAAAATCCGTGACCCGGACGGGCGCGCCGGTGACGCTGGGCACCGCTCCGGTCATCTGGGGCGAGCCGGGCTCCAACGGGCAGCACGCCTTCTTCCAGATGCTGCATCAGGGCACGGATGTGATCCCGGTGGATTTTCTGGTGGCGGCGCAGCCGACGAAGGCCGATCCCCACCATCATGCGCTGCTGGTCGCCAATTGCCTCGCCCAGAGCGAAGCCCTGATGCGCGGGCGCTCGCTGGCGGAGGCTGAAGCCGGCTTGCTGGCGCAGGGGCTGGACGCCGAGACTGCGGCGGCGCTGGCCCCCCACAAGACCTTCCCCGGCGACCGGCCTTCCAGCACCTTCCTCTATCGCGCCCTCACGCCCCGCCAGCTCGGGCGGCTGATCGCGCTTTATGAGCACAAGGTCTTCGTCCAGTCGGTGATCTGGGACATCAATCCCTTCGATCAATGGGGCGTGGAGCTCGGCAAGGAGCTGTGCAACCGGCTGGCGCCCATCGTGGGGGATCGCGGCGCGTCGCTTGAAGGGCTGGACGGCTCGACGGCGGGCCTGATCGGCTGGCGGCGGGGGCTGACGCGCTAGGGCTGGATACGATCATAGCGCTGCAAGCTCCGCCGTGGCGGAGGCGGGCGATCCGGGGGACGACGTCTTGTCGCGCCCGGCTCGGCCTATTCGTCCTCGCCGAAGCGATTGGCGATCAGGGCGCCGATGCCCTCAAGGGCTTCCTGCGCCTGGGCGCCTTTGGCGAAGACGGTGATGGTGGAGCCGATGCCGGCCCCCAGCGTCAGAATGCCCATGATCGAGGAGCCGCCCACCGTCTCGCCGCAGCGGCTGACGAAGATCTCGGCGTCGAAGCTCTCGGCGCATTGCACGAATTTGGCGGTGGCGCGCGCGTGCAGGCCCTTGCGGTTCACAATTTCGAAGATGCGGGAGATCGCGCCCTCGATGGGGGCGGCGGCGTCAGCGCAGTCGTTGCAGTCGTCCTGGTCCATCATTTCCCGCTCAAGATACGGCTGGCGACGGAAATATATTTCCGTCCCGCATCCTGAGCCTGAACGACCGCCTGTTCAAGGGTTGATTGGTCCCGCACGGAAGCGAGTTTGATCAACATGGGAAGATTGATGCCCGCGACCACATCGACGCGGGAGCCCTCCATCACGGAAATGGCGAGGTTCGAGGGGGTGCCGCCGAACATGTCCGTCAATAGCACCACGCCTGACCCCTCATCGACGGACTGAATGGCCGTGATGATGTCCTTGCGACGTTGCTCCATGTCGTCCTCCGGCATGATCGTCACGGTCTCCACTTGTTTTTGTGGACCAACGACATGTTCGAGGGCGGCGCGGAACTCCGTCGCCAGGCGCCCGTGGGTCACCAGCACCATACCGATCATTTCGAACGACCGCTCATGGAACGCTCCGCATCGCATCCGCCCTGCCGGCTCAGCCGGGAAGCGCGCCATTTTGTGCATTGCAGCGCCAATGGCAAGTAAAATGAACAGAATTCGTCATCACCATTTCAAAAAAGCGAGAATCCGCCGGGCGCCCTCCTGGGGGACGCAATTTGTCCAGAGGGTCAGGGCGGGGATGGAGACTCCCTTCAACACCACCATACAGGCCTCCGCCTCCGGTAGCCGCGGCGACGTTTCGGCTATGTCCACCACGCAGCGGACAAGCCCCGCCGCTTCCGTCATTGCAGGGAGAATGCCTGTGCCGCGCTCTTCGATCCATCCCCTAATGGAGGGATGCCCGCGCACAATGATTCGCCCGCCGTGCTCTCTGACGCTGACGCGATCGTCCCCGATCAGGCGGGTGAACAGGCCACGCAGCCGCGCTTCCGCCATGAGGGCGAGGGCGAGCTGGCTTTTGCCCGCGCCCGAAGCGCCGCGAATCAGCACTGCGCCTTCGGCCACCATGACGGCTGTCGCATGCAGGCGCTCGTCCGGCCCGCTCATTTGCCGTCCGGGAGCCAGATGGTGAAGCGGGCGCCCAAAACAGCGCCACTGCCCGCATCAAGGCGGTTGGAGGCGGAAATCCTGCCCCCATGGGCGTCGATGATCTGACGGGAGATGGACAGGCCGAGACCGGAATTCTGGCCAAAGCCGTGATTCGGGCGGTCGGTGTAGAAACGCTCGAAGATCCGCTCGAAGGCGTGGGCGGGAATGCCCGGCCCGTCATCGTCGACGATGATCTCAATTCCATCCTGGCCTGGGGCGCCGCGTGCGCCCGAGCGGCCGCGGCGCAGGGCGATGCGCACGCCGCCGCCGCGCGGCGAGAAGGAGCGGGCGTTTTCCAGCAGATTGGTGAGCACCTGCCCGAGGCGCAGATCATGGCCGGGCGCGACATAGGCGCCCTTTCCGGAAGCGCCGCGCGGCGCGGGAGCGACATCGACGGTGAAGCGCACGCCATCGCCGCGCTCCACCTGATTGGCCATATTGACCACCGCGCGCACGAGCTGTTCCATGTCCACCGGCTCCATGTCTGCGCGCGCCAGTTCGGCGTCGAGGCGGGAGGCGTCGGAAATGTCGCTGATGAGCCGGTCGAGCCGACGCACGTCGTGCTGGATGATCTCGAGCAGGCGTCCCCGCGAGTCCTCGTTCCGGGCCATGGGCAGGGTCTCGACCGCGCTGCGCAGGGAGGTGAGCGGGTTTTTCAGCTCGTGGGCCACATCGGCCGCGAAACTCTCGATGGCGTCGATGCGGTTGTACAGCGCCCCCGTCATGTCGCGCAGGGCGCCGGACAGATGGCCGATCTCGTCGGACCGCTCGGTGTAATCGGGAATTTCCTGCCGCGACTTGATGCCCCGGCGCACCCGCTCGGCAGCTTCCGCCAGACGGCGCATGGGCTCGGCGATGGCGCCGGCGAGGAATACGGAGAGCAGAAACATCACCGCCGCCGAGACGAGGAAGATTCGCACGATGGCCCAGCGCTCGGACGCGATGATCTTGTCGATGTCGCCGCCCTGCGTGGACATGAGCAAGACCCCGCGCACCACGCGGAACCGCTGGATCGGCACCGCCACCGAGACGATGGTCTCGCCATTCGTGTTGACGCGCACGATCGAGGAGGAGGCGCCCTTGAAGGCGTCCTCGACTTCCGGATAGCCGCGCCCGTTGCCCGCGCCTCCGTCATCGTAGAGCGGCATGCCGACAGACCCGAAACGACCACGCAGCGTGTTCCAGGTGCGTTCGAAGATCGTGCTGTGCGCGTCGTCCTGAGCGGCGGCGGGCAAGTCGAATTTCAAAATGTTGGACCGCGCGGCGAGGGAGTGCGAATCCAGCAGCAGATAGCCTTCCCGATCATAGATTCGCGCCCGTGTGCGGGTGGGCGAGACGAGGCGGCGCAGCACGGGGCCAATGCGTTCGGGATTGATGGAGAATTCGAGCAGCGGATCCACGTCGCCCGCAGCGCCATAGCTCTCGCCGGGCGCAAGTTGCAGAAGCTTCTCGGGGTCGATGGTGATGGCGTCCGTCTCCACCGCCGCCGAAGCCGCGATGGCGGAGGCGATGATCTCGCCCTGGGTCTGCAAACTCTGCACGCGCGCGTCGATCAGGCCTTCGCGGAACTGGTTCAGATAAAGAAAGCTGACGAACAGCGCGACGAGGCCGCCCAGGTTCAGCACCACGATGCGGCGCGTCAGGCTGGAGCCCAGCCGCGCCTGAAGCGCGCCGAGCCAGCGCTTCGCCCAGGGGCGGGCGGCGGGCCGTTGGTCCGCCGGTCCTTCCGCCTCAAGAGGGGCGCTCTCGATTTCATGCCCGCTGTGTGCGTCGACGCTCATACATGGGTCCGGTTGCAAGCGTTCGGTTGCAAGTGTCCTGTTACAAGTGTCCTGTTGCAAGCGTCCGGTTGGACGCCTGTCAGGCTTCCTTGAAGCGATAGCCGACGCCATACAGCGTCTCGATCATTTCGAAGTCGTCGTCGACGACCTTGAACTTCTTGCGCAGCCGCTTGATGTGGCTGTCGATGGTGCGGTCGTCCACATAGACCTGATCGTCATAGGCGGCGTCCATGAGGGCGTTGCGGCTCTTCACCACGCCGGGCCGTGTGGCCAGCGCCTGCAAGATGAGGAACTCGGTGACGGTCAGGGTCACGGGCTCGTTCTTCCAGGTGCAGGTATGGCGCTCGGGATCCATCTTGAGGAGACCGCGTTCCAGAATCTTGGCCTCCGCCTCTTTCTGGGCGGAAGCCTCCTTCGGGTTGGCGCGCCGCAGGATCGCCTTGACGCGCTCCACCAGCAGGCGCTGGGAGAAGGGTTTGCGGATGAAATCGTCGGCGCCCATCTTGAGGCCGAAGAGTTCATCTATTTCTTCGTCCTTCGAGGTGAGGAAGATCACCGGAAGGTCAGACTTCTGCCGCAGACGGCGCAGAAGCTCCATTCCGTCCATGCGCGGCATCTTGATGTCGAAGATGGCGAGATCAGGAGGATTGGTCTTCAGGCCGTCCAGGGCGGCGGCGCCGTCCGTATAGGTCTGCACGCGATAGCCCTCGCCCTCCAGCGCGATGGAGACGGAGGTGAGAATGTTCCGGTCGTCGTCGACAAGTGCGATGGTCGGCATGGACTTCCAAACCTCAAGGCTGGGCCGGGACGGTCGCCCGGATGACCCGTATAGAACAGGTCGGCTTCTGAACGAGCCATGAACCGCGACGCTCACGCCGCATTCATGACCCTCGGCGCATAGATTGGCCGAAATGTGACCGGCCGCACGTGCGCAATCGCCAGACCGACAGGCGCAATATATACATTTTTGAGACAATTGGCACCCATTGAGGCGCAGATGACCGAGCGACCATCCGAACAGGGGCGTTCAGGCGGCTTTCCCCTTCCGCCGGGATATGACGGAATAGCTGAGGCTAAACAGTTACTTCGCTGCATCCGCACCGGCGCTTTGGCGACGCTGGCCACGGCGGGCGGCTTTCCCTTCGCCAGCCTGACCACGGTTGCGACCGACCATGACGGCTCGCCCATCCTGCTCCTGTCCGGCCTATCCGCCCATACCAGAAACCTCCTCGCCGACGACCGCGCCTCGATCTTGCTGGCCCGCATGGGCAAGGGCGATCCGCTCGCCCATCCGCGCCTGACGGTCGTCGGGCGCATCGCCAGGGCGGCGCTGGAGGACCAGGCGCGGCTGCGGGCGCGCTTTCTGGCCCGACACCCCAAGGCGGCCCTTTATGCGGATTTTGGCGATTTCGCCTTCTATCGGCTGGACTGCGAGTCCGCCCACCTGAATGGCGGCTTCGCCAAAGCGGCCGACTATACGGGCGCTCAGCTTCGCACGGATGTGACAGACGCCGGGGACTTGCTGGAGGCGGAGGCCGACGCCATCGCCCATATGAACGGGGATCATCCCGAGACGCTGGCGCTTTATGTGCAAAAGCTCGGCGGCGAACCGCAGGCGCGCTGGCGCGCCACGGGCCTCGACCCGGAGGGCCTCGATCTGATGGCGGGCGACCTCACGGCCCGCCTCGCCTTTTCGGAGCGGGTCGCCAGCCCGGGCGCGTTGCGACGCGTGCTGGCGGATCTGGCCGCACGAGCGCGGCAGGCGTGAAACGCCCGGAATTTGCTGCATTGCAATAGATTCACTGAATTCCATCATAGCGATTCGTTGATCTTGCCCTCAAGCCTGTTGACGACTAAACCACGCCAGCCTTTCTTCGTGAGAGGAGGCGGAATGCGCGGGTGACCGGCTGGGGCCGGGCCTCAATCGGAGACGATCATGAAACAGTCGGGCACGTTCAATGCTTCTTTCGGGATCGACGCTTTCGGCCTCGAGGGCGTGCGAAGCGTTGCGTATAATCTTGAAGCTCCGATGCTCTATGAAGAGTCCCTGCGCCGCGACGAAGCGGTGATCGCGGCGGGCGGCGCCATCGTCGCCGAAACGGGCGTGCACACCGGCCGCTCCCCCAAGGACAAATTCACCGTGCGCGACGCCACCACCGAGACCGCGGTCTGGTGGGGCAACAACAACGCCATGTCGCCCGCCCATTTCGAGACGCTGCTGGCGGACTTCCGCGAAGCCTGCAAGGGCAAGGATCTCTTCGTTCAGGATCTCTTCGGCGGCGCCGATCCGGCCTTGCGCGTGCGCACCCGCGTCATCTGCGAATTCGCCTGGCACTCGCTGTTCATTCGCAACCTGCTGATTCGCCCGGCCCGTGAAGAGCTCGCCTCCTTCATGGCCGACATGACCATCATCGACCTGCCGACCTTCCGCGCCGATCCCGCGCGCCATGGCTGCAAGAGCGAGACCGTCATCGCCATGGACCTGACCCGCAAGATCGTGCTGATCGGCGGCACCAGCTATGCGGGCGAGATGAAGAAGTCGGTCTTCACCTATCTCAACTGGACCCTGCCCGCCGTCGGCGTGATGCCCATGCATTGCTCGGCCAATGTGAACGACGACGGCGAAGTCGCCATCTTCTTCGGCCTGTCGGGCACCGGCAAGACCACCCTCTCGCAGGATCCCGACCGCATCCTCATCGGCGACGACGAGCATGGCTGGAGCCGCGAGGGCGTGTTCAACTTCGAAGGCGGCTGCTACGCCAAGGCGATTCGCCTGTCGCGCGAGGCCGAGCCCGAGATCTACGCCACCACCGAGCGTTTCGGCACGGTGATGGAGAATGTGGTGCTCGATCCGATCACCCGCGTTCCCGATTTCGACAGCGAAGAGAAGACCGAAAACACCCGCATCGCTTATCCGATCAGCTTCATCTCCAACTCGTCGGACACCGGCCGCAGCGGCCACCCGAAGAATGTCGTGATGCTGACCTGCGACGCTTTCGGCGTGTTGCCCCCCATCTCCAAGCTCGATCCGGCGCAGGCCATGTATCACTTCCTCTCCGGCTACACCGCCAAGGTGGCGGGTACGGAAAAGGGCGTGACCGGCCCCGAGGCGACCTTCTCGACCTGCTTCGGCCACCCCTTCCTGCCGCGTCATGCATCGGAATATGGCGACCTGCTGCGCGAGCTGATCGCCAAGCATCACGTTGATTGCTGGCTCCTGAACACCGGCTGGACCGGCGGCAAGGAAGGCGTGGGTCGTCGTATGCCGATCCGCGTCACCCGCCGCCTGCTGAGCGCCGCGCTGGACGGTTCGCTCAACAAGGCGACCTTCCGCACCGACCCCTATTTCGGCCTTGCGGTGCCCACCTCCGTGCCCGGCGTCGAGCCCCACATCCTGAACCCGGTGAAGACCTGGGCCTCGAAGTCTGAATTCGCGGCGACCGCCAAGCACCTCGTCGAGATGTTCGCCAAGAACTTCGTGCAGTTCGAGAAGCATGTGGACAAGGCCGTGCTGGAAGCGGCCCCCTCCTCGCAGCTCGCCGCCGAATAAGCGGACGGTCCACGGAATTGAGAACGGCGGCCTTCGGGCCGCCGTTTTTGTATGGCAAGCTGTGTTGATTTTATTGACGAAAATTACCCTCCCCCCTGTGGGGAGGGTCGGCCGCGCCAGCGGACGGGGTGGGGGTCGGGGAATGCTGATCGGGAGCGCGGTTGCAAAGCGCTAACGACAAAAATGCGCAGACCCCCACTCTCTAATCTCTCCCCACAAGGGGAAGAGAAGCTGCCGGCGTTGCGCGTAAAGCGCAGAGATTCCAGGTCAAAGCTTTTCCCAGACCAGATGGCGCCGCGTCACGGAGCCGTGGACATAATCGGGCGAGACCGGGGGCGAGAGGGTCAGGCGGTTTCCCTCGAAACTGAACCCGCGCACCTGCTCCGTGCCCACCCAGGGCTCGCGCGTGGCCATCTCCACGGAATGGATCACCGCATCCCCCTCGATCCGCCAGGGACCGGCGTAAGACGTGATCTCCTGCCCCGGCTGGCCGGGAATGGCGCGGCGGATGATGACCATCATGCGCGGCTCATTCGTGTAGCAGATGAAGCCTGTCTGGATGACGCCCTGATCAAGCTTCTCGCCGGAATCGGCGACCTCGCGGTCGACGCCCACCAGCCGCCAAGTGCCCAGAAATTTCGATTTGATATCTTCGTCCCGCCCCATGCCGTCTCCTCCTGTTTCAAGGGGAATGATCAGCGCAGGAAGACAAAGGTCAAGAGGGCGAAGAGCGGCAGCAGGATGGCGCTGGACCAAAGCATGTAGCCGAAGAAGCTCGGCATCCGCACGCCCGCTCCGCGCGCGATGGCGTAGACCATGAAATTGGGGGCGTTGCCGATGTAGCTATTGGCGCCCATGAAGACCGCCCCCAGCGAAATCGCCGCAAGGGTGGAGGCCTGCGCGCCCATGAGCCGCGCCGGATCGCCGCCCGCCAGCTCGAAGAAGACGAGATAGGTCGGCGCATTGTCGAGAAAGGACGAGAGCACGCCGGTCAGCCAGAAACAGGCAGCATCATTGGCGCTTCCATCGGCGCGCGTCACGAGGGCCACGAGGGGCGCGAAAGCGCCGGAGGCGCCCGCCTGCAACATGGCCATGACCGGGATGATGCAGACGAAGATGGCGGCGAAAAGCTTGGCGACCTCCGCCAGAGGCTCCCACGCGAAGCCATTGGCCATTCGGTCGGCCTTCTTGGTGAGCGCCAGCGAGGCCAGCCCCACGCCAATCATCACGAGCTCGCGCAGGCCGTTCTGCAATTCGATTCGCGTGCCCAGAACCGTCACGCCCACGCCCGGCTTCCACAAGCCGCTCATGACGATGGCGCCGATGGCGAGCCCGATCAGCGCCACATTGACGAGGCCCGTCACCCGCAGGCCGCCGTCCGGCGTCGGATCGCGGGGGGTGACGGCCTCCTTGCGGTAGAGCCATGAATCGATGGCGAAAAATAATCCCAGCAGGAGCGCCAGCGCGAAGCAGGTCTCCGGCCATAGATGCTGGGTGGTCCAGAAGAAATCGACGCCGCGCAGGAAGCCCAGAAACAGCGGCGGATCGCCCAGCGGCGTCAGGGCGCCGCCGATATTGGACACCAGAAAGATGAAGAACACGAAGACAGGGACATTGCGCCGTCGGTTGTCGTTGGCGCGGATGAGGGGGCGAATCAGCACCATGGAGGCGCCGGTGGTGCCAATCAGGCTGGCGAGTAACGCGCCTGCCAGCAGCAGCCCCGCATTGACCAGCGGCGAACCATGCAGATTGCCCCGAATCACGAGGCCGCCCGCCGCCGTGAAGAGCGCGAAGAGCATGAGGATGAAGGGGAAGTAGTCCAGCGCCAGCACATGGAACAGCGCCCCTGCGGCCACTCCGGGTCCATGGATCCAGACGAGCGGCGCAACGACGAGCGCGCTCCAGAACAGGGCGGCCTTGCCGTAATGGGGATGCCACCAATCGGCGAGGAGCAGCGGGCCGAGCGCGATCGAGAGCAGAATTCCGCAAAATGGAACCGCCCAGAGCGGGGACAGGGCCGCGCCGTTCAACCCCTCCGCCGCGCAGGCCGGTCCCGCGATGAGGCTGGCCGAGAGCCACAGAACCACCTTGAGGGAGCCGCGAAAGGACGAAGGGCGCATGAGCCGGGAGCCTGGAGCCTGCAAGAGCGATTGAGGTGCGTCACGCTAATGTCGCCCCGGCGCTGGCGCAAGCGCGCCAGATGGGCGAATGGCGCTGGCACGGCTTGACGCGGCGCTGGCGCATACCTAGTTTCCAGCCTCACGCCGGGCGCGGACCCGTGCATCCAAGAGGCGCCCCATGTCCACCAGCAAAGTTACCGACGCATCCTTCGAAGCCGACGTCCTGAAGTCCTCCGAGCCTGTCGTGGTGGATTTCTGGGCCGAATGGTGCGGCCCCTGCAAGATGATCGGCCCCTATCTCGAGGAAATCGCCACCGAGATGCAGGGCAAGGTCAAAGTCGTGAAGATGAACGTCGATGAGAACCCCGGCGTTCCCGGCACCTTCGGCATCCGCTCGATCCCCACCCTGATCCTTTTCAAGGACGGCAAGGCCGCCTCCCAGAAGGTCGGCGCCGCCCCCAAGGGCGACCTGGTGAAATGGATCAACGCGGCGATTTGAGCTTCGGCTCATTCCAGCTTCAACTGACCCGGGAGGGCTTCGCATTGCGGAGCCCTCTTTTCATTTCCCCGTCTTCACCCGGGTCCATTCGCGCGTGATGATTTTCTGCACGGCCAGATCATTGCTGCTCACCGTGAACAGGCGCTTCATCACCTCGTCGCTGGGATAGATCGCCTTGTTGTCGAGCACCGCCTTTTCGATGAAGGGCTTTGAGGCCGGAACGCTGTTGGCGTAGTTGGTCACATTGGTGTTGCGCGCCGCCACCTCGGGACGCATCAGGTAATCTATGAAAGCATAGGCCTCCGCCACATGCGGCGCGTCTTTCAGGATCGCCAGCGTGTCCATGGACATGAGCGCGCCTTCCTTCGGGATCACGAAATCAATCTCCACCCCATTGTTGGCTTCGCGCGCCCGGTTGCGCGCCTGAAAGGCGTCGCCCGCCCAGGCCATGGACAGGCAGATGTCGCCATTGGCCAGCGCGTTGATATATTCCGAGGAGTGAAATTTCTTGACCGAGGATTTCACCTTCGTCACGGCGTCTGCTGCGCGGCGAATGTCGTCAGCCTTCTTGGAATCGGGATTGAGCCCCAGAAAGCGCAGCGCCGAGGTCAGCACGTCGTCAGGACTATCCAGAAGATAGACGCCGCATTCGCTGAAGCGCTTCAGATTTTCCGGTTTGAAAATCACGTCCCAGCTGTCGAGCGCGCCGCCCTGAAACACCTGCTTGGCCTTCTGTGCGTTATAGGCGACGCCAGTGGCGTACCACATGTAGTTCACCGCATATTGATTGCCCGGATCATAGACCGCCAGACGGGCCATGACCTCGGGTGAAAGCCCTTTGAAATTGGGCAGTTTCGACCTGTCGAGTTTCTGGAAGACGCCCGCCTGGATTTGCCGTTGCAGAAACGGGGCGGAGGGCACGACGACATCGTAGCCCGTATTGCCCGCCAGCAGCTTCGTCTCCAGCGTCTCGTTGGAATCATAAGTGTCGTAGACCACGCGAATGCCGGTCTCTTTGGTGAAATCCGCCAATACTTTGGTGTCGATATAATCGGACCAGTTGTAGACGTTCACCACTCGGTCCTGCGCGAGCGCCGCGCCAGCGAAAACCACCGAAGCGATAATGAGGAAAATCCTGCGCATCATGCGCCCCCTTTGCGAAGTTCAGCGACGGCGTGTTCGAGACGCTCCAGCCCCGCGTCGAGGGTGGCGTCGGTCTTGGCGAAACAGAAGCGCACCACCGTGCGCACATGGTCCTGCGCATAAAAGGCGGAAACGGGAATGGCCGCAACCCCGAAGCGCTCCACCAGTTGCGTGCAGAACGCCACGTCGTCGTCGAGGCCGAGCGCCCCGATGTCGACATTGACGAAATAGGTGCCCTGGCTCGGGATCACCGGAAAGCCGCGCGCCGCGAGCCCTGCGCAGAAGCGGTCGCGGCTGCGCTGGAAGCTGGCGCGCATGGTGGTGAAATAATCTTCATCCTTGCCCAGTCCATAGGCCACCGCCACTTGCAGATTGGGCGGCGTGGTGAAGGTAAGGAACTGGTGCGATTTGGCGATGACTTTCATCAGCGCAGGCGCCGCAGCCACCAATCCGACTTTCCATCCCGTCAGCGAGAAGATCTTGCCCGCGCTGCCGATCTTGATGGTGCGCTCGCGCATGGAGGGAATCTCCAGCATGGAGATGTGGCGGCGACCATCGAAGATCACATGTTCCCAGACCTCGTCGCAGATGGCGATGGCGTCGAAGCGCGCGCAGAAGCTGGCGAGCAATTCGATCTGTTCCCGCTCATAGACGACGCCGCTGGGATTGAGCGGATTGTTGAAAATGACCGCGCGGGTGCGGGGCGAGAAGACCGCCGCCAGATCCGCCTGCGTGAAAGTCCACTGCGGCGGCTGCAAGGCCACCAGACGCGGCACGCCGCCCGCCCGCAGCACCAAGGGCAGATAGGCGTCATAGGTCGGCTGGAAGAGCACCACCTCGTCGCCCGGCTCGATGGCGCCGAAGATCGCGCCCGCCAGCGCCTCCGTCGCCCCCGACGTCACCATGACTTCGGTCAGCGGGTTCAGATCCACTCCTTGAAAGCGCCTGTAATGGTCCGCTATGGCCTGCCGCAGTTCGGGTATGCCCATCATGGAAGGATATTGATTATAGCCGTCCAGAACCGCCTCAGCCGCGATGCGGCGCACGTCTTGCGGACCTGGATCGTCGGGGAAGCCCTGCCCCAGATTGATCGCCTGCTTTTCGCGGGCGAGGGAGGACATGACCTCGAAGATGGTGGTGGGCAGGGCGGAGAAGATCTTGTTCATGGGTGGCCTGGGATGCTGCGACTGCTCGACCGCAGATTAGCAAGACCAAAGGCTCATGTCGCCTCACCGCCATTTGCTTGGCGCTAAACCGGGGAAAGCGTTAAAAGGGCGGGTTTCCGCCATCTGGAGCGACCCGGTCCATGCCCTTCGACGCATCCACCCACAGCTTCGATCATATCGTCATCGGCGCGGGGTCGGCGGGCTGCGTGCTCGCCAACCGCCTGACGGCGGACGCCCGCAACCGGGTGCTGGTGCTGGAGGCGGGCGGCAAGGACGACTGGATCTGGTTTCACATTCCGGTGGGCTATCTCTTCGCCATCGGCAACCCGCGCGCCGACTGGATGTTCAAGACGCAAGCCGAAGCGGGGCTGAACGGGCGCGCCTTGTCCTATCCGCGCGGGCGCGTGGTGGGCGGCTGCTCGGCCATCAACGCCATGATCTACATGCGCGGACAGGCCGCCGATTATGACGGCTGGCGCGACCTCGGCCTCCACGGCTGGGGCTGGGACGACGTGCTGCCGCTCTTCAAGCGTCACGAGGACCATTTCGGCGGCGCCAGCGCCCTGCATGGGGCGGGCGGCGAATGGCGCATCGAGGAACCGCGCATGCGCTGGCCCATTCTCGATGCGGTGCGCGAAGCGGGCGCGCAAATCGGCATCCCCAAGGTCGCGGATTTCAATACAGGGGACAATGAAGGCGGCGCCTATTTCCAGCTGAACCAGAAGCGCGGGCGGCGCTGGAGCGCAGCGCGGGGCTTTCTGCATCCCATCCTCGAACGCGACAATCTGAGCATCGAGATCGGCGTTCAGGTGGAGCGGCTGATCATCGAAGAGGGTCGCGCCGTGGGCGTGGTCTACAGGCAGCATGGCGAGCGGCGCGAGGCGCGCTGCACGGGCGAGGTGATCTTGAGCGCTGGCGCCATAGGCACCCCGCAGATTCTGGAATTGTCGGGCGTCGGCGATGGCGCGCGCCTCTCGCGGCTCGGCGTCGATGTGGCGCAGCACCTGCCGGGCGTGGGCGAGAATTTGCAGGATCATTTGCAGATACGCCCGATCTACAAGGTCTCGAACGCGCGCACGATGAATGTCGAATACCAATCCTTGTTCAAGCGCATGAAAATGGGGATCGACTACGCCCTGTTCCGGCGTGGCCCGCTCACCATGGCGCCCTCGCAGCTCGGCCTCTTCACGCGCTCCAGCGCCGATCACGCCACGGCCAATCTGCAATTCCACATCCAGCCGCTCTCGCTCGACAAGTTCGGCGAGCCCATGCACACATTCGGCGCGATCACCGTCAGCGTCTGCAATGTCAGGCCCGCCAGCCGGGGCTCGGTCCATGCGGTCTCGCCGCAGGCCACAGACCATCCCGCGATCCAGCCCAATTATCTGTCGCATGGCGAGGACCAGCGGGTGGCGGTGGACTCGCTGAAGGTGGCGCGCAGGCTCTGTCAGGCCAGCGCGCTCGCGCCCTTCGCGCCGGAGGAATTTCGCCCGGGCGCGCATGTGACGTCGGACGAGGATCTGCTGCGCGCGGCGGGAGAGCTGGGAACCACCATCTTCCATCCCGTCGGCACGGCGAAGATGGGCGCGGCGGATGACGCCATGGCTGTGGTGAACGAGCGTTTGCAGGTGCGCGGGATCGCGGGACTGCGCATCGCCGACGCCTCGGTCATGCCGCGCATCACCTCGGGCAACACCAATTCCCCCACCATGATGATCGCCGAAAAGGCGGCCGAGATGATTCTGGCGGATGCGCGTGCGCGAGCTTGAACTGAAAGCCGACGGGCGCCAGTCGCCCATAGCGCTGGCGGTGGCGCGCGGGGTGCGCAGATTGCTGCGTTCGCTAGGCTATTCGACCCTGCCCGAAGTGGCGCTGGCGAGCGGACGCCGCGCCGATCTGGTGGCGGTGGGCGGCGATTCGTCGATCCATATCGTCGAGATCAAATCCTGCGCAGCGGATTTTCGCGCGGATCAGAAATGGCCGGACTATCGCGCCCATTGCGACAAGCTGTTCTTCGCCATTCCCGCCGACATGCCGCAGGATCTGCTACCGCCGGACGCCGGGCTCATCGTGGCGGACGCCTATGGGGCCCTGGTGCTGCGCGAGGCGCCCGAACATCGCCTCGCCCCCGCCACGAGACGCGCCATGCTGCTGCGCTTCGCGCAGACGGGCGCCGACCGACTGCACGATCTGGCCGATCCTGAGCGTAACCAACTTTAGCGCCGCCCCACAGATCCGTCAGCCATGCGTGGCGCGCATGCGACGCTCATGATCACGACTCTGTCATGTGATGGATGATATGAATGGCGCGCCCGAAAGGATTCGAACCTCTGACCCCCAGATTCGTAGTCTGAAGGGATTGGGAAACATATGAAATCATAGGGAACCCTGAGGTCAGTTTTTGATTGATTTTATTGATGAATTTATATAGACCTTCTGACTATAGAAACATAAGAGATCGAACTGGGTCGCGAAGTTGCTTCCCATATGCTTCCCAGAAGGTCAACCATGCGGCTCACAAAACCGAACGTCAGCGCCCTTAAACTGGCCGACGGCAAGTCCGAGATGATCGTCTTCGATAGCCTGTTGCCGGGCTTTGGGATCCGCCTTCGCGCGGGTGGGAAGCGAACGTGGATCGCCCAATACCGCGTGGGTGCCAAACAGCGCAGGGTCAGCTTGGGCTCGGCCGAGGCAATGGATCCCGACGAGGCACGTCGGCGCGCCCGGGATGTGATCGCGAAGGTACAGCTCGGCGGCGACCCCCAAGTCGATAAGCAGCGTGCCCGGGCTCAGGCGCATGACACGCTTTGGACCTGCATTGGCAAATACCTCTCCACCTATGCGGAAAGGAACTTGGCCACGAGAACGCTGGCTGAAGTGAGACGAAGCTTGAACAAGCACTGGAAGCCCCTTCACGAAACAGCCGTGCACAAGATCATCCGGGCTTCCGTTGCAAGCAGGCTGAGTGAAATCGGGGAAGAGAGCGGACCCTTCGCAGCGAACCGCGCGCGGGCCTATCTGTCCGGCTTCTTCAGTTGGGCTGTCGAGCAGGGGCTTGTGGAGGACAATCCAGTGAGGGGGACCGGCCGCATAGCAAAGGAAGTCTCCCGGGACCGCGTGCTCTCTGACGCGGAACTTCGATTGATCTGGGAGCACTCGGGCTCCGGTGAATACGGTGTGATCGTAAAACTGTTGTTACTTACTGGGCAGCGTCGTGAGGAAATCGCTGCAATGCAGTGGGACGAGCTAGATATTGCCAACGGGCTCTGGTCGATAGGATCAGGCCGCACGAAAAACAGCCGCAAGCACACCATTACCTTGTCACCTCTTGTGCTGGAGCTGCTGCAAGGGATCGAGCACAAGGGTGATCGGGCCCTTTGCTTTGGTAGCCGCAAGGGCCCGTTCTCTGGTTGGAGTAAGGCAAAGTCGGGGCTAGATGAACGGATCACCGCCGCCCTGCGCGCCGAGAACCCGAAGGCGAAGCCGATGTCGGCGTGGCGCCTCCACGATCTCAGAAGGACGGCCGCAACCCGCATGGCGGATCTTGGCGTCCAGCCTCACGTTGTCGAGGCCGTCTTGAACCATGTTAGCGGTCACAAAGCCGGAATTGCTGGCGTGTACAATCACGCCGCTTACTCGTCGGAAAAGAAAGCCGCTCTTACGCTGTGGTCAAAACACATCGCTGATCTTGTGGGGGATTTTTATTGATGCTGATCATTACAAAATTATTCAATCTCCTGAAAATATCGCACAAGGAGGAAGCCACGTGTGTACTTCTTGATTTACTCATATCCGGCACAATTTCTGCTGCCGCCTGTGTGCCCGATTACGATATGACAGAAGCTTTGGGCACGGAATATTGGCGTGGACTTACTAATGAAGAAGTCCAGCTTGTGTTTCGGACTGGCAAACCTCCTAAAATTAACTGGTCCGGGGCGGTTACATTGGTTGATGATTGGTCCATCGATTTGTTGCCTCCAGTACAAAACATCGGCCCCTCAAGCGAGACCATAATGCCTGATGTTGGCGCAAAGCGTGGGCGGCAGCCAAGCATCGATTGGCAAGTAGTGTGGGCAGGTATCATCTTGATCGTTCATCGCCGGGGCACTTGCCCGCATCAAGAGCAATTGATGACAGAAGTTGCGGAATGGTGTGATGAGAATTTCGGAGACGGTACGGCTCCCAGCGAGTCCATTCTCAAAGAAAATCTGCGATGCCTATACCAACTAATAAATGGCGAAGACCCCGCCAAGGTATTCCCTAAGGGTATGCGGCCAACCCGGAAGCGTCCGGCCAAGAAGCGCCAAAAAGCCAAATAGAACCAATGAGTAAAACCGGGTCGGCAATTCAATTGCCGACCTATGCCGGATGCGGCGCGGTACCAATTGTTCTCTTGTGACCCAGACAGCCTGAAGAACTCAGGCTTCGGATGGAGCGCACATGATGGAACAGCAGCAGCAATACCCCTCGCCCAAACCTACGAAGCCTTTGCCTGACGCGTTGGCCCGCGATCCAATTCTCGGGACCGCTCAGGCGGCAGCGGCGGTCAATCACAGCCCGGTGCATATTCGCCGCTTGGTTCGCGCCGGGAAATTCCCGCAGCCCCTCAAGATCGGGGACCGCAAGCTGGGTTGGCGCACGTCCACGATCACTCGCTACATCGAAACGCGCGAGAACATCGCGAATTCCACCCTCACCTAAGACATCGAGCCGCCCTCTTGCGAAGACGGCCCGATGAGCTTTGGAAGCAGGCGTAGAGAACCTCTTTCATAGCGTTTTTAGGCATATTTTGCAACGGCGGCTCGCAATCATGCGGGTCAAAATGCGCAACTTTCCTCATCACTCGAAGTCTAGCCGCTACACCCAGATAATGTATGCAGTGCGTTTTGCTCGCCCGCCGCCGACTGAGCTCTGCGTGGTTGCGTGTGGCCGCGAACCCCCTCCGCACGCCTAATAAACCGCTTGGCCGTGGATCCTTCCACGACCGCGTCCAGCCAAAATCCGTGATGCCGACATCAAGTGCGCAATGGCGCGTAAAGAAAGGTCTAAACATGTCACAAGTGAATTCCATAGCCGATCCCTTCGACCCCCAATCTCTCCGCATAGATCCGGCGATGGGGGCAGCACTCGGCGTCAAGAAAGCGCTCGTCCACATCAATGTGCGAAAGCCTAACCGTCAAGAGTACTTTCGCACCCGTCCCGAACCTGACTACCGCATGAGCCTCGCCGTCCTCGAACTGAAGGAGGAGCGGGAGATTTATGCCGTTATGCCGGAGATCGCGGCAGAATTCCACGGCGACGTGCGTGTCGTAGAGCTGAGGGTCTGCATAACCCGAACTGGCACCCTCTTCCTGTGGCATGTTCCGCTTCCCACGCCTGACGGCCGGGAAAATGCTTGGCATAAAACTGCCCGCGATGCTGCTGGTATGGCGGAGACAAGCTGGGTCAGGGTGGCGGCAAATATGGGCGCCGGTTGTTACGATGTCTTTGAAGCGCCGCAAGGGCTTTCAGAGCCGGACTGGCCGGAACACAGTCTGTCGGAGTTGCTTCGCGTCGGATTTGGCACCAATCGTCTGATCAAAACAGCCGATCATCCCGTACTCAACCGGTTGAGGGGGCTGTGATGACCCACAACCTCTCACACTCTCTGTCCAAGCTCGGCTACAGCCACGCGTGGTGCGTCGACTTCGAGTTTATGGCCCTATCGGGCCACAAACCGCACCCCGTCTGCATGGTGGCCAAGTGCCTGATCACCGGCGAGGTGATCCGTTTGTGGGGGGACGGTATGTCCGTCTGCCCCTTTGATGTGACGCCTGACAATCTCTTCATCGCCTACTATGCCAGCGCAGAGACGTCTTGCTTTGACGTTTTGGGTTGGCCCCGCCCTTGTCGAATGCTCGATCTCTTCACGGAGTTTCGCTGCCTGAACAATGGCGTTGGATCTGGCCATGGCAACGGCCTGATTGGCGCATTGCTATATTACGGCCTGCCGACCATTGGTGGCGAGGAGAAGGATGCGATGCGCGATCTGATCATGGGCGGCAGCCCGTGGTCCGACGATCAGGCGGCGCAGATTGTCGCCTATTGCGAAAGCGACGTGGATGCGCTCGGGGCGCTGCTGGGGGCCATGCTCCCCGTCCTGGTCTATCCACCGAGCCGTTTCGGGCAGGCCCTTCTGCGGGGGCGCTATATGGCTGCGGTGGGCATTGTGGAGAACAATGGCGTACCGGTGGATGTCGACCTCCGGTCCCAGTTGGTCACACACTGGGCCCGCATAAAACTCGGGCTTATCGATGCCGTTGATGCGGACTTTGGCGTTTACATGGACGGCAAGTTCGTCCGCGCCAAATTCGAGGCGTTCCTGATGGCAAACAACATTCCGTGGCCGTGCTTGCCGTCTGGCGGGCTGGCATTGGATGACGACACATTTCGCTCTCAGGCGCGCGCCTACCCGGTGATCTCGCCCTTGCGGGAGTTGCGCCATTCCCTTGGCCAATTGCGCCTGAACGAGTTGAGCATTGGGCCTGATGGCCGCAACCGGACGCTCCTGTCCACGTTCCGGGCCAAGACCGGGCGCAACCAGCCCTCCAATAGCCGGTTCATCTTTGGCCCGTCTGTTTGGATCCGTCACCTTATCAAGCCTGCCCCTGGGCGTGCGATTGCCTATATCGACTGGTCGTCGCAGGAGATCGCAATCGCGGGGGCGCTCTCAGGCGACAATGCCCTTTGGGAGGCGTACGCCAGCGGGGATCCCTACATCGCCTTCGCCAAGCAAGCGGGGCTGGCGCCTGCTGACGCGACAAAGAAGTCCCATCCCGACATAAGGAACGCCTGCAAGGCCATAGTGCTCGGGGTCAATTATGGAATGGGGCCGGAAAGCATAGCGGCTCAATCCGGCATTCACATCGACAGCGCCCGCGAACTCTTGCGCCTGCACCGCGGCACCTACCGCGTGTTCTGGCGTTGGGCGGAGGAGAATGTGGACCGGGCTCTGCTGGGCATGCCGCTGGAAACGGTGTTCGGCTGGCGCATTCACTTCCCTCCGGGCTGCCAAGCCGACATCAATGGGCGGTCGATCCTCAACTGGCCGATGCAGAGCCACGGCGCGGAAATGATGCGCCTGGGCTTGTCGATGGCTGTGGAGGCTGGCTTCATGATCTGCGCGCCGATCCATGACGCCCTTATGCTGGAGGCGCCTATCGACCAAATCGAGGAGCAGGCGCAGGCCGTGGCCGAGATCATGGCGCAGGCGTCGGAGATCGTTCTGGGGCCCGGAAAACGCTGCCGGTCGGACATCAAGATCGTCCGGTACCCGGATCGCTTCGAGGACGAGGCGCGCGGAAGCGTCATGTTTGCGCGCGTGATGGCCCTGCTGAAGGCTGCCCAAAATGACCGGGAGTAGCTCCCGCGCGACGAATATCACGGTGATTGCCATCCCCCCGAAAAGGGGGGTGGCATACCCCCGTTTGGGGGTATGCATGGTACCTTTCTATATAATTTATTCTATTACTATAGATCGCACCTTCGGAGGGCATGGTCTTGCGCCCTGATCCTCCACACCCCAGACGCTGTCTCGACACATTGTCGGACAAGGAGCTGCGCCGTCTTGAAAAGTCGTCTACCCCGACGAAGTCGACTTACATCTCTGCGTTTCCCCAGAGCGTAATCCAAGCAGTCGTTGACGCCGATGCGGTGACGTCCTTGCCGTTGGTCCTCGCCATACATCGCCAACTGACCATGACCAATCGGGAGGAAACGCCGCTGAATGAGGCGATATGGAAGTGCGCTGGATCGCCATCCCCCAAACGTAGGGAGACGATCTTGCGGAACTTGAGGACCGTCCCCGATGTGATCCGGATCACCGCCGTGCGTACCGCGACCACCCATTACCGCGTGGCTAAAGGGAAGTCGTGGAAAGAGACCTGAATGTCACTCCCGCTGAGTATTCTTTCGGGGTCAATAGCTACATCGGGTGCACCTGCCTGACCCAGTGATCGCGGGCCGTTGTGAGGTGGCTCGATTTGTTTGAACCGCAGATTGGCTTTTATTAAGTGGTTTTCCGCCTTTGTTATGCTGCCGCCGCTACCGGCGCCAGCAGATTGACGCGCCGTCATTCGCTGACCCCGTGCTCGTCCATGTAGCGCTTTTCCGCCGCAAAGCGCACAAGCGCTAGCGTTCGATAAATGCCATGCACGAATTTCCCGTAGGGCATCGTGGCGAAGAGCGAGAAAACAACTCCAAGATGCGCCGCCAAAATGACGCCCATGGCGGATGTGTCGCGCACCAACAAGAGCAGCAAGCCGGTGAAGCCGGTCAGCCAGAGCATGACGAGGAAGGCCGCTTCCATTCCTGCGCTGGCGGGGTCGCCTAACGCCGGATCGCGTCTGCTCTTCTCACTGCGCAATCCGATAGGGCCTATAACCAGACCGACGCCGCCGAGCGTACCCAGCAACACCGGAAGATCATACCAAGGGTATGGCGCCTCACGTTGCAACAGATAATGGTAGCCCGTCGCCACAGTCGTCGCCGCGAAGCAAAGAATGAAGCCGTAGAACGTCAGATGGTGGTAGAGACGGCGACGGTCAGGACCTGCGTCCTCTTCCACATAACAGTCCGCGCCTGCCCCATCGAGATAGCGCAACGTTGCCGCATTGCGAAGCGCCTCCCAGACGTCTGCAATGGAAAGAGGGGGCGCGCCTTCGCTACGTGTCGAAAGCCAGAAATTTCGCGCGCCCATGAACAGAGCCAGCATGGCGAAGAGAAAGACCGCGCCGAACAGCGCAGCCATGACATTGTGCGGCATCACCCGATAGAAGGCGCCGGCTTCCCCGCCGCTTGCGTAGAGCGCATTGGGATCGGCGATGGCGACGAAACCAAGAATGAAAACAGCCACGCTCAACGCTGTGGCCAGCGCCACCACCAACCCATTGCGCGCAAAAATCGCAGGCATCGGAACCGGCCATGCATAGGCGGCATAGGATTGCGCCCGCACCTCAGCGAGGTTCTGCGGCACGTTGACGTTGAATTCGTGCGGGGGCGAGAACTGGCAATCGACGAAACAGGCGCCGCAGTTGTGGCACAGGTTCGCCAGATAATTGAGATCCGCATCAGCAAAGGAGCGCCGCATCTCCATAGCGGGAAACACCGCGCAGAGACCTTCGCAATAGCGGCACGAATTGCAGACCGTCATCAGACGGTCCGCTTCGACGAGAGCTTTAGTTGCGTGCATTGCTTGCTGCCTCCCGCCCTGCGATGCGCCCAAACACGCTGCCAATGGTCATTCCGATGCCGGCCGCATAACCACGTCCCAGCACATTGCCGGCCATGATTTCGCCTGCGGCAAACATGTTGGACGCCGGTCGCCCGTCCGCCATGATCATTCTGGCATCCTCATTCACGCGCGTGCCCAGATAGGTGAAGGTGATGCCCGGCCGCACTGGATAGGCGTAGAATGGTCCCTTTTCGATGCGCCGCGCCCAATGGCTCTTGGGCGGCGCCAAACCGTCCGTATGGCAATCGTCAAGAATGGTTGGGTCGAAGGACCCCGGCTGCACGGCGGCGTTGAAATCTCCCACGGTCTTGGCGAGCGCAGAAGGGTCAAGTTCGAGCTTTTGGGCGAGTTCAGGGATCGAATCCGCTTGGATCGGCGGGAAGAGCGAGGGCATGAATAGCTTCAGCGAAGAAGCATCGAAGACGATGTAAGCGATCTGGTCAGGCTGCCCGGCGACGAGTCGGCCCCAAATCGCGTAGCGCTTCGGCCACACATCCTCGCCCTCGTCGTAAAAGCGCTCTGCCTTGCGATTGACTACGATCCCGAAGACCACGCAATCGAGACGCGTGATGATCCCTCCATCATACTTGGGCGCACGAGCATCGATCGCCACC
Source organism: uncultured Hyphomicrobiales bacterium (assembly GCA_903902915.1). GTDB lineage: Bacteria > Pseudomonadota > Alphaproteobacteria > Rhizobiales > Beijerinckiaceae > Terripilifer. Next base: position 14,462 of record CAIUWR010000064.1, on the reverse strand, counting down.
GCGTGACATTGGGTCGGGTCGCCGATCTGCTCGACGCCCGACTTGATCAGGAGGTCCAGCACGACGCCTTTGTTGTTGGGTGTGCCGCGAATGAGGAAGTTGCGCGCCGCCGGCCCCCAGCCACGCTCGAGCCATTCGAAATTGGATTCAAATCCGCCACAAGCCGCAACAAAGCTCCGGGCTTTGACCTCATGAAGGACGTCCTTGTGCTTCACGGTCGCACTGTTGAAATGGCCTTCCTGAATGTCGAGATCAACGACTTCGGCGTCGTACACGACCTCTACGCCAAGTTCCCGCGCCGTCTTGTAGAGCGCGTTAAGCATGGCCCGCCCGCCGCCAAGGAAAAAGGAATTGGTGCGCCCAAGGCTGAGGGTGCCGCCGATGGGAGGCTGGAAGCGGACGCCCTGCTCGACGATCCAGTTCAACATATCCTTCGATTGGTGGATCATCATGCGTGCGAGTTTTTCGTTCGTCTCGCCTCCGGTGACGCGTAGCAGATCGTCCCAGAGCTCCTCTTCGGGATAGGGCCCTGTCAGGGTGTCGGTCGCCGCATCGTGGGCGCAACGCATGTTGCGGGTGTGACGCGTGTTGCCGCCTCGGAAGAACCGGGAGGCGGCTTCGACCACCAGCACTGAGGCGCCAGTGCGGCGCGCGCTGATAGCCGCGCAAAGCGCTGCATTGCCGCCACCAGCCACCAGAACATCATAGATGCGCCCCGGTTCGAGCATCGTCGATCCAGCCCCGCTCATCAGCCCCCCCCATTCCTGAGTTTGATACGTAAAAGCAGATAATCCGCCTCATGGCGCCACCACACCGCGAGCCGTCACGGTATCGATTGTAATCTACAATGTTCTACCGCCTAGCAGGCATTGAGGCGGGTTGGCAATAGAGGGGTCAAACAGATCAAGACCTGCAGGAACGTCCTCCGGAACGCGGCGAGCGTCCAGTCCTTTGTCATTGCCGGAATGCGCCCCATCACGTTGGAAAATTTTGCGGCCGTTCACGTATCCGTCCCGCAGCATTCTCAAAACTCATAGCTAAATGCGGAAATGTTTATTGCTCGAAGTTGGGGGGGGGCCGTAACTTTTTAAATGAACAAAATGGAAGGGCGGAGACGATGAGGAGCTGCTGGATCAGAGGCTTGCTGACATGCCTGGGGGTGATGATCGCGACCTCGAGCACCCCTGCGGAAGAGGCGCCATGGCCCAACAAGCAGATCCAGATCATCGTGCCCCTGCCCCCCGGATCGGCTGCGGATACGGTCGCCAGACTCGTGGGCGGCAAACTTCAGGAACGTTTCAAGCAAACCGTGGTGGTGCTGAACCGCGACGGCGCCAGCGGGGCCACCGGCACCCGGGAAATCGCCAAGGCTGCTCCCGATGGCTATACCCTGGGCATCGCCACCTCGACCACCCTCGTCACTGGCCCCATCCTGAATCCAAAGATCGGCTATGACGGGCAGAAGGATTTCATGCCTGTCTCGATGGTCGGCGTCTCGCCCTATGTTCTGGTCACCCATCCCAGCGTGCCCGTGAAGACCGTCGGCGAATTCATCGCGCTGGCGAAGCAAAAGCCCGACACGCTGACCTATTCCTCAGTTGGCGAAGCCAGCCTCGCCCGGCTCGCCGCGGAACTTCTGGCGAATATGTCGGGCATCAAGCTGATCCAGGTTCCCTACAAGAGCTCCACCCAGGCGGTTGTGGATGTGTTGGGCGGGCGCATCGACTCCCAATTCGGCATTCTGACGACGACCCACCAATATATCCGTGAAGGCAAATTGAACGCCCTTGGGGTCACCACCGCAAAGCGGGTTCCAGAGTTTCCTGATCTGCCGACGCTTTCGGAATCCGGCTTACCGGGCTACGAAGCATCCCTGTGGATTGGCGTGATCGCGCCTGCGAACGTACCCCCCCCGATTGTGAGCAAATTGAACGCTGCGATGAACGGAATTCTTGTCGAGCCGGAAATTCGCACAACGCTCTTCAATCAGGCGATTGTCGTCGAGACGAAATCGCCGGAGGGCTTCGCCTCCTATGTGCAGGAAGACTTCGAAAAATGGCGCGAACTCGCGAAGAAAGCCGGTCTTTGAACAGGGCCGGTCCATATCGATAGGGAGCTATTTGTGGAACAAGCCTTAGCTGCGTCTCAACTCAGCGGAAGCGGCATCATCGTCGCCATCAAGAATGCGCAGGTGCGAACCGTCGTCGCTTTGCCAGACATCACCACAAGCGCTGGTCTGTTGTGGCCGCTGTCGCGTGACGAAGACCTGCGGCTGATCAGGGTCTGCAAGGAGGACGAGGGCATTTCGATCTGCTCGGCGCTGTCCTATTGCGATCATCGCGCCATCATGTCCATGCAGCAAACCGGGCTTTTCGACTCGCTGAACGCCGTGCGCGGCATAGCGGTCGAGTACAAGCATCCCGTCTGCATGCTCGTGGGCCTGTTGGGCAAGGAGCCGGGCGTGCCCACGGAGCAATCGAAGAAATATTCCGTGCGCGTGGTGGAGCCGGTGTTGCGCGCCATGGAGGTGGACCACCTCGTGATCGAGACGGACGCCGATATTCCCAAGATCACAGCGGCCATCAATCGAGCCTATGAAGTCTCGCGACCAGTCGTCATTCTCTTCGGCACACGGGTGCGTCCATGATGGTTCGTGCGCAAGCTCTTGCGGAAATAGCCAAATTACGCGGCGATGCGCTGGTGGTGGCGGTCTATTCGTCAGCCTTTGAGTGGCTAGAGATTTCGCCCCATCCCCTCAATTTTCTGGCGGTGGGGGCCATGGGCCAGGCCGCCACCAACGCCCTTGGCTTCGCCATCGGTCTGCCGGACAAGAGCATCATCGTGCTCGATGGCGACGGCAGCCTGCTTATGAATCTGGGCACGCTGGTCACCATCGCCAATGTGGCGCCTGAAAATCTCACGCACTTCGTTGGCTATAATGGCTGCTACGAGGCCAATGGCGAGCATCCCATTCCCGGGCGAGACACGATCTCCTTCGCCGGTTTCGCGCGGTCGGCGGGCTACAAGACCGTGACCGAATTTCGGGATATCGCGACCATGGCGCAGGAGCTGCCCGCCTTCATGGAGGCCCCGGGACCGCGCTTCGCCAGCCTCTTTGTGCAACCCAGCATCAAGCCGGAACTCGACTATGCGCTGGTGCATGGGGAGGCCGCGCGCAAGCGCTTCGCGGTGGGCCTTGCTACAGACAGGGCGCGCCTGGCAGCCTCCCGCTGAGATCAAGAGGATTTTCCCCATATGTCCGACGCCAACAAACTGATCGTAAGCCTCGATTTGCAGAGCCATCTCGCCGAACTGGAGAAGCGTGGCCTGCTCGTGCGGGTCGATGAGCCCATCAACAAGGATACGGAGCTTCACCCGCTCGTGCGCTGCCAGTTTGTGGGCGGGCTGCAGGAGGACCAACGGCGCGCGTTCCTCTTCACCAATGTGCATGATTCCGCAGGCCGGAAATATGACATGCCCGTGGTGGTGGGCGCACTCGCCGCCTCGCCCGACATCTATGCCATGGGCATGGGGAGGCCGACCTCGGAGATCAGCCAGGCGTGGATTGACGCCATCGCCAAGCCCATTCCTCCTGTCGTGGTGGAGAAAGGCCTCTGTCAGGAGGTCGTCATCACCGGCGCCGACCTGACGAAACCCGGCGGCGGACTGGCGCTCTTGCCTGTGCCGGTCTCGACCCCGGGTTTCGACGCCGCACCGACCCTGACGGCGACCCTTTGCGTCACCAAGAACCCCGAGAATGGCGTCGCCAATATGTCGACGAACCGTGCAGCGCTGAAGAGCACCAACCGCCTTGGCGTGCGCATGGCCTCGCGCATCGGGGGCTCCGGCGGCTATCAGAACTGGCTCAAATATCAGGCCATGGGCAAGCCCATGCCTGTCGCCATCGTGGTCGGCGCAGCGCCGGTGTGTTGCTATACCGGCCCCCAGCGCCTGCCCGTTGACTTCGATGAAGCGACGGTTGCGGGCGCGCTGGCGGGGCAGCCCATCGAAATGGTGCAGGCCAAGACTGTCGATCTGCTCGTGCCCGCCAACGCCGAGATCGTGATCGAGGGTTTCATCAGCACGGAACTGCTCGAGCCTGAGGGCCCCTTTGGCGAGAGCACTGGCTATGTGGCGCTGGAAGATTTCAACATGTCGATGGAGGTGACCGCGATCACCCATCGGCGCAACCCGGTCTTCGCCTCCATCATCAGCCAGGTCACGCCGAGCGAGTCGAGCGTCATGCGCAAGGTGGCGCTGGAGCCCCTGTTTCTCGGCCATCTGCGTGATCAGATCGCGGTCAAGGGCATCAAGCGCGTGGTGATGCACGAGGTGCTGAGCAATCTGCGGCCGCTCATCTTTCTGCAATTCTCCGCCAGCGCGCCCCGAACCGAAGTCTGGCGCGGGTTGCAGGCGGCGTCCTCGCGCATCGCCGATTGCGGCAAGATCGTCATCGCTGTCAGTGAGGACGTCGATCCCAACAACGCCAACGCGGTCTTCTGGTCGATGGCCTATCGGTCGAACCCGATCGAGGACGTGCTCGTGGTGCCCTTCCGCTCTCCCGGCCATGGGCCGAGTTCTGATCGCAAGGGCGGCGGCAAGGCGGATCCGCGCACGGCCAATTCGACACTGCTGATCGATGCGACGCTGAAACATGTCATGCCCCCCATCGCTCTGCCCGCCAAACCCTATATGGAGCGCGCGCAGGAGCTTTGGAACAAGCTGAAGCTTCCCCCGATCACCCTGCAGGCGCCCTGGCATGGCTATGCGCTGGGCGACTGGAACGATGTCTGGGAAGAGTTCGCGCAAAACGCCACGGCGGGCGAATGGGAGAAGAATGGCGCGCAAACCCTCGCGCGTCGTCGCGGCGGTCTGACGCCTGAGACGTCCGTGCGGTCAGTGGAAAGCTGAGATTGGGGCGGGCCGACCTATCGGCCCGCTTCCAGCGGCGCGAGGATTTCCTTAAGGCGCTGCACAGCCGAGGGCGGGGTGGCGAAGAGTTCGGCGACGATGCGCTGCAATTCCTCGCCGCTCACCGGGTTCAGATCCATATTGGCCTTGGCCGCCGCCGCGAGAAAAGCAGGGTCTTTCATCGTTGCGTTGAAAGCTGCGCGCAGGGCCTCCACCCGCTCCTGCGGAACGCCCGGGGTCGTGAAAATCGGCCGCCCGATCGCCGTGGGCGCCGAGAGCAGTTTTAGTGCGGCGCGATCATCGGGCGCGGTGGCCAGATCCATCAACAAGGGAACCTCTGGCAATTCCTTGTCCTTGGTGAGACCGATCTGGACCAGAATGGTGATCTCCTTCGCCTTGATCCAGTCCATGTGCTGGGACTTCCAGGATGACCAGGAGTTCTGGCCCCGGATCGCCACCTCGCCGCGCTGCATGGCCAGATTGATGTCCGTGCCGCCGGGATAGCCGGTGATGATCTTGAACTTCGTCCCGAGCAGCACATTCATGGCTTGCGGATATTGGGCGGATGCGGTGATGCCATTGGCGCCCACCACGAACTCGCGCTTCTTGGCTTCGTCGATGCTGGTCACGCCCGATGCCGTCCATGCCGCCATGGTGTTGTTGTCGGCGATGGGGTTGCCGATCCAGATGAACTTATTGGCGTCGAACTGAATGCCGGGATCGTTCAGCACCTGCTGCATGGCCAGCGCCTGATCGGCGGTGGCGAGCTGCGTGCCATCCTTCGGCGCTATGTTGAAAATATGGGTGGCGGCGGCGCGCGAACCAGCGCCCACCATTTGCTTGGGCACGATTTTGGGCTTCCCGGGGATGTGATCCCCCATGAACTGGGCGACCAGGCGCGAATAGGTGTCGTAGGTCCCACCCGAGGTGAACCCGATATACAGATCCAGAATCTTACCCTTGTAAAAGGTTTCGACCGCCGATTGCGCGTGCGCCGAGCCGACGAAGCTCCCGGCGGCCAGTAGGCCCAGCGTCAGGGCGCCGCCGATACGGGCCTTTTGAAGCAGCCTCATGGTGTCCTCTCCTGTGCAGCGTACTTGCGACGCTCGGGTTCATTGTACTCAGCGGGAAATGATCTCGTCCAGCACGGGCTGGAGATAGCTGGCGAAGAGGTCGGGATTTTCACTCATGGGAAAATGACCCACGCCCTCCATGGAAATAAGGCGTGCGCCGGGGATCATGTCCGCCGTGCGCGTCATATCCTCGCGGGTGCAGGAGAAGTCATAATTCCCCGACATGAGGAAAAGCGGACAGGCCTGCGTATCGATGCTGGCGACGCCTTCGCTCAGGCCCTGGCTCTGGCGATAGAAGAACAGATCGCCTTTGAAGACCCCCGGCCCGCTCTGCATATAGGACCACAGCGTCTCCTGCCGCCGCGCCTCAGGGCTTGCGGGCGACATTAGGCCGGACACGATGCCCGCGCAGATTTCGCCGCCGTTCACATCAGGCCGATGCAGCCATTGAGTATCATACCAGGGCGTGGTCGAGACGGCGCACGCGATCCCGACCATGGCGCGAAAGGCCTGCGAGTGCGATATGGCCAGATGCAGCACGATGCGCCCGCCAATGGAGCAGCCCATGAGAATGGGCCGGTCGAGCGCCAGCGCCTGTGAAAAGGCCAAAATGGTATGTGTGTAGCTCTCCAGCGTGAGCTTGTATTCGTCAAGCTCCCACCCGTCCGGCGGCGTCGATTTGCCATGAAACGGCATGTCGAAGGCGATGACGCGGAAGCGGGCGGTGATCGCCTTGTCCAGCATCAGATGCCGGTATTGGCGCGTATCGGCGCCGCCCGTATGAAGGCACAGAAGCGGGATCCCGGCGCCCGCCTCTTCGAAATAGATGCGATGTTGCAAGCCGCCGAGGTCGAGGGTGAGATAACGGCCGATGATGGGTTCAAACGTCGAGGTCATGGGGCACCTCCCACCGTGCGTGGCAGGGCGAACAGGTCCTTGAAGAAGAGCAGGTTGCTCAGGAAGGGATAGATGTCGCCTTCAAGTTTGAAGCGCTTTAACTTTGTCAGGGCCAGAATATCGTGGAAATCCGGTGGCGGGCAGGGAAGCCAGAAGCGCTCCCAGGCTAGCGCATCCCCCCGCAGGGCGAAGCGCCAGGGCCTCATCAGGGCCGGGCCGCGCGCGAAGTGAACGAGGGCGCCATCGCGCAGTTCCGCATGGAAGGGAACATCGCCGATTTCCAAGAGAAAGGCTCCATTGGCGAAGCGGCCACGGTGCTGGAGGTAGGGGGATGCGGCAAGAAGTTGCGGCAGCATTTCCGTCCGTGCGAGAAGGTCGTCCACCTCTGAGCGCCTCCCAAGCGCGCGTTTCCACCCTCTGGGAAGGATCGGGGTTTGGTTCTTGACTTGCAACTTCGTTATGGTTAGCTGGGAATGACAATAACTCAATGGGGACGTTTCCGTGAGCCGAAGCGTGCCGCCTCTCAATCCGCTCCATGTGTTCGTCACGGCGGCCAAGGTGGGCAACTTCACGGCCGCAGCGGAGGCCCTGGGGGTCACACCCTCGGCCGTGAGCCGTCAAATCGCTGTTCTTGAAGCCTTTCTTGACGCGCGGCTGTTCCACAGGGGCGTTCATTCCAACGTCCTGACCGACCCCGGCAAGGCCTATTTCAACGAAGTGGCGCCTGCCTTCGACCTCATCACCTCCGCCACCCAGGCGATCCAGGAGTCGCGGGTCTCGACGCCCTTGCGCATCCGCGTGCTCTCGACCTTCGGCATGCGCTTCCTGATCCCTCGCCTGCCGCAATTCCGCGCCCAGCACCCATCCATTCACCTGAGCATCGAGACCGGTTTTGCCCCCGCTGACTTCAGCCGCGCGGATGTGGACGTCTCCATTCAGTTGGGGTCGGGTTCATGGCCGGGAACCGAGGTGCGGTTGCTGTTCGAGAGCTTCGTACAGCCCATTTGTGGCGGCCAGTGGGTGAAGGCTGCGACGAAGATCACCGCCATCGACGGACTGCGCGAAGCGCCCCTGCTCCTCTCCCGAAATCGACCAGATGACTGGGCGATCTGGCTGAAAGCCAAAGGCAGGAGCGATTTCCCGCTGGGAGCCTGCGAAACTATCGCTTTCTCCAACTCGGTGCTCATGTATCAGGCGGCCGCCGATGGCGTGGGGGTGGCGCTGGGTCAATTGCCTATCCTGTCCCAGGATATCGAGGTGGGACGATTGACTGCTCTTCTTGGACCCGCCATCCCCAGCGAAGCCTATTATGCGGTCTGGCGTGCGGGCGCCGAGCCCAACCGCAAGATCCGGCAGTTTCTAGTCTGGCTGGAGCGGGAAGTGCAGCGGGCGTTTCGACCGCATCTGTCCAGTCTTCGGGAGCCCGCACCCTAGCGGATGACAAAAACTCAAAGTCCCTTGCCCGATACGAAGTTGTGAGCGCTGATCAGCCACCTATTCTCTTCACGCAGAGAAGGGGCGCAGCCTCCGCAGCAAGGGCAGAAACAAGCCATGAGCAATGATTACGAAGAGGGGCTGGAGTCCCGCCGTCAGGTGCTCGGCGACGAATGGGTCGACCGCAGCCTCACCAATCTGAACGACTTCAATTCTGAGTTTCAGAACTTCATCACGCGCTATGTGTGGAAGGAGATCTGGACCCGTCCGGGTATCGACCAGAAGACGCGCCGCTACATGGTGCTCTCCACCATGATGGCTCTTGGTCGCTGGGAGGAGTTCCGCCTGCACATTGGCGCCGCCGTGCGCGCAGGCTTCACCAAGGACGACATCAAGGAAATCATCCTGCAGCAAGCGGTCTATTGCGGGGTGCCCATGGGCAACCACGCGACCGCCGAGGCGCAGCGCGTCTTTGATGAAATGAAGATCTGACTCACTCAGTTGAGACCGGGAGACGCCCAGTGATCGTCGACGCCCATGCCCATTATGTTCCGCCCTCCATCATCGAAGACTTGACCAGCCATTCCGGTCAGTTTCCCTCCGTCAAGATGATGGTGGATGGCGAGGCCGTGCGTTTCGCCTTCGCGCAGAACGAGGCGAAACGTCCGATCCCCAAGGGCATGCGCGACGCCGAGGGCCGCCGCAAATGGCTGTCCGACAAGCAGATCGACAAGCAGGTCGTTGGCGGCTGGCTCGATATGTTCGGCTACGACATTCCTGCCGAAGAGGGCGCGGACTGGAGCCGCTTCCTGAATGAGCATATGTTGAAAGGCGTGCGCGATTATCCATTCTTCGTGCCGCTCGCCACCGTGCCTATGCAGAACGGCAAGCTCGCCGCCAAGGTTCTGGGCGAGGCGCTGGATGCAGGCTTCCATGGCGCCATGATCGGCACCCAGCCCAAGGGCGCCACCGGCGTCCTCGATGATCCCGACCTCGATCCCTTCTGGGAAATGGCCTCGGAGCGCAAGGCGACGCTCTTTGTGCATCCGACCTTCGGCGCCCGTGATGACCGTTTGAAGGCCTATGGCCTCGTCAGCGCCATTGGCCGCCTGACGGATACGAGCATAGCGGTGGCGCGTCTGCTCTATTCCGGCCATCTGCTGCGCTATCCCGGCGCCAATCTCATCCTCTCCCATGGCGGCGCCGCCCTGCCCATGGCGCTGGGGCGCCTGCGCCGCAGCTTCGAGACGGCCCCTGCTGACAATGCGGATCCCTACGAGGGTTTCAAGAAGCTCTATTTCGACACGGTGGTCTATGACCCCGCGACCATCCGCTTCGTCGCGGAGATCGCGGGCGCGGACAAGATCGTACTGGGCACGGATCAGCCCTTCGCCATCGGCGAGTCCAATCCGGTCGAGTTCCTCGACTCTTGCAATTTCGACGCGGCGTCCCGCGCCGCCATCGCTGGCGGAACGGCGCGCAGGCTCTTTGGCATCTGAAAGGCGCATCTGGGCCACAGCGAGAGCGCCGTGGCCTGTCTGGCGACGAGGATATTCATGCCCCTAGTGACAATGACCGTGAATGGGACTGCGGTGAGCGCCGAGGTGGAGGCGCGCACCCTGCTCGCCGAGTTCCTGCGCAACGATCTAGAGATGACCGGCACCCATGTGGGTTGCGACACGACCCAATGCGGCTGTTGCACGGTGCATCTGGATGGCGTCGGCGTGAAATCCTGCACGGTGCTCGCGGTGGCCTGTCAGGGCGCGCAGGTGCTCACCATCGAAGGCCTGGCGACTGGCGATGCGCTGCATCCGATGCAGGCCGCCTTTCGCGAACATCACGGGTTGCAATGCGGGTTCTGCACGCCGGGCATGATCATGTCGGCCCTCGATATGGTGCGCCGCAAGGGGCATGATCTGGATGAGCGGCTGGTGCGGCACGAGCTTGAGGGCAATATCTGCCGCTGCACGGGCTACCACAATATCGTGAAAGCTATTCAAGCCGGCGCATCCGCCATGAAGGGGGCGTGAGCGGCCATGTATGACTTTCAATATCTCCGCCCCGCCACCGTCGATGAAGCCTCGCGCGTGCTAGCGACCCAGCCCGACGCCAGGCCCATGTCCGGCGGCATGAGCCTTTTGCCCGCCACGAAGCAACGCCTGTCGCACTGGTCGGCGATTGTCGATCTTGGCGGCGTGGCCGGGCTCGACGAGATCAGGATGGAGCATGGGGCGCTGGTGATCGGGGCGCGGGCGCGGCATGTGTCGGTGCTGAGCTCCTCCGTGGTGCGCGCCGCCATTCCCGCGCTGGCGGAGCTGGCGGAAGGCATCGGCGATCCCCTCGTGCGCAATCGCGGTACCATCGGCGGCTCTGTGGCTAATGCTGACCCCGCTGCGGATTATCCCGCCGCCCTTCTGGGCCTTGGCGCCACTGTGGTGACCAACCACCGGGAGATCGCGGCTGACGACTTGTTCACGGGCCTCTTCGAGACAGCCCTGGAAGCAGGCGAGATCATCACGGCCGTGCGCTTCCCCGTCCCCAAGCGCGCAGCCTATGCCAAATACCGCCATCCGGCGTCACGCTACGCCGTGGTCGGCGCCTTCGTGGCGGAAACCGCAGAGGGCGTGCGCGTCGCCGTGACCGGAGCCGCATCCCATGTGTTCCGCGTGCCCGCCTTCGAGACGGCCCTGTCGAAGAGCCTGTCGCAGGACGCGCTCGTTGGCGTGACGCCCGCCTATGGCGATCTCAACGCCGACCTCTTCGCCAGCAGCGAATACCGCGCCCATGTCATCGGCGAAATGGTTCGCCGCGCCGTGCAGGCGTGCCTCCACCCCTCCACCCCATCGCGGAACGCCTGAGCATGAACGCCACCACCAAGATGACCGGAATCGGCGCCGCGCTCACCCGCAAGGAAGACCTTCGCCTGGTGACTGGCCGGGGCTGTTTCAGCGATGATTTCCGCGCGCCGGGGCAGCTCCACGCCTTCTTTTTGCGCTCGCCTCATGCCCATGCGCGCATCAACTCCATAGACGCCTCGGCGGCCCTGTCGATGCCGGGCGTCAAGACCGTATTGACCGGTGCCGACCAGCAGGCCGATGGTCTGAAGCCCCTGCCTCACCATGTCTGGGCGCTGCATCCCGCCGATATCGCCATCGAGAACCCGGACGGCACACCGGTGTTCACGGCGCCCCACTTCCCCATCGCCGTTGAAAAGGTGCGCCACGTCGGTGAGATCGTCGCCCTGATCGTGGCGAGTTCGGTAGCCCTCGCCAAGGATGCGGCGGAAGCGGTGGTCGTGGACTATGAGATCCTCCCATCCGTGACCAACACCTGGGACACGGCGGCGCCCGATGCGCCGAAACTCTGGGATGACGCGGAATCAAACGTCTGCGTCCATGCGGAAGTGGGAGACCGCGCGGCGACGCAGGCCGCCTTCGACAGCGCCGCCCATGTGGTGAAGCTCGACACCTGGGTGCAGCGCGTCGCAGGCGTGCCAATGGAGCCCCGCGCAGCCCTCGCCGACTATGATCCCGCGACCGGCCGCATGACCCTCTCCGCAGGCAGCGGCGGCTCGGTGCGCCTGAAGCATGATCTCGCCCATATGCTCGGCATGAAGTCGGAAGATGTGCGCGTCATCATGAAGGACGTCGGCGGCAATTTTGGCACGCGCGGGATGATCTATCCCGAATTCACCCTGGCCGCCTGGGCCTCGCGACGCCTCGCTCTCCCCGTGAAATGGACTTGCGAGCGCAGCGAAGCCTTCCTCAGCGACTATCAGGCCCGCGATCTCGCTGTGAATGTGGAGATTGCGCTCGACGCCGAGGGAACCTTCCTCGCCATGCGCGGAACCAATATCGGCAACGCCGGCGCGCATATGACGAACTTCTCGCCCCTGCAAAAGGGCGTGGAGATCATGAGCAGCATCTATCGCGTGCCCGTGGCCTTCTTCAAGGTGAAGCCCGTCGTCAGCAACACCCTGCCCACGCGCCCCTATCGCAGCGCTGGTCGGCCTGAAGTGATTTTCGTGATGGAGCGCCTGATCGATGTCGCCGCGCAGCAATGCGGCTTTGATCGGCTCGAGCTTCGCCGCCGCAATCTGCTCACCAAGTCCGACTTGCCCTATCTTAATCCCTTCGGGATGATCTACGACAATGGGGATTATCACGCGGTCTTCGAGCAGGTGCTTGAGATCGCGGATTGGGCGGGGTTCGCCGCCCGGAAGGCGGAATCCTCCTCGCGTGGCCGCCTGCGCGGCATCGGCGTCGCGAACTATGTAGACACGGCGACGGGAGTTCCGCGAGAGCGGGCCGAGATCACCGTGCGCCCCGATGGCGTCGTCGATGTGGTGATTGGCACGATCTCGCAGGGGCAGGGCCATGAAACAAGTTTCGCCCAGCTCGTGACCGAGTGGCTGGGTACGCCCATCGAGCACGTAAACATCATCACCGGCGACACCGACGTGGTGTCCATTGGCGGAGGCACTCATTCGGGCCGCGGCATGCGCCTCGCCAGCATCGTGATCTGGAAGGCGTCCAACCAGATCATCGCCAAGGGCAAGCAGATTGCAGGGCCCATGCTGGGCGCCGAACCCGCACTGGTGACCTTTGAGAAAGGGCGGTTCAGCGCGCCCGATGGTGTTTCAGTCGACCTCTTCGATGTGGCGCGCGCCGCAGGCGAACGCAATGACCTCCCCGATGATCTGCGCGCGCCCCTCTTCGCCTTCAGCGACGAGACCGTGAACGAGGCCGCCTTCCCCTATGGCGCCCATGTCTGCGAGGTGGAGATCGACCCCACGCTCGGGACCGTCGAGATCGTCCGCTACACCACGGTCGATGACGTGGGCCGGGCGGTGAATCCCATGATCATCCACGGCCAGACCCACGGCGGCATTGCGCAGGGGACTGGGCAGGCCCTGATGGAGCAGATCGTCTATGATCGCGACTCCGGCCAATTGCTGACGGGCTCCTTCATGGACTACTGCATGCCGCGCGCCGACAACTTCCCCTTCTTCGACGCCGAGTTCGCCGAAATTCCCTGCACGACCCATCCTCTGGGCATTCGCCCCGCTGGCGAGGGTGGCACGACCCCAGCGCTTGGCGTAACCATGAATGCAGTCGTGGACGCGCTGTCGGAGCTTGGCGTCACGCACATGGACATGCCAGCAACGCCGGAAAAGGTCTGGCGGGCAATACGGGGCAGCGGGTCGAAGGCCAAAAGCGGTTCCTGAGAAAGGAGCAAGCATCAAGCTAAAGCCAGCGCCTTGATCGGGGCGAGGAGTGCGGATGGCGGATGACGTTGCGGACAAGGGGCATCAGCTGATTGGCCATAAGCTCCATGGAGCGTTTCGTGTGACCTGGATCAACCTCGTCCTTGCCTGCATATGGCACAGTTCGCGGGGCGATCTGTCGACGACTGGTGGTCCTGCCGCATTGGCACGGTCTTTGGCGAAAACTCTTCTTTTGGATGTTGGTGCGGATGGCTTGCCAAGCGCCTTTGGCATCGGCACAATCTGATTTCTTGGGGGGCATATGCGGGCCGAAGATTCGGGTCAGCCCTGCAAATCGCCTGAGGGCAAACCTCCGGAAACAGAGCAAAGCCGTAAAGGGAAGCTATGTTAAATATTGGAGGCTTGTCACGCCTCGTCTGGATATTTCTTGCTTTGACCATGCTGATGCACCTAATCAAGCCGGTTGACTTATTGGCGCAACAAGCCCCAGCGCGCAAACTTGATCTGATGGTTCGAAATGCGCATGTGAACGGGGGGGGATATCGTCAGACCCGCACAAGGCGCGCCAACATTGCGGTTCCTTATGGGAGACCTGATCGAAATAAACTGGAATGTGGACGCTATCATGGATCTGCATCTGCATCTGCATGCTTACAAGCTGGAAGTGCGCGCGACGCCAGGCGTTTCGGCGCTTATGGCATTTAGAGCGCGGGCGACCGGGCGCTTTCCCGTAGAAATCCATGACGAGCGGGGGCGACATCGCACCATATTCTTTATATTGTGCAACCGGATGTGTCCTTGACAGATCAGACCGATTACATGGGTGACACTCCAGCCATCGGTTTCGCCATCTGTCTGGCTTTGGTCCGCCCCGGCCGAGGCGGACCAAAGCCACGAAACGTCTTTGTCGCCCGATCAAT
>CAIUWR010000063.1 GCA_903902915.1 uncultured Hyphomicrobiales bacterium | reverse complement strand
TGGCCAGGAATCCGTCGAACAAAATAGAAAATATCATTCCTTTGCAAAAGGAAGGCACGAGTTTTGTTTGGCATAGTGTTTCGCATTTCCTGAAAAACAGGAAAAGCTGAATGAATTCAATGCAGAATGGTGCCCAGGAAAGGACTCGAACCTTCACCTCTTGCAAGACTGGTACCTGAAACCAGCGCGTCTACCAATTCCGCCACCTGGGCACTGGGGCGTCTCTTACGTGGCCGAAGCGCGGGTTGTCAATCGCAAGCGCGCACGGCGCGACGAATTCCCGCGATGAATTCCCTTGTAGGCCCGTTTACGCGGCATATATTGATCTGATGGATTTTCCTTCCGGAGGCGTCATGTCGCGTTCCTCGCACTCCCTCGTCCGCCGTATTCGCGCTGCGATCAGCCTCGTGGGCGAGGGTCTGCGCGATCTTCTGACCCCTCCGGCCCGACCGATTCCGATCCCTGTGCGCGTGCGGCCGCAGCCCGATCGCCGCTGATTCCCGGCGCTGCGTCGAAGGGCGCGCTGTACAGCGCGGCCCTCGTTGATTATGGATCCATCAGCAGCAAGGCTTGATGGACCAGAGGCCTCACATGTCGGATGAATTGATCAAGACCGGACGCATCGTCACGGTGTTTGGCGGCTCGGGCTTCGTCGGCCGCCACGTGGTTCGCGCCCTGGCGCGGCAGGGCTGGCGCATCAGGGTCGCCTCGCGCCGCCCCGATCTGGCCTATCATCTCCAGCCTCTGGGCCGCGTCGGGCAGATTCATGCGGTTCAGGCCAATCTTCGCTACCCCGAATCTGTGGCGAGCGCGCTGCGCGGGGCCGAGGCTGTAGTCAATCTGGTGGCGGTGCTGAGCGAGCATGGCGCCCAGAATTTCGGGGCGCTGCATGTGCAAGGCGCCCGCGCCGTGGCGCAGGCCGCCGCTGCGGCCGACATTTCCAATGTGGTTCATGTCTCGGCTCTGGGCGCGGACGCCCGGTCCGATTCCCTCTACGCCCGCACCAAGGGCGAGGGCGAGGCCGAGATGCTCGCCGCTTGTCCGGACGCGGTCATCATGCGTCCCTCCGTCATTTTCGGGCCAGAGGACGCCTTCTTCAACCGTTTCGCGGCGCTGGCCCGCATGTCCCCCGCGCTGCCCCTGTTCGGCGGCGGCGAGACGAAGTTCCAGCCCGTCTATGTGGGCGACGTGGCCGAGGCCATCGCGCGCGCGCTGGCTGGCCGGGCGCAGGGGGGCTCCGCCTATGAGCTGGGCGGACCGGAGGTGAAGACCTTCCGCGAGTTGATGCAATATGTCTGCGACGTCACCGGACGCCGTCGCCTGCTGCTGCCTCTGCCCTTCGCGGCGGGGAACGCCATGGCTTTCGGCACGGAACTGGCGGACAAGCTGAGCCTTGGCCTCTTCCCCAAGATGCTCCTGACCACCCGCGATCAGATGAAGATGCTGGCGGTGGATAATGTGGTGAGCGCTGAGGCCATCGCCGAACAGCGCACGCTGGAAGGGCTGGGCATCCGCCCCGAGGCCATCGAATCCATCGTGCCGACCTATCTCGCGCGCTTCCGCAAGACGGGCCAGTTCGACGCTCACAAGGCCGCTTGAACGATCCCGTTCTTGCGAGGCGCGATTCTCTGGTGCACGCGAACCATGAAGGCGGTGGCGAAAAGCGGCGTCAGCAGATTGGCGACCGGAATCGCCACCAGCGCCGCGATGAACAGGCCGCAGACAAAAAGATAAAGCCCATGCGCCTTGCGCAGCGTCCGCACCTCCTCGATGGGGCGGTGGCGCAAGGCCGCCAGCTCGAAATATTCCCGCCCCAGCAAATAGGCGTTGGCGCCGAAGAAGGCGATCAGGTTGATCCCCGGCAACAGCAGCAGGGCGAGGGCGAGGAGATTCACCAGCACGGAGACGGCGGTGAATTTCAGCGCCAGCCACATGGCCTGACCGCCCGGCGGCGCGCTGCCCACATCATCGGGCGCGATGGAGCGCTCCACGGTTTGCGCCAATTCATCGAGATAAAAACCCGCCACCAGCGCGGAAACCGGCGCCACGAGAAAGATGAGGCCCACCAGCAGGCCAAGGGCCGCCGCGATGGCGATCAGCGTGTCGAGCCAGGGCCAGGGGGTGGTCATATAGGTGGCCGCGAGCCGACCAAGGCCCACCCAGACCAGCGCCAGCACGCCAAGCGTGAGAGCGAGGCTTTGGATCAGAACCTTGCGGAAGGGTGGCGTGAAGATCTGGTTGAAGGCGGCGACGGCGTCCGAAAACATGTTTGGCTCCTGCGGAACAAATGGGATTCCGGGCGGCTTTCGCAAGACGGGTTCACGCGCGGGCGCGACGGCGATAACATGGGCCGGACCAACAACGAACAAGGGGGCGATACGTGACAAGGGCTGCGCGGCAGATGAAATTGGGGCTGTTCATCAGGCCTTGCGGGCACCATATCGCGTCCTGGCGCCACCCGCGCGCCCAAGCCGACGCGGGCGTCAACTTCCAGCATTTCGTTGAAATGGCGCAACTCGCCGAGCGCGGCCTGTTCGACATGCTGTTTTCCGCCGATTCGCTCACCGTCTGGACCGGCGGCGAACAGGGCATCGACCTCGTGCATTATGTGGCCTGGATCGAGCCCTGGACCCTGCTCAGCGCGCTCGCCGCTCACACCAAGCGCATCGGCCTCGTCTGCACCGCCAGCACCAGTTTCGAGCAGCCCTTCTCCGTGGCGCGCAAATTCGCCAGCCTCGACCTCATCAGCGGCGGGCGCGTCGGCTGGAATGTCGTGACCTCGGGCAATGAAACCGAAGCGCTGAATTTCAGCGACACGCCCCATCTGCCCAAGGTGGAGCGCTACAAGCGCGGGCGCGAATTCGTCGACGTGGTCCGCGCCTTGTGGGATTCGTGGGATGGCGACGCCTTCCTGCGCGACAAGGCGAAGGGCGTCTTTTCCGACCGTTCGAAGATGCATGTGCTCAACCATCACGGCGATTATTTCGACGTGCAGGGGCCGCTCAATGTGGCCCGCTCGCCTCAGGGCCAGCCGGTGATCGTGCAGGCCGGCGCCTCCGACGATGGCCGCCAGCTCGCCGCAGAGACGGCGGAAGTCGTGTTCACCGCCCATCACGTGGTGGAGACCGCCCGCATCTTCTACGCGGATGTGAAGCGGCGCATGGTGGAGGCGGGGCGCGATCCCGACAGCCTCAAGATCCTGCCGGGCCTCTCGGTCTATGTGGCGCCGACGCGCGAAGAGGCGCAGGCGAAATTGCAGGAATTGCAGGATCTGCTGCATCCCGAACTGGCTGTGTCGCTGCTCTCGCGCCGCATCGGCCATGATCTGTCGGCCTATGCGCTGGACGAGCCCCTGCCGGACCTTCCCGAGAATGTCGTGATCAGCAGCCGCTCGGACATGATCATCGGCTGGTCTAAGGAGGGTTCGCCCACCCTGCGCGAGCTGGCCCTGCGCTTCGCCAGTTCGCGCGGGCATTTCACGCTTGTCGGCACGCCGCAGGAGGTGGTGGACGAGATGCAGCATTGGTTCGAGACCGGCGCTTGCGACGGGTTCAATATCTTGCCACCCTTCTATCTTGGAGGGCTGGAGGACTTCGTGAACATGGTGACGCCCGAACTGCAAAAGCGCGGCCTGTTCCGCACAGCCTATGAGGGAACCACCTTGCGCGACATTCTGGGCCTGCCGACGCCCGTCAGCCGCTACGCCTCGAAGGATGAAGCATGAGTCTGTCGCTGGGCGCCGATGTGATCGAGCTGCGCCATGCGCGGGTCGATGGGATCACGCCCGGCGCGCTCGCGCTTTTGAGCGCGGAGGAACGTGCGAAGGCGGAGCGCTTCGCCTTCGCCCATGATCGCGATTGCTATGTGGCGGCCCATGCCCTGACCCGGGCGACCCTTTCGGCCTTTTTCGCCCGCGCGCCGCAGGACTGGACCTTTGTGAGGGGCGCCCATGGCAAGCCGCGCGTCGATTCCCACGACGGCTCCGGGCGCTTGTGCTTCAACCTCTCCCATACGCGCGGCTGCGTGGCGGTGGCGGTGGCGCTGGATCGGGACGTTGGCGTCGATGTGGAGCGCATCGCGCCCGACCGGGCGGATGAAGAGGTGGCCCGCCAGCTCTTCGCCGCGGCTGAATTCGCAGCCCTGTGCGATGAACCCAAAGCGGGGCGGGCGGAGGCGTTCTTCGATGTCTGGACGCTGAAGGAGGCCTATATCAAGGCCGTGGGTCTGGGGGTGGCCCTGCCGCTGCAAGATTTCGCCTTCACGCGCGATCCCCTGCGCATCCGCTTCGAACCGACATTGGACGATACCCCCTCCCGCTGGCTGTTCCGCCGCTTCCGGCCCGCGCCTGATATCGCCATGGCTTTGGCGGCGCGGCGGGGATCGGGGGCGGAACCGGTGGTGAATCTGCGTCAGGTGGAGCTGGGCGCGCTCTAAACCACGTCAGCAGCGCTATCAGCCGCCGTCTCGAATTCGAGTTCGGGGAAAGCGATGATGCGGCGCGCCTGAAAATCCGTGCGGCAGACGATCAGGCCGAGCTGTTCCATCTGGCTCAGCAGACGCCGCGCGCGGCCGGGCGAATGACTGCCGAAGAAGCGCGCGATTTCGTCATCCCCCGGGCAGGGCTGGCCGGTCACAGCGGCCCGGCACAGCAGCAGGAAGACGCCAAGCATGTCGTCGGGCAGGCGCTGCGCCGTCGCCACCGCGCGCGCCCAGGCTTCCTCATCCGCGCCATCGGGATAGACCTCGCGCGCCCGCAAAGTGGCGAGGCGGCGGCGGAAGCTGGAGAGGTCGGGCACGGCGGCGCCCAACCTGCGGATGCGGCAGCGCACGAGAAAATCACGGTGCAGCGCGCTGACGGGCTGGAAGGCGGCGGCGGGGTCGGCCATCATCTGGGTGATGATCTCGTCGATGGCCTGCTCGCGCTGTTCGTCGCTCATTTCGGGCGGCGCCATGGCGACGAAGGGAGGCGCGGGCGTATGGTCGATGCGCGCCAGCAATTCGTCGGTGCTCACGGCGCTTTGCGAGCGCAGACGACGCGGACGCGGGGCGGTCGGGGCCTCATCGGACGGGGCGAAGAGCAGATCATGGTGATCGCCTTCGTCGTCCATGGGCAGGGGCAGGAGCTTGGGCGCCCCGCCCCGGTCGGCGGTCTCCACCGCGCCGATGCGCACGGAGAGCGGGCGGCGCGAGATGGCGGGGCCTAGCCCCACGAAGGCGCCGCGCTTGAGATCGCGGAACATTTCCGCCTGACGGCGCTCCATGCCCAGAAGATCGGCGGCGCGGGCCATGTCGATGTCGAGAAAGGTGCGGCCCATCAGGAAGTTCGAGGCTTCCGCCGCCACATTCTTGGCGAGCTTGGCGAGGCGCTGGGTGGCGATGACGCCCGCCAGCCCGCGTTTGCGGCCCCGGCACATCAGATTGGTCATGGCGGTGAGGCTCATGCGCCGCGCCTCCTCCGAACCGTCGGAAGCCGCGGAGGGCGCGAAAAGCTGGGCCTCGTCCACGATGACGAGGACCGGAAACCAGAATTCGCGGTCCGCGTCGAACAGCGCGTTGAGGAAGATGGCCGCGCAGCGCAACTGCCCGTCCGCCTCCAGCTCCTCCAGATTGAGCACGACGGAAATGCGATGCTGGCGCACCCGCGCCGCGATCAGCGGCAGCTCGTGTTCGGAGGCGGCTGCGTCCACCACCACATGGCCGTAGCGGTCGGCGAGGGTCACATAGTCGCCCTCGGGGTCGATGACGATCTGTT
This sequence comes from uncultured Hyphomicrobiales bacterium, assembly GCA_903902915.1. Taxonomy (GTDB): domain Bacteria; phylum Pseudomonadota; class Alphaproteobacteria; order Rhizobiales; family Beijerinckiaceae; genus Terripilifer. The sequence continues at coordinate 10,073 of CAIUWR010000063.1, read as the reverse complement.
GGACGAGTCTGGCGCTCTGCTCCAGCAGACGGCGCAGCAGATGCGACTTGCCGGAACCGGAATTGCCCTGCACCAGCAGACGGGTCGCGAGCAGCTCCTCGAGATCGACCATGGCGGGCGCATTGGCGCCGCTCACCCCTATGTCGATATCAACCGCCATCCGCTCCTCGAATCCTGCGGAAAGCCCGCAGGCGCGAGCTAGCACGAAACGGGCGGACGATGCAGGCTTTTGGCGGGGGCCATGCACAGGATTCCCGGTCGGAAGGATTTCTCACCGATAAAGATCAGTCCTTGTGGCGGGCACGGGCAGGGCGCCCTTGTTTTTCCGCGAGGCGAGCGTCTGGAAAATGCTGACCGCGCCGCGCTCGAAAGCCAGCGAGCAGCCGCCCAGATAAAATAGCCACATGCGGGTCATGTCCGCGCCGACTTCGGCTTCCGCCTCCGCCCGGCGGGCCAATAAGCGGTCGTGCCAGAGGCGGGTGGTGCGGCAATAATGCATGCGCCAGCCCTCCACGTCATGCACTTCGAAACGGGCGCGCTCCAGATTGGCGATGGACATGCCCAGATGATCCAGTTCGCCTCCGGGGAAGATGTAGCGCACCAAAGCCCGATATTCCGTGCGCATCTTGCGGAACTGCGCATCGGTGCCGCGCGCGGGGCGGGAAATGGCGTGATGCAGGTAGAGCCCGCCGGGCTTCAAGAGGCGATGCACCGCTTTGAAATAGGTCGGGTGATGGTCGATGCCCACCGCCTCGAACATGCCGATGGAGGAGATCGTGTCGAAGCTCGCGGCCTCCAGATCGTTGTAGTCGATCACCTGCACGCTGACCTTGTCCGACAGGCCCCGCGCCGCGATCGTCTGCCGCGCCAACGCCGCCTGCTCCTCCGACAGGGTGACGCCCACCGCCTGCACGCCGAAATGCTGCGCCGCATGGCAGATCAGCGCGCCCCAGCCGCAGCCGATGTCGAGATGCCGCGCGCCGGGCTTCAGCCGCAGCTTGCGGCAGATCATGTCGAGCTTGTCGAACTGCGCCTTGTCGATGTCGTCGTGAAAATCGGGCGCGTAATAGGCGCAGGTATAGACCATCTCCTTGTCGAGGAAGAGCTTATAGAAAGCGTTCGACACGTCGTAGTGATGGGCGATGTTCTTCTTGTTGGTGGCGGCGTCGCCGCTTTTGCGCGCCTTGTCATCGCCCCGCCCACGCTCGAAACCGGGGCTGCCTGGGGCGGTGATCAGGCTAAAAGCCGCCTTGAGTAGCGGCCAGAGGCCGATAGTCCGCAGCGCCCGCCCAAGCTTCGCCTTGGGCCGCAGGGCCGCCAGATCGAAGATGGTCCCGTTCACCCAGTCGATGCGCCCCTCCACATGCAGGCGCACGAAAGCATCGAGATTGGGCGAGCGCAGGAGGCTCGCCAGCGCCCCCACATCGGCGATGGCGACCCGCAGGGGCGAGGCGCCTTGGGCTGGCGGAAGGTCCGTCCCATCCCAGAGGCGGAAGCCGAATTGCAGATCGAGCGCCTCGATGGCGCGGGTGAGGATGTCTCTGACGGCTATCGTCCGCTGAAGGTCAGTGGTCATGCTGAAAGACGCTCCCCCCTCAATCACCTGCGATGGACCCCAAACCTGGGTTGAACCGCCCGCCGCCGGGAGCAGCCATCACCAGCTTATTTCCTGCAAATGTGTTCGCAAGGGGGCTTGGCAAAGCTGAAGCCGGGTTTGCAGGAGGAGCCATATTTTCCGGCCAGGCCCGGCATCTCTCATGTCCCGATTCTGATCAGGCGTTTGCCGTAGTTCTCGCCGCGATAGAGCCCGGCGATTGCGTCGGGCGCCTGCTCAACGCCTTCGAGAATGTCCTCCACATAGCGCAACGCGCCACTGCGGATCCATTGTGCAAGAGCGCGCCGCGCCACCGGATAGTGATGCGCATGATCGAAGATCACAAAACCCTGCATGCTCGCGCGTTTGACCAACAGGTGACGCTCGACGCGGGGGCCCTGCGGAGTCGGGTCCCAACTGGCGACCGACGCGGTCCCGCATATTATCACGCGCGCGCCAATGCGCAGATGACGCATCACCTCGTCGCTGATGGGCCCGCTGGTATTGTCGAAATAGACATCGACGCCGCCGCCGCAGGCCTGCGCCAGCCGCGATGCAAAATCGGCGGCCTTGTAGTCGACCGCCTCGTCATATCCGAAGACGTCCAGACACTGGCGCACCTTGTCGGGCCCGCCCGTAATGCCGATGGTGCGGCAGCCCTCGATCCGGGCGATCTGCCCCACGCAGGAGCCGACCGCTCCGGCCGCTGTGGAAACGACGACCGTCTCGCCCGGGCGCGGGCGGCCCACTTCCAGCAAACCATAATGAGCGGTGACCCCATTGAGGCCAAGAACGCCCAGGAAAGTGGACAGTGGCAGGTCCAGGTCCGTCACCACATGCTCGATATCGCCCGGGTCAACGACCGCATAGTCCTGCCAGCCGAACATCCCCGTCACCAGCGTCCCCACCGGAAAATCGGGATGATTCGATTGATCAACGCGCCCGGCCGCCAGCGAACGCATCACGCCGCCAAGGGGAACTGGCTCGGAATAATTGCCGACCGCGCTCACCCACCCCCGCATGGCGGGCTCCACAGACAGAAAAATATTCCGCACCCGCATTTGACCGGGCCCGGGCTCGACGAGAGGCGCGGCGACGATCTCGAAATCCCCCGCCTGGGGGATTCCGATCGGGCGGTGGATGAGTCGAACCTGGCGGTTATTGGGAACAGGCATGTTCATCTCCTCCTGCTGCTGCGCCCAAGCGGTCCACGGATGTAAAATGGTTCACCGAGCTTGATGTATTGTCAATTCGCGCAGGGTCGCGCGTCACGAGCCCTATCCCTGTCTTGAACCTGTCACATTCATCGGTAATTCTCGATATATGGAAACACATCACGCCATCGACTGTCTGGCCGCCCTCGCGCAAGCTACCCGGCTGGAGACCTTTCGGCTTTTGGTGAGCTGCGAGCCCGATGGCGCGCCCGCCGGTGAGCTGGCGAAGCGTGTGGGCGTGCCGCAAAATACCATGTCGACCCATCTGGCCATTCTGGCCCGGGCGGGCCTCGTGCGCGGCGAGCGGCGTAGCCGCTCCATCGTCTACCGCGCCGATCTCGACCACTTTCGCGCCCTTACGCTGTTCCTGTTGCAGGATTGCTGCAACGGACGCCCCCACGTCTGCGCCCCCCTCCTCGCTGATCTCCTCCCCTGCTGTCCGCCGAAGGAAAACGCCCGTGCCTGACAAAATTTACAATGTGCTGTTCCTGTGCACCGGCAACACCGCCCGCTCGGTTCTGGCCGAGGGGATTCTGCGCAAGGACGGCGCTGGACGCTTCAACGCTTATTCAGCGGGCAGCCAGCCCAAGGGCGTGGTCAATCCCTTCGCCCTGAAGGTGCTGGACGCCTATGGTTATCCGACGGATGGCTACCGCTCCAAGAGCTGGGACGAATTTGCGGCCCCCGGCGCCCCGGTGATGGATTTCGTCTTCACGGTTTGCGACAGCGCGGCGGGCGAGGCCTGCCCCTTTTGGCCCCGCCAGCCCATGACCGCTCATTGGGGCATCGAAGATCCCGCCGCCGTCGAGGGGACCGACATGCAGAAAGAGGCGGCTTTCGTCACGGCCTTCAGGCAGATGCGCAACCGCATCAGCGCCTTCGCCGCCTTGCCGGTGAAAAGCCTCGACCGCCTGTCCCTCAAGGCGCGGCTCGACGCCATCGGCCAGCCCACCGGCGAGGCCTGATCCCATGAGCCTTTTCGAACGCTATCTGACCCTCTGGGTCGCGCTGTGCATCGTCGCGGGCGTGGCGCTGGGCTCTGCATTGCCGGGCGTCTTCCACGCCATTTCATTGGCGGAGGTGGCCAAGGTCAATCTGCCCGTGGCCGTGCTGGTGTGGTTGATGATCATCCCCATGCTGCTCAAGATCGACTTCGGTTCGTTGGGGAATGTGCGCCAGCACTGGCGCGGCGTCGGCGTCACGCTCTTCGTCAACTGGGGCGTGAAGCCCTTCTCCATGGCGCTGCTGGGCACGGTTTTCGTCGGCCATCTCTTCGCACCGCTGCTGCCAGCCGAGCCGATCCCCTCCTATATGGCGGGGCTGATCCTGCTGGCGGCGGCGCCCTGCACGGCCATGGTCTTCGTATGGTCCAATCTGTGCGAGGGCGAGCCCAACTACACCCTCAGTCAGGTCGCGCTGAACGATGTGATCATGGTGTTCCTGTTCGCGCCACTGGTGGGCCTGCTGCTGGGCGTCGCCTCCATCAGCGTGCCCTGGGACACGCTGTTTTTGTCGGTGGCGCTCTATATCGTCATCCCCGTGATCCTTGCGCAGCTCTGGCGCACCCTTTTGCTGCGGCGTGACTTTGGCGCGCTTGAGCGGGCGCAACAAGCGCTGGGCCCGGTCTCGCTGGTCGCGCTTCTGGCGACGCTGGTGCTGCTGTTCGGCTTTCAGGGCGAGCAGATCCTCGCGCAGCCCCTCGTCATCGGGCTTCTGGCGATTCCCATCGTGATTCAGGTCTATCTGAACGCGGGGCTGGCCTACTGGCTAAGCCGCCGGTTTGGGGTCGCCTGGTGCGTGGCCGCGCCTGCGGCCCTCATTGGCGCGAGCAACTTCTTCGAGCTTTCGGTGGCCGCCGCCATCAGCCTCTTCGGGCTCAATTCGGGCGCGGCGCTGGCCACCGTCGTGGGCGTGCTGGTGGAGGCGCCGGTCATGCTCTCGGTCGTCCATATCGTGAAGGCGAGCCGGGGCTGGTACGAGGCGGGGCTTGGTTTTTCGTCCGGAAGCGCAAAAGGTCATAAAACTGGGGACAAGGCCGCAGGCTCTCCCGGTTGAAGCCAGACTCCGCAGCTCTGTTACAAAGCGACGATTTTTCTCAATTTTCGCTGTGCTACGAAATGATCGTTCCAGTGGTCGCCGTCAGCGGCCGTTGGTGAGTTGAGAGGCGTTTCAATGAGTAAACAGTCGGAGTCCTCACTTCCGCCGACGCTCGAAGAGCTTCAGGCCCGCCTGCGCGATCTTGAGAGCGAAGTGCAGTTGCTGCGCGCGAGCCTTGAGGAGCAGACGTGGCGCATGGCCCAGCTTGTCCATGAAAACGCGGCCCTCAAGTCTGAATCTGGCGCAGCCCCGCCATCGAACGTCGGCCCGCGCAGGGCTGCTCGCAGTCGCGCGGTCTTAACCCGCGAAGAGCTTGAATTCGCCCTGAGAATGGGACGCCCGGGCGCCTCCGCCCTCGATTGAGCGCCCGCAGGCGCCCGCTCAAACGCGCCCTGAATCCGGACGTTATCGAAAAGCGCGCCTCAAGGCGCAGGGCCGATCACAGCTAGGCTGTTTGGAGCCATATGGCGGAGGGGGCGTCCGACGTTCTGCCGTTCAGATACGTCTAAGGAGGATTAAAAAAACCCCAGAAATCAGGCATTTTTTAAGCCACTTGTCTATCCAAGACCAATGCAGTCTCATATAATCTACGGATGAAATTGGGGCCGATATTGGGGCCGGATTAGACACAGGCCAAATTCATGGCGAAGCAAAAAAAGAACAAGCTCTCCGCACGGGCGGTTTCCGCTTTGATGGCGCCGGGCCGCCATGGCGATGGCGGCGGCCTCTATCTGTCGATTTCAAAGTCCGGCGATTCTAGCCGGCGGCGATGGGTCTATCTCTTCACGTGGCAGGGGAAGCTGCGCGAGATGGGGCTCGGGGGTTACCCTGAGGTCTCGCTGGCGGATGCACGCGCGGAGCGCGATCAATGTGCTGCCTTGGTGAAGGCGGGACGCGACCCAATCGCCGCGCGCGAAGCTGAGAGGACCGCGTCAAGCGGCATTCCGACATTCGGACAAATCGCCGACGATTTCATTGAAAGCAAGGGATTGGAGTGGAGGAACCCCAAGCATCGCGCGCAGTGGGTGATGACTTTGCGGGAATATGCGGCGCCGATCCGGGAGAAACCGGTGAATGAGGTCGGCACTGAGCACGTTCTTTCCCTGCTGAAGCCAATCTGGTTGGAAAAGCCCGAGACGGCGTCCCGGTTGCGAGGGCGTATCGAGCATGTTCTCGACGCCGCCAGAGCGAAGGGATACCGGGAGGGCGTCAATCCGGCTCTTTGGCGCGGTCATCTCGACAAACTGCTGCCCAAGCGCCAGAAGCTATCACGGGGCCATCACGCAGCCCTTCCTTATCAAGATGTCGCGGAGTTTGTTGGGCGACTGCGCGAGCGTGAGGCGGTCGCTGCCCTCGCACTGGAGTTCGCGATCCTGACGGCAGCTCGGTCGGGGGAAGTTTTGGGGGCGCGATGGGACGAGATAGATTTGGACCGTAAGGTTTGGACGATCCCTGCCGAGCGGATGAAGGCAGGGCGAGTTCACCGGGTTCCGCTATCAGGTTGCGCCGTCGAAATTATGCAGTCCTTATCGTCGGCTCGCGTGGGCGCGTTCGTGTTTCCCGGTCAACGATACGGTAAGCCGCTCAGTTCCATGGCGTTGGAAATGGTCCTGCGACGCATGAAGGTCGAAAACGCGACTGTGCATGGTTTCCGCTCGGCGTTTCGCGATTGGTGCGGCAACGAAACCCACTTTCCCCGAGAGCTCGCCGAAGCGGCTTTGGCGCATGTCATCGGCGACAAGGCGGAACAGGCCTACCGGCGCGGCGATGCGCTTGAGAAGCGTCGGGCGATGATGGAGGCATGGGCGGCATACTGCGACCCTATAGAGCACGACAATGTTATCAAGTTAGCTGGCTATGCCTAGAGTACATCGAATTTAACTGGCGTTGTGCAAACGCGGTCGGCCACCTTAAGCTACAGGAAAGATGGCTGTATCGCTTGGAAAATTAGAGGCAGGCCTGGGAAATGGAAAATCTGTGGGCCCTTATTGAGACGGAAGCAGCCGCGAAAAAAATTCCGCCTCGCCAATTATGGATTTGGACACTTGAGGCGATTTTGAAAAATCCTCTTGTCGAAAAGAACCCAGCTCATCGCCTTGACGTAGTAATCCCCAATTATGGTGCAGGTTCGCATCAATCGACACCTGAATATTGGAATGAACTTTTTTTTGCGACCCACAAGGGCATGACCAACAACCCAAATGTTGTTCCTCCGTCGCAAATCCAAGACGTAACGATTGATGGGAAGAAATTTTGGCAATGGTTGAAGGTGAAACTTCGTTCCGGAAGAAACAAGAGTGCTAAGATTACAGGTCCGAAAAAGAAACACGCTATTATGTTGGAAATATTAGAAGAGTTGAATCGAGATTTTTCCTTAGCAACAGATGCTCACGCGGCCGTAATGAAGGTTTATAAAAAAAAGTATGGCGGAATGCAAACAGGCCGTGGGTGGTCTTACCGGACGTTCTGTAGAGTCTATAATCCTTGGGTCGAGGCAAGAAGATTGTCAAATTTGACAATTTGACAATTTGACTGCGCCAATCTGACCTCAAGTGTATTAATTGGTTAGCCGTCCACCTCAAGGAGACGGCGATGATCCCCAACCAACAGCATTCTACCGGCACCGACAAACGCGCGCTTCGCGTACGTGATTTCTGTAACGCCTACGGCTTTTCAAAAGCGACGACCTACAACCTGATCAAGACGGGGCGTCTGCGCACCGTAAGGATTGGCGGCATCCGTCTGATCCCAGTGGACGCCGCTGAAAGTCTGCTTAGCCAACCCTGAAATGCAACGAGCCACCCTTTTCGAGAACGGCTCGCGCAATATTCAACTGGCAAGATGAATATAGCGGATTTCGGGCAGCTCGAAAAGCGGCTCCAGTTAACTTGGAGCATAAAAATGACAACCAAGCCTTCGCTGTTCGTGAAGCGGGCGCCGACGCTCGTCAAAAATGGCTGGCGTCCCATCCCCGGCTATGCTGAAACCAAGCGACCGTCGATCAAGAGTTGGCAGACGTACAATTCCCGCCAATGGGAGGAGGACGAGCTGCGAGAAATGATGGCCGGGCAAGGTCAGCTGGAAGGAGAAATTGTCTGTCTCGCCATTCAAAAGGAGCTGGTCGCCATTGATCTGGACATTCTCGATGAGCAACAGGCCCAAGCCGCTTATGACGTTGCGCTTAAGTTCTTAGGCCAGACACCGCTCGTCCGCATCGGACTGGCCCCCAAAAGAGTTCTGATCTACCGCAACGACGGGACGATCAAATCCCGCAAGTTGCACCCGATTGAAATCTTCGCCGGGTCGGGGCAGATCGTCGGGTTTGGCTATCACGCCAAAGCCGGACGAGACTACCAGTGGCCGCACAAGTCACCCATGGAGCTAAAGGTCGATGATCCCTCCATCCCCATGATCAATCAGCACCAGCTCGATCAGTTCCTCAACGCTTGCTGGGACGTGATCCCACGCAAATACACAGAGCGCACCGACTGGGAGCCGCCACAGTTCATCGGTCAAGACCATCAAGCAGATCGCCAGCAAGCGTTAGACTTAGTTAGGCTTGAGGCTAACAAACTGAACACCGCGCCGGAGGGAACCCGCAACAGCTCCCTGTTCAATGCGGCCTACATCGCCGGGCAGGCCATTGCCTCCGGCCTTGTCGAGCGCCACGAGGCAGAGGCCATCATTGCGCAGGCGGCCATCGGCAGCGGGTTGGAGCAAACAGAGATCGCCGCCACCACGCGCTCCGGCATTACCAAGGGCGGCAACAATCCCTTCTTTGTGCCGGGCGCATGGTTCGAACACCCCAATGACACCGAAACCATCGTCAGCGATGTGATTACCGCCATGAGCAGCGATGCGGACATCCGCCGCCACAGCAAAGAGCCGTTCAGCTTTCCGCCGTCCCTTGTGAAGGGGCTTCTGCCACGCAACGGAATCGCCTTCATTGGTGGACAGTCGGGCGCCGGCAAAACTTTTATCGCCATCGATCTGGCTGTCGCACTGACCACAGGACAGACCTTCTTTGGCCGCAAGGTGAAAGAGAAGGGCGGCGTCATGTTCATTGCTGGCGAAGGCGCAGACACGATCCAGCCACGTCTCACCGTTGCGTGCATGGCCCGGAATGTCGAGCGCCTTTTGCCGATCTCATGGACGGCCACCATTCCCGACTTCACCAAACCCGATGAAGTCAGGGCCTTCATCGCCAAGCTGAAACGCGAGGCGGCATGGATGCAAGAAAACCATGGGGTGCGCATGGGGGCCATCGTGATCGACACGCTGTCGGCGGTGTTCAATATGCAGGATGAGAACGACAACAGCGAGGCGGCGCGCATCATCCGGGCCCTGAAGGTCATCGGGGATGCGTTGGATGTGCTGATGATCCCGATCCACCATTATGGCAAAGGGGCGGGCACGGGGCTCAGAGGGGCGTCCGCATGGCGGGCCGGGTGCGATGCGGTGTTGTCCATTACGGCAGAGCGAAACCAGCTCACAGGCGTCGTCAGCGGCCACAGCCTTTGGCTCGCAAAGAGCAGGGTCGGTGAGGAGGGAGCGGTCGGGGCGTTCAGTTTGCGGACCATGTTGTTAGGGGCTGATCCCGATGGCGATGAGCTGACGTCCTGCTACGTGGTTCCGGAGGCGGCAGTGAAGCAAACGGTGGCGGCGCGGCGGGAAAATGAGGCCATGGCGCTTGAGCTGATCGAGAATGGTGTGTGCCGTGCGGACCCGCAATCGGAGTTGTGGGTTGGCAGATGTGTGGCCGAAGCATTCGGTTTGGACATCGAGGATGCAAAGCAGCGGGCGCAAATCAAAGGCATTTTGAAGCGGTTGGAGGCGGAGAAAAAGATAGTTGAGGTGTTCCGGAACGACGCGCAGCGGCACAAGCGGAAGTACGTTGAGCGGGTAAAAAAGAACAACTTGTCCACTGAAGAGGCTGCGTCACCTTCTGCGTCACCTTGCAAAAACCTCTGTGAAGATATTGTTGGGCGTTTGTTTGATTGACATGTTGTCTTTGACGAGGGTGACGCAAAGGTTACGCAGCCCTAAGCTGTTGATTTTTTTGAGTTCTGCGTCACTTTGAGAGAGGTGACGCAAGGGGGCGCAATGGTTACGCATAGCGGCCTCTAGTGGTAGTGCGTCACCTGCGTCACCGGGGCACCCCTTTAGGG
>CAIUWR010000062.1 GCA_903902915.1 uncultured Hyphomicrobiales bacterium | reverse complement strand
TCCCCTGATGAGCCTTGAGGAGGTGAACGCCTTCCTCATCCGCGATTTTCCACAGATCGCGCCCGGTCGTGATTTCCTGCTGGAGGCGGTGGGGCCGATGAGCGCGCGGATGCGGTTGCTGGCGTCCGAGAAACATCTGCGCCCGGGCGGCACCATCTCCGGCCCGTCCATGTTCGCGCTGGCGGATGTGACGCTCTATGTGGCGATCCTCGCGCAGATCGGCCCGGTGGCGCTGGCCGTGACCACCAATCTCAACATCAACTTCCTGCGCCGCCCTGCGCCCGGCGACCTCATCGCGGAGTGCCGCTTGTTGAAGCTGGGCAAGCGGCTGGCGGTGGGGGAGGTGTCCTTATATTCGCCCGGCGACGAGGAGCCGGTGGCCCATGCGACGGGAACTTATTCGATTCCGCCGGGGGGTGGGCGTTAGGCAGTCGGCAGTCGGCAGAAAGGTTTTTGAAGCGGTGGCTCGTGGTCACAACTCATCTTGTCGTCCGCCGAGCGTCACGACTGCCAACCGCCTAATGCCGACTGCCCAAAACCCTTCACAGCGGCCTCGCGACCCCTTAAAACAGCGCCAACGCAATCGAGGAGCGAGACGTCTCATGGCACTTCCCAAATTCACCGCCGTCACCCGCACGCAAGGCAATAACAAGGCCCTGAAAGACGGGACCGTGCAGCCCAAGACCTTCAGCTTCGAGTTCATCGAGGTCGATCCGCTGATCGCCGCCTTCCGCCGCGAGGTGCGTGCCAGCGAGTTCGACATCTGCGAGCTGGCGATCACCACCTATATTTGCGCTAGAGCCCACGGCAAGAAGCTCACCGCCATTCCCGTGCCCATCGTGCGCCAGTTCCACCACGGCGCGATCCTCGTGAACACGAAGGCGGGGATCGCCTCGCCGAAGGATCTGGAAGGCAAGCGCGTCGGCGTCAATCGCGGCTATACGGTCACCACCGGCGTCTGGGCGCGCGGCATTCTGGAGAAGGACTATGGGGTCGATTTGTCCAAGGTGACCTGGCTTCTGTCCGGCGACGAACATGTGGCCGAATATGTCGCGCCCTCCAACGTGGTGCCCATCGAGGCGGGCAAGAACATGGCGGATATGCTGATTTCGGGCGAACTCGTCGCCGCCATCGGCGTGGATGTGAACCACCCCGACGTGCAGCCCCTGATCCCCGACGCGCTGGAAACCGGCCTTGCCGCCCTCAAGCGCGATGGTCATTATCCGATCAACCATCTCGTGGTGATCAAGGACGAAGTGCTGGAGGCCAACCCCGGCATCGCCGCCGATTGCTTCGAGGCTTTCGCCGCAGCCAAGCGCCTCTATGTGGACGCGCTGAAGGCGGGCAAGATCGAAAAGCCCGACGCCACCGACCGCCTGCATCAGCGCGTGATGGAGATCACCGGCGAGCCGCTGCCCTATGGAATCGAGCCTAACCGCAAGGTCATGGAAACCCTGATGGGCCACGCCCTGTCGCAGGGCATCATCACCAAGGCGATGAAGGTCGAGGATCTGTTCGCCAAGGAGACCTGGGGGCTGGTGGGCTGAGGCAGCCTCAAGGCTTCGCAGATCGTCGCAGGGCGCCACAACCTGCGACGATCAGGTTCAGAATGCGGCAGGCGCGCTAGTCGAAGAGTTCACGCCGTAATTGCTGGCGCGCATGTATGATCGTTCTGATGAAGACATGATTAGACGCGCCTTATCCATGGCGAGCGGCAGCCTTGGCTCTGGCCTTCGCCAGGACATCCGTGACTGTTTCGACTGCCGCTATGGAACAGTCAGGCTGTGCGAGCATCGCCCGCAGACGGCGCAGCTGCTCGTCCCGAGGCAGGGACTGCCAGGCTTCAATCTCCGCCTCATTCGGCGTAGCCGAAGGCAGGCGGGCGACGGTTGACGATTGAGCGCTCATCATGGGCAAGGATAGCATGACCCGCGCCGAAGTACAGGCCTTGCCGCTCGGGCGCCCATTAATGCCCCTTCCCCAGAAACTCCAGCAGCCGTGCGCTCGTCGGCTCCTCGGTTTGCTGGGCCACCGGCATGTCCCAATATTCGGACTTCGGCAGGCATTCCTGCAGATAGCGCGCGGCGGAGGTCGCGTGGGAGGCGTCGGCGCCGGGCACCACCAACGCGGGCAGGTGGCAGCGCAGCATGTCCTCCGGCTCGGCGCCGGGCGCCGTGTCGCGGTCGAACATGGTGCGCGCCCAGCCCGCCACGAGGTGCTTGTAGCCCTCGACGTCGAGCTGCGCATAGGTCGCGGCGAAAGCCTCGTCGAGTTTGATGACCGAGGCCCAGGGTCCGCCGCGCGGATCGGCGCCAAAGGCCTTGCCGTCCCTGCGCACCAGATCCACCACCGCCTGCAAGCCGTTCTGGTTCACGAAGGCCAGATGTTCGGCGAAGCGCATCTGCCCGGCGAGGCGATATTTCGCGCCGCCCACGGGCCAGAACAGCACGAGGCTCGACACCCGCTCAGGGTGCATGACGCCCATGAGCGCGACTGGGCTGCACCCCATGCAGCCGCCCATCATATGGGCCTTCTCGATCCCCAGATGATCCAGCAGCGCCACCGCCTGCCGCACGTAATGGGCATAGGTGACGCGCTCCAAGCGCCCGCCCGACTGGCCGCATTCGCGCCGGTCGAACATGATCAGCGTGTGATGCTTGCTCAGATTCTCCACCGGCTTGATCTTGGCGTAGACGCCCTGCGTCGACCATTTTTCGATGGTCGCGTCAAAGCCGCCGGGCGCGAACATGAGGATGGGCGAGCCTGAGCCCACCACCTCATAGCGCGTGTCGATTCCGTCCAGAACGACTTTCTGCATGGCGGCTCAACCCTTGATCTGCTTGCCCGCGCGGGCGTCGGCGATGAGCGTCTGGAAAGCGTCGAGGGTGGCGCGCGCGCCGTTGAAATAGGTGTCGTTCTTCGAGTCGATCCACTTTTCCGCATAGCCGATGGCGGTGTGGGCGAGGCGCACGCGCCCGTCGAGCCAGGGCCCGCCGCCAAAGCCGCCGATGACGGGGATCGAGACCGCCTCGCAGACGGCCTTGCCCGCGACGGGGCCGGAATTGGTGAAATCCAGCATGGCGGCGCCGGCGGCCTCCAGCATCTTGGCCTCTTCCACCAGCTTGGCGGCGGCCTCCTGCGTCGCCATGGCGGCGGCGGAGTTCTGGGAGCTGTAGGGGATGCCATATTTCAGCGCGGTCTGGGGCGTCAGGCCGAACTGCGCGAAGACGGGAATGCCCGCGCGGGTCAGGGCGGTCACGGCCTCGGGATAATCCGCCGCGCCGTCGAGCTTGATCATGTCGGCGCCGCCCTCCTTGACGATGCGCACGGCGGCGCGCAGGGCGGTGTCGAGGCCCTCCTGCACGGGACCATAGGGCATGTCGCAGATCAGCAGGGCGCGCTTGGTCGCGCGGCGCACGGCCTTGCAGCAGATGAGGATTTCGTCGAGCGTCACTTCCAGCGGATTGGCGTGGCCCCAGAGATTCACCCCCACGCTGTCGCCGATGACGAGAAAGTCCGCGCCCGCGCGCTCGGCGATGAGGGCGATCTGGTAATCCCAGGCCACGAAGCCGACGCTCTTGGCGCCATCCCGCTTCATCTGTTGCAAGTGGGGGATCGTCACCGAAACGCTGGAGCTCATGGGGTTTCCTCGATGCTGCGCCGCGCCTGCGGGCGGGCGGAGTGAATCCTCGCCGACCAAAGCGAATTTTGATCGGGACGACTTATTGCACTGTCGATTCAGGGCGCGTCAATGGCGTGCGCGGCTCCCCCGGCAAAACAATGGGGAACCAGCTCGGCCGCTTCGCGTTGTTTGCGGCAGGTTCTTCTCATAAAGGTCATTCACCGATGCCGCGCTATACGTTCGAGGTCTCGTCCGGACCCGTTGCAGTCACAAGGTTGACTGACGTCGAGCTGGCCGACCGTAACGCCGTCTGGGATCGCGCCGTGGATCTCGCCCGCACCACACGGGAGCCTGGCGCCCGGTTGATCGTGCGCGATGAGGCGGGCGAAGCGATCGTCTCGATCGGTCTGTGGACGGTGCGCAATCTCGTGCGCAAACCCGGTCGCGCCGCCTGACCTGATGAAGGAACCAAACCGGCTTCGCTGCGTTTCCCGGGATGGATTCAGGTCTTCAGCCTCAGGGTAAGCTCATGTCTCCGTCGGTCGCCGGGCCGGTTCACGACATCATGCGCAATTTGTGCGCGCGCAGCGTCGTGGATGCGCCGGTCGCGCTCGTGGTCGCCCATCCCGATGATGAGACCATCGGGCTTGGCCCGCTGCTGAAGCTGTTGCGCGGCGCCCATGCCGTCCACCTCACCGATGGCGCGCCGCGAGAATTGCGCGGCGTCCATGCGGCGGGATTTCACAGCAGTGCGGATTATGCGCAGGCGCGGGCCGTTGAACTTGGCCGGGTGCTCGATCTGGCGCAGGTGCCCGCCGCGCGCCGTCACGCCTTCCCCATTGGCGATCAGGAAGCGTTCCGTCATCTGCCTGCGATCGCCGCCGCGCTCGCCGCCCTGTTTCAGACGCTGGAGGTCGAGGCTGTCCTCACCCATCCCTATGAGGGTGGCCATCTCGACCACGACGCCTGCGCCTGCGCGGTGTCGCTGGCGTGTCGGCGCATGGAACGGCGCGGGCTCAGGCCGCCTGCGGTTGTGGAGATGGCGTTCTATCATGAGAGCGAGCATGGCCTGGTGACGCAACGCTTCATCGAGGACAGCGACGATGAAGTCGTGATCGCCTTCGATCAGGCGGAGGCGCTGGTTCGGGAGGAGATGTTCGCGGCCCATGTATCGCAGGCCGCCATTCTGGGCCTCTTCAGGGAGGCGGCGGTGCGCCTGCGTCCCGCGCCCTGCTATGATTTTCGCCGCTTGCCCAATCGCGGCCATATTTTTTATCACCGCTTCATCGAAGATGTGACGCCCGCCGACTGGATCGAGGCGGTTCGCGCGGCCCATGCGTGGCTCGATAATCCCGAGGCGCAGTGAGCCCGCGCTGATGTGATCAACATTGACAGTCGCCCGCGTCCTCGTCACCTTGCTGCGCAACAAGGGAGGCGCGGGTGGTCGCTCGTCAATTCTATGCGGCGCTCGCCGCAGTCATCGCTTTGAGCGCATCCGCGCTTGCGCAGACAGTCACCATCAGCACCGTGCAGAGCCTGCCTGCGGCGTCCAATTACATTGCGCTGGAGAAGGGCTATTTTAGCGAGGCGGGCGTCGATGTGCGTATTGAAGCCATCGACTCGCTCAGCCGCGCCATGGCGATTCTCGCCAGCAACCAGATCCAGATCGCGCAGGGCGGCCTCAATGCGGGCTACTTCAACGCCGTCGCGCAGGGCCTGCCGGTGATCCTCGCGCTCGAAAGCGGC
>CAIUWR010000061.1 GCA_903902915.1 uncultured Hyphomicrobiales bacterium | reverse complement strand
TGGCGCGACAAGGCGTCATCGACGCCGAACAAGTCGCTGGATGAAATCTACGACGATCATTCCGTCTGGTTCACAGACGAGGGCCCGACACCGGAAGGCGCACTCGTAGCTGACGAACTGCGCGCCACGCTCGCCACCCATCTCAAACGTCTCAAACCGCGTGAGGCGCTGGTCCTTCAGCTCTATTACGTCGAAGAGCTGAACCTTGAGGAAATAAGCGAAGTGCTTTCGGTCACCGTGGGTCGCGTCTCACAACTTAAAAAAGCGGCCCTTTCGCAGCTTCGCAATTGGATGCAAGACGACTAAACGCGAGCCGCCATAGGCCCCGGCCCCCTCCCCAGCCGCGCTGAAAATTTATAGTTTTTTAATATTATCAATGCGTTAACACTTGGCACACGAATTGCTGTTTCCGGACTGGCGCTATCGCCGCAACATGGAACGCTGGAGAGCCTCGTCCGATGATGAATACTGCACTGACAGGCGTGATGTCAGCTTCGCGCGACCTCAGCGTCATCTCCAACAACTTGGCGAACGCCATGACGGTCGGCTTCAAGCGCTCTGCATCCCAATTCGGGGATATCATGGGCTCCAGCCAGAATGATCAGCCGGCCGTAAACATCGGGCTAGGAACCAAGACGCAGGTTGTGCGCCGCAGCGATGCGCAGGGGTCCCTCCAACAAACCGGCAATGTGCTCGACGTCGCCCTGACCGGCGCGGGCCTGTTCACCTATGGGCAGCCCGGCGCCACGACCACCGAGACAGCCTATAGCTATAGCCGGGCGGGTCAGCTGACCATCACCCCCACCGGCCAGCTCACCGACAGAAATTCCGGCAATCCCATAATGGGGCTGCCCGTTCTGAGCAACGGGATGGTTGGCGCACAGCCGCAAGCGATCAACCTCACGTCCGTCACGGGCGGAGACCTGACGAAGATCCAATCGATCGCGATCGACCAGACAGGCGTCGTCAACGTCACCACGAAAGATGGCGCCACCACCAAGGTGGCTGCGCTTGCGATCGCTCGCTTTCCCAATGAGGACGGCCTTCAGGATCAGGGCTCCGGTCAACTTATCGAAACAGCGGTGTCGGGTCCGGCGGAATTCGGCCGCGCTGGATCGAATGGCCTGGGCGCCATCCAGCAGGGCAATGTCGAAGAAGCGAACGTCGACATCACAACAGAAATGCTGCACATGATACAAGCGCAGCAAGCTTACAACGGCAACTCGCGCGCCCTTCAGACAGATTCGGAAATGGTCCGCTCGGCCATTGAAACACTGACTGCCCGCTGATGATTGAAGCGCAGCGAGGATAGCTGGAGATAACGCGAAAAAAGCGTTGGCGTTAAGAAATCATTAACCATAAACTGCGTCGTCATCGGGCGCGGTCTACCTCGCCCATTTTTTCGGGCCGGGGTAGTGTTTTATGGCTCTTGATCTTCCGCCACTCGTTCGCGCTCCGCTGGCTCAGCTTGCGCCGATCATCGACTTTCGCATCGATGACGCGCTGACGGCAAATTCGTCCGGGGACACGCTCAGCAGTGATGAACGCTACCCTTCCGACACGCCTTACTCTGGAGAAACATACCAGTCTTCCTCGGAAGATATGTGGTCTGCTTCCTCCCGCGAGACGGTGTCGACTGGCGGCTGGGCGCCAAGGGGGCCGGGCGTTCCGGCCGACTCGAAAACGTGGGATCAATCTCGGCCGATCTACAATCCACGCGGCGCCCCTTCCGACGCCGTCCCCGCCCTCAGCCGTCTGGAAGCGCGCATCTCGCTCGCTCCGCTCTTCATGCACCAATACGCAAGCACCCTTTACGCCTGCGTGTCCTTTCTGCCATGGACCCTCTCGGAACGCCGCGCGCGGGTTGATCTTCTGGTCTGAGGAACAGTTGTGACCGAAGCAGAATTCTTCACGGAACTTGAAAAATTGATGAAGCTCTATCCCGCCTTCACGATGGATCGTCAAACGATTGCGGGCGACATCATATTGCGTAGAAACGAACTCGGCAAAACCAGCGCCCGTGCGCAAACCATGGCCGCCGCTTTCAAGAGCATCATGAATAGCGACCCTAAAAAGCCGCGCAGCGGCGGAGGCTGGGTCTGATGGTGAAGAACCTCATCAACGCATTCATGGCGATCCTCAGAGGCCCCTTCGTCATGGCGCTTGGCCTATTGGCGCTCCTGCTCGTCGGCGTCGCGGTCGGCACGCTCATCTCCGCGAGCATGGAAACAAGCAAGCAAGAGAAAATTAAAGCGGAAAAAGCGGCGGCCGAGGCCGCGCTGAAGCCGCCGCCGCCACCACAACGGGTGCAGCAGCCAGATGAAGGCCCAAGCCCCTTCGAGCCCCGATATGTGTCGCTGGGCGAAGAGATCCTATCGCCGCTGCCAGGAAAAGGCCGCGTGTTGCAGACCGAGATCGACCTTGTGACGCAACGAGGACAGCTCTCGGAAGATCTGCTGATAGCCAACCGCATTCCATTGCGCGCGCTGACGCTCTCCATACTCTCCGAACTCACCGTGGAACAGGCGACTGCGGATGACGCAACGCAGGTGCTTGCAGCGAAACTGAAAAAAACGATCAACGCCTCGCTGCGTCCGGCGAACAGCGTCACGCCGGTAGAACGGGTTCTGATCAAAAAGTTTTATGTCCAGTAATCCATTGATTTAAAACGTTTTTTAATCTGGCACGAAGGTTGCTATGCGATAGGTGTTCCATCAAGGACCCGTCGCTGCCATGAGTGTGATCGACAATTATCTAAAGCCCCACGCCGCCGCCCTGACGCTTAGACAGGAGCGTATGGAGGTGCTTGGCTCCAATATCGCCAACGCTTCAACGCCCAACTACAAGGCGCGCGACATCAACTTCGCGTCCGAGTACAGCAAGGCGCTGGATGGCATAGGCACGCTTGTCACCACCGACCCGATGCATATCGCAACATCAACGGGCGGTTCATCCGAAATGCTTTATCGCCAGCCGATTTCGCCGTCCCTCGATGGGAATACGGTCGAGCTGCACGTGGAGCAATTGCAGTTCGCTGAGAACGCCACACGCTACGAAGCGTCGCTCCAGTTTCTGTCAGCGCGCATCAGCAATCTCCGCAGCGCATTGAGGGGTGAATAATGTCGGACCTCAACATCTTTGACGTCGCTGGTCGGGCCATGTCGGCGCAGCAAGTCCGCCTCAACGCCGTGGCGAGTAATCTGGCGAACGCTCAGTCCATCTCGAGCTCTCCAGACACGGCCTATAGCGCGATGCGGCCTGTGTTTCAGACGGAATATGCCGCCTTCCAGCAAAATACCGGCGTTGCGACTGTTTCCGCCGTGGACGTGCAGCGTTCCCAGGCGCCTGCGGAAAAGCGCTATTCGCCAGGGCATCCGCTCGCTGACAAGGACGGCTACATCTATTCGTCCAACGTCGACACCAACGAAGAGATGGTCGAGATGATGGAAGCGGCTCGCCAGTATCAGAACAATATCGAAGTCATAGCGACCGCCAAGTCGCTCATGCTCAAAACACTCAGCGTCGGAAAGTAAGCGAACATGACATCG
>CAIUWR010000060.1 GCA_903902915.1 uncultured Hyphomicrobiales bacterium | reverse complement strand
CTGCTCGCGGACGCCAAGCGCGCCAATCTTGAGGTTGATCCTGTTTCTGCGGAAGAGGTGCAACGGCTCATCGCCAAGGTCTTCGCCGCGCCGCGAGAGCTGACGCAGAAAATCAAGAAGGCGATACAGCTGAATTGAGCCGGGCGCCGCTTTAAAGAAAACCACTCATGCGCAGCAATCGCAACAGCGAGCTCCCGGCTTGATCTGAAGCATTGCTGCGCCAGTTCTGGCCGCGTCGAACGTGTTGCCCCGATTGAGGCAGTCGTGTAACCTGAGCTTGGCTGGATTCGATGCGACGGCCATGGCTTGATTGGTTCAATATTGATACGCTTTATCAAGGATTGCCTGAATGCTGCGAATAGCGCTCATCGTTTTATCAATCGCGACCGCGCTGCCGATTCTGTCGCCTGAGGTTGCTTACGCCCTGACGCGGAGCCCTCTTGGCATGCTGTTCGGCTATTTCATGAATTATGCTCCGGTGTTCCTGGTTTTTCTCGTGTTGGGCGAGATCGGCCGCCGGTTGTTGACTGTCAGCGCGCTCTTGCCGGTCATGGCCGTGATTGGATTGGTCGGAGTCGTCGCCATCCTTCCTTATCCCGTCAACATGATGCTGGATCGCCTCGCCAGAGAGCTTGTCGCGGGGGATCAGCGGACGTTGGTGCGCCCGGCGAATGTGCATATCTTGGCGGTGCGTGGCGATGTGAGTTCCGGATGCGATGAATTCTGCCAGCGCATTTTGTTGAACGGCCAGGTGGATCGTCTGCTTTACGCACCCACAGCCGATGTCTCCGCCCGCATTGATCCCGACCAGATAGTGCAATCGTTCCGGATGGAGCGCCGCAGCAAATGTCCGGCGGCCGATGTTGAAACGCAGTATGGCATGTTCAAACTTGCCGACGAAAAATTGAGAGGCGATAAAAAGCCCGCAGACTTGATGCAGCTCGCCATCGCGGGCGGCAATTGTCTGCTCGTGGAACAATCGACGCTCGACAAGGCTGACGTCATCCTCTCGCGCGGGAGGGTGTCGAATCCGCAGACGGCGCCCTACGACATCGCCCTCAATTTCGGCGTCGATATATTGATTGGCGAACGTTTGTCATTGCATGTGCGTGATGGAGGCCAGTTCCGTGAAACCTGGCGCTGGACGTCCGTATCGGTGGAAAAAATTGGCTCGATCCAGCTTTCCAATCTTCGCTTCAACAGGCCGGATTGGCGCTCGCTCTTTCGCCATGTGAATGAAACCTATTCGGAAGCGCCGGTCTGGAGCGTGTTTGTCACGGATATGTTCGGGCTCGACCTCGCTCTGCATCAGACGCCTTAGGAGCCGTGCGCCGGGCGAGGTCCGGCAGGAGGCGCGATCGCCAGGAGCCAAGGGCTCAGCTCGGCTGAATGGCGTTGCGGTTCCATGTGGTCCTTGCCCCCTTGCCCGGGAGCGTCTAGCGTTGTTCGAATCGGCAGTCGCCACGAGGATCCCTTGCTCGACCGCATCATCAAATTGCTGCTTTTCTGCCTCGGGGGCTTGCT
>CAIUWR010000059.1 GCA_903902915.1 uncultured Hyphomicrobiales bacterium | reverse complement strand
TTGATGAACTGCTCCCGTGGCATTGGAAGCCGCAAGCCCCGATCATCCACTCTCAGGCAGCCTGAAAAACAAACATATAAAAGGCGAACCTCCAAAACGGAGATACATCCCGGTAGACTGCGGTCCTCGCCGCATGGCTACTTCTGACCCGCAAGGGGCTCGACTGGTCTGCGAAATTCCCCGAAATCGTCGCCGCCGGGGCGGGGCTGGCGGATGGGATCCTTGATGGCGAGGTCGTCGCGTTGGACCACACCGGCGCGCCGGACTTCGCCGCGCTTCAGGCGGCTATCTCGCAAGGGACCACGCGGGATCTGGTCTATTTCGTCTTCGATCAGTTGTTCGCGGACAACGAGGACTTGCGCCCGCTTCCGCTTGCGGAGCGCAAGGCGCGGTTGAAGGCTCTTGTGGCGAAGGCGCCCGCCAATATCCGCTTCGTCGATCATTTCCTCAGCGCCGGGGAGGCCGTTCTCAAGTCCGCCTGCCGGATGGATCTGGAAGGGATCGTCTCCAAGCGGCTGGACGCGCCCTATCGTTCCGGGCGGGGCGATAGCTGGGTGAAGTGCAAATGCCGACAGGGCCATGAGGTGGTGATCGGCGGCTGGACCACCACGGGCGACGCTTTCCGCTCCCTCATCGCCGGTGTGAACCGGGAGGGCCAGCTGGTTTATGTGGGGCGGATCGGCACGGGCTTCGGGCGCGAGGCGCTCGCCCGCGTCATGCCGCGCCTGAAGGCGCTGGAGACGGACGCCAGCCCGTTCAAGGGCAAGGGCGCGCCCAAAAAGGCCGCAGGGGTCCACTGGGTCCGCCCGGAACTTGTCGCCGAGATCGAATATGCGGGCTTCACCGGCGACGGCGCCATCCGTCAGGCGTCCTTCAAGGGGCTGCGCGAGGACAAGCCCGCCACGGAAGTGCAGGCTGAGGCCCCGGCGGCGACCGGCCTGCGCGAGCCCGCGCGCGCAAGCGTCCTGCCGCGCGGCTCCCGGCCCGTGATGGGCGTCACCATCAGCCAGGCCGACAAGCCCCTCTGGCCCGACGCCAACGACGGCAAGCCCGTCACCAAGTTCGATCTGGCGCGTTATTACGAGGCGGTGGGCGCGTGGATGCTGCCCCATGTCAAAGGCCGCCCCTGTTCGATGATCCGCATGCCCGACGGGATCAATGGCGCGCAGACTTTCTTCCAGCGCCACGGCGCCAAGGGCCAGTCGGCGCTGATCACCGAAGTCGAGGTCTGGGGCGACCGCAAGCCCTATCTCCAGTTCGACCGGATCGAAGCCCTGGTGGCGGCGGCCCAGAGCGGCGCTGTGGAGCTGCACCCTTGGAATTGCGCGCCCTTCGCGCCGGAGCAGCCGGGCCGGTTGGTGTTCGACCTCGATCCGGCGCCCGACGTGGATTTCGCCGCTGTGATCGAAAGCGCCCGCGAGATCCGCGACAGGCTCGCGCAGCTTGGCCTTGTGAGCTTCTGCAAGACCACGGGCGGCAAGGGGCTGCATGTTGTGACCCCAGTGATGGGGCAGGGCGTCGATTGGCCTGCGGCCAAAGCCTTCGCCCGCGATCTCTGCAAGGCCATGGCCGCCGACGCGCCGCATCGCTTTTTGCTGAACATGGCCAAGAAGGAGCGCGCGGGCCGCATCTTCCTTGACTATCTGCGCAACGACCGCATGGCGACGGCGGTCGCGCCCCTGTCGCCGCGCGGACGCCCCGGCGCCCCGGTGTCCATGCCGCTTGGCTGGGGGCAGGTGAAGAAGGGCCTCGACCCCGCGACA
Organism: uncultured Hyphomicrobiales bacterium; assembly: GCA_903902915.1. GTDB lineage: Bacteria > Pseudomonadota > Alphaproteobacteria > Rhizobiales > Beijerinckiaceae > Terripilifer. Next base: position 42,417 of record CAIUWR010000059.1, on the reverse strand, counting down.
TTCACGGTCCGCACGGTTCCCGCGCTGATCGCCAAATCGACGGTTTGGGAGGATTATTGCGACGGCGAACGTCCGCTTGGCCTGGCCATCCAGCGCTTGGGGGAGGTGGAAGGCGAGTCCCCAATCCTTGAGAATCCGGACCATGCCTTCGTCGCCGTACCCTATGTGAACATCAGGCCTTCCATGGGCGGCGGGAACCACATTGATATGGAGCCCGATTACGGGCGGCCCTATCACTTCCAGAAATCATGGATCAAGCAGGGGCTCAAAACCGACCCCTCGAACCTGCGCATCATGCATGTCGAGGGGGACAGTATGACGCCGACCCTCAACAGTGGCGACGTGGTGCTGGTCGATACGAGCCGACGCATGCCAACGCCGCCCGGCATCTTCGTTCTCCATGACGGTATGGGGCTTGTAGCGAAACGCTTGGAGCATATTCCAAACAGCGACCCACCTCAGGTGCGTATCGTTTCCGACAATACCCACTATTCTCCCTATGAGCGCCTGGTCGATGAGATGAACATCGTCGGGCGCATTCGGTGGTTTGCGCGAGAGATGTAGGTATATATTCGATCTAGATAGCGTCTGGTTCGGTGCTGACGAAGGGGAAACGCATGTTTGTCAAGAACATCCTAATGGCTGGTACTGCAGTGGTGTCGTTAATTTCTGGCGTCGCTGATGCTGCTGATTACCCGGTGCCCAAGGGAGGAGATTGGACAGTTCCTGAATTCAAATTCCACACAGGCGAGACGCTAAAGAATGTCAGGCTGCACTACACAACGATTGGCGCGCCGAATGGAAAGCCTGTGATTCTGCTTCACGGTACCTATGGATCGGCAGCCAATTTCCTGACCGCCGATTTCGCTGGGGAGCTTTTTGGCGCGGGGCAACCGCTTGATGCATCAAAATACTATGTCATCATTCCAGACGCTCTTGGATCAGGAAAGTCCACAAAACCATCTGATGGTTTGAAGGCGAAGTTTCCAAAATATAACTACGATGACATGGTTGAGGCTCAGTATCGTCTCGTCACAGAAGGGTTAGGCGTGAAGCACGCTCACTTGGTCATCGGCAATTCCATGGGTGGCATGCAGGCCTGGCTATGGGCGGGAACCCATCCCGACTTTATGGATGTCACTGTTCCCATGGCGTCGCAGCCAACAGAAATGGCCGGACGGAACTGGGCAATGCGCAGACTTCTTGTCGAATCCGTTCGCACGGATCCAGATTGGAAGAATGGCGATTACATAGAGCAGCCGAAGCTCTTCCGTTACGCCAGCGCTATGTTCGGCGTCGCCACTTCGGGCGGAACTCTTGGATATCACCAGATCGCAAGCACGCACGAAAAATCTGATAAGCTAGCGCTTGATCGATTGAACGCAAGTTTCAACGCTGATGCGAATGATTTCATGTATCAATGGGAATCTTCAGCTGATTTCGACGCCACAAAAAACCTTGAAAAGATTACGTCAGTTTTGCTTGCGATTAATGCCGCAGATGACGAGCGCAATCCACCGGAACTTGGCATCATGGAGCGTGAAATGAAAAAAGTGAAAAGCGGTTCGCTTTATATCATTCCTGCAAGCCCTGACACACGCGGGCACGGCACTACCGGGTTTGCCAAGTTCTGGAAGGCGAAATTGCTTGAAGTTTTAGAAAACTTGGCGGCGCGATAACCAGTAAGCTGGTAACTGATGAAATCAGGTTTGTGACTCGTAAACCGGCTGCTTGTTTGTTCACTGAATCTGCGGGGATTCCTTTCTTCGGTAACGCACTGACATCAACTGATCTGACAGCGCTGTGTAAAGATTTTTCCATATGACAATCTTGCGTTGTGTTTCGACACGATCCGCTGGAGTTTTTAAGGTGCGATAATTACATTGATTAGAATTTTAATGTTCGTATTCTTCGCTTTCCATAAATGAAAAGCGAACTCTCTCAATGATCAGCCATCATCAACCGATCAACCGAGGCTCATTTGAACCGATGGCTCGCGATGAACGCCTTGAGGAACTGGCGCAGCTTTTATGCGCGGGCTTGAAGCGGATCCTCACCGAACAGTCCAGTCCTTTATCTGCTTCAACCAAAGACAGTTTAGTCGACTTCTCGCCTCTGAAGAGCGGTATTGCTCGTCGCAAACTGCGCAATCGAAGTGGAAGCTGACGATGAGAAAACCAAGCAAACCAAAAGAGCAGGCGCTACCGAGGCCCGGTGAGAATTCCCAGATGGATGCAACCGTCCTGGCAAGACTGGCGGCGATGCAAGCCATGTCTGTGAAAGAGTTGAAAGAGAAATGGGCAAGCCTCTTCGCAACGGCAGCGCCGAACAACAGCAGGGCGTTTTTGGAAGTCCGCATAGCCAGCAGAATTCAGGAACTGAGCTATGGTGGACTGTCGCGCGATACGCGCCAAATTCTTGACATGCTCGCTGATGAAGTTGAAGGCAAATTGGTTCGTAAGCCGATGGCTGTCGATCCGCGCAATCCCATGCCGGGCACCAAGTTGCTGCGCGAATGGAATGGGATCGAGCACACGGTCACAATCCTCAGGGATGGCTATGACTGGCAGTCGCGGAAGTACAAATCTCTTTCAGCGGTCGCAAAAGCAATCACCGGCACGAACTGGAACGGGTTCCGCTTTTTCGGCTTTCGCGACAAGAGCAAGGGTGCCGCATGAGCCAGCCAGCCACAATCACGGTTCCTAAACGCTCGCGCTGCGCCATATACACACGCAAGTCGTCGGAGGAGGGGCTTGAGATGGAGTTCAACTCCCTCGACGCTCAGCGGGAATCTTGCGAGGCTTATGTAGCCAGCCAGAGGGCTGAAGGCTGGGTTGCCATCCGCGACCGCTATGATGACGGGGGTTGGTCTGGCGGCACGCTCGACCGGCCTGCGCTGAAGCAGCTTCTGATCGACGTCGAGGAAGGGCTTATCGACGTTATCGTCGTCTATAAGATCGACCGCCTCAGTCGCTCGCTGATGGATTTCGCCAGATTGGTGGAGGTGCTTGACCGGAACAACGTGACCTTCGTCTCGGTCACCCAGTCCTTCAACACCACGACGTCCATGGGCCGCCTCACGCTGAACATCCTGCTGAGCTTTGCTCAGTTCGAGCGCGAGGTCATCGGCGAGCGCATCCGTGACAAGTTCGCAGCCTCCCGCAAGCGAGGGATGTGGATGGGCGGCTTTGTCCCCATCGGCTACGACGTCAAGGACCGGAAGCTCGTCATCAATGAGCCGGAAGCCGACAAGGTCCGGATGATCTTCGAGCGCTTCCTCTCGCTTGGATCAGCGTCAAAGTTGGCGCGGGCGTTACAGGCCGAAGGCGTCACCAACAAGCGCGGCCGCCGGATCGATAAGGGCTTCATCTACAAAGTCATCAACAACCGTGTCTACATCGGGGAAGCCGTCCATAAGGGTACTGCCTATCCCGGCGAACACACCGCTATCATCAGCAAGGAGCTCTGGGACGGTCTCCATACGATGCTGCAGAGAAGTCCTCGCGAGCGGCGGGCGGAAAACCGCAGCACCTCGGAGGCCCTGCTGAAGGGTCTGATATTTTCGAACTCGGGCTCAGCGATGACACCGACCTACACCCGGAAGGGTGACCGCCTCTACCATTATTATGTCTCGATGGACGCCATCCAGAACCGGATAACAGCGCCGGGCTCCGGTCCAACCCGCTTGTCCGCTGCAATGGTGGACGGCGTCGTCATTGCCGAAATGCGCCGGATGATCGCCACCCCGGAAGTGGCCGCGCGTGTGGTCCAGACATTCAAAGGGGAGGGGACCAGCATTGACGAGAGGGCAGTTGTTGGGGCCCTCACACGCTTTGATGACCTCTGGGCGTCGCTCTTCCCGGCGGAGCAGGCTCGGATCACCCGCCTGCTTGTCAGCAGGGTAACGGTTGGCTCTGCCGGGATCGCCGTTGATCTGCGTCATCATGGCGTTGGAAGCCTCGTGCGCGATCTGACCGCATCCAAGTCTCAGGAGGCTGCCGCTTGAGCAAGGAAAACGACACCATCCAAGTCTTCATCCCGATTGCCTTCAAGCGGAAGAACGGACGCCCTAAAATTCTGGCGCCCGACGTCGATCCCCATTTTCAGGCTCGTGTTCAGTCCCCCCATATCCTGCGCGCGCTCGGGCGGGCCTGGTCGTGGCGGCGAAAGCTGGAGACCGGTGAAGCTGCGACCATCCAAGATATTGCTAAGGCCGAGAAGGTCTCAACCCAGTTTGTAGGCCCCATAATGCGACTGGCCTACCTGTCGCCCGATGTGCTTGAGCGCTTGCTGCTTTGGCGTGAGGCGCCGTCGGCCACGCTTTTACAGATGGTCGAAGCTACCTATCTGCCGTGGGCGGAGCAGATGGGGAGGGTGTATGACGGGAAACGCTCAACCGCTCGGGACCTGGAGCGGTAGGCGACGATATCTGCGGTAGCGTGCACGACGGGTCAAGGGAAAGACGCGATCGATGCTGTTTGCCCGCATCGCCCGTCGAAGGGGCATGTTAGGTTTTTGAGCCGTTCCCGGCTGTTAGTGGGAAAAGTGACACCATGTGGGCAATTCCAACCTATCTGCTTGCCGCTTTCGCGGAGATCGGCGGCTGCTTTTCCTTCTGGGCGTGGCTGCGCATCGACAAGTCCCCATTTTGGCTAGCGCCAGGGGTTGCCAGCCTGGTCTTGTTCGCCTGGGCGCTAACGCGGATCGAAGCTGATTTTGCCGGGCGTGCCTACGCAGCCTACGGAGGCGTTTACATTCTGGCCTCTCTTGTCTGGATGTGGGCGGTCGAAGGGAGCCGCCCGGACCGCTGGGACGCCATTGGCGCGGCGATCTGCATTCTGGGCGCTTCAGTTATTATCTTCGGGCCGCGCGCTGGGCACTAATAGTTGGGTTCATTCCGTCGCTAAAACATGATACCAATACGCAAATCTGGGGTAGAACTGCGCGGTGTAATTTTTCCCCGGCTTGATAAGCAAGTTACTTTGGCGCCGGTCAATTTGCGTTCGGTAAAAATTCCTTGTCAGTTAGAGTCTTTAGAAATGCGACAATGTCGTCAATTTCATTTTCGAGCGTCATAGGCTCCACCTTGTCGGAGCGATTATATGGTGGTTGATTAACGTTGACATTCTTATGATATGCCAATGGCAAGTCATTGAATTTTGCAACTTCGCCATTGGCGCCGCGCGGATACCAGCGTTCCGGATGTGTGTCACGGGTGAAATAGAAAGCTACAGCGTCCCGCAATGTAACCATTGATCCATTGTGCATGTAAGGACCTGTGATCGCAACGTTTCGTAAACTCGGGGTCTTAAATGCTCCGCATAGACTAGTGACGGCGACGTCGGCGGGAGCCAATGCCTTCAAGTCGAGACGCTGGCAAAGACCAAGGTCAAAATGCGTAGGATCTCCATTCTCAGGTATTGCAGCGTTTCTGGGTACACCAAGGACATCATAGGTAAAATCGGTGAATAGCCAGTTTCTTGGGTTTCGTGAAAGCGGAAACTTTTTATCTGGGGTCTTTTCGGTGTGTTCGGAAGCTTCGCCGCCCGCATGACATGAAACACAATTACCGCGTTTTGGGTCCATAAAAACTTGAAAGCCTTTATATTCTTGCTCGGTAAGTTTGCCGCGGCCTTCCAACCAATCATCGAATTTTGATGAGAAGGGTTTAAACCGAGGGGTTGCTTCATAGCCTGCAACAGCTGAGGCGAGTTTTTCGAAGGCTCGTGGTTCATCGAAAATGTTCGCCCCATAAACCTTTATGGCGAGAACAGCATAAGAGGACAGTTGAACTCGTTTGATGAACGCTGACTTGTTGGGGATGTTCATCTCTCGAGGGTTGAAGAGCGGTCCCTCTACCTGCTGTTCGAGATCAATCGCGCGCCCATCCCAAAACTGCCCCCCAACGGGAACCGTCTCAACCTTCCCAGTCACGTCATTGGGTAGGCTCGCGAAGCTAAAGTCAGGGCTGTAAGCCATATATGCAAGTGATGGTGTCTTCCTGTTCCCGAAGACATTCTCGCGGCTTCCCTTGGGTATTCCCGGAATGAAAGACCTATTGTCGCCTCGATATCCAAGTTTTGCGTCATGACATGATGCGCATGAAAGGCCCGGCGGGTCCGATAACTCACTGTCTTCAAAGATACGTTTCCCCAGCAAATCGCCTGGAATTAAACGAGCCTCTCCAGCATCCTGTGGGTCTGGGCCGTCGCTATTGGGGCGCTCAATTGATGATGCAACAGAAATAGATAGAAAAACTGTAAATATAGTGGGGAGGAGGCGCAGCACGAAACGCTGGAAGAGTTGTGTGATCATTTTGACCGATGGAGACTCTGGTGTAATTCTTGAAGGTGTGCAGCCGATGCGTTGATGGCAAATTATCACATTTGTTTGATTTTGTGTATTCGGCAGCTTCCCATGTGCAGAACGTCAAGAATCCTGTCTGGCCGTTCGCTTAGTTTTCGCCGAGCCGGTATCAGTTCGGCTGCGCGACTTCCAGATCCTTGCCGCTGCTGACTTTGCCAAAGACGATAATGGCGAGCAGGGCGGCGGTCAGGCATGTGCTGATCCATAGCGCCTCGGGTTTGCTCGTGACTATGCGCAAGGCCCGCACGAGTCCGTCACCGAGGTCCGTGCCCCAAGTACGACAGATCACGACCACCAGCCAGTACCACGGCTTCGAGAGGCCGAAGCGATAGGCAGCCAACAGGACACATGCGAAGGCGATGGCCCCGAGCAGCGACGCCTGCGCGATGCTCAGTTCGAGACCGTCGTCGGCGATCCAGTCCCCGAGTGCGGTGCCAAGCACGCCGGCCGAGAGCATTAGGACCCAGTAGCGCCAATTCGTGTCCGGGACGACCGGAACCTCGGTTTTCTCCGGTTCGGCATCTGGTCTAAAGCGCAGCAGGCGATCAACAACCAGCATGCAGATCATGAAGGCTGCGAGCAGAAGCAGGAATGCTGGATAGGTTAGCCCGAACTCATGAGTGCCTGTGTCCGCGATATTGGTCGCCATAGTGCGCAGCACGACGATCGCGAGCCAATAAAACGCAACTGTCGACCACTTCAGCGCTTTCTCGGCGAGCAGGATCATGACGAACGCTGCGGCGATCGGAAGGATGCCGCGCACGTGCCCCAAACCAAGCGGACCGGCGGCGAGATCGCCAGCGTTGGTGCCGCACATACTGGCGGCGACGATCGCGGCCCAGTAGCGGCCATTGATGAAGGGGACGTTGGTGACGCGCATGCCAGAGATTCCATTCAGATATCGATGATGCGCTCGGAAGGAGGGTTATCCGAGCGAAGACACCAGCAAATTCCTATGCGACATCTTGATGACGCTGCACGTCTGCTCAACAAACAGACTATCAAGACTGACGGGGCCGTCCCCTAGAACCGCATCATGCAGTCTGGAGAAGACCGTCTAGCGTACGAAGCCCATCTATCTGAATTGGACTAGATATTCGGCAGCGCCGTGGTGCGCTCATCCTTGAAGTCGAACGCCCTGGTGAATGCGGGGCGCGCCCGCATTCGTGCGTACCAGTCAAGCAGCAGCGGATACTCCGCCGCGCCGATGAGGTCCGGGCGCAAATTGCGAATGCGGTCGATGAACGGCGCCATCGCCATGTCCGCTAGCGAGTAGTCGGATCCGGCGAGCCACGGGCCCTCCGCCAGCGCTGCCTCCGCTCTGGTCAGGCACTCCACCATCTTGTCGTAGGCGTCCTGCAGTTCAGCTTCGGAGAAGCCGCTCTTGGCGACGGTTTCCCAGCGGTCGCGCCGGTCCTTGGTCGGGATTCGCGCCAGTGTCGACTGCAGCTCCTCGGGGCTGAGGTTCCGAGCGGCGGGGGCGCTCAGCTTCATCCACGTCGGCGCATAGACGGCCTTGTAGGCGACGTCGTCGGAGAATTTCGTCCAGAGCCGCATCTGCGCCCGGGCATATGGGTCGCGCGGGCGCATGGGCCATTCCGGGAAGGCGTCGTCGAGATATTCGATGATGATCGTCGATTCGACGACCGGGCGACCCTTGTGCACCAGGGTTGGCACCACCCCGTTCGGATTGAGCTTCAGATACTCCGGCTGGTGCTGCTCGAATTTCTGCAGGTCTAGCAACCGGCTTTCGAACTGCAGCGCCTTCTCGAACAGACAGAGCCGGACCTTCTTGGAGCAGGTCGATGCGAGGCCGTGGTAGAGAATTAGGTTGTGTTCGGACATGATCTTTAACTTAGCTTTAGGAGGCGAAGGCGGGTGCCTAATGGAGAGAATTCAATTTTGCATTGTACTATCGAGGATTTTTCTTATAGCAGCCATCTCCTTTTTCCCTGTCTCTTCCATCAAGGTCAGGTACTTCGGATTTAGCCATTGAATAATTGCAATGTCGTAAGATTTTCGCACTTGAATCTGCTTGAACCAATTTGCAAGGTGTGGTCGGTCAGACCAAAGTTCCGACATTTGAAGGTGCTCGAGTCGAGTTAGGTAGGGTGTGTAGGCAATGTCCGCAAGTGAAAATTGATCACCGGCCAACCACATAGATTTTGATAATGCGGCCTCCATACGGCTTAAAAGTGCATCGAAGCGTAAAATAGCTTCTCTGAAGTACGGTGAATTTACGCCGTCGAAAATATTTGCACGCACGCGCTCCCGTTTCACAGGGTCCGGCACATTTTCGATCAATGCCCTAACTTCGGCATCTCCCTTCTCAAGTTTTTGATACCGAAATGAAATGGAAGTGCTGATAACGCCGGTATCTGCATGGAGGCCTTCGTCCAATTGCTTTGTCCAAAGCCGCATGTGAGCACGATTAATGGAACTCTCTGGTCGAAGTGCAGGCCCGATGAAGGCATCATCAATGTATTCGTTGATGACTGTTGACTCGATGATTACGCTGCCGTCATGGACTAATGTCGGGACTACAGCATTGGGGTTAAGCTTCAGATAGGCTATTGATTGGTGGTCGCGAGCCCGAAGATCAAGATGCTTGCTTTCCCAAAAGATTTCTTTTTCCGCAAGAGCTAAGCGAACTTTTTGCGCACATGTCGACATGTCATTGTGGTAGAGTTCTAACATTGCTACCAATCCTTCATCGTTTTCTTCTGACCGGTCTTATGGGCCAGCAGATTGCCAGATTCTCATATGTAATGAACACGAAAAATAATTTTGCTGCGCATAGGTTTGTATTCACGAACATTATGATGGTCAGTTAGTAAGCATTAAAATTCGTAGCCGACCAATCAGGTTCGGTTTTTTATGCCATCTTGTCTTGTGTCTTTGTATCAAAATCACTTGCTTCGTGTCGTTCACGGAGCTGCTCGGACGGATCGCCAGTCAGACGATTGACCATACGCCCCCGCTTAACCGCAGTCCGCGCGAGAATGGCGTCGGCCCAACGCTGCACATTTTTGTATTCTTGCACGCTCAGAAATTCAGCCGCGCCATATGACCAGCCTTTCACAAGACCACCGTACCAAGGGAAAATGGCGATATCAGCGATGGTGTATTGGTCACCAGCAATATAGGCGTTTTCAGCTAATCGGCGATCTAGCACGTCAAGCTCGCGTTTGACTTCCATAGCGAAGCGGTCAATGGCATATTCGATCTTGGTAGGCGCATATGCGTAGAAGTGCCCAAAACCGCCACCCAAATAGGGCGCACTGCCCATCTGCCAAAACAGCCAGTTCAGCGTCTCAGTCCGTCCGGCGATGTCTTTGGGGATGAAGGCGTCGAACTTCTCAGCGAGGTATAGGAGAATAGAGCCTGACTCGAAGACACGGATCGGCTTGGGACCGCTGCGATCTAGAAGGGCAGGAATCTTCGAGTTAGGATTTACCTCCACAAAGCCCGAGCCGAATTGATCGCCATCGCCAATCTTTATCAGCCAGGCATCATATTCCGCCCCCTTGTGTCCAAGCGCGAGTAATTCTTCAAGCAGGATTGTAACCTTCACACCGTTCGGGGTGCCGAGTGAATATAGTTGCAACGGGTGTTTGCCGACAGGAAGGTCCTTTTCGTGCGTTGCCCCAGCGATTGGTCGATTGGTGCTCGAAAATTTCCCCCCATTGGGGTTGGACCAAGTCCATACCTTTGGTGGCTGATAGTCATGGGAATCTGCCATCTTCGTCTCCGTAATCGCGATTGTCTTGTCAAAAAAGCCAAGCTCATGGCTGTCGAATGCTTCTTTCGTATCATATATGATAGATTTGACTGGGCGAAGTGGTCCATGCCTTGCCGCTGCGGTGGGAGACACCTTCAGCCACGATCACGCGGATGATCTAGGCAACCGATCTGCCGTGGGCGGAGCCGATGGGGAGGGTGTTTGAGGGGAAGGACCTCCCGATTGCTTGAGTTCGTAAGGTAACTCAGCTGTTTGCCTCCCGGGTCACACAGCGTGCCGACTGGGTAAGTATTGCACAGTGCTAGCTTGACCTTGAGACACGCTTGTTAGACAATTTGAACGTTCCAGGGAGATCCTCGACAAGAGGCTGAGAAACCGCTGGGCTGGGTCCTTACCGACCCCGTCAGCGCGGAAATCCTTCGAACCTGACCCGGTTAGCACCGGCGTAGGGATCGGAGCCTATCTCGAAACCTTCGACCGTTGCGCCTTTTTCTGCGAGGTTGATGTGTATTCGGGACGTGCAAGCCAGATCATCGCGGGCCGCCGCTTGGCTGCGGAGGGCGAATCGCTTTCCGTGGCGGCTGCCGGTTCGCGCCTGCCCGAAACGGCGGATGTCGTGGTCGTGGGGGCGGGGATCATCGGCCTGTCCATCGCCTGGCGGCTGGCGCTGTCCGGCCAGAAGGTCGTCGTCGTCGACAAGGGACAGGTCGGATCAGGCGCCAGCCTCGCGGCGACGGGCATGCTGGCAGCCGCCGCCGAATATGAGGCGGGAGGCGAGATCCTCATCGCCTTCGCGCTGGAGAGCCAGCGGCGCTGGGAGGCCTTCGGCGCTGAGCTCGAACAGGCCAGCGGCCTTGATATCGATTTTGACCGCAGCGGCACCATCGTGGTCGCCATGACGCGCGACGAGACGGCCCGTCTGCGCGGCAGGTTTGAACTGCATCAGAAAGTCGGGCTTGAGAGCCGGTGGCTGACAGGCGCGGAGGTGCGCGATTTCGAGGGCGGTTTGCGGCCCACGGTCACGGCGGGCATTCATTGCCCCGGGGATTTTCAGGTCGATCCGCGCCGGGTGATGCCCGCGCTGGAAATCGCGGCGAAGCGCGCGGGCGTGATCATCGTCGAGAACGTGGATGTCATTGGCCTCGTGACCAGCGCAGGCGCGATCAGCGGGGTCGCCTCTGGCGACGACGAATGCCAGGCGCCTCTCGTTGTGCTGACCACCGGCGCCTATGCAGGCTCGGGCCAGCTGCTTCCCGCCGATCTCGCCATTCCGGTTCGCCCCCTGCGCGGCCAGTCCGTAAGCCTACGAAGCTCCGCCAACCAGCCGCCCCTGCTGCGCCATGTGATCTGGACCGAGCAGGTCCATATGGCCCCCAAGTCCGGCGGGCGCCTGATCGTCGGCGCCACCGTCGAGGAGGTGGGATTTGACGCCAATGTGACCGTGGGCGGGCTCTTCGCCCTGCTGGACGCCGCCCGCCGCGCGCTTCCCTCCGTGGAAGATGTGGCCGTCGAGGCGGTCTGGTCGGGCTTCCGGCCGACGTCGGAGGATGATGCGCCCATTCTTGGCGCGGCGGGCCTGCCCGGTCTGCTGCTGGCGGTGGGGCATCACCGTAACGGGATTCTGCTCGCCCCCGCCACAGCCGACGCCATCGCGAGCTGGGCGCTGGGAACACAGGTCGCCCCATCCGCGCAATCCCTCAATCTGCAACGCTTCGGGAGGAGGCCATGAAAATCCAAGTAAACGGCAAGGACACCACCATCGACTGCACCACCATTCAGGAGCTTTGGGACATCGAGCAAGCCGAACGCGAGCTTGAGTCCTCGCGCGGCTTCGCCATCGCCCTCAACGGGGCTCTGGTGCGCAAGGCCGAATGGACCACGACCATGATCAAGGCCGGCGACAGGGTTGAAGTCGTGCGGGCCATCTCGGGAGGATGAAATGAACGACGATCTTGAAATAGCGGGCGTGAAGCTGAAGTCGCGGCTCTTTCTGGGCACTGCGGGCTATCCCAATCAGGGGATCCTGCGCGATGCGGTTCACGCGAGCGGCTGCGAACTCGTCACCGTCTCCATTCGCCGGGTATCGTTGGAGGGGCATGGCGCCAATACGGTGGACATTCTCTCCAACTACAGGCTGCTGCCCAATACGGCGGGCTGCGAAACCGCAAGGGATGCGATCTTGACGGCGGAGTTGGCGCGCGAAGCGCTGGAGACCAACTGGGTGAAGCTGGAAGTGATCGGGGATCGGGAAACCCTCTATCCCGACACCAGCGAATTGCTGGAGGCGACCCGCAAGCTCGTGGACATGGGCTTCGTGGTTCTGCCCTATTGCAACGATGACCCAGTTCTGTGCATGCGCCTCGCTGATGTGGGCGCCGCCGCCGTCATGCCAATGGGCTCGCTGATCGGCTCAGGCATGGGCGTGGCCAACCCCGCCAATATCGAGCTCATCTGCCGCCGCTCCCCGGTTCCCGTAATCGTGGACGCAGGCATTGGCACGGCCTCCGATGCGGTCATCGCCATGGAGCTGGGGGCCTCCGCCGTTCTGCTGAACACGGCGGTGGCGAAGTCTGACGATCCCGTGCGCATGGCGCTCGCCATGAAACACGCGGTTGAAGCCGGCCGCTTCGCTTATCTGGCGGGGCGAATCCCCCGACGCGGGCGCGCGGAGCCGTCGAGCCCTCAGATGGGATTGGTGGGTTCGTGACGCCTCTCCCCTGTCGCCTGCTGCTTGTGACGGATCGACGGCTGGCGGCGCGTGATCTCGCCTCAGTCGTCGATGACGCTGTGAGCGCGGGCGCCCGCTGGGTCTGGTTTCGCGACAAGGATCTGGAACGGCAGGAGCGTCTGGCGCTGGCGCGTCAGATTCTGGCGGCGATCGGGGGCAGGGCTGTGATGACCGTTGGTTCTGACATCGGGCTTGCGATGGAGCTGGGGCTCAAGGCGGTGCATCTGTCCATGGCTGCCGATGTGGCCGAAGCCCGTCAGAACCTCGGCGCGCAGGCCCTCATTGGCCTGTCGGCTCATTCCCTCGATGATGTGGCAAGGGCGAAGGCCATGGGTGCCGACTATATTACCCTGAGCCCGATTTTCGAGACTATGAGCAAGCCAGGTTATGGGCCGTGCTTAGGCCTCGGCATTCTGAGGGCAGCGACTGCGGTGGGGATCCCTATTATCGCTCTTGGGGGCATAAATCCGGAGCTTGTTAAAGCGGTGATGGATGAAGGAGTTGATGGTGTTGCAGTGATGGGCGGTATTTACATGGAAGATCAGATTGAAAAAAACGTTATTGCTTATTTGGCGGAATTTTAGGGGAAGTTCATGCTTCTATAACTCTACCGGACGTGCTTGAGAGCCTAGGGCGTGCGTTAGTTATCTACGTCTTTGAGAAACCCACTGTTCAGGTCAAAATAGCTCCGAATCGGCACTCATAGAGAGCACACGGGGTTTTTAAGTGGGCTGCAGCAGGGTTGTTAAGTGGAGCGGTAGGGTTGCTTGACCGCTCCAATGACAAAATTGAGAGGAGACACACATGAGCCGCGTTCCGCAGATCGATCCCACCGCCTTCAGTCCAGAGCAACGCAAGCTTTATGACGCAATGATCGCGTCCCGGCCTGACGGGAAACTCCAGGGTCCCTCCTCAATGTGGATCCGCAACGCCGGTCTCGCAGCAGTGACGGGCCAAATGGCGAAACTCCTGCGTTACGAGGGCAAGCTCGAGGCCACGCTGTTTGAAATGATCACCCTGCTCGTGGCTCGCCAATGGACAGCGCACTACGTATGGTCGGTCCACGCCAAAGAAGCGACGCGTGTGGGACTAGAGCCTGAAGTCATCGAAGCGATCCGCACACGGCGCATTCCACCTTTCTCTCATGAGCGGCAGAAGCTCATTTACGAAATCACGAACGAGCTCGTGGATACGAAAGTGGTTTCGGATGGGACATATATGCGAGCGGAGCAGGAGTTTGGGGTCGACTTGGTTCTAGAGATCGTCACGGCGGTCGGCTTCTACACGCTCATTTGCATGACCATCAAAACCTTCCAGGTTCCAGCCCCTAGCGATGCAACCCCGCTGGAGTGAAGCATGCGGCTTAATCGGGAGCGCGCGCCACTCCGGCTTGGAAATAGCAGGCTGGCATGTTCAACAGCCCTGTTCAAGCCTCCGGCAACGGAACCTGTCATCTGGGCAAGACAGGGGTAACGATAGGGAGTTCCAGGTGCGACCCCGGCACCAGACAATAAGGTAGCGCCGCCCCGCGTCTGCTGGCCACCTTATCTTTGTTGGAATTTTCTAGCGCATGAGAATCCTGCCGCTATTACGAGCAAGTAGCAGCAGCAAATCAAACTCTGTGGGTGTGCGGAACGACGGGTGGTGAATATGTGCCTATTAGCTAGAAAGCCGACACTGGGAATCCAATACTGATTGCAGAATCAATTTCTCATGGAAGGGCGCTTTGCTGGTTCAACTTCAGCAAAAGAGTCCGGAAACACCATAAGAATGTTTCCGGACGCCCTCATTCCGAACTTATCTGGGAGATAGGATCCGCAGCGGCGGAATGTCCCGGAACCGTGGGGCAACATGTTGCGAGAACATCCGCATCGACTGCTCTGAGATATGCCTTGTCTTGCCGGGCCATTCGCCAAGGAACCGAAGCAGCAGATGGTTTATGCCGACATCGGCGAGTTGTTGTACACGCGCTGCGACTGTGTCCGGGGTGCCAGCGATGACGCCGATCATATCGCCGCCCGCCGCATAGGACGCCTGGTTTGATTGTTCTTTCTTCGGCTTTGCGACGGGGCCGTGCATCGGCCCGTTTTGGGCGATGTAATTGTCACGCATGATAAGGTGCTCTGCGCGCGCTTCGGCGGCTAGCGCCCGTGCTTCTTCATCAGTGTTAGCCACGACAACCGCCAGCCAATCGCATGTGCACCAGCGCAGGCACTCCTCGACGACGTCTTGGGAATGGTTCGCTGCGGCGAGCGTGCTGCGATAGAGGCTGATCTGATCCTCCAGCGACGATTCCGCGCTGAAGGCGCCAAGGAAGGCAGGCCAACCTTTTTGAGCAGATTTGATGACCGAAGCGTCCCGCCCGGCGGTTCGAATGACTGTAGGGTGTCGCTTGCGATAGGGCGAAGGGGTCACGCGCCTTTTGATGGTCCCGCGATGCAGGGGGGTATCATAGACGAGCGCCGGATCCCCAGTTTTGAAGTCCCAGAGCTTCTCTACGATCTCCAGCGTGTCTTCTGCCGCCTGGCTATTGGCGTGGTAACTGGCTTCAATGCCCATTGCGTCGGGCTCGGCGCCCGCCCAACCACTGCCAAGACCATAGAGCGTGCGCCCCTTCGTCAACTGGTCCAGCAGGTTCATGCTTTCGACAAGGCGAACCGGATTATAGAAAGGCACGGAAAGGACACCAAAGCCAAGGTATCGTTCAGGAGAGATCTGGGGAGCTATGTAGGACGCGAACTGCATAGGGTTGGAATGCCAAGGCCCGCGGAAATGATGCTCAGTAAACCAAGGATTATATCCGAGTTCCGCCGCCATCAGCGCTTGTTCGATGGCGATCCCAAGGATGCGCTCGTCCGACGCCAAGTCTTCATCGACTGGGACGTACATTGTGAGAACCATCGTTGAGAATTCCATCAAGCGTATCCTTTATGTTCCGCGATCAACAGACAGGTTGAGGCTTTTGAGGAAGCCTTATAGGTGATGGAATAGCCTGAAGTTAGGCTTTTCTCTGTCAGATGATCTTGATTGAATAAGTGGCTTACCAATCGCTAACATGGTCCCGAAAAGCGAATCCGTTGACGCGCCGCGATAGGTAACAAAGGCATCCTCAACTTTCGACAGTGATATTCTGGATCTCTACGGATGCCGGATCCAGTTTCTGGGCCGCCACATCATTGCGGGTCGCCTTCACGCCCTTTTCGAATCCCGCCATCTGCAGGATTTCAAGCGCTTCATCTTGATCCGAGCTCTCAAACCAGTATTCGACGCCTGCGGGAATAAGTATGCCCTCATGCTTGCTGTACTCGCCGATCAGGACATCTCCTGGTCCGTAGAACTTCACTTTCCCCGCTAGCACGAACCAGAATCCATCCATCCCCGTGTGCGAATGCAGGTTGTTCTCTCCGCCTTCCTGGACTATCTGCACACGGCCGCGAATCAACTGTGACTGGGCGAGTTGCACGATTCCCTTGCCCTTACGCAGGTTGTCGGGCTTCTTGTAACTGAAGGTCTGGTAACCCTTCGTGGCGTGGCTATGGTCGTCCATCGTATCCTCACTTGTTTCTGGCATTTTTGGCGAAACCGCTATTGGAGCGGCTATTGCCTAGCAGGAACCTTGAAATTGTGTCGGAGTCAAACTGACTAGGTCCAACGTAAAATGCATCCTTAAGCCAATCGCCTCAAATTTACGGCCGTCGGCGCACAAGTAACGAGAGTTCGGCATTCGTCTTCTTGGACGCCATGGTCAAGATAGGGCCGCCCATATGCTTGAGTAGGTCAGGGGAGTCTTTGCTCGGTCTTACGAGGCCCCAAAGCCAAGCCAAGCCAGATGAAGGGGGCATGGAAGGACGGCGATTTGCTCACTTCAGGCAGTCTGGAAAAGCGCGTCTAGCGTAGGAAATCCCTTTATCTCAATTGGATTGCCGGAGGGATCGTAAAAGAACATCGTCCACTGCTCGCCGGGTTGCCCATGGAAGCGTACACTTGGAGCCAGTTCGAAGTTGATGCCTTGCTCGCTCAATCTCCCAGCCAGGACCTTCCAGTCTTCAAGCTGCAATGCGACCCCAAGGTGGGGCATAGGCACGAGATGATCGCCGACGCGACCGGTTCGCGCAGTCGGAAACGGTTCGCCGAGATGCAGCGAGATTTCGTGTCCGAAGAAGTCGAAATCGACCCAGGTCGGGGCGCTCCGGCCCTCACGGCAGCCTAGCACGTCACGGTAGAAACGCCGTGCATCGTCAAGGTCCCTGACATTGTAGGCGAGATGGAAGTGGCTGCGCATGCTTAGGTCTCCGAATTGAATGGTCTCGATGGTATCAGGAACATTTGGGCCTCCAGCGTTGGGGGCGTAGGCTACCGCGTCGTCACGCGGCTAAATCGGGTGTTGTCGAGGATATTGGATGCCCACCCTTTTCTGAAGGCATGGCGTAATTCTGCGTACCGCACAAATACGCTCGACCACGCCTACCCGAGGTTTTATCTATCTTGAGACCAAGTGATCCAGTACAAATAGACTACCTACGCAGCGATTTTAAACCATTGAAAAAGCATTCAAATCTGCATCTACCCCGATGGGACTCAGGTTGGGTCCGAATGAGACGGAAGCGCTTTTGAGACCGGATTTCGGCGCGCGGCGGTCTCAGAGGTTGGGTTGGAACCAGCAAATCTGCGGAAATCCCGGGGATTTTCGCGTCTAAATCGTGGGTCTGGAGAGTTTGAAAAAGTTCATTGGCGGAGACGGTGGGATTCGAACCCACGATAGGGTTTCCCCTATGACGATTTAGCAAACCGTTGCCTTCAGCCTCTCGGCCACATCTCCGCAGTTCCCACCAGACGCACGCATCCGACGCGAACGGCGTTTCTATGCCCCACCGGGGCGGGCTTGGCAAGGAGGGGCGCGCATTTCGCTTCAGGATAGCTGGGGAGATTTTCGCCGGGCTTCGGCGCTGCGCTATGCGGCGTCGATCCTTGCGATGAAGGCCTCGATCTTCATCAGGGTGGGCGCGTCCATCAGGAGGGGGGCGTGGCCCTGGCCGGGGACGGTGAAGGCCTCGCAATCGGGGTGGCGCTGGGTCATTTCCGCCAGGGTTTTGGGGGAGAGCAGGTCCGAGTTCTCGCCCCTGATCGCCAGCACCGGCACGGGGGCCAGCGCCTCGAACTGTTCCCACAGGGCAGGAATGGGCTTGTCGAGGTCCATCTGGCCGAAGGCTTTCATGATGGCGGGGTCGTAGCGCGTCACGAAGCCAGCGGCGGTCTCCTCGAAGGTGAGGCGGGCGTAGGCGTCCCAGTACGCTTCGCTCAAGCCGGTGAAATGCGCGCCCATGATTCCCTTGGCGATCTCCACCGCTTGCGCCCAGGAGGTCGGCGTGGGCAGCTTGCCCACATAGGACTGGATGCGCCGCAGCCCCTCGATCTCCAACACGGGGCCGACGTCGTTCAGCACCACGCCGCGCAGCAGGGTCGGGCGCGTGCCGGTGAGGAGCATGGAATGCAGCCCGCCGCGAGACGTGCCCACGAAGATCGCTGCCCCGATCCCGGCGGCTTCCAGCACCGTGAGGATGTCGACATTCTCGACGAAAAGGTCGTAGTGCTTCCAGTCGGGGTCGCGACCAGACAGTCCGCGCCCCCGATAGTCCAGCGCGACGACGCGGCGTGAGGCGGCGAGCCGGGCGGCGAGCACATCGAAATCGCCGGCGTTGCGGGAGAGGCCGGGCAGGCAGACCACGGGCAGGGCGCCTGTGGGCGCGCCCCAATCGCGCATATGCAACTTGAGGCCATCTTTGGCGACATAGAAGCGGCTGATTGGCGTGGGCGTGGGCTTGGTCATGGCGCGTCCCTCAACTGGCGTGCAAGTCTAGCCGAGGGCGGTGCGGAGCAAAAGCCTTGCCGTCTCGGGCACCGTGTTCGATTGCATGTGTCGTGGTGGCGCTCTGGAAGCTGCGATGGCGCTATACGGAATCTATGAGGCTCGAAAGCTGCGAGGCGTTCCTCCGAACGCTTTTTCCTTCTTGGGCCTGTTCTTGGCGCAGGCGTCAGATCGCTCGCTTGTAAAAGTTGGCGAGAGCTGATCTGTTTTTGAGAAGGGCGGCGCGCCCAAAATGGGGAGGAGACGAGAATGTGGAAAGGTTCAGCAACCCGGTTCCTTGCGACGTCGCTGGTGAAAGCTTGCGTCGCCTTGACGCTGCTTTTGCCTGTTCAAAGCATTCCTTCGTTCGGGCAGGACAGTGCGGCGCAGGCCAGTCTTGCGCCGGGCCGCAAGCTCAAGGTCGCCCTCTATGCGGGGACGCCGACATCCATTCTAAAAGACGAAGGCGCCAATTCGCGCGGCGTCGGCTTCGAGCTTGGCCGAGAGATGGCGAAGCGACTTGGCGTCGAATATGAGCCGATTGTCTTCGCCAAGAATGCGGATGTGCTGGAGGCTGTGCAAAAAGGCGCTGCCGATGTGGCTTTCACCAATGCTTCGCCCGCCCGCGCGCAGCTTATGGACTTCGGCCCGCCTTATCTCGACATCGAGCTGGGTTATCTGGCGCCCGCCGACTCCACGCTCCAGTCACTCGGGGATGTGGATCGGCCAGGACGGAAGATCGGCGTCACCCTCGGCAGTTCCTCGCAGGGCGTTCTGACGCGCGATTTGAAACAGGCTCAGGTCATCCCCTCCGAAACCTTCGCCATCGCCCTCGACATGCTGGCCACATGCAAAATCGACGCTTTTGCGACCAACAAAGCCACCCTTTTCGAAATGGCCGAGAAGCTGCCGGGCTCGCGCGTGCTCAATGGCCATTGGGGCCTTGAGCGCCACGCCATCGCCGTGCCAAAGGGGCGTGAGGCAGGTCTGTCATTTGTGCGCGGCTTCACCAGAGACGCGAGGGTCGAGGGGATCGTTGCTGCGGCCATCGCCAGATCAGGCCTTCGCGGGGCTTTGGTTTCGACTTCGGATTGAGAGTCAGACAACCACGGGAGGGACACAATGAAGAAGGTTCTTGTTTGCGCGGTCTCGATGATCGTCGGCAGCCTGCCCATGTTCGGCGCTGCCGCGCAGGAGTATCCATCGCGGCCCATCACGCTACTGGTCGGCTTCGCGCCTGGGGGCGCGGTGGATATCGTGGCGCGCACGCTGGGGGCGCAGTTACAGGAACAGTTGCGCCAGCCTGTCGTGATCGAGAACAGGCCGGGCGCCAATTCGAATGTTGCAGCGGTGGCGGCGGCTCGCAGCAAGCCCGATGGCTATACATTGCTCGTAGGCGCCAACGGGATGACGACCAATATGTCGCTTTATGCGAATCCCGGCTTCGACGTCCAAAAGGACTTCGCGCCGATTTCTTCCATCGGCGCCGCGCCGCCTGTCATCGCAGCCGGTCCTGGCTTTTCGGGCGCCTCGCTCAAAGATCTTGTCGGGCAGGCGAAGGCCGCGCCCGGGGCGCTGAACTATGGCTCGCCGGGCGCGGGCTCGTCGGCGCATTTGATGATGGAGCTGTTTCAGCGGGTTGCCGACATCAAGCTGCAACATGTCGTCTATCGCGGCGGGCAACCCGCCATCACCGATGCGCTGGGCGGGCATATTCCGCTCCTGGCCGTCAATCTGCCCGAAGTAATCGGGCAAACGAAGGCGGGCGCGCTCAAGGTGCTGGGCGTGCCGAGCCCTAACCGGAATCCGCTGTTGCCGGAAGCCCCGACCGTCGCCGAACAGGGCTATCCGGGGTTTGACGCATCCACCTGGTGGGCGCTGTTCGCGCCAGTCGGAACCCCCGCCGCCATTGTCGATCGGTTGAGCGCCGAAGTTCGCATCGCGCTTGCGAGCCCAAGCCTGCGGGAGAAATTTACCTTGCTGGGCGGCGTACCCAAAGGTTCCAGTCCTAAAGAGCTTGGCGACTTCATCGCAAGCGACCGCGAGAAGTGGACCAAAATCATTTTGGACGCGAAAATCGTCGCAGAATGAAAGGCCGGAAGGAGCCAAGGCTCGTCATCCTAACGTCTCTACCACCCCCTCACCGCTCCGCGCTCCGCAACGTGCTCGCGATATCCAGCGTCGCGCTTTCACCAAGCCGCAGGCGGTAGATTTCGAAATTCTCCGTCACGCGCTGCACATAGTTGCGGGTCTCGGTGAAGGGGATGCGCTCCACCCAGTCGATGGGGTCCACATTGGGGTCGCGTGGGTCGCCATAAGCGGCGATCCATTCCTTCACGCGCCGCCCGCCTGCATTATAGGCGGCGAAGGTGAGGATCAGGGAGCCGGGGTGCTCGCCCATCAGCTCGCCCAGATGCGCCGCGCCGAGCTGCGCGTTGAAGCTGGCGTCGGTCATCAGCCGCCCCTCGTCGAAGGCTACGCCTGCGCGTTGCGCGGTGCGGCGGGCGGTGGAGGGCAGCATCTGCATCAGTCCCTTGGCGCCGGCGCCTGAACGGGCGCTTGATTCGAAGGAGCTTTCCTGCCGCGCGATGGCGTAGACGAGGGCTGGCGTGGCGGAGCCGGGCAGGGGCTCGAAGGCGGGGATTCCGAAGATCGGGAAGGCCGTCTCGTCGAGCAGGAAGCCGCGCTGGCCGCCCAGCTTGCCCACCATGAGGGTGGTGCGCGCGTCGCGGGCGCGGGCGGCGACCGCCCCCAGAGCGGCGAGTTGGCTTTCGTCATCCAGGGTGCGGGCGCTTTCCAGGGCCAAAGGCGCGGCGAGGTCTTTCTGGTCGAGCGCGCCGAGCAATTCCACCACGCGGATCGCCATGGCGCGGTCGTCGCCGGTGGCGATCTTCGCGGGCTGGCGCATGGCGAGCTTGCCGCGCCCCAGCCGCGTCAGCGCCAGCTGGCCGTAATAGGCGATGGGCTGGGTGGCCGCCGTCTCGTAGAAGCGTTGCGCCTCCGCCTGCTTGCCCAGCGCCTCCGCAGCGCGCCCCTGCCAATAGGCGGCGCGGGCGATGGAGATGGGGGTCTCGGCGAGGCTGGCGGCTCTTTCGAAGGAAGGCGCGGCGAGCGTTGCGTCGGAGAGATAGCGCAGGGCGATCCAGCCCGCGTGGAACTCGGCGTCGATGCGCTGGTCCCTGGCCTGCGCGCTATGCTCGGCGGCGATGCGATAGGCGGTCTTGGGGTCGCCGATGTCGAGCAGCTTGCGGGCGAGGGTGCGGCGCTCGGCCCACCAGTCGTCGGGGCTGACCAGCAGGGCGGGGTCGCGCGGGGCTTCAAGCATCAGCTTCGCCGCTTCCGCTATCTTGTTGTCGCGGCGCAATTTCTGGATTTGCGCAAATTGCAGGCTCGGGTCTTTTCGCAGCTCGGGCGTGAGCGCGGCGAGGTTTTTGTCCGAAGGCGTCTCGCGCGCTTTGGCCAGCGCCAGCACATCGGGGCCAGCCAGCAAGGCGGCCCTTTGGGAGGCGGCGTCGTTCTCCTTGTAGAAGAAGCGGTCCGACCGGGCCTTGTGGTCGGCGCGGGTCAGAACGTCGGGGAAGTCCTTGCGCAGGGCGGATTCGAGGGAGGGCGTGAGATCCGCCTCGCGCCAGACTTCGCGGGCGAGGGCGGCGGCGCCCGTGGCCTGCAGCGCGCGCGCCAGCGCCCATTTGCCGAAAGCGGTTTCCGGGCGGCGCGCGTTGAAATAAGCGATGACCTCCGCCGGAGGCCGTTTGTCATAATAGATCGCCTCCTCGGCGCGGCGGCGCAGGGCGGTCGCGGTCGGCCAGTTTGGCTGCGCGGCGAGGAAGGCGTTGATGCGGTCGAACCCCGTTTCGCGCGGCATCAGGCGCAAGGCCGCCCAGTCGGCGGCCGCGCGCGCCGTCGGGTTGGTGGTCGCCTGTGCGGCGGCGTCGCCCGCCTTCAGATCGCCCCCCCGATAGGCGGCGATGGCCTCGCGCAGGCCGGTCACGTCCACGAGGATCGGCGGCGGCTCGGCAAGGGCGGGCGCGCCATCGTTGAGGCTGGGCTCGGCTTGCCGGGCATAGGCGAGGACGGGGCCTGTGCCGGGAAGCGGGTGTGGCTTGTTGGGGTTGAGGCTGGCGGTGGCGAGAGTGGCGCCCGTGGCATTTGCGCTGGGCTTGTCGCTGGGGTCGCGCTCCGGGGCGGGCGAGCCTGCAGGAAAGGCCGCAAGCAGCCCGGCCCCCAGGCACCCAAGGGACAGCACGGCATGGAATGACGCGCGAAGCTTGCTCATCCGGTTCCCTTGCGCCGCCCTGAATCACCCGACAGCGGCGCAACCAACATATAGGCGCATGGACCGGGAGTTGCGAATTTCATGCCGGTGGGAGGGGGCGTTGGGCCTGCGTCGGTCATAACCAAGGCTCTCGTTTCAAAACATAGCACTCAGTGCTATGAATGATCGCGCTTTGGCTTCGACCACGGAGATCCTTCGCCATGGGTAAGCAGTACCGCAGTGACGCATTGGCCGCCGTCCACGAGACCGCAGCCGGGCTCGCTGAGATCGGCGTCGTGGACAAGCAGACCATGAAGGCTTTTGACGAAATGTGCCTGACCCCGGTCGAGCCGCTGTCGCCCGAGCAGATCCGCGAGATCCGAACAAAGGAGCAGGCGAGCCAGGCGGTGTTCGCCCGGTACCTCAATGTCACCACGGGGCTGGTGAGCCAGTGGGAGCGGGGCGAGAAGCATCCGCGCGGCGCCTCGCTGAAGCTGCTCACGCTTGTCGCGAGGAAGGGGTTGCAGGCTGTGGCTTGAGCAGGAACTGCGCGCCGCCAGCAGCGTTGCGCACATCCCCACCCCCACTCAAACCCACAAGCTCGACTTCTGCTCTTTCCTCATGGCGGCGCAGCGGCTATCTGTGGTGGGTTCCGTCCTTGCAGAGAGCAGGGCGGGGCGCGTCTGCCAGTCTGGAGAAGTCACATGGCGAAGAAGGCCAATATTCAGGGCTCGATCACGGCCCTCGTCACGCCCTTCAAGGGGGGCAAGCTCGACGAGCAGGCTTTCCGCGCCCTGATCGACTGGCAGATCAACGAAGGCACGGCGGGCCTTGTGCCGGTGGGCACCACGGGCGAAAGCCCCACGCTGTCCCATGAAGAGCATCGGCGCGTCGTCGAGATCTGCATCTCCGAGGCGCGGGGCCGGGTTCCCGTGATCGCGGGCGCGGGCTCCAACAACACCCATGAGGCGGTCGAGCTTGCTGTGCACGCGCAAAAGGCGGGCGCGGATGCGGTGCTGGTGGTCACGCCCTATTACAACAAGCCGAATCAGGAAGGCATGTTCCGCCACTTCCAGGCGGTCAACGACGCCGTCGGCATTCCGATCATCATCTACAACATTCCCCCCCGCTCGGTGGTCGACATGTCCGTCGACACCATGAAGCGGCTGTTCGAGCTGAAGAACATCGCGGGCGTGAAGGACGCGACCGGCAATGTGGCGCGCATCTCGCTCCAGCGCCACGCCATGGGGGAGGACTTCATCCAGCTCTCGGGCGATGACATCACAGCGCTGTCCTGCCTGGCGGCGGGCGCCCATGGCTGCATTTCCGTGGTCTCCAATGTGGCGCCGCGTCTGTGCGCCGACCTCATGAAGGCCTGGTTCGCGGGCGATCCTACGGGCGCGCTGGCCATTCAGGACAAGCTCGTGCCGCTGCATGCGGGCGTCTTCACCGAGGCGGGCGTCACCGGCGCCAAATATGCGCTTTCCCAGCTCGGCCTGTTGACGGAGGAGGTGCGTTTGCCCCTCGTGCCCTCGACCGAGTCCACCAAGCAGATCATATGCGCCGCCATGGCGCATGCGGGCCTTCTATAGCGTTTTCAAGCGAAGTGGATGCCGGTTCGCGTCAAGAAAACGCGTTAAACCAAAAGAATTCAGAGCGCCTTAAGGCGGTCTGAAGGCCTGAGAGGCGCCGAGCGCCGGAGACCCCGATTGGCCAAGGACACACGAGATTTCAAGATCGCTGCGGACAACCGCCGGGCGCGCTTCGATTATGAGATCGGCGAGGTCTTCGAGGCGGGGATCATGCTGACCGGAACCGAGGTCAAGTCGCTGCGCGGCGGCAAGGCGACCATCGCGGAGAGCTATGTCAGCGTGGACCGCAAGGGCGAGGTCTATCTGATCAACTCCAACATCCCGGAATATCTCCAGGGCAACCGCTTCAACCACGAGCCCAAACGCCCCCGCAAGCTGCTGCTGCGCGAGCGCGAGATCGGCAAGCTCTCGCAGGCCATCGAGCGTGAGGGCATGACCATTGTGCCGCTCAAGGCCTATTTCAACGAGAAGGGTCGCGCCAAGATCGAAATCGCCATCGCGCGCGGCAAGAAGCTGCACGACAAACGCGAGACCGAAAAGCAGCGCGACTGGAACCGCGAGAAGAGCCGGTTGATGAAGGAAAAAGGTTGATAGATCAGATTATTGTGGCTTTTTATTAATCTGGTTTTCGAGGCCATTGCAGGCGCGTTTCATCTGGAGCGACCTTATGCGTCAAGCCGTCATTCTGGAAACCCTTCCCGACAATCTGCCCATCCCGCTCGACGATGGCGGCGCCGATCACCTGCCGGGGATGCGGCTTCCGCCCGTCACCCTCGCCGCCACCGATGGCGCAAGCGTGGATCTCACCGGCCTCAAAGGGCTGGGCGTCCTCTATTTCTATCCGCGCACTGGCAGGCCCGACGAGCCGCTGCCTGAGGGCTGGGACATGATTCCGGGCGCGCGGGGCTGCACGCCCCAGTCCTGCGCCTTTCGGGATCATTTCGCAGAGCTGCAGGCGCTTGGCGTCAGCGCGGTCTTTGGCGTCTCGACACAGACGACGGCCTATCAGGCCGAAGCCGCCACGCGGCTGCATCTGCCTTTCGCGCTTCTGTCGGATGAGGAGCGCAAACTGGCCGACGCCCTGCGCCTGCCGATGTTGGAGGTGGCTGGCATGATCCTCAACCGCCGCCTCACGCTCATCGTGGAAGCCGGGCGGATCGTGAAGGTCTTCTATCCGATCTTCCCGCCGGACCGGAACGCTGGCGACGTCATCGCGGCTCTGCGGGCGCCGGACTGGCGCTGACCCCATCCAGCAAGCCACGCACCCGCGCGAAGACGGCCCGGAACATCTGCGGCGTCAGGACGCCCGTGTTCGTGTTGTAGCGGGAGCAGTGATAGCTATCGAAGAGCGTTACGCCACCGCCGATCTGTGGCAATGCGAATTCGCGGCCATGGGCGAAGGGCAGGCGGGAAGGGCTCTCGCCCAGCGCCCGGCTTACGCTGTCATGGGAGATGCGCCCCAACGCGACGATGGCCGTGAGCCTTGGCATGGCGGCGATGGTCTGGTCGAGGAATCTGCGGCAGGTCTTGATTTCGGCCGGGGTGGGCTTGTTTTGCGGCGGCACGCAGCGCACGGCGTTGGTGATGCGCGTGTCCACCAGCGCAAGCCCATCGTCGGGCCGCTCGTCATAGACGCCGCGCGCAAAGCCAAGATCTATTAGCGTTTCGAAGAGAAGGTCGCCAGCCCAATCCCCTGTGAAGGGTCGCCCGGTGCGATTGGCGCCGCGCAGGCCCGGCGCCAGGCCCACGATCAGGAGGCGGGCGGAAGCGGGGCCGAAGGTTGGCACTGGCGCATTATGCCAGTCAGGCTCCCGCGCCCGCGCTTCAAGGCGAAACTCCATGAGGCGAGGGCACAAAGGACAATCGCGCCCGGGACCTTCCGACCCGGGCGCGATTGAAGATGAGGCTTGAGCTGTGCGGGACAGGGATCAGTGATCCGAATCGTCGCCCACATGGGCCGCCTGGGGGGCCGCTGCGGCAGGCGCGCCGACCGTGGTGCGACGCTCCACAAAGCGGGGACGCTCGGTGCGCTCGACCGGATCGCGGCCGATCTTGCTCACGAGCTGCACCAGATCGATGAACTCGTCCGCCTGACGGCGAAGTTCGTCGGCGACCATCGGGGGCTGGGTGGTGATGGTGGAGACCACCGACACGCGCACGCCCTTGCGTTGCACCGCCTCCACGAGGGAACGGAAGTCGCCATCGCCGGAGAAGAGTACGAGATGGTCGATGTTTTCGGCCATTTCCATGGCGTCCACCGCCAGTTCAATGTCCATGTTGCCCTTCACCTTGCGGCGACCAAGCGAATCCACGAACTCTTTCGTTGGCTTGGTGACGACGGCGTAGCCATTGTAATCTAGCCAGTCGATGAGCGGGCGGATGGAGGAATATTCCTGATCCTCGACCAGCGCGGTGTAATAGAAAGCGCGAATGAGGCGACCGCGGGACTGAAATTCCTTGAGGAGCCGCTTGTAGTCGATGTCGAAGCCGAGCGACTTGGCCGTCGCATAAAGGTTCGCACCATCAATAAACAAAGCGATACGTTCTTGATCCGCCATAATCTTGATCTCTACACGGGGTCTCGAAAAATCCATGAATTCCGGGGATTAAGCTTACGCTTGCGCCGCGACCCGCTGAATCGGAGCAACCCTGAAATGGAACCCATGAGCTTCTGCCGAACCTCTCGCACCGTCACCGAATCGTACAATTCCGGAACGAAGCAGAGGTTCGTAAACTAGTCTCACAATCAGCGATTTATGGCGGGAAAGTCAACACTCTTCGTTAAATTGAAGGAGAGTATATGACGTTTTTCTTGCAAAGGTCAAGGCCGTTTAACGGGGGCTTGAGCATTCGAATGGCGTGGCGGGGGTTGCATTCGGCCGCCAGCGGGTGTATCGGCCACCTTTCCCGGAAAGCTCGCTGAACAGGATCGCCGCCCATGGCCCGCGTCACCGTCGAAGATTGCATCGACAAAGTCGAGAATCGTTTCGAACTCGTTCTCGTGGCGAGCCATCGCGCGCGGCTGCTGTCGTCTGGCTCGCAGATCACCATTGATCGCGACAACGACAAGAACCCCGTCGTGGCGCTGCGTGAAATCGCCGATTCCACGCTTCAGCCCGACGATCTGATGGAAGACCTCATCCACTCGCTGCAAAAGAACGTCGAGGTCGACGAGCCCGAAGCGGAGGCTGTGCCCGCTCTCTCCTCGGTCAACGAGGCTCTTGGTCAGCCGCACTCCGACGTGCAGTTCGACCGGATGACCGAAGAAGATCTTCTGCGCGGCCTTGAAGGCCTGGTGCCTCCCGCAGAGACCGAGGACGACGGCGAGTAATTGCTGCTTTGGCGGCGCCGCAAGCCGGGGGCTTGTTTCGCAGGCCTACTGCGTAGATAGTCGGCGGACCCGCAAGCGCGTCGGTCCGCCGCTTGCCTCGCCCGGAGACAGATTCGCAAATGATGCGTCAGTACGAACTCGTTGATCGCGTACGGAAATACAATCCGAGCGCCGACGAGGATCTGCTGAATCGCGCCTATGTCTATGCGATGAAGGCCCATGGCTTGCAAAAGCGGGCGTCCGGCGACCCCTATTTTTCCCATCCCCTCGAAGTCGCGGCGATCCTCACCGATCTGAAGCTGGACGACGCCACCATCGTGGCGGCGGTCCTGCATGACACGATCGAGGACACCGCCTCGACCAAGGAAGAGATCGAGCACTTCTTCGGCGCCGAGATCGCCGGGCTTGTGGACGGGCTGACCAAGCTCAAGAAGCTTGATCTTGTCTCCAAGCGCGCCGAACAGGCCGAAAATTTCCGCAAGTTGCTCCTCGCCATCGCCGACGATGTGCGTGTGCTTCTCGTCAAACTCGCCGACCGTCTCCACAATATGCGCACCCTGCATTTCGTGCCGCCTGAAAAGCGGGCGCGCGTGGCGCAGGAGACGCTGGACATCTACGCGCCGCTGGCCGGACGCATGGGCATGCAGCACATGCGCGACGAGCTGGAGGATCTGGCCTTCAAGACCCTCATGCCCGAAGCCGACGCCATGATCGAGGCGCGGCTGGCCGATCTCAAGGCCAACAATGGCAAACTCATCTCCGACATCGAAGGGGAGTTGACCGAGCAGTTGGCCAGACGGGGCATTGGAGCTGAGGTCAAGGGTCGACAGAAGGCGCCTTATTCGGTGTTCCGCAAGATGGAGCACAAGTCGATCGCCTTCGAGCAGCTCTCCGACATCTTCGGCTTTCGCATCGTGGTGAAGGATGTGGAGGATTGTTATCGGGCGCTGGGCGTCGTGCACATGAAATGGCCGACCGTGCCGGGCCGCTTCAAAGACTATATTTCGACCCCGAAGCAGAACGATTACCGCTCCATCCACACCACCGTGGTCGGCCCGGGGCGCCAGCGCGTCGAGCTTCAGGTGCGCACACGCGACATGCATGACATCGCCGAATATGGCATCGCGGCCCATGCGCTCTACAAGGATGGCCGCGTCGGCGATCCGGACAAGCTGACCCACGAAAGTCGCGCCTATAACTGGCTGCGCCGCACCATCGAGCTTTTGGCCGAAGGGGACAGTCCCGAAGAGTTTCTCGAGCATACCAAGCTTGAGCTGTTCCATGATCAGGTCTTCTGCTTCACCCCCAAGGGGCGGCTCATCGCGCTGCCGCGCGGAGCGACCCCCATCGACTTCGCCTATGCGGTGCATACGGAGCTTGGCAACGGCGCCATCGGCTGCAAGATCAACGGCCGCATCGCGCCGCTGCTCTCGGAATTACAGAATGGCGACGAAGTCGAGGTGACGCGGGCCGACGGACAGGCGCCCCCGGCCGCCTGGGAGTCGCTTGTCGTGACGGGCAAGGCGCGGGCCGCCATTCGCCGGGCGACGCGAGACGCCGTGCGCAAGCAATATGCGGGGCTCGGCCGTCAGATCGTGCTGCGCGCTTTCGAGCGGGCGGGCAAGGCTTTCTCCGAAGACAGGTTGAAGGCCGCGCTGCCGCGCCTCGCCCGCCAGAACGTCGAGGATGTGCTGGCGGCGGTGGGCCGTGGCGAGATGTTCTCTGGCGATGTGGTGCGGGCCGTCCATCCGGATTTCCGCGAGGAGCGCCGCCCCCAGGCGACGCCCGCCAAGGGAGAGCCGGGCTGGTTTGGACTGCGCAAGGCGGCGAGCCTTGTGTTCAAGGTGCCCGGCGCTGACGAGGTCTCCTCCAACGCCATTCCCATTCGTGGCCTGAATGGCGATCTGCCGGTGCGCTTTGCGCCCAATGGCGGCGCAGTGCCCGGCGATCGGATTGTCGGCATTCTGACGCCGGGGGAGGGGATCACGATCTACCCCATCCAGTCTCCGGCTCTGACGGCCTTTGACGATCAGCCCGAACGCTGGCTCGACGTCCGGTGGGATCTCGACGAAAATGGCGAGTTGTTTCCCGCCCAGATCATCGTCAACGCCATGAACGAACCGGGCGCCCTTGGCTCCATCGCCACAGTCATCGGCGATGAGGGCGGCAATATCGACCACATCGAATTCGTCAACAGATCGTCGGATTTCCGCGATATTGTTCTTGACCTTCAGGTTCGCGACCTGAAGCATCTGAACGCCATCATCAGTCATTTGAGGGCGAAAAGCGTGGTCTCCAAAGTCGAGCGGGTGAATGGCTAGACGCGGGTCTTCACAACCTTGGCTTGCGCTTGACCTATGCTGAATGGGTTGAGGGCGAGCGATCCGGATCGACGCCTCGGGCCGGCTTCGGGGCGCGGGCGCGTGGGAGGCGCTTTGCGCGCTTTGGTTTTTCTGGGATTCGCCCTGCTGTTGCACGCCAGTCTGATTGGCGCGGGTTTTCTATGGGAAATGTTCTGGTCGCCGCCGCCGGAGTCCGAACCGGTCACCGTCGAGCTGGTTGTGGAGCCGCCTGCGCCTGATCCTGCGCCCCAGGAAAAGCCCCCGGAAAAGCCCCAAGAGGAAAAGCCCCAAGAGGAAAAGCCCCCGGAACCCGCCCCCGAGGCGAAAAAGGAGCCTCCCCCAGCCGAGCAAAAGCAGGAGGAGGCGTCAAAGGAGCCGGACGAAGAAAAGGTGGAGATGCCGCCTACGGTTCCGCTCGACGAGCCGCCAGCCACCGATGCGCCGAAGTCGACGCAAAATGATACGGAATTGACTATCGGCGACGCCTCTGCGACGCAGCCGATCCTTGGCGCGCCGCAGGCGGCGCCGACGCCTGAGCCGGAGAAGCCGGTCGAAGAAGCTGCCAAGCCCACGCCCACGCCAACGCCGACGCCCACGCCAACGCTAACGCCCGTTGCCGAGCCGGCGAAGCCTGCGGCGCAACCGCCTCTCGCCGAACCCGCCCCGCCCGAGAACGCGCCGCCCGATCCGCAAGGCGTTCCTGTGCGCGCGCAGGCGGCTCCGGATGAAACAGCCGACCCCGCCGAACGGGAGCCTGAAAGCGAGGCGAAGCCGGAAACTCCGGCGGCGAACAGGTTCGCCTTTTTCGCGCCTTTGCCGAAAATGGAATTTGAGGGCGGCGCCAAGGCTTCGCGCGCGCTCTCGGGAAATGCGGAGGCGACTTATACGTCAACGCTTTATGGGATGATCGTGCCGCTTGTGCGTCTGCCCCCAGGGCTGCCGACGGCATCAAGGCGAAGGCCCGTGCGGATCGAGTTTGTCGTGGATGGCAACGGCCGTTTGGCGGCGTCCGCCGTCACGCGCTCAAGTGGTGTGCCGATCCTCGATTTTGCCGCGCTGTCTGCGGTTCGCATGGCCTCGCCGTTTCCTCCAACGCCCCATGGCAAGCCGTTGGGGCTGGTGCTGGACTACGGGCCTGAGTAGCGGCGCTCGTTCCAGCCAATGGGCGCGGACATGCGGCGATCTACAAATAAATTTTCGTCTGCGTGACGGCGCCATTTTCAATATGGAGGAAGCATCCTTCCTCAACTGCGCGCCAGTGGTCGGCTTCGTTGTCGAAGGGCTCTGAGGCGATGGTGGTCACATAGGCCTTGTCGGCGCCTTGCGGTCCCTCGAACGGCGCGCCGACATACATGCTGGGCGATTGGCCATCGCTCGAATATCGCAAGGCCCAGATGCTGGTCCCATCGCTCAGGGCGGCCGATATGCGGGTGGGCTCCGCGGCGCCTGCCGCCGCCTGAATGCGCAGGATGCTCGAAAGCGCCTTCGTGAAGCCAGCAAGTGGATCTTCGCGCAGCCCGTGAGACAGCGCGATGAGAAACAGCGCCTCGCTATCGGTCGTGCCGGTGCGCTCCTTGTAGAAGGCGCCGTCAATCAGCCCCTCCATTTCGCGCCGATGATCGCTCCAGCCGCCGAGCCTGCCATTGTGCATGAAGCTCCAGTTCCCGAACGTGAAGGGATGGCAGTTGGCGCGCGTGACGCTCGTGCCGGTTGAGGCGCGCACATGGGCGAAGAAGAGTTGGGATTCGATCTGCCTTGAAAGCGAGCGCAGATTCTCGTCATGCCACGCGGGCAGGATGTCCTTGAACAGTCCGGGCTCCGACCGCGATCCATACCAGGCGACGCCAAACCCATCCGCATTGGTGGCGACGACGGACTCGCGTGCGGAAAAACTCTGGTGCACCAGCGAATATTTCGGATTGAAGATGACGTCTTCAAGCGGCAGGCGCGGACCGGAATAGGCGACCCATCGGCACATGATCAGCGCTTTCAGTCAGTTGGTGGAGCATCGTGAACATAGTTTGCCATGCCCCGCCTTAACGATTGAACAAGACGCGCGCTCAGAGCCTTACGCCACGCCGTCGACAATCCGCAGATCGCGCACGGCGCCATCGCCGAGGGCTTCGAGCGCGGCTTGATAGCCCTCGCTGTCATGCACCCTTTGCGCGGTCTCGACGCTGTCGAACTCGATGATGACCGTGCGCTGCTTGAGGCCGTGTTCATAGGTCAGGGCCGGGATGCCGCGCGCCAGAAAGCGCCCGCCGCCTGCGGTGATCGCCGGACCGGCGAGGGCCGCATAGGCCGCAAGCTTGCGTTCGTCGGAAATGGAATGGTAGCAACTGACCCAATAGGCTTTCGGCATGCGCCCCTCCCGGATTTGACCGCAAAAGTCATGCGAGTGTCATGGAAAAGAAGCGGAAGTGTCAAGCTTGCCGCCCGCCGAAGCTTGGCGGCGCGCTGGTGCGAAACATGTGCACGAGCCCTTGGCGGGAGACATTTCCGTAGATGTTTTCGCCCCGTGCGCCTAAACTTCCGCAATGATCAAACGGACGACATCCATGAAGAGCTTGATCGAAGCGGCTCGGATTCCCGTCGCTGGCGCTGCGGCGCCTGGGGCCTATGGCAGCATCAATGATCTGCCGATCGCGGTGCGCCGCTCGCTGGTGCGCATGTATCGCGAAGGATTGAGCCCCTTGCAGATCGCCGCCCATCACACTTTGCCCGAGCAATGGGTGCGGCTCTTCGTCGAGACGCCGCCCGGCGCGAGCCATCATTAGCTGATCGTGGCCCAAGGCGAATCCATTCCGCGCAAAAAGCCCCGCTTCGGCAGGGTCTTTCGCTTCGTCACGCACTACTGGCTGCTGTCGCCCGCGCTGTTCGGCACGCTCGTCGTCGCGCGCATCGCGTCCACTCTCGTCGATGTCACGGTGCCTATCGCTTCGGGGCGCCTCGTAGACGCGGTGGCGTCCGGCTCGCGGGATGATCCTGCGCCTGCGCTTTGGGCGCTCGCACTGTTGATCGGGCTCGCCGCCACGTTTCAGGTGTCGCGGCAACTCGTGACCTTTTTGCTCAATCGCATGAGCGCGCGCGCCATCACCGCCATCGGGCGCGACGCTTTCGCCAAGGTGCAGCGCTTCTCCTCGGACTGGCACGCCAACAGTTTCGCGGGCGCCACCGTGCGCAAGATCACGCGCGGCATGAACTCGTTCGACACGTTTACCGACACGCTGGCCTTCAATCTCGCGCCCGCCCTGATCGTGGTGATCGGCGTCACCGTCACTTTCACCCTGCGCTGGCCGTTGCTGGGCGCGCTGGTGGGCGGCTGCATCGTGGTCTTCATCAGCGTCAGCGTCGCGCTGTCGATCCTGTGGGTGAGCCCGGCCAACCGCGCCGCTCGCGAGATGGATTCGAAAATGAGCGGTACGCTGGCGGACTCGGTCACCGGCAATCCAACGGTGAAAAGTTTCGCGGCGGAGGGCCGCGAGGATGGCCTGTTTGCGCAGGTCTCCGCCACCTGGGCGCGGCGCTCCATCGTCGCCTGGGATCGCGGCGCCTGGACCGGCCTGGCGCAGGCGCTCATGCTGATCGTTTTGCAGGCGGTCATGTTGACCACGGGGGTGTTCCTGTGGAGCCGGGGCCTTGCGACGCCCGGCGACATCGCCAGCCTCATCGCCACGCAGTTCCTCATCACCGGCTATCTGCGCGACATCGCGCAGAACGTGCGCCAGATCCAGCGCACCATCAACGATATGGACGATGTGCTGGATTTTCGCGACGCCGACATCGACGTGGCCGACAAGCCCGGCGCGAAGCCTCTGGCGGTGGCGCGGGGCGCGATTTCATTCAACGACGTCACCTTTCGCTACAAGGGCGCGCGGGGGCCGGTGTTCGAACATTTCTCGCTGGAGATACCCGCCGGGCAAAGGGTCGGCCTCGTGGGCCATTCGGGCTCAGGCAAATCCACCTTCGTGAAGCTGATTCAGCGGCTCTATGACCTCGAGAGCGGCCGCATCTCCATTGACGGGCAGGACATATCCGCCGTCACCCAGGCCTCCTTGCGCGAGGCTGTGGGGCTGGTGCCGCAAGACCCCATCCTGTTCCACCGCTCATTGGCGGAGAACATCGCCTATGGTCGTCCCGGCGTGACCATCGCCGAAATCAGCGAAGCTGCGCGCCTCGCCCATGCGGCGGAGTTCATCGAGGGGCTCTCCAAGGGCTATGACACTTTGGTGGGCGAGCGGGGCATCAAGCTTTCGGGCGGCGAGCGCCAGCGGGTCGCCATCGCCCGCGCCATTCTCGCCAATACGCCCATCCTTGTGCTCGACGAGGCGACCTCCAGCCTCGACAGCATTTCGGAGCGGTATATCCGGCAGGCCATCGAGCGGTTGTCCGCTGGGCGCACGACCATCGTGGTGGCGCACAGGCTTTCAACCATTCAGCGGCTCGACCGAATCCTCGTCTTCGATCATGGCGCGGTGGTGGAGGATGGAACCCACGCGCAGCTGCTCGCCCGTCCCAACGGAGTTTATCGTCGGTTGCTGGAAGTGCAGCTTGGTACGGGCGAAATCGCCGCAGCGGCGGAGTAGGGGACCACAATCCCTTGTGCGGCCTCGCTGGCGGCCTTAAATGGGACCGACAAGCAGGAATGACGACCATGACCCAGGACGAAGTGCTCGACGAATTCCGTGCGGCTGGCGCGCTGCTCACCGGCCATTTCATTTTGACCTCGGGCCGCCGCAGTCCGGTGTTCCTGCAAAAGATGTTCGTCTTTCAGGATCCCGCCCGCACCGAGCGGCTCTGCAAGGCGCTCGCGGTCAAGCTGAAAGAGGCCTTCGGCCGGATCGACGTGGTGGTCTCGCCAGCGGTTGGCGGCATCGTGCCGGGCTATGAGACGGCCCGGCATCTGGGCGCCCGCGCCATTTTCGTGGAGCGGGAGAACGGCAAGTTCGCCCTGCGCCGTGGTTTTGAGATCGGGCCTGAGGATCGGGTGCTGGTGATCGAGGACATCATCACCACGGGCCTGTCCCTGCGCGAGACGGTGGAGGCGCTGCGCGTCCATCCCGGCCATCTGGTGGGCGCGGCCTGCCTGATCGACCGGTCCGGCGGCAAAGCTGATCTTGGCGGCGTGCCGCGCGTGGCGCTGGCCTCGCTGGTCATTCCCGATTATGCGGCGGACGATCTGCCGCCCGAACTCGCCGCTTTGCCAGCCATCAAGCCGGGCAGCCGGGGCCTCGCGGCATGAGCGCCCAGGCGCCTCCACGGCTGCGGCTGGGCGTCAACATCGACCATGTGGCGACGGTGCGCAACGCGCGCGGCGGGGCCGTGCCCGATCCCGTGCGCGCCGCGCTGCTCGCCATCGAGGCGGGCGCTGACGGCATTACCGCCCATCTGCGCGAAGACCGCCGCCACATTCGCGACGAGGACATGGCGCGCCTGCGCCGCGAGATCAGCAAGCCGCTGAATTTCGAAATGGCGGCCACCGACGAAATGGTGGGCATAGCGCTGCACACCCGCCCACACGCCTGTTGCCTCGTGCCCGAGAAGCGCAGCGAACGCACCACTGAAGGCGGGCTCGACGTGCGCGGCGGCCATGACCGCCTCAAGATCATCGCCGCCGAGCTGGACCGGGCGGGCGTGCGCGTCTCCCTGTTCATCGAGCCGTCGCTGGATGCGCTGGACGCCGCCCGCTCCATTGGCGCGCCCGTCGTTGAGCTGCATACGGGCGCCTGGTGCGACGCCATCGCTCATGGCGAGATGGACAAGGCCGACCACGAATTCGGCCGCATCCGCGTCGCCGCCGCAAGAGCGCAGGAACTCGGCGTCGAGTGTCACGCGGGCCATGGGCTCGACTATGACACAGCGTTCAGGATCGCCTCCCTCCCGCAGATCGTGGAGCTGAATATCGGCCATTTCCTGATAGGCGAGGCCATCTTCGTGGGTTTGACCGAAGCCATCCGCCGCATGCGCCAGGCCATGGACGAGGGACGCGGGCAAGCGTCATGATCATCGGCGTCGGCTCCGACCTTTGCAACATATCCCGGGTCGAGGAGACGCTGGCCCGCTATGGGGACCGCTTCATCCAGCGCTGCTTCACGCCGCTGGAACAGCGCAAGTCCGAAGGTCGCGCCCAGCGCGCCGCCTCCTACGCCAAGCGCTTCGCCGCCAAGGAGGCCTGCGCCAAGGCGCTGGGGACAGGCCTGAGCCAAGGCGTCTTCTGGCGTGACATGGGCGTGGTGAACCTGCCCTCGGGCAAGCCCACGATGAAGCTGACAGGTGGCGCTGCGGAGAAGTTGGCTCAGCTGATCCCTGCGGGATGCGAGGCGGTGATCCACCTCAGCATTACGGACGAGTTTCCGATGGCCATGGCTTATGTGATCATCGAGGCGTCGCCCGTCGCCGCGGTATGATAATTTCGAACCGGCCATTGATTTAACCATCGTTTGAAGCCCGCTCGTCCCTCCCAAGCAAACGAACCAGCATGTGCCGAACATGGTCTTGCCCGCCAAAAAAGACGGCGAGGATGCGGACTTTCCCGGCGGCTTCATCCACGTCAAACCAGTAGATCGCTCGATCAATGCTCAGATAGCGAAGCCCGGGCAGGATATCGTCGCGCACCGTGCCGCGAATGGGGAAAGAAGAGAGTGTGTCGGCAGCCTTGCGGATGTCGAGGATGCGTCTGTGGGCATGATCGAGCGCTTCCTCGACGCTTTCTCCAAAACTCTGATAGCTCTCGAACAAATGGTCGAAGATCAACTCGAAGTCGCGTTCGGACCGGGCCGAAAACTCAATCGCGAACGGCATGGGCCTGGCGCTTCTTATTCAGCATCCGCATCAATCTGGCGTCCAACTCGGATCCTGACACGAAAGCGCCGGAACGCCGCTGCGCCATGACTTCGACAAGAGCCGCACGCTCCAGCGCTTCGTCTTCCATCTGCCTGCGCAACAAGTCGACGCCTTGCTGCAACACGGAGCTGACGCTTGGGAAGCGCCCGGCGTCGACCAGGCTTCTTGCGAAAGCGTGTTGTTCATCGGTGAGCGAGATCGAGGATTTGACGGTCATCAGCCTGTTCTCTCGGGGAGGAGCAATTGACTGATGGTAGTACCTGGTAACACTGGGGTCAATGTGGCCTGCGGGCGATGAAAATCGCGGTATGGTCCGGCCGTTTCCCCGGGTGAGGTCAAGTTGAGACGGATGTTTTTGCGACGGACTGGCCAATCTCCCGCTGCGCCGTTTGCGCCCGTGAGCGCCCGCCTGTATATCCGCCATGAAGCGGCTGACGTCCCGCCCGCGCGCAGCCCTGATCGGGGCCGTTGAGGTGGGCGCGACTTCGAGGAACTTTGATGAGCGAACCGGTAGAGCTAAAGGCCAAAAAGCAAGCTGAAGAAGGCGGGTTTGGCGAGACCGTGAAGGTCATCGTTCAGGCTTTGTTGATTGCTTTGGTGGTGCGCACGGTTCTGTTCCAGCCCTTCAACATTCCCTCGGGCTCGCTGATCCCCACTCTGCTGATTGGCGATTATCTGTTCGTCTCGAAATATTCCTACGGCTATTCGCGCTTTTCGCTGCCTTTCGCGCCGGATCTCTTTTCTGGCAGAATCCTCGCCTCCGAGCCCAAACGCGGCGATGTGGCGGTGTTCAAACTGCCGCGCGATGGTCAGACCGATTACATCAAGCGCGTGATCGGCCTGCCGGGCGACAAGATCCAGATGATCGAGGGGCGGCTCATCATCAATGGACAGAAGGTCGAGCGCGAGCCCGTTCAGAAGATCACAACCACGGACGCATATGGTCGTCAGACCGAAGTGCCGACCTACAAGGAGACGCTGCCCGGCGGCGTGTCCCATCTCATCATCGAGCGTGATGGGGATACGGGCTTCTATGACAACACCGGCGTCTATGAAGTGCCGCCCGGCAATTACTTCATGATGGGCGACAATCGGGACAATTCCACCGATTCGCGCGTGCCTCCCGAGCAGGGCGGCGTCGGCTATGTTCCCTTCGAGAATTTCGTCGGCCGCGCCGAGGTGATCTTCTTCTCGCTCGATGAGGGCGTGGATGGCTGGCAGGTCTGGAAATGGCCCACCGCGATCCGTTGGAGCAGGCTTTTCCAGCCGGTGCGATAGATGGCGAGGGGGCCAAAGCCGCCGGTCGAGGCGCTTGAAGTCGCAATCGGCCATATCTTCGTCAAGCGCGACCTGCTGAAACACGCGCTGACCCATGTCAGCGCCATCCAGAAGCGCACCGAAAGCTACCAGCGACTTGAGTTTCTGGGCGACCGTGTGCTCGGCTTGGCGGTGGCCGCCATGCTTTACGAGCTGTTTCCGGCCTCCGAGGAGGGCGACCTTTCGCGGCGCCTCGCCGCGCTGGTGCGCAAGGAGACCTGCGCCGAGGTGGCGCGCGACTGGGATGTTGGTCCGCATCTGCGTCTGGGCGCGGGCGAGTCCGCCACCGGCGGGCGTCAGAAGACGGCGATCCTTGGGGATGCTTGCGAGGCGATCATCGGCGCGGTCTATCTGGACGCAGGCTATGAGGCGGCGCGCGATCTGGTGGTGCGCAGCTTCTCCAAACGCATGGCCGAGCCGAAGCGCCCCTTGCAGGACGCCAAAACCTCTTTACAGGAATGGGCGCAGGGCCGAGGCTTGCCAGCGCCCGTCTATCGTGAAGTCGGGCGCTCCGGGCCGGCCCATGCGCCGCTCTTCATCATCGGCGTCGTCGTCGAAGGTTTCGAACTCATAAGCGCCACGGGCGCTTCCAAGCGGGTGGCCGAACAGTCCGTCGCCCGTGCTTTTCTGGAAAGGGAAGGCGTTTTGCCGACAGCACCTCTCACAGAAGGACTCGAGTCATGAGCGACCAGCAGCATCGCTGCGGCTTCGCCGCCCTGATCGGCGCGCCGAACGCGGGAAAATCGACCCTCCTCAACGCGCTGGTGGGGGCCAAGGTCTCCATCGTCTCGCGCAAGGTGCAGACGACGCGCGCATTGGTGCGCGGCATCGCGCTGGATGGGGACGCGCAGATCATCTTCGTCGATACGCCCGGCATCTTCGCGCCCAAGCGGCGGCTCGACCGCGCCATGGTGACGACCGCCTGGAGCGGGGCTGGGGACGCCGACGCAGTCGCGCTGCTGATCGACGCCGGACGCGGGGTCGATGATGAAGTGGCGGGCATTCTCGCCAAGCTCGTGGATGTGCGCAAACCCAAGATCCTCGTCATCAATAAAATCGATGTGGTGAAGAAGGAGAAGCTGCTCGAACTCGCGGCCTCGATAAACGAGATCGTCCGCTTCGACGAAACCTTCATGATCAGCGCCCTGCGCCAGCATGGCGTCGAACTCTTCCGCCACAAGCTCGGCGAACTCATGCCCAAGGGACCGTGGCTCTATCCCGAAGACCAGATCTCCGATGCGCCCCTGCGCTCGCTGGCGGCGGAAATCACCCGCGAAAAGATCTTCGAGCGGCTGCATGACGAGCTGCCCTACCAGATCACCGTCGAGACCGAGCAGTGGAAGGAAATGCCCGACGGCTCCGCCCGGCTCGAACAGACGATCTATGTGACGCGCGACGCCCACAAGAAGATCGTCATCGGCGAACAGGGGCAGATGCTGAAGTCCATCGGCATGTCCGCCCGCAAGGATATCGCGGAAGCCGCCGAGACGAAGATCCATCTGTTCCTCTTCGTGAAGGTGCGCGAAAACTGGATCGACGATCCCGAGCGTTATCGCGAAATGGGTCTGGAATTCCCCAAGAACTGAAGCGTGGAGCCCCCATGTCCCAATCGCCCCTCTCCATGTCCAGGCGCACCACGGTTTACCGCTACCTCACCGGGCCGGACGATTCCGCCTTCTGCCACAAGGTGAGCGAGGCGCTGAGCAAGGGCTGGCTGCTCTATGGCTCTCCCACGCTCACCTTCGATCCGCTCAAGGGTCGGGTGATCTGCGGACAGGCGGTGACCAAGGAAGTGGAAGACCTCGCCTATTCGTCCGAGTTGAAGCTCGGCGATCTGTAAGTCGTCCTCGAAGGCGTCGAGCGGAAGACTCGGCTGCGCGACTCCGGTAGGGGTGGCGGGAACGCCGCTCCGGCGCGTGGAAAAGGATCGGATATGGATGAGGCCAGAGCCGACGCGCGCGACGGGTTCGTAGTACCTGCGCATAATGCGCGGATCGAGGCGGGGACGCCCGAATTCCGGCGCACCAATGTCGCGGTCTTTTTCTGCGGCTTCGCCATTTTCGCCATTCTCTATTGCCCGCAGCCGGTGCTGCCGCTGTTCGTGGCGGAATTTGGCGTTTCGCCCGCGCAAAGCTCCATCGCCGTGTCGATCACCGCCGTCGTCATGGCTGTGTCCATGCTCTTCGCCAGTTCGATCTCCGAGGCTTTGGGCCGCAAGGCGATGATGCTGGGCGCGCTCGTCGCATCCTCGGCGCTGACGCTGGCGCTCTGGGCCGCGCCCGGTTGGGACTCGGTGCTGTGGCTGCGAGCGCTGGCGGGCCTCGCCCTCAGCGGCGCGCCTGCGGTGACGCTGGCCTATCTGGGCGAGGAGATGTCCCCCAAGGCGGTACCTGCGGCTGTGGGCCTCTACATCGGCGGCAGTGCGCTGGGCGGCATGTCGGGGCGGCTGGCGGCGGCGCTGGGGTCCGATGTCGGCGCGGGCCATGGCTCCTGGCGCCTCGCCATGGCGGGCATCGGGATCATGGGTCTGATCTCGGCGGTTTTTTTCTGGCGACTGCTGCCGCCCTCGCGCCATTTCAGGGCGCGCGAGCTGCGCTTCAGCGGGCTCAGCCGCTCCATGCTGCGCCTTCTCAAGACGCCCGCCATCTCGCTGCTGGTGCTGGCGGGATTCTGCCTGCTGGGCAGTTTCATGACCCTCTACAACTATCTTGGTTTTCGCCTTGAAGCGGCGCCTTTCAGCCTCAGTCCGGGATTGGCGGGACTGGTCTTCCTGACCTATCCGCTGGGCTCGCTCGGCTCGGCCTGGCTGGGGGCGCTGGCCTCGCGGCGGGGCAGGGGGCCGGTGCTGGTGGGCTGTTCGCTGGCCATGCTGGCGGGGCTCGCGCTCATGACGCCGGATTCCTTCGTCATGATCGTCGCTGGCCTGTCCTTGCTGACCTTCAGCTTCTTCGGCGCGCACGCGATATGCGCAGGCTGGGCGCCCGCCGCCGCGTCGGCCGACAAGGCGCAGGCTTCCTCGCTCTATTTGCTGCTCTATTATATCGGCGGCGGAATCGCGGGCAGCCTTGGCGGCGTTTTCTGGGCGTCCCATGGCTGGGTCGGCGTCGCCTTGTTCTGTGGTCTCTTGATGGTTGGCGTTCAGGCCGTGGCCCTGGCCTTGAGCCGAACGACGCAGGCGCGATAATTCAACCATGGAATGGCGCGACGAGGGCCTCATCATCGGCATCCGGCGACACGGCGAAAGCGCCGCCATCGTCGAGGTGATGACGCGCGACCATGGGCGCCATCTGGGCATGGTGCGGGGCGGACGCTCGCAGCGCATGCAGCCGGTGCTGCAACCGGGCAATAGCGTGGCCTGCGTCTGGCGCGCCCGTATTGAAGAGCAGATGGGGACATTGACGGTGGAGCCGATCCGCACGCGGGCGGCGGCCATCATGGGGTCGGGGCTGGCCTTGCAGGGCGTCAATCTGCTGGGCGCGCTGCTGCGGCTGCTGCCCGAGCGCGATCCCTTGCCAGCGCTCTTCGAGACCGCCGAGATCATCGCGAGCCACCTGGACGATCCCGCCATGGGACCAGCCCTCATGGTGCGGCTTGAACTCGCCGTGCTGAGCGAACTTGGTTTCGGCCTCGATCTCACCGAATGCGCGGCGAGCGGGGTGAAGGACGACCTGATCTACGTCTCCCCGAAATCAGGCCGCGCAGTTTGCCGCGCGGCGGGAGAGCCGTGGCGCGACCGTCTGCTGCCCCTGCCGGATTTTCTCGCGGCTACCCGACTGGAAGCAGGCGCCTCCCACGCCGACGTGCTGGCGGGTTTCGCGCTGACGGGCTTTTTTCTCGAGCGCGACGTCTTCGGTCCGCGCGGCGTCAAGCCGCCCGAGGCGAGGCGGGCCTTTATCGCGGAATTGCAGCGGTTGGGGTCAGGGCAATCGCTTGAAAGCTTGAGCGGGATTCCCTTGGGGGTGACTGCGTGATTCATAGGAGACCTCGAATCAGCGAGGTCTCCCATGTCGAAAGCGGCGCTGCTTGATCATTTCTCCGCCCTGAAAGACCCTCGGC
>CAIUWR010000058.1 GCA_903902915.1 uncultured Hyphomicrobiales bacterium | reverse complement strand
GCCGAGGGTCTTTCAGGGCGGAGAAATGATCAAGCAGCGCCGCTTTCGACATGGGAGACCTCGCTGATTCGAGGTCTCCTATGAATCACGCAGTCACCCCCAAGGGAATCCCGCTCAAGCTTTCAAGCGATTGCCCTGACCTCTAGCCCCCACCCTTGACGTCGCCTCGCCCCTGCCTCATTGTCTCAGCCCATGACGCGCCAGTTCCGCCCCTGCCGGACCCTCATTATCAGCTAGCGATCTCGCTGGCCGGCGCCGACTTGTCCCCACGCAAGCAGCAACCGAGCCAGCGGGGCTCGGAGACGACATGTCTTTACGCCTTTACAATACCTTGACCCGGTCGAAGGAGGCTTTCCGCCCCATCGATCCCGCCCATGTGCGCATGTATGTCTGCGGCCCCACGGTCTATGACCTCGCCCATATCGGCAACGCTCGCCCCATCATCGTTTTCGACGTGCTCTATCGCCTGCTGCGCCAGCTTCATGGCGAGGAGGCCGTCACCTATGTGCGCAACATCACGGACGTGGACGACAAGATCAACGCGCGCGCCGCCGAGCGCGGGATCACCATTCGCGAGCTGACCGAAGGGACCAACGCGATCTTTCAGAGCGATGTGAAGGCGCTTGGCTGCCTTGATCCGGACATGCAGCCCCGCGCCACCGAACATATCGTCGAAATGGTGGATCTGATCGAGCGGCTGGTCGCCAAAGGCTTCGCCTATGTGGCGGAAGAGCATGTGCTGTTCTCGCCCGCCGCGATGGACGCCGCCAAGGGCGGCTGGCCGCGCTATGGCGCGCTGGCCAATCGCTCGCTCGACGAGATGATCGCGGGCGCCCGCGTCGATGTGGCGCCCTACAAGCGCGAACCGACCGACTTTGTGCTGTGGAAACCCTCGAAAGCTGGCGAGCCCGGCTGGCCCTCGCCGTGCGGCGTCGCGACGCCCGGCCGTCCCGGCTGGCATATCGAATGCTCGGCCATGTCGTGGAAACGGCTGATCAGCGATTTCGCGGGCAAGATCGCCTGCGAGGCGGCGGAGGCCAATGTGTTCGACATTCATGGCGGCGGCATCGACCTCGTGTTCCCGCATCATGAAAACGAAATCGCCCAGACCTGCTGCGCGCTCAACGCCCCGCGCATGGCCAATGTGTGGATGCACAACGGTTTCTTGCAGGTCGAGGGCGAGAAGATGTCGAAGAGCCTCGGCAATTTCATCACCATCAACGAGTTGCTGCACACCGGCCATTTCGGCGGACGCAAATGGACCGGCGAAGCGCTGCGCCTCGCCATGCTGCGCACCCACTACCGCCAGCCCATCGACTGGACCGTGAAGGCGCTGGAGGAGGCGGAAAAGACGCTCGACCGCTGGTATGGCGCGCTGGAAAACCTGCCCGAGGATGGCGCGCAACCCGGCGAGGCCTTCATGGCCGCGTTGCAGGACGATCTCAACACGCCCGGCGCCATAGCCGAACTGTTCACCATGGTGGGCGAGAAC
Source organism: uncultured Hyphomicrobiales bacterium (assembly GCA_903902915.1). GTDB lineage: Bacteria > Pseudomonadota > Alphaproteobacteria > Rhizobiales > Beijerinckiaceae > Terripilifer. The sequence continues at coordinate 121,922 of CAIUWR010000058.1, read as the reverse complement.
CCCGCGCAGGCCCGCGCCTCCGCCCGCCTGCTGGGCCTGTTGCAGATGTCGCCCGCTGACTGGAACGCGCTGCGTCAGGCCGATCTCGCCATTGCGCCGCAAGCCATCGAAGCGTTGATCGAAGCGCGCCTCGCCGCCCGCGCCGCGAAGAACTGGGCCGAGTCCGACCGCATTCGCGACGAACTCGCCGCCAAGGGGGTCGCGTTGAAGGACGCGAAAGATCCCGCCACCGGCGAAATGCGCACCACCTGGGAGGCGAAACGATGAAAGCGACCTTGCGTCCCTACCTTCCCGCCGACGCGCCGTTGCTGGCGCTCATCTTTCAGGAAAGCATCGAGGTGCTGGCGGAAGATGATTACAGCCCCGACCAGCGCGCCGCCTGGGCCTCCACCGCAGATGATATGGCTAAATTCACCAAACGGCTTGCGGGCGGTCTGACCATCGTCGTGCTCGCCGATGGCGGGCCGGTCGGTTTCGCCAGTCTGGCGGGCGCCGACAAGCTCGATCTGCTCTATGTCCATCCCGACTATGCCGGGCAGGGGCTTGGCGGCATGTTGGCCGATGCGCTGGAAAAGCTCGGCGGCGCGCGCGGCGCGGCGCAGATGACCAGCGAGGTTAGCGACAACGCCGTGCCGTTCTTCGAGAAGCGCGGCTATGTCGCCCAGATGCGCAGCACCTTGACGGTCGGCGACGAATGGCTGGCCAACACAACCATGCGCAAGACGCTGGCCGCAGCGCCATGATCCACAAGGTCTCACTGACATGATGCGTGAACGTCTTTACCTTTTCGACACCACGCTGCGCGATGGCGCGCAGACCACGGGCGTGGATTTCTCGCTCGAGGACAAGCGCAAGATCGCCCGCGTGCTCGATGATCTGGGCATTGATTATGTGGAGGGCGGCTATCCCGGCGCCAATCCGCTCGACACCGAATTCTTTCGCAAGAAGCCGACCGCAAAGGCGCGCTTCGCCGCTTTCGGCATGACCAAACGCGCGGGCCGTTCGGCGGCCAATGATCCGGGCGTCGCGGGCCTGCTGGACGCCGATGCGGATGTGATCACCTTCGTCGCCAAGGCCTGGGATTATCAGGTGCATGTGGCGCTGGGCTGCACGCTTGATGAAAACCTCGACGGCATCGCCGACTCCATCAAGCTGGTGCGCCAGCATGGGCGCGAGGCGATCCTCGATTGCGAGCATTTCTTCGACGGCTACAAGGCCAATCCCGCCTATGCGCTGCAATGCGCGCAGACCGCCCATGAATCAGGCGCGCGCTGGGTGGTGCTCTGCGACACCAATGGCGGAACCTTGCCGCACGAGATCGAGCGTATCGTGGGCGAGGTGGCCAAGCATGTGCCGGGCTCGCATCTGGGCATCCACGCCCATAACGATACCGAGAACGCGGTCGCTAATTCGCTGGCGGCGGTGCGCGCGGGCGCGCGGCATATTCAGGGCACGCTGAACGGATTGGGGGAACGTTGCGGCAACGCCAATCTCATCTCGCTGATCCCCACGCTTCTGCTCAAGAGCGATTACGCCGATCATTTCGAGATTGGCGTCAGCGCCGACAAGCTCGCGGTCATCACCAAGATCAGCCATACGCTCGATGAATTGCTCAATCAGGCGCCGGATCGCCATGCGCCCTATGTGGGCGCCTCGGCCTTCGCCACCAAGGCGGGCATCCATGCCTCCGCCGTGCTGAAGGATCCACGCACCTATGAGCATGTGGACCCTGCGCTGGTGGGCAATGTGCGCAAGGTGCTGGTCTCCGATCAGGCGGGCAAGTCGAACATTCTGTCGGAGCTGGAGCGCATCGGCGTCGTCGTGGCGAAAGATGATCCGCGCGTGGGTCGTCTGCTCGACGAGGTGAAGGAGAAGGAGGCGCTGGGCTACGCCTATGAAGGCGCCGACGCTTCTTTCGAATTGCTGGCGCGGCGCATCCTTGGCGAGACGCCGGATTATTTTCAGGTGGAGCGTTTTCGCGTCAATGTGGAACGTCGTCACAATGCGCTGGGCGAATTGACGACGGTTTCGGAAGCGATTGTGAAGGTGATCGTCGATGGCGAGGAGTTCATCTCAGCCGCCGAGGGCAATGGCCCGGTGAATGCGCTGGATCTCGCCCTGCGAAAAGATCTGGGAAAATATCAGCGCTATATCGGCGATCTGGAATTGCTCGACTATCGCGTGCGGGTGTTCCAGGGCGGCACCGACGCCGTGACGCGCGTGCTGATCGAATTTGGCGACGAGGCTGGCGCGCGCTGGTCGACCGTAGGGGTCTCGGCCAATATCATCGACGCCTCGTTTCAGGCCTTGACGGACGCGATCGTTTACAAGCTGTTCAAAGCGGGGGCGTGAACGAGGCGCAACCAGCGCCTCGCCCTTTCAGCGCTCGCGATTATTCGACGAGGGTGAGGCGCTTGTCCTTGCACAGGTTCACGCCCGCGACTTCGAGGGTGGACTCGTCATCGAAGGAGCCAGCCACGTCGAACACGCAGCCGGACTTGGGCGGCAGTTTGGCGTTCAGCTTCGTGCCGGGACCAAGATCCTTGGCGAGCACGATGTCTTCCGCGCCCTTCGCCTTGGGCTTGAGGGTGAGTTCCAGCAAGGTGGCCTCACGACGGTTGTCGACCAGCACATCGGCGAGCGCCGACTTTGCGGCCGGCTTGGCCTTCGCGGGGGCGGCCTGTTGGGCTGAAGCGGCAATGCAGCTGGACAAGACTGCCGCCGTAATGGCGACGATACGCACGAGTTTCATGATGGCCTCCTTTAACTCTTTCTCAACCTAAGAGCATAAGGCCAGCAGATGCAAATCCAGCTTTGATCTTACTCACAGGCGATTGTCGAGTTGCTGCAATGCGGCGCCGTCGCGGGCGGTGAATTCGAAGGCTTTCGTCAACATCGGAACAATATCCTCGATCTTTTCACTCACCAGATAATGGACTTCGGACTCTCGCCGAATGAATCCGCTGTCTCTCATATGGGCGAAGAGCGCGAGGAGGGGCCGCCAGAAGCCGCCGACGTCGGCGATCAGCACGGGCTTGCGGTGACGCCCCAGCTGAACCCAGGTCAATTGTTCGACCAGTTCCTCCAAAGTGCCCACCCCGCCGGGCAAAGCCACGAAAGCGTCGGCGCGCTCAAACATCAGGCGCTTGCGGGTGTGCATGTCGGGCACGATCACCAGATCCTGCGCGTCTCGCAGCATCGATTCCCGCTTTTCGAGAAAGTCGGGGATGATGCCGGTGACCCGTCCGCCCGCTTCCAGAACCGTGCGCGCCACCACGCCCATGAGCCCATTGTCGCCGCCGCCATAGACAAGTCCAAGGTCGGCCTGCGCAAGGGCGAGGCCGAGGGCTTTAGCCGCTGCGGCGTAGCGCGGATCGTCGCCCGAGGCGGAGCCGCAGTAAACACAAACGTTTCGCAAACGAGCGATAGTCATAAAGCCGTCCTGTCTTCGTCGAGAGCCTGGCTGATTCTCGTATGGTGGCGCCTTGTCGAGATTGAGGCTAGGGTAACACAAGGTCATTGAAAGGCGCGGCTGAATGTCGGGTTCGCGGGTCGTTATGATGATGGTGGCGGCGGTTGTGGGCACCGCTGCGGTCGCGGTTGTCGGCTGGCGGGCGGTCGTGTCGCCCCCGCCTGCGATCCAGCGGGCGGCGCCGATGGAGCCGCTTCCGTCTGCTTCCAGCGCTCCGCCCGCGGCCGAAGCCGCCGTGGAGCAAGCGCCTGCGGTTGTTGCAGAAACCGCGCCCCTGCCGCCGCCCGAGCCTGCGGTTGCCGCGCCCGAGCCTGTGGCGGCGCCCATTCAGCCCAGCTTCGACGCCGTGCGGGTCGAACCGACCGGCGACATGGTGATCGCGGGCCGGGGCGCGCCGCAATCGCGGGTTGTGCTGAGCGAGGGGCCGCGCGTTCTGACGGAGACCGATTCGGACGCGAATGGCGAGTTCGTCCGGATCCCACCCGCCTTGCGTCCCGGGGATCATCTGCTCAATCTGCGCGTGGGGTCCGGCAAGCTGGAGGCTTTGGCCAATCTGGCTGTTTCTGTGCCCGGCAAGCTGTCGGAAAAGACGCTGGCGACGGTCATCGAGGCTGACAAGCCCACCCGGGTCTTCACCGATGGCGCGTCCGCAGCCGCGCCTGTGCAGGGCGGGGTCGTGGTGCGCAGCGTCGAGGCCGGCGATGAAGGCGCCTTTTTCGTCTCCGGCATGGGCCCGCCCGCCGCCATTGTGCGCCTTTACCTGAACGAAGCCTTCGTGGCGGATGTGCGGACCGCCGCAGACGGCTCCTGGACCCTGCGGGTGGAGCGAGGCATGTCGCCTGGCCACTACGAGGTCCGCGCCGATCTGGTGGACGGCGGCGGCAAGGTGTCCGCCCGCGCCCAGACGCCTTTCGACTATCCCCGGCAGGATCCGGTCAAATCCACGCCGCCAGCTTCGGTCGCCGTTTCGGTTCCGCCGACGCCCGCCGTTCCCGAGCAGCCGGTGGCCGCCCCGGGCGTGGCCGTGGTGCCCGAAATCCAGTCGTTGAAGGTGGTGCGCGGCGATAGCCTGTGGCGCATCAGCCGCCGCATTCTGGGCCAGGGACAGCGCTACACGCAGATCTACGAAGCCAATTCCGCGCAGATTCGCGATCCCGACCGCATCTTCCCCGGCCAGGTGCTGGTGAGCCCGCCGCCCCAGGTGCATAACTGATTTTGGGCGCGCGTCTTCGCGAGGGTGCGTTTTTGGGCGCGAGGGCGTATATCACGGACCTGTCCAGACTCACCGCCGCTCTTCGAAAGCCCTCATGACGGATCTCTCGCACCCGCACGCCAACTCCCGGCCCCCCGTCAAAGCGCCGCAGCAAGCTGAACTCTCGCTCGCCCGGACTGTGGTCCATCTATGGCCCTATGTATGGCCAAAGCACCGCCCGGATCTGCGTTTGCGGGCGGGAGGGGCGCTGGCGCTTCTTTTCGTCGCCAAATTCGTCACCATCGCCGTGCCGTTTTCGTTCAAATGGGCGACTGACGCCTTGACGGCGAAGGGGCTCGATGAGCCCGGCCTGACCGCGATCCTGGCTGGCCCCGTCGTGCTGACGGTCCTCTACGGCGTCCTGCGCGTCTTCATGCAGCTGTTCACGCAGGGGCGCGACGCGCTCTTCGCCGCCGTCTCCATGAACGCCGTTCGGCGTCTGGCGGACGAGGTTTTCGTTCACCTCCATCGCCTGTCCCTGCGCTTCCATCTTGAGCGCAAGACGGGCGGCCTGACGCGCGTGCTGGAGCGCGGGCGCACCGCGATCGAACAGATCGTGCGCCTGAGCATGCTCACCGGCATTCCCACCATCGTGGAATTCGTTCTGATCCTGGGCGTGCTCTTCTATCAGTTCGACTGGCGCTATTCGCTCGTCACCACGATCATGATTCTTTGCTACCTGTGGTTCACCACCTCCGCCACCAATTGGCGCATGTCCATTCGCCGTTCCATGAACGAGAGCGATACCGAGGCCAACACCAAGGCCATCGACAGTTTGCTCAACTACGAGACGGTGAAATATTTCGGCGCCGAGGACCGCGAGGCGCAGCGCTATGACAAGGCGATGGCGCGTTACGAGAAGCTTTCCGTCAGCAGCTATGTGTCCCTCGCCGTGCTGAATTCGGGGCAGGGCGTCATCTTCACCATCGGCCTGACGCTCGTCATGGCGATGTGCATTTCGGGCATCCGCAACGGCACCAACACCGTCGGCGATTTCGTGCTGATCAACGCGATGATGATCCAGCTTTATCAGCCGTTGAACTTCATGGGCATGCTGTACCGCGAGGTGAAGCAGGCGGTGATCGACATCGAGACCATGTTCAATCTCCTGAACGAGCATCCCGAGATTCAGGACAAGCCAAGCGCCAAGCCCCTCGCCGTGAGCAAGGGCGTCGTGCGCTTCGAGGATGTGCATTTCTCCTATGATCCGGCGCGCAAGATTCTCAAGGGCGTCAGCTTCGAAGTGCCGGCCGGGCAGACCATCGCCATCGTCGGTCCTTCGGGCGCGGGCAAGTCCACCATCTCGCGTCTGCTGTTCCGTTTCTATGAACCGCAAAAGGGCCGCATCACCATCGACGGGCAGGACATCGCCGGCATCCAGCAGCGCAGCCTGCGCGATGTGATCGGCATGGTGCCGCAGGATACGGTTCTGTTCAACGACACCATCGCCTACAACATTCGCTACGGACGCTGGGAGGCGACAGACGCCGAGGTGGAGGAGGCGGCCTCCCTCGCGCAGATCGACGCGTTCATCCGCATGGTTCCGGGCGGCTATGGCGCGCAGGTGGGCGAGCGCGGGTTGAAGCTCTCCGGCGGCGAGAAGCAGCGCGTCGCCATTGCGCGCACCATCCTGAAAGGCCCGCCGATCCTTGTCCTCGACGAGGCGACGTCGGCGCTCGACAGTTTCACGGAGCGCGAAATCCAGATCGCCCTCGACGGCGTGTCGCGCGGACGCACCACCCTCGTGATCGCCCACCGGCTCTCGACGGTGGTGAACGCCGATGAGATCATCGTGCTTGATCAGGGGGTGATCGTGGAGCGTGGGCGCCACGAAGATCTGCTCGCCAAAAGCGGCGTTTATGCCGCGATGTGGAATCGCCAGCGCGAGGTGGACGCCGCTCAGGAGGCCATCCGCCGCGCCGCCGAGGAAGAGCCGTCGAGCGTCAAGGTGAATATTGATGCGTGAGGCGTCTGCTTTCCGCAAGGTCGCGTCCCGGACCTGATCGCGAAAATCGGCGTTCCACATGGGTGCGCCGTGACTTTTCCTTTATTTGATGCGACATAAACCGCAGTCGTATCCGAGGCGTCCTGATGTCTGTCATTGATTCCATAAGCAAGCAGATCGTGCCGGTCCATCCTGCGGGATATCCGTTCATTGCGGCTTTCGCCGTTGGTTCGCTGATCCTGCACTGGATATGGCCGCCGCTGGGCTGGATCGGCGCGCTCCTGACGGTCTGGTGCGTCTATTTCTTCCGCGATCCTCCGCGCGTGACGCCGCTGCGCGAGGGCCTGGTCGTGTCGCCCGCCGATGGTTACGTCTGCTCGGTGGGCCGCTTCGTGCCCCCGCCCGAGCTCGAACTTGGCGATTTGCCCATGCAGCGCATCTGCGTGTTCATGTCGGTCTTCGATTGCCATGTGAACCGTGCGCCCGTGAGCGGCCGCATCACCCGCATCGCCTACAAGCCCGGCATCTTCGTCAACGCCGATCTCGACAAGGCGAGCGAGGACAATGAGCGCAACGGCTTTGTGTTCGACACGCCGGACGGGCGTTTCGGCGCGGTGCAGATCGCAGGGCTCATCGCCCGCCGCATCATCAGTTTCGCGCGCGAAGGCGAGAATGTGGCTGTTGGCGAGCGCATCGGCCTGATCCGTTTCGGCTCGCGCGTCGACGTCTACATGCCCGATTCAGCCGTGCCGCTGGTGGGTCTGGGCTCGAAAGCCATCGCCGGTGAAACCATTCTGGCCGACACGCGCATGAGCGAGTCCGATCGCGGCTACAAGGTGGGCTGACGCTGTTGGGCGTTGTGGGGCAGGGAGATCGGTTGTGAAAGAAGACAACGGGTTGCGCGGTCGTGATCGGGCCATCCTGCGCCGCAACCGCATGCGGCGCTTTCAGCGCATCCCCATGCGCTTCGTCCTGCCGAATCTCGTGACCCTGCTGGCGATCTGCCTCGGCCTCACCGGGGTGCGCTTCGCCATCGAGGGCCAATTCGATTTCGCGGTCTACGCCATCATCGCCGCGGCCATCCTCGACGGCCTTGATGGACGCATCGCCCGTGCGTTGAAGGGAACCAGCCGGTTCGGCGCGGAACTCGACTCGCTGGCCGATTTCGTCGATTTCGGCGTGGCGCCCGCTCTGGTGCTGTATTTCTGGTCCTTGCATGAACATCGCAGCATCGGCTGGTTCGCCACGCTGATCTTTGCCATCGCTGGCGCGCTGCGGCTGGCGCGCTTCAATGTGATGATCGACGATCCGAACAAGCCCGCCTGGTCCGGGCACTTTTTCGTCGGCATGCCAGCGCCTGCCGGGGCCATCATGGTCATGCTGCCGCTCTACCTGCATTTTGGTCTGGGCATGGCGAATGAGGTGGCCTATGTGCCGTTCGAGATCGCCTATGTGCTGCTGATCGCCTTCCTCATGGCGAGCCGCATTCCGCATTTCTCCGGCAAGCGCATCGGCCGGGTGCCGCGTGAATGGTTCATCCCCGTGTTGCTGGGAATCATCGCGACCCTGCTGCTGATCGCCATGTTCACCATGCAGATGCTGATCGTGCTGAGTCTGGCCTATCTGGCGCTGATCCCGCTCTCTGTCCGGCGGTTTATGGCTTATCAGCAGGCGGACGAGTTGGCGGCCAGCGAAACCGTCGGAGCCGCAGAGTGCGCGGCCGCGCCGGGCGCCTCCGGCGCTGCCTGAGCCGCAGATCGCCGCAGGGGGCCGAAAGTTCCCTATTCAGGCGCGTATTTGCGGGAAATCGCCCACTTCTTCGGTCATCCCCCGATCGGGCTGTTCACAAATCAGTCTTTCTCGATTAGGGTCCGCCGCATTCTGCGGCTTTGGCCGTCCGAGGCTCGCCGCAAGGCACAACCAAACGAGATCAAATGGCGAAGGAAGAATTGCTCGAATTTCCGGGCGTGGTCAGTGAACTCTTGCCGAACGCGACGTTCCGCGTGAAGCTCGAGAATGATCACGAGATCATCGCCCATACCGCTGGCAAGATGCGCAAGAACCGCATCCGCGTGCTGACGGGCGACCGTGTGCTAGTCGAAATGACGCCCTATGATCTCACCAAGGGCCGCATCACTTACCGCTTCAAGTGAATTTTCGCGCCATCGCGTTTCAGGGGGCTCGTTCTTTCAAATGGAATTGAAGACCCAACGTCCCCAGCTTGTCCTCGCCTCCAGCTCGCCGCGCCGTATGGCGCTGTTGCAGCAGATCGGCGTCGAACCCGACGCGCTGATCCCCGCTGATGTGGATGAGACGCCAAAGCGCATGGAGCTGCCCCGCTCGCTGGCGGTGCGTCTCGCCAGCGAGAAGGCCAAAGCCGCGCACCGCATCGCGGAGACGCGGGAGGGGTGCGCTGGCGCCTATCTCATTGCGGCCGATACGGTTGTGTGCGTGGGGCGCCGCATCCTGCCCAAATGCGAGTTGGCGGAAGAGGCGGAGGACTGCCTGCGCCTGCTCTCGGGCCGCGCCCACAGGGTCTATACGGGCGTCAGCCTGATCACCCCCAAGGGGGCGGAGCGGCGCAAGCTGGTGGAGACGCGGGTGCGCTTCAAACGCCTGAGCGCCGCCGAGATCGAGGCCTATGTCGCGTCCGACGAGTGGCGCGGCAAGGCGGGCGGCTACGCCATTCAGGGCTTCGCAGGCTCTTTCGTGGTGAAGCTGATCGGCTCCTATTCCAGCGTGGTCGGCTTGCCGCTGCATGAGGTCATGGCGCTTCTTGTGGGGGAAGGCTATCCGGCCCATGTGGGTTGGGGGGCTGGCCAGTGACGGAGCGCGGCGTGCCTGATCCAGCGAACGACAATGCCGATGCGGAGCCCCCGAAGGCCGCGCCATGCGTCATCTGCGGCAAGCCGCAGACGCCGAAGAACAGCCCTTTCTGCTCTCCCCGTTGCTCCGACATCGACCTTGGCCGCTGGCTCAAGGGCTCCTACGCCATTCCCGCCGTCGATGATGACGACGACGAGGACGGGTTGGCCGGTTCGCACGAGGGATGAGCCGCCCGGCGTCCCCCGCCAGCTTTTCCGCCGTCTCGACTGCAAGGCGCCTAGCGCAGCCGGCTTCTTTTGGTCATGATGCTGTGAGATGCGGCGAGCCCGCGCGCAGGGTGGATGCGTCAAGGTTCCCATCGAAACATCTCCAACATGCGGCCTGAAAAGCAATGACGAGACTATTCCTGATCTTGAGCCTGGCCGCCGCCCTTGGCGGCTGCTCCAATACAAGCCGCTTCGGGCGCAGCCAATCCATCGAGCCGGCCATCGAGGGGACCAACTACGCACCCGTCGGCGCAGTGGAGGCGGCGCCTCTGGACGCCCCCGGCGCCGGGCTGAACGCCGCTCCGCCGGTCGCCGCCGCCGCTCCCATCACGCCCGCAAACGATCCCTATACATGGGCGCGGGTGGACGGACAGCGCATGTCCGGCAATCCGTTGCTCATGAAGCAGGGGCTCGATGATCGTCAGGCCTGCTACGCCGCCTCCGCCAGCGGCGCCAACGCCGACGCCTATGCCAAATGCATGCGCTCGAAGGGCTATACCCAGCTGATGAATTGATCGGATTGGCCGCAGGCCTCTTGCGGTCGCCCGTGAATTCATGAACTTTTCGACCACCGCGGCCGCAACAGGGCGCGGCGGGACTTCAATGGAGCGAGCCAAGCAAGGTTCGCCCGATTCTGATGGGAGAAAACGATGGTCGCCGCAACCCTTCGCCATTCGCTGGCGCGCGCCGCTCTGGCCTTGAGCGCTCTGCTGGTGGGCGCGCCCGCCCAGGCCCAGAGCGACCCGGCGGCAGGCTACCCCGACAGGCCGATTCGCCTCGTGGTGCCTTTTGCGGCGGGGGGCGGCAATGACATTTTCGCCCGCGTGGTCGGCGCCAAGGCTTCTGAAATCCTCGGCCAGCAACTTTTCATCGAGAATCGTCCCGCAGCGGGCGGTCGGGTGGCCGCTGATTTCGTCATCCGCCAGCCCGCCGACGGCTATACGCTCTTTGTGGGCGCCAGCGGCGTCATGTCGATCGCCGCCGCCATTTATCCGAACCTTGGGTATCATCCCACGAAGAATTTCGTGCCGCTGGCGATGATCGCCAGCTTCCCCCTCATCCTGACGGTTCCCCCATCCTCGCCGGTCAAGACCGTGGCGGATCTGGTGGCCTATGGGAAAGCCCATCCGGAAAAATCCAACTTCGCCCATACCTCGGCGGCCTTCCTGATTCCGGCTGAAATCCTGAAACTGGGTTCGGGCATGCCTGCGACCGGCATTCCGGTGAAAAGCAGCGCCGAGATGGTGCAATGCGTGATGCAGGAAGTCTGCAGCTTCACCTTCACCGACGGGCCGCCCGCGATCCCGCAGATCAAGGACAACCGCCTGCGCGCGCTGGCCGTGACCGGCTCTGAGCGCTCGCCTGAACTCCCTGATGCGCCCAGCATGGTGGAGGCGGGCTTCCCTGATGTGAATGTGAAGATCTGGGCCGGCGTCTTCGCCCCTGTTGGAACGCCCCCCGCCATTGTGAAGAAGCTGGAGGTCGCCTTGCAGGCGGCGATCAAAGACCCCGACGTGAGCGCCAAACTGCGCGGCATGGCGGTGAACCCGGGCCGCATCTCGGCGGAGGAGTTCCGCAAGATCATCGACACGGACATCGAGGCCTACAAGAAGGTGGTGAAGGACGCCAATCTGACCTTCGAATAGGGCGAGCCTGACCGCCCGCGCCAATCATGGGGCGGGCGACGCTGGCGTGACCGCTTTCGTCGCCTCGGATTTGGGCGGCTCGAAGCGGGTGAACAGCTGGGCCAGCGAGGCGGACAGGCGATCCATGTAAAGATAGATGACCGGCGTGATGAAAAGGGTGAGCACCTGGGACACGCAAAGCCCGCCCGACACCACGATGCCAAGCGGTTGGCGCACTTCGGCGCTGGCGCCCGCGCCAAGCGCAATTGGCAATGTGCCCATCAGCGCGGCGAGCGTCGTCATCATGATCGGGCGAAACCGCAGCAGGCAGGCGTCATAGATCGCCTCGCGCGCGGGTCGTCCCTCGCGCTGGAGCACCAGCGCCACGTCGATCATCATGATGGCGTTCTTTTTGACAATGCCGATCAGCATCAGCAAGCCAATGATCGCGATGACGCTGAGGTCGATGTTCAAAATCCACAGGATGCCCAGCGCGCCAACGACGGCGGAGGGAAGTCCGGTCAGAATCGTCAGGGGATGGATGAAGCTCTCGTAGAGGATTCCCAGCACGATATAGATGGTGAGGATCGCCGCCGTGAGCAACAGTCCCTGGTTGGCGAGCGATTGCTGAAACGTCTTGGCTGTGCCCGCGAAGGAGGTCGCGATCGAGGCGGGCGTTTTCATCTGAGCTTTTAACTGGTCGATACGATCAATCGCCTGGCCAAGCGCCACGCCCGGCGGCAGGTTGAACGAAATGGTCACCGCCGTAATCTGCCCTGACTGATTGACGCTGAGAGGCCCGACGGTGCGCTCCACATGGGCGATGCTGGACAGGGGAACGAGCGTTCCCGTCGATCCGCGGACATAGATGAGATCAAGCCGATCTGGCGACCAGTCCGCCTTGGGGTCAAACTCGACGATGACCTGATAACTGTCGCCGGTCGTATAGATGGTGGAAACCTGGCGCGTGCCGAAGCCCGAATAGAGCGTTGACCGCAAGATGTCCGCAGTGATCCCAAGGCTGTTGGCCTTGTCGCGGTCCACCACGAGCGTGGCCTGAAGCGCATTGTTCTGAAGATCGCTCGTCACATCGGTGAATTTCGGATCCTGCGCCATGGCGGCGGCGAGCTTGTCCGACGCTGCGTAGAGCTGCGTCTGGTCAATGCCCTGCATCACGAATTGATACTGGCTTTTCGACGCGCGCCCGCCAATGTTCAGATTTTGCACCGGCACCATATAGGTCGCGATGCCGGGCACTTTAGCAAGGTCGCGACGCAAATCGGCGAGCACTTTGGTGAGTTGCGGTCTTTGGTCGCTCGGCTTGAGTTCGACGAAAAGTCTGCCCTGATTCATGGACGAACTTTGTGTGGTCGTTGTCCCGATGCTCGTCGCCACATGCGTCACATAGGGGGAATTCAGAAACACGGTCTGAACCTGCGCCTGCAGGGCCGCCATGGCGTCGAAGGAAATATCCTGACGCGCCTCGGTCGAGACGCTGATCTGTCCAATATCCTCTTGCGGAAAGAAACCCTTCGGAACCGCCATGAAGAGCCATATGCTGCCCGCCAGCGTCGCAAAAAACATCAGAAGAATGACCGGCTGATATCGCAGGCTTAATCGCAATCCGCTCGCATAAGCCCGAAGCACGGCGTCGAACCCCCGCTCGAACAAGCCCGAAAGGCCGCTCTTGATGTCATGCCCTTCGGCAGGAAGGGACAGCAATCGCGAGCAGAGCATCGGCGTCAGGGTGAGGGACACAAAGGCGGATGCGAGAATGGAGGCGGTGACGACGATGGCGAATTCGTTGAACAACCGCCCGATCACGCCCCCCATGAGCAGCACGGGAATAAACACGGCGACCAGCGAGATGGAGATGGAGACGATTGTAAATCCGATTTCTTCGCTCCCTTTCAACGCCGCGTCCCATGCGTTGAGCCCATCCTCCTCCATGTGCCGATAGATGTTCTCCAGCATGACAATCGCATCGTCGACCACAAGGCCAACCGACAAGGTGATGCCAAGCAACGAGATGTTGTCGATGGAGAAGCCAAACAGATACATCACGCTCAAGGTCGCGATGAGGGAGATCGGCACGGCGAGGCTGGGAATGACGGTGGCTGCAAACCTGCGCAAAAACACGAAGGTCACCATGATGACCAGAAGAATCGTCAGGCCGAGCGTGAATTTGACATCCTCGATCGCCGCACGGATTGAAGTGGATCGATCATTCAGCGTCGCGATGAAGGAATTGGCCGGCATCTGACTTTGAAACGTCGCCAGCATGCCCTTCACCTGATCGACGACGGCGACCGTATTGGCGTCTGGTTGACGCTGCACCGCCAGAACGATGGCGCGTGATCCATCATACCAGCTGGCGGTCTGGAGATTTTCGACTGAATCAATCGTGGTCGCGACATCGCCAAGTCTGACCGGGTGTTTGTCATGGGTGGCGATGATGATGTCCGCGAATTGCGCCGCATTCGACAACTGGGTTTGCGCGTCGATGGTGAGCTGCTGGCTTTTGTTCTGAAGCACGCCGACCGGCGCGTTGTTGTTGGCGTTGGCGATGGCCGTCTGAAGCTGGTCGACGCCAATCCCCCGCGTGGCGAGCGCGTTGGGATCTATCTGGATGCGGACAGCATATTTCTGACTGCCGAAGATCTGAACCTGCGCAACGCCGTCAATGGTTGAGAGCGCGGGTGAGATGACCTGCTGGGCGAAAGCGTCAAGCGTCGAAAGCGGCACCAGATCGCTTTTCAAAGCCAGAAGCAGAATAGGAGCGTCCGCCGGATTGACCTTACGATAGGATGGCGGGGTCGTCATCTCGATGGGCAGGACTTTCAAGGTTCGCGCAATCGCCGCCTGAACATCCGCAGCCGCAGCGTCAATGTTGCGATCCAGCACAAACTGGATAGCGACGGATGTATTGCCCTGCGTCGATGAGGAGGTGATCGTGTCGATGCCCGCGATGGTGGCGAATTGTTTGATCAGCGGCGTGGCGACCGAAGTCGCCATGGTTTGAGGCGACGCGCCGGGCAATTGCGCGGAGACGTTGACGACTGGAAATTCGGTGCGCGGCAGAGCTGCGAGCGGCAGAAAACCATAGGAGAAAACGCCCCCGGCGATCAGCGCGAGCGACATAAGGATCGTGGCGACCGGATGACGAATGCAGAAGGCGGAAACGTTCATGAAAACTATCCCCCCGTCGTGTCGGACACTTTCGTGCGCGCAGCCTCCGCCACGTCGCGGACGGGCGCTCCGATGGACAGACGCAATTGCCCATCGACGACGACTCTTTCGCCAGCCTTCAATCCCGCGACGATTTCGGTGCGGTCCTGGTTGACGAGGCCCGGCGTCACGTCTCTCAATTGCGCCGTGGAATCCGCGCCAACCACGAAGACGTAACTGCCTTTCTGTCCTGCCTGCAACGCGACTGTGGGAATCGAAACCGCATTGGCGTGCGAGCCAAGCTCCAGTTGCACGTCTCTATATTCGCCGGGCCACAGGGTCAGATCCTCGTTTGCAAACTCGGCCTTCATGGTGATCGTGCCGGACGCCTGATTGATGGCGGAGTCGATAAAGTTTAGTTTCCCGGTGGCCACAGCGCCAACGCCGCCATGGGGAAAAGCCTTCGCGGTAAGCGTCGTCTTGCCTGCTGCGGCGGCCTGTATTTGCGGAAGCTCACGCTCCGACAAAGAGAAGGTCACGCGCACCGGTTTCATCTGCGTGATGGTGACGAGGCCGGGGCCTGCGTCGCTTGCGTTGACGAGATTGCCCGGCGTGATGTTGACGGCGCCCACACGCCCCGAGATGGGCGCATAAATTTTCGTGTAGGAGAGGCGCAGTTGATCGCCGTCAAGCGTCGCCTGATCGGACTGGATGGTGGCTTCGCCCGTCGCCACATCCGCAGTCGCCTGATCGAGCGCCTGCTGGGTGCCCGCGTTCTTCGCCAACAATTGTTGCGCCCGGTACAAATCGTTTCGCGAACGGCTCAGAATAGCCTGATCGCGAGCCAGCATCGCCTTGTCTTTTGCAACCTGCGCCGCCAGTTCGCGGCCATCGAGGGTGAAGAGAAGATCGCCTTCCTTCACCATCTGCCCTTCGGTGAAATGTTGCTGAAGCAGCGCGCTCTGCACACGCGATTTCACCGCGACCGTCGCCATGGGCTCGACATTGCCGATAGCGCGAAGCAGGACCGGAAAATTCCCGCTCAACGCCGCCTCGGTGACGACGGATGTCACGGTCGCCGCGGCCGGGCGCGTGTCCGGCCCCTTGGGCTTCGGATGCTCGAAATACCACACCCCGACAGCCGCAATGATGACGCCGGTTGTGATGCTCATGAAGGAAAGTCTCATGAAGGCCTCGTTTAAGCGTCCAGACTGAAACCGACGTATCCACGATCGCGCGATTGACCGCGCGGCCGGTGTGCGGCCAGATTGTGTTCCGACGGCGGCGTTCGACATTAATTGTTTGCAATGAAAGGGAGTTCAACCAGCGTGGCGGTTTTCGAGCTACGACGATTTCGTCGTGGCTGGATCGAAGCCATATCGGGCCACGAGCCGAGCGACAAAATGGATTCAACACGAATCTTCATTGCCGCCCGCCACTGTCTTTGTGGCGCACGAGCATGGACATTTTATCACTGAGGGAGATGGTGCCCAGGGCTGGAATCGAACCAGCGACACTGCGATTTTCAGTCGCATGCTCTACCAACTGAGCTACCTGGGCGTCCGGTGCGGCTGAGCCGCGAGCGGATTGGGGGCGTTATAGGGAGATGGCGGGGGCTTGTCCAGCCTCTCGCGCGTTCTTTCCACCTTTGCGCCATCCTTGCCGGGTGCGGGCGAGACGCGGGGCGTATTTCAGGGTAGTTTCCTGCCAGTTTCACCATCCAGGGAGGAAAACGTGGATCTGGGGATTGCTGGCAAGTCAGCCATTGTCTGCGCATCGAGCCGGGGTCTGGGGCGCGCTTGCGCTGAGGCTCTGCTGAAGGAGGGCGTCGAGGTCGTCATCAATGGGCGCGATCCGGTGCGCCTCGAGGAGGCGTTGCGCGAGCTGCGCGAATCGACTGGCGGGCAGGTGCGCGCGGTTGTGGCCGACGTCACCACCAAAAGCGGCCGTGCGGCGCTTCTGGCGGCCTGTCCTGCGCCCGACATTCTGGTGAACAACAACGCTGGTCCCGACCCGCGCGATTTCCTCACCAATGACGAGGAGCGCTGGATGGGCGCTCTGGAGGCGAATATGGTCGCGCCCATGATGCTGGTGCGCGCCGTGCTGCCCTCCATGATCGAGAAGCGCTTCGGGCGCATCGTCAACATCACCTCGGCCATGGTGACGACGCCTCGGCCCCACATGACCATGTCGTCCGGCGCGCGGGCGGGGCTGACCGCCGCCATGAAGGGCCTGTCCTTCGAAGTGGCGCGGCACAACATCACCATCAACAATCTTTTACCCGAGCGCGTCGACACCGCTCGCCAGCATCAGATGGCCAATGAGGTGGTGAAGCGCCACGGGGTCACCTATGAGGAGGCGCGCCGTCGTCAGGTGGAGAGCATCGCGGCCAAAAGGCTTGGCGATCCGAGTGAATTTGGCGCCACCTGCGCCTTTGTGTGCAGCGCCCATGCGGGCTTCATGTCGGGCATGAACATCCACCTCGACGGCGGATCCTATCCGGCTCTGGTGTAATCCTTCCGGCTGGCGCATTTCGTGTCGGCCGGTTCCATGATATGGGCCGATCCTGAAGCGCCTGAGCAGGGGCGCGAGCAACTCGAACTATGGGAAGACGTGATGAGAATTTGTGTCGCGGGCGAAGGCGCCATGGGCAACAACCACCTCAAGGCGCTCGCCAATATTCCAGGCGTCGAGGTCACCTCGCTGGCGGGCGGCGTGAAGGAGACCACTGAAGAAGTGGCGAAGAAATACGGCGTGCCGCACTGGACGACGGATCTCAACGAGAGCATCGCCCGCAAGGATGTGGACGCGGTCATCCTCACCACGCCCACCCAGATGCATGTCGCCCAGGCCGAGGCCTGCATGAAGGCTGGCAAGCATGTGCTGATTGAAATCCCCATGGCGGATTCCATTCAGGGCGCCGAGAAGCTTGTGAAGCTGCAAAAGGAGACGGGCCTCGTCGCGATGGCGGGCCATGTGCGCCGCTTCAACCCGAGCCATCAGTGGGTGCACCAGCGCATCAAGACGGGCGAGCTGAACCTTCAGCAGATGCAGGCCCACACCTATTTCTTCCGCCGCAAGAACATCAACGCGCTCGGCCAGCCGCGCAGCTGGGTCGATCATCTCCTGTGGCATCACGCCTGCCATACGGTCGATCTGTTCATCTATCAGACCGGCGAAGTGCCCTCCCAGTGCTATGCGGTGGAAGGTCCCATGCATCCCGAGCTGAACATCGCGATGGATATGGGCGTCATCCTGAAGGCTCCGTCGGGCGCGGTCTGCACCCTGTCGCTGTCCTTCAACAATGATGGCCCCATCGGCTCGCCCTACCGCTATATCTGCGACAAGGGCACCTATCTGGCCATGTATGACGACCTCACCGATGGTCACGGCAAGGCGATCGACCTGTCGAAGGTGGATGTTTCGATGAACGGCTTCGAGATCGAGGACCGCGAGTTCATCAACGCCATCAAGGAAAACCGCCAGCCGATCTCATCGGTCGAGAACGCGCTGACGACCATGCAGGTGCTCGACAAGCTCGAGCAGCAGCTCAAGGCGCACGCCTGAGTTGACGTTTTGGGCGCGGCGCTCTTTCTGGAGGGGCGCCGCGCCGTTTTTTAAAACGCGAACCGGGTCACGGCGCCAAGCGCTTTCGCCAGCCCTGGCTCCAGCGCCGCCAGCCTCGCCTCGCCTCGCTCTGCGGTGGCCAGCGTCGCGTCGCCGAAGGTTCCGGTGGGCGACAGGTCGCGGGTCAGCCAGGCGAAGGTCGCCCCGGTGAACTCCAGATCAAGCGGCACATCCGGCAAGCGCGGATAGAAGGCCTCCAGTCTGTCCATCCGCACGCGGGCGGGGCACAGCGCGAGCATGAGGCTCGTTTCCCAATCGCCTGCATGAATTCCAAGGGTCGCCTCTTGAGGGGGCGTGGCCACAGGGTCAGGCGCCAGAGCAGGCGGAAAGAAGCTGAAGACCAGCAGCCCGGTTTCCGCGCGCACGTCCCGCGCGACGCTTTCCAGCAGGGCGCGGTTGCCGCCGTGGCAGTTCCACAGCACGAGGCGCTGGAAGCCGTTGGACTGCGCGGATCGCGCGATGTCCATGATCACGGCGGTCAGGGTGGCGGCGGACAGCCAGAAGGTGCCCGCATAGCCGATATGCTCGTTGCTTTTGGAGATGGGCAGGGCGGGCAGACGCCAGACCGGAGTCTCATCGGGCAGCAAAGCCAGCGCACGGTCCAGCAGCATCTCGGTGAAGACAAGGTCGGTGTCCACCGTCATATGCGGCCCATGCTGCTCCAGGGCGCCGATCGGCAGCACCAGCGCGCCGCGTTCCTTTGGCAAGGCGGCGACCTCTGGCGAGGTCATGCGCGCAAGATGGCGCTCGATCATGCGAATTCCTCAGCGTTCCGATTTTGGCAGGGACCACGGCGCCAGCACCCGTTGCACGAGGCCTACGAGCTGGAAAAAGATCAGGCTGATGGCGACCAGCAGGATCAAGGCCGCAAAGCTCTGGTTGATCTTGAAGAACGACGTCGCGAACTGGATGAAGTAACCCAGCCCGTGCTCCGCCGCCACGAATTCCGCCACCACCGCGCCCACAACTGCGAGGGTGGTCGAGATTTTCAAGGCGCTGAAAATATAGGGCAGGGCGAAGGGCAGGCGGATGTTCAACATCTCGCGGGTGCGGTCCGCCCGCAGCGACCGCGACAGTTCGATCAACTCCTCCGGCGTGGCGAGCAGGCCCGTCGTCGTGGTGACGACAATGGGGAAGAAGGTGATCAGGAAGGTGATCACCACGCGCGGCAGATCGGATGCGCCCATCGTCACCACGATGATCGGCGCTATGGCCACGATGGGCGTCGAATGAACGATCACGATCAGGGGATAGACCGTGCGCGCCAGCGTCTTCGAGGAGGCCAGCATCATGGCGAGCGGGATCGAGATGACGATGGCCATGGCGTAGCCCATCAGCGCCACACGCAAGGTCGCCCAAAGGTGCGTGCCCCATATGGCGAGGCTCTGCTCCTGCGCGCCCACCACGATCATGGAGGGCGAGGGCAGCAGGAACGCCGGCACCTTGAAGACACGGCAGCCGATCTCCCAGACCAGAAGCAGGCCGATGAAGGCGAGCGCTGGCGAGAAACGATTGATCAGCGCGCTGACGCGCCGCCAGAGGCTTGGCCCCCTGCGCGCGTCAGGCTGCATGGCGGGCGAAGAGGCGGGAGCGGATGTGATTGGCGAGGGCATTGAAGCGCGGATCCGAGAGGGAGTCGAAGGAACGCGGGCGGGGCACCTCGACCTGAAGCACCTCACGCACCGCGCCGGGGCGCGGGGTCATGACGATGATTCGGTCGGCGAGCAGAACCGCTTCGGGAATCGAATGGGTGATGAACAGCACAGTCTTGGGCCGCTCCGCCCAGATGCGCAGCAGCTCGAAGCTCATCTCGTCGCGGGTCAGCGCATCGAGCGCGGAGAAGGGCTCGTCCATCAGCAGAATGTCCGGATCAAGCAACAGCGCGCGGGCGATGGCGACCCGTTGCTGCATGCCGCCCGACAGTTCGTCGATTTGCGAATTGGCGAATTGTTCAAGCCCCACGAGCTTCAACAATTCATGGGCGCGATCCTTCTCGGCCTGGGTCACGCGCCCGTATTTGTGGCGGAAGGGAAAGGTGACATTGCCCAGCACATTGAACCAGGGCAGCAGGGTGGGCCGCTGGAACACCATGCCGATCTCGTCGCGCGGTTCGGTGACCGTGCGGCCATAGATCTGAACCTCGCCGCGCGTCGGAAAGGCCAGCCCCGCGATCAGCCGCAGCAGGGTCGACTTGCCGCAGCCCGACGGGCCGAGCACGGCGACGAATTCATGTTTGCCGATGTCGAAGCTCAGATTTTCCAACGCGGTGACGCTCGCGCCGTCGTCGCGGGCAAAGACCTGATCGACGCTGGTGAAGGAGATGACGGGGGCGTTGTCGCTCATGATCGCCTCTGATGGGCCGCCACCTGCGAAGGCGGCGGCCCGCAAGATCAGTTGGGGATGAAGGCGCGGGTGATCGCCTTCTCGGGGTCAAGTTTGTCGAGGGGCATGTTCTGCGCCTTGGCGGTCCATTCCCATGTCTTGGCGAGGCGCGCCTTGTCGAGCGTGCCGAAGCCTTCGGCCTTGGTGATGTCGTTCATGATGAGCGGCACGATGGTCATGAACTGCTGCTCGACCAGCGCCTCGTCCATCTCCGGGAAGACGGACTTCATGGCCTTGGCGACATCCTTGGGATCGGCGAGGGCGGCTTTCGCGGCGGCCACATAGGCTTTCACGAAACGCTTCGCCACATCTGGCTTTTCGGCGATCAGCTTGTCGCTGACGAACACCGAATAGCCGTAGCCATCAAAGCCCGCCGCCGACCAGGGCAGAATCTTGAGGGATTTGCCGGTGCTGGCGAGGGCCTTCATGAAGGGGGGCGAGGCGGTCGACCAGTTGATCGTGCCATCCACCTGACCGGCGGCGAGCATGGGGGCGAGGGCGCCCGGATCAACCTTGAGGAGCGTCACTTTCGCCGGGTCGATCTTCATGGCCGAGAGCACCAACGGCCAGATCACATTCGAAGATGTGAAAGTGGCGGTGGCGATCTTCTTGCCTTCCAGATCCTTCAGCGAATTGATGCCCGATCCTTCTGCGGTGAAGATAGCGTCAGGCTGCACCGTGAAGACGCCGAGCACGGCGGTCACCGGCACGCCGGTTTCGGCCTTCGCCTGCAACAGGGCCGCAAGGCCGCCCGAGCCGACATCCGCCGCGCCCGTGCCGATGCGGGTGATCGCCTCGGAGGAACCGCGCGCGCTCTGGACGGTCACGTCGAGCCCCTCGGCTGCGAAGAAGCCCCGTTGCTGGGCGTAATAGGGGAGCGCCTTGTCGCCGCCCGGCAGCCAGTCATTCATATAGAGCAGCTTGTCGGCGGCGAGCGCGGGGGCGCAAAGGCCGACAGCCAGCGCCGCAAAGGCCGCCGCGCGGAAAAGGGAAGACTTTTTCATGGAACCTCCGGAGAACGACTCCCTGCCGAAAAGCAAGGCATGTGCCATGGGCGGAGACCGCAGTTGCGCGCATCCATCTGAAAGTGTGGCGCTTTTTGCGCCGTTCAGCCTGCGATTGCAGCTTATTGCGCGCGATCGGGCAGGTCGGCCCAACGGCGCCCTTCACAGGTGGGACCGCGCGCGCTAAACCGGAGCAAATGAAATCGGGAGCGAAACATGCTGAGCGAGGAGCGCAATCGGACGCTGACGCAGGTCGGGCCGGGAACCCCCATGGGCGAATTGCTGCGCCGCTACTGGATGCCCATCGCGGGCGCCAGCGAGCTGGACGCGCGCCCCACCAAGGCGGTGCGCCTGCTCTGCGAGGATCTTGTGCTCTACAAGGACAAGGGCGGGCGCTATGGCCTGATCGACCGCCATTGCCCGCACCGCCGCGCCGATCTGTCCTATGGCATGGTCGAGGACTGCGGGCTGCGCTGCAACTATCACGGCTGGCTGTTCGACGAGGCCGGCGCCTGCCGCGAAATGCCCTATGACGACATCGTGGACCCCGCCTCGGACCTGAAGGTGGGCGTCAAGGTCAAGGCCTATCCGGTGCGCGAATGCGCGGGGCTGCTCTTCGCCTATATGGGCCCTGCGCCCGTTCCCCCGCTGCCGGTCTATGACGCGCTGACCTGGACCAATGGCTGGCGCGAGGTGGTGACCTCGGACATTCCCTGCAACTGGCTGCAATGTCAGGAAAACTCCTGCGATCCCGTGCATTTCGAATGGATGCACGACAATTGGAGCGCGCGGCTGAAGGGCAGCGAGGCGCTTTCGGCGAAACATCTGAAGGTCGCCTTCGAGGAATTCGAGCACGGCTTCCTTTACAAGCGCGTGCGCGAGGGCCAGCCCGAGGGCAGTCCCTTCTGGACCGTGGGCCGCGTGGCCCTCTGGCCCATCGGCTTTTTTCTGGGCCAGCATTTCGAATGGCGCGTGCCGGTGGATGATGAGAACACGCTGAGCATAGCCTGGTTCTTCGCCCGCGTGCCCAAGGGGCGCGAGCCCTATGTGCAAAAATCCGTGCCCACATGGAAAAGCCCGCTCACCCATCCCAATGGCGAGTGGATCAGCAGCCATGTGATCAATCAGGACATTCTGGCTTGGGTGGGGCAGGGCCGCATCGCCGACCGCTCCAAGGAATATCTGTCCGCCAGCGACCGGGGCATCGTGATGATGCGCAAGCGCTATTTCGACGAGATCGAGAAAGTGCGGCGCGGCGAGGATCCCAAGGGCGTGGTGCGCGACGAGGCGGCGGCGGCCTGCATCGTGCTGCCGCTGGCCGACCGCGCGCAATTCGTCGAGGGGCTGGCGATTGAGGATTGGCCGAAGGACCGCCTGATGAGCAAGCGCATGCGCGGCCATCCCTGGTGCTACGGCCAGCCGGATGAAGTCTGGGCGGATTTCGCCAGCGCCATGGGGATTGACCCGGGGTTGCGGGAAGAGGGGTAAGGGCTACCCTAAACGTTTGAAATTACGCGCACTTTACCCTCCCCCCTGTGGGGAGGGTCGGCCCGCGCAGCGGGACGGGGTGGGGGTCGCGAGGTGCTGATCGGGAGCGCGTTTGCGACAGGCGCTAACGCCAGAGGTGTCGCGACCCCCACCCCTTACCCCTCCCCACAGGGGGGAGGGGAGCGGCGGGCGCTCCACTTAAGAAATTGAAGTTGCACGCTTATTTTCACGCTTTACAGCGCCTCCAGAAACGTCAAGCCGTCCCCGACTGCCGACTGCCGACTGCCCCCCTCACTCCGCCGCCGCCGCCAGCTTCAAATGCCGCCCCTGAAAATGCGGGGCCACTTCGAGCATGAAGCGTTCCATCTCGTCCTTCGTCTGCTGGTGGTCCTTGAGGCCCACGTTGAAGTAGAGGATCACTTCGTCATAGCCCGCCGCCTCGACCTTCTTCAGCGTGTCGATGATGCTTGCCGAATTGCCGATCAGCACCGAGTTGGAGTTCAGATTCTCGGGCTTCAGGTTCTTCAGGCGCTCGATCATGTCGATGAAATAGAGATAGCTCTTGGGCGTGGTCTTGGGATCGCTGGGGAAGGCGTCGAGCACGCATTCCATGTAATAGCGGATCTGCCTTGCGCGGGCGGCTTTCTCCTCCGCCTCGTTATCGGCGAAGTGGATGAAATAGCTGCACATCAGGCGCTTGGGCGTCTTGCCGTGGCGCGCGCAGCTATCTTGATAAAGATCATGCACCTGCCGCAAGCCGCCAAAGGTCATGGCGGCCGCGAAAGGCGCCACGATGAGGCCGCAGCCCAGCCGCCCCGCCAGCTCGATGGAGGGCGCGGAGAAGGAGGCCACATAGGCGGACAGTTCCTTCTGCAAGGGGCTGGGCGTGATGGCGACATTCTCGAACTGGTAATGCGCGCCCTTGTGGGAAATCGGCGCGCCATGGGCGTCCCACAGGCGACGCAGGATTTCCATGCCCTCTTCGAAGATGGGCTGGTTGTTCTTGAAGTCGGCGCCGAACGGAATGTATTCGCGCTCGTCATACCCACGACCCGCCGCGAAATCGACGCGGCCGCCGCTGATCAGATCCAGCGTCGCCCACTGCTCGGCCACGCGGATGGGGTGATGCATGGGCAGCACGGTGACGGCGGGGGCGAGGCGAATGAACTCCGTGCGCGCGGCCACATATGCGAGCAGCATTTCGGGCGAAGAGTTCACGCCCAAGGTGCTGAAATGATGCTCGCCGATCCAGGCGGAATTGTAGCGCAGCTTGTCGGCGTAAAGCGCCTCGTCGAGAATATCGAGGACGAACTGGTTCGGGCTGCGTGTGTTGTTCGCGTAATTGTTGTCGCTCAGCGTGAAATAGCCGAAATCCATCGAGACCTCCCTCAGCGCGGCGCTTCAGCGCCTGCCCTGCAAGGGTGATAATCTACCAGCACTTTCCGCCATGTCCAATCGCAACGCGGCCTCGCAGATCCCGGCTGCGTCCGCCCTGCGCTACGCCTCAGTCCTTCCAGGGCGGGTCGCCCACCGCGTCGGCGGGCACGCGCGGACCCTTGCGGTGGTTGATGCGGAAGACATTGCCGTCCGGATCCTCCAGCACCGCCTGTCGGGCGTTGTAATAGGTGTCATAGGCGGCTTTCACGAGAGTTCCGCCATTCTCCAGAGCCGCAGTCACCGCTTCGTCGATCATCTCCGGCGCGCCGACCTCTATGGTCAGAAAGGTCCGCAGGGGCGCGCGGTCTTTCGGCTTGCGGTCGGACAGGCCCAGCAGCGCATAGGAGGTCTCCGCATTGAAGCCCATCTCCATGCCGCCTGCGTCCAGACAGACGTAGATCGGCGAGCGATGGGCTTTGATTTCCGTGAAACCGAAGACGGTTTGATAGAACCGCGCCAGCGCGACATGGTCGCGCGCGAAAAGGTTCACATAGGCGAGGCGCGCTGTGGTTTGGGTCATGTCAGACGGCCGGGGCATAGCCATAAGAGCGCCGGAACATTTCCATCATGTGATCGGAGCAGGCGCAGGGCGGATAGCGCCTGGGATGTTCGGGCGTGATGCAGGTGGGGATGGCGTCAATCATGGCGTCATGGCGCGGACTGTAGAAAAAGGGCAGGGAATATCGATCTTGCCCGCTCAGATTATTTTTAACGCGATGCAAGTTGGATTTGTATAGTCCATTAGTCCAACGGGCCATGAGGTCGCCGAGGTTGATGACGAATGTGCCCTCTATCGGCTTTGCGGCGATCCATTCGCCCGATACGGTCTCGACCTCAAGTCCGCCTGCGGAATCCTGCGCCAGAATGGTGACGCCGCCCCAATCCGTATGGGCGCCGGCGCCGAGCTGATTATAGGCGGCCGCCGAGGGATGAGGCGGATATTTGATGAAGCGCACCATGGCGCCCGAGCCTTCATAGAAGGGCGCGAACCAGTCGGCGGGCATGTCGAGCGAGCGCGCGATCAGCCCCAGCACCCGGTCGCCCAGCGCGCACATGGCGCTGTGCCAGGCCATGGTCTGCTCGCGAAAGCCCGGCAGGTCCGGCCACTGGTTATGGCCGACGCCGCGCCATTTCTTCTGCGCGAGGGGATGGTCGTCCGGCAGATCGCGCCCGCAATAGAAGGTCTCCTTCAGATCGGGCGGCGCCTTTTCGGCATTGGGATCCTGACTGTCGAGCCGCTGGCCGCCCATGGGCTCATAGCCCGCAGTGGTGGGCGACTTCTTCATGTCGATGCGCATTTTTTCTTCAAGCGGCAGATCGAAGAAGCGACTGGCGGCGTCGAATTGCGCCGCCACCAATTCAGCTGGAACGCCATGGTTTGCGATATAGAAAAAGCCGGTGTCCCGGCACGCGCGATGCACGGCGGCCGCTGCGGCCTCGATGGTTCCCGCCAGATCAATGACGGGAATGAAGGTCGCGGGGCTTGGCGGCGTATAGATGTGCATGACTGGTCCTCGCGCATCAGGCGCGGGGCGAGCCTAACGGGCGAAAGGCCGGCCGGGCAAGGCGAAGAAAGAGGCTTGCGGCCCCTTTTCAGGGCATTCTGCCGCCATTGCGCAACATGGTTCCCGCCAGCAGGAAGAAGGGAATGCAGGCCAGCGCCACCGCCGTGAGGCCAGCCGAGGGCAGGCCGTAGAACTCGATCAGCGGGCCGGTGATGACGGCGGTGAGCACCGTCATGCTGCCGCCGAAACTGTCGTTGAGGCCGATGGCGCGGCCGCGCTCGGCGGTGGAGGTCTCGTCCGCCAGCAGGGCGGTGGAGGCCACATTGGCGCCCGCCCAACCAAGCCCCACCAGAAAGGTGCCCAGCGTCACCATGGCGTAGGTGGGCGTGAAGGCCACGAGCCCCGCGCCGATGACCGAAATGCCCACCCCCGGATACATGATGGAGCCGCGCCCGAAGCGGTCCGCCATCTTGCCCAGCGGAATGGTGAAGGCGAACATGCCCGCCGAATGGAAGGCGTGGGAATAGCTGATCTGCGTCAGCGTATAGCCATGATGGGACAGCACCAGCGAGGTCAGCACCATGACGATGGACATGTTGCCCTGTCCGGCGCAGTTGCAGACGATGGCGAGCAGGGTGCGGGGCTTCTTCAGCAAGGCCCAGGCGCTGAAGGCGCCCGCGTGGCTCCCCTGCTGTTTGGGCGCTTCATAGTCGGGATAATAATGCTTGAGGTTCAAGCCGATATGTTTCGGGTCGGGCCGGACCGTTCTGACGATCGCCATCCCGCCGATGATCAGCACCGGCACCATGAACCAGGGCAAGGCCAGCGGATCGACGCCCATGCCCGCCGCATAGCGATCCGACAGGGTCATCATGATCGGCATCAGGCACAGGCCCAGCAGCGAGCCCATCGCCACATAGCCCAGAGCCCGCGCGCGCATCTGCGGCGGATACATGTCGGTGGCCGCGACCCGCATCTGTTGCGAGGCGTTCATGCCCATGCCGAAGATCAGCATGCCGCCGACGAAAATCGCGATGCTCCCCGCAATCAGCGAACAGCCCACCGTCAGCGCCCCGACCAGCGCCAGGGCGAGGCCAAAGAAAATGCCGGGCAGGCGCCCATAGGCGTCGGTGATCTTGCCGATGGGATAGGAGACGGCGAAGCGGCTGAGACCGATCAAGGCCACCGAAAGGCCCGAAAGTCCGGCCGAGCCGGTCAGCTGATAGACCATCAAAGGCCCCAGCCCATAGGCCAGCTGCATCCCCGCGCCCGTGAAGGACTGGGAGAGCGCGATCAGGGCCGTATTCTTGCGGATCAGCGGCGGAACGGTGAAAGCGAGGGTCTTCAGGGGGCTGTTCAACGTTTCCGTCCCGGGTTGCAGGTTTGTTTTTTACTTCCTGCACATTTCCCGGGCGGGACGCAACCCGGCGAAGCTTTGGCTATGGGTTTTCAGCATTCAGGGGCGTTGGACGGAGACCATGCTGTCGGAGCCGACCAGATCAAGGTCCAGCGTCACGCGGCGGGCCACGAGACGGGGCGCGCGCGACCGCCCTGTTCCTTCCTCGAAGTCAATGATCCCTGCTTCTTGCAGCTTCTTCAATGTGCGCGACAGGTTCGATTCCTTCCGATGAGTTTGCTCGGCGAGGCTGCGCACGGAGTTGGGCGAGGTCGTCGCGATTGTCTGCAACAGCGCAAGGTTTTCCTTCGACAAAAGCTTGACCATAGCCTCGGCGGAATTCTGTCTACCCTGCATTTTGGCCGCAGTTTCTTCGCTATCGAACCAGCGCTTGGGCGTGTTGGCGGCGGCGGCGGGGTCGGTGACGACCTGCTGCGTCCACCGCATGAATTCGCCAATCGTTCCGATCTTATAGGTCATTGGGTATGCCCTTCTCATTCAATACGCGTTTGACTTCGGCCCAGAAGTCTTTGAGTAGCTGCGTTGGCGTTGTGAAAGCATAAGGACGTCCGGGACCTCGTAGATCGCGATGCCAGTGATCGTAGCTGGGCGGCGCTTTCACAAATCGTCCGCCGGGACGTTCAACGGGATGCGCGTTGTCGAACTTCACATAGGGCGGGCCTCCCGCTGGGCGAAATACGAGCGCGTAATAAATTCCGTGTGGTCGACCCGGCGTCGCTTCAGTTCGTCTCACCATGAATTCCACGACAAAACCGGCGGCGACTGCGAAGAAGCTGCCGTCAAGCCCCAGCAGAGTGTCGAGCTCGTCGTCCATTGGTTGACCTTATCATGATGTGATAAACAAGAACAAGTCGGCCAACCCCATCCCGGCGCCTATTCCTTAAGCAACCCCGCACCCTCGCTATGCACCCTGCGGTTTGTGTGAGCTGAAACGCGGGTTTGCGCGCAGGGTGCGTTGACACTCGGGCTCCGCGCGCGGAAACACTGAAGCTGCGCGTCGATGGTCACGCGCGAACAATGGATCCTCGCCCGTGTCGATCTCTGTCGCCCTCCATCACGTCACCCATTACAAATACGATCGCCTGACCGGCCTTGGGCCGCAGGTGATCCGGTTGCGGCCAGCCCCGCACAGTCGAACCAAGGTCACCAGCTACTCGCTGAAGGTGCTCCCCGCCGAGCATTTCGTGAACTGGCAGCAGGATCCGCACGGCAACTGGCTGGCGCGTTACGTCTTCCCCGAGAAGACCAAGGAGTTCCGCGTCGAGATCGACCTCAAGGCCGATATGGACGTGGTCAACCCGTTCGACTTCTTCGTCGAGCCCTATGCCGAGGCCTTCCCCTTCACCTACGAGCCTGAGCTGGCCCACGAGCTGGCCGCCTATCTGGCGCCCGAGACGCCCGGCCCGCTGGTCAGTGCGATGGTCGCCAGCCTCGCAGGGCCGAGCGTGCGCACCATCGACTTTCTGGTGGCGCTCAACGCGCGGCTTCAGAGCGACATCCGCTATGTCATCCGCATGGAGCCCGGCGTTCAGGCGCCCGAGGACACGCTGGCTCTGGCTTCGGGCTCCTGCCGCGACTCGGCCTGGCTCTTGGTGCAGATCGCGCGCAATCTGGGCCTCGCGGCCCGTTTCGTGTCCGGCTATCTCATCCAGCTGAAAGCCGATGTGGACCCTATCGAAGGGCCGATGGGCACGGACAAGGACTTCACCGATCTGCACGCCTGGGCGGAGGTTTACCTTCCGGGCGCTGGCTGGATCGGCATGGACGCCACTTCCGGCCTCTTCTGCGGCGAGGGGCATATTCCGCTTTGCGCCACGCCCCATTACCGCTCCGCCGCGCCCATCAGCGGCGTGGCCGACCCCGCCGAAGTCGAGTTCGGCTTCGAGATGACGGTGACGCGCATTCGCGAAGCCCCACGCATCACCGCGCCTTTCTCGGACGACTCCTGGGCGCGGCTCGACGCCTTGGGCGATGTGGTGGATCGCGATCTTGCAAAGCAGGACGTGCGCCTGACCATGGGCGGCGAGCCGACCTTCGTCTCCATCGACGATTTCGAAACGCCCGAATGGAACACCGACGCCGTCGGCCCCACCAAGCGCAACCGCGCCGACGACCTCATCCGCCGGTTGCGCGACACATTCGCGCCCGGCGGCTTCCTGCATTACGGGCAGGGCAAATGGTATCCGGGCGAGAGCCTGCCGCGCTGGGCCTTCGCGCTCTATTGGCGCAAGGACGGCAAGCCGATCTGGGCCGATCCCGCCTTGATCGCGCGCCCCGCAGGCGGGCCTGTGGCGTCAGGCGCGGATGCGGGCCTGCTCGCCCATGACATCGCCGAGCGGATGGGCGTCGGTGCGGAATTCGTGATCCCCGCCTTCGAGGACACGGCGCACTGGATGCTGAAGGAAGCCGCGCTGCCGGTGAACGCCGATCCGCTCGATCCCAAGATCGACGATGCGGAAGAGCGCGCGCGCATGGTGCGCACCTTCACGCGCGGCCTCAGCGAGCCCATCGGCTTCGTGCTGCCGGTGCAGCGCTGGAACGCCGAGGCGAAGTCGCGCTGGGTCAGCGAGAAGTGGCCGCTGCGGCGCGGGCGCCTGTTCTTGATGCCCGGCGACTCGCCTCTGGGCTTCCGCCTGCCCATGAAGGCGCTGGCCTGGGTGCCGCCCTCCGCCTATCCCTTCATCCATCCGCAAGATCCGCTGGAGGCGCGCGGCCCGCTGCCCGACCCGCGCGAGATGCGCAATGTGCATGTCGCCTCGAGCGAGCCGCAGCTGGGCGGCGAGCAGATCGTCAATGGCCAGACGGAAGTCGCGGGCGCGGTGCGCACGGCGCTGTCGGTCGAGGCGCGCGACGGCGTGCTCTGCGTGTTCATGCCCCCCGTCTCCAATCTCGACGATTATCTGGAACTCGTCGCCATCGTGGAGGAGACCGCCAAAAGCACCAACCTGCCGGTGCATATCGAAGGCTATCCGCCCCCATACGATCCGCGCATCGACGTCATCAAGGTGACGCCTGATCCCGGCGTGATCGAGGTGAACGTGCATCCCGCCGCCACCTGGCGCGAGGCGGTGGACACCACCACCAAGCTCTACGAGCAGGCCCGCTATTCGCGGCTGGGCGCCGATAAATTCATGGTCGATGGCCGCCACACCGGCACCGGCGGCGGCAACCATGTGGTGCTCGGCGGGTCCGATCCCACCCATTCGCCCTTCCTGCGCAGGCCCGATCTGCTGCGCAGCCTCGTGCTCTACTGGCAGCGCCATCCCGCGCTGTCCTATCTGTTCTCCGGCCTCTTCATCGGCCCGACCAGCCAATCGCCGCGCGTCGATGAAGCACGCCACGATTCGCTCTACGAACTCGAAATCGCCATGGCGAAGGTGCCTCTGCCGGGCGAGGGCGCCATTCCCGCATGGTTGGTGGATCGCCTGTTCCGCCATCTGCTGGTGGATGTGGGCGGCAACACCCACCGCGCCGAAATCTGCATCGACAAGCTCTATTCGCCCGATGGCCCCACCGGGCGCCTTGGTCTGCTGGAGTTCCGCTCCTTCGAGATGCCGCCGGACGCGCGCATGAGTCTGGCCCAGCAACTGCTGCTGCGCGCGCTGATCGCCTGGTTCTGGCGCGAGCCGCAGCAGGGCAAGCTGGTGCGTTGGGGCACGGCGCTGCATGACAAGTTCATGCTGCCGCATTTCGTCTGGGAGGATTTTCTGGGCGTGCTGGGCGATCTGCGCCGCGCGGGCTACGCTTTCGAGCCCGAGTGGTTCGAGGCGCAGCGCGAGTTCCGCTTTCCGCTCTGCGGCGTGGTTCAGCATGGCGGCGTGACGATGGAGGTGCGCCAAGCCTTGGAGCCCTGGCATGTGCTGGGCGAGGAGGGAGCCTCTGGCGGCACGGTGCGCTATGTCGACAGTTCCGTGGAGCGCTTGCAGGTCAAGGTCAACGGCTATGTGCCGGGGCGCCACATCATCGCCTGCAATGGGCGTCGCTTGCCGATGACCGATTCGGGCGTCAGCGGCGAGGCGGTCGCGGGTTTGCGCTTCAAGGCGTGGCAGCCGGCCTCCGGCCTGCATCCCACCATCCCCGTCCATGCGCCGCTGACCTTCGACATCATCGACAGCTGGAACGGCCAGTCCCTGGGGGGCTGCATGTATCATGTGGCCCATCCGGGCGGACGCAGTTACGACACCTTCCCCGTCAATTCTTACGAAGCGGAAGCAAGGCGTCTGGCGCGCTTCCAGGATCACGGTCATACTCCCGGGCTTGTGCAGCCGCCCCGCGAGGATTCGTCTGCCGAATATCCGATGACCCTCGACCTCAGGAGACCCCTTGGCTGGTGAGCGTGCAAATGAGTGGGGAGCGGATCGCCCTAACCTGCGCCGTGGCGGCGCGGGCGCGCAGCGGCGCATCGAGGAATGGACCGGCGATTATGCGCCATTGCCCGGCATTCCCGACGAATTCGTCGATCCCTCGGGAGCCCCGCGCCCGCACTGGATGAAATTCCTCAACGCGCTCGCCCGCATCGAGCCCGAAGAGATCACCCAACGCTTCGCCGCCGCCGACCGCCGCATCCGCGAAATGGGCATTTCCTACCGCGTGCACGGGGAGACGCGCGAGCGCAGTTGGCCGCTCGGCCACATGCCGCTGCTGATTTCCGAGAGCGATTGGGAGGAGATCCGCACCGGCATCGAACAGCGCGCCGAATTGTTCGAGCGCATCCTCACCGACATCTACGGCCCCGCCCAGCTCATCGCCGATGGCGCATTGCCCGCCGCAGCGGTTGCGGGCTCGCCCGATTTCATTCGCGCCATGCGCGGCGTCAAGCCGCCGGGCGGGCGCTGGATGCGCCTCTACGCCGCCGACGTGGGCCGTGGGCCTGACGGGCGCTGGTGGGTGCTGAGCGACCGCGCGCAGGCGCCCTCGGGCGCTGGCTATGCGCTGGAGAACCGGCTCGTTCTGTCGCGCGCGCTGGCCGGCCTTTACCGCGAAATGAATGTCGAGCGCCTCGCGCCCTTCTTCCGCGATTTTCGCGCAGGCCTCACCGCCGCCGCCACGCGCGCCGAGCCGCGCATCTGCCTTTTGACGCCCGGCCCGTGGAGCGAGACCTATTTCGAACAGGCCTATATGGCCCGCTATCTCGGGCTGTTGCTCGTGGAGGGCGAAGACCTCGTGATGAGCGAGGGCAAGCTGCATGTGCGCACCATCGCGGGCCTCAAGCGGGCCGACGTCATCTGGCGGCGCGTCGATGCGGACTGGTGCGATCCGCTGGAGCTGAACGCCGCCTCGCAGCTGGGCGTGCCCGGCATGCTGGAGGCGATCCGCCGGGGCTCCGTCGCGGTCGCCAATATGCCCGGTTCCGGCCTTGTGGAATCGCGCGCGCTGCTGGCTTTCATGCCCGCGCTCGCGCGGCGCATGCTGGGCGAAGAGCTGAAGTTGCCGAACATCGCGACCTGGTGGTGCGGGCAGGAGCAGGAGCGCGAGAACGTCTTCGCCAATTTCGACGAGATGACCATCAGCGGCGCCTTCAGCGAAACGGTGCCCGGTATGGGCGACCGCACCTCGGTGCTGGGATCGGACCTCGGCTCCCATGAGCGCAACGCGCTGATGGCGGCCATGACCGAGCGGGGCATGGATTTCGCGGGGCAGGAGGTGGTGCGCCTCTCGACCACGCCGGTCTGGAGCGAGGGCAAGCTGACGCCGCGCCCCTTCTCCCTGCGCGTCTTCGCCGCCGCGACCCCTGACGGCTGGCGCGTGATGCCCGGCGGTTTCTGCCGCGTGTCGGGCCGCCACGGCGACGCTCGCGCGGTGACCATGGGCGAGGGCGCCCAATCCACCGACGTCTGGGTCATCGGCGACAAGCCGGTCGAGATTTCGACCCTGCTGCTCGCCGCCGACCATGTGAAGATCGTGCGCATGCTCGGCAACCTGCCCAGCCGCGCCGCCGACAATCTGTTCTGGTTCGGGCGCTATCTGGAACGCGCCGAAGCCACCTTACGCATCATCCGCACCCTCTGCGCGCGGGTGATGGATACCGACGCGCCCGTGCAGGGCTCGCGCCAGTCCATCGAGCGGTTGCAGCGCATGCTGATCGGCTGGGGCGCGGCCTCGGCGGAATCCGTCGATCTCGCGCCCGGCGCCGTGGCCTATGCGGCCATGACGGGGGAGGAAGCCTATGGCTCCGCCGTCTCCATCGCGCGGTCCGCCCGCCGCGCCGCCTCGGTCATCCGCGAGCGCCTGTCGCAGGACGCCTGGCAACTGATGGGACGCCTCGAAAAGCGCATGACCAGCGACGAATTCGGCGGCGCCTCCGAGCCCGAGACATTGGAGCGCGCGGAAGCGGCCTTGCACACCATCGCCGCGCTGTCGGGCCTCGTGAACGAGAACATGAACCGCGTCGCGGGCTGGAGCTTCCTCGACATGGGCCGCCGCATCGAGCGCGGCATCAACACCTGCCGCTTCGCCCGCCAGTTCTCCGACCGCGACGCCCATGCGGAACATCTGGACGTGCTGATCGACCTGATCGATTCCCAGATCACCTATCGCGCGCGCTACATGGCGGGCGTGGCCATCGCGCCCGTGCGCGACATGGCCTTGCTCGACCCCTACAATCCGCGCTCCGTCGCCTTTCAGGTGGCGCGCATTGATGAACAGTTGAGCGGCTTGCCGGCGTTGCGCGACGACGGCATTCTGGAAAACCCGCGCCGCATCGTCACCAAACTGCGCTCCGACCTCACCACCGAGGACGCCGACCAGCTCGACACCGCGAAGATCCTCGGCTTCGAGCAGCGGCTGATAGGCCTCGCCGAATCCATCGCGGCGCGCTACTTCCTGCAAGCGCCCGGCGCTGGCGGCGCGGAACCGCCCGAGGGGCTTGCGTGATCTACGATATTCGCCATGTGACGACCTATCGCTATGACGATGTGGTCGCTTCCGCGCGCTGCACGCTGCGCCTGCTGCCGCGCGCGCAGGAGGGGCAGGAGGTGCTCGACAGCGGGCTCGACGTGTCGCCGCCTCCGGTGGAGACCATCGAGCGCATCGACTCCTTCGGCAACCGCACCACCAGCGTGCGCATCGCCGCGCCCCACCGCGAGCTGCGGGTGGCGGCGCTGGCCCGCGTCAGCGTGGAGCGTCCGCAACCGCCCGCGCCCGGCCTTACCCCTGCCTGGGAGCAGGTGCGCCGCGACGCCATGGCCACCGGCACGCTCGACGCGCTGTCGCCGGTCAACGGCCTCTATCCCAGCCGCCTCGTGCCGCTCTACGCGCCCGCCACCATCTACGCGAAGCAGAGCTTCACGCCGGGCCGCCCGGTGCTGGAGGCCGCCGCCGAACTGATGGCGCGCATCAAGAGCGATTTCAAATACGACCCCGAAGCCACCGCCGTCTCGACCCCCTTGGGCGAGGCGTTCGAGAAGCGCGGCGGCGTCTGTCAGGATTTCGCCCATATCATGATCGCAGGCCTGCGCGGCCTTGGTCTGCCCGCCTTCTATGTGAGCGGCTATATCCGCACGATCCCCCCGGCTGGCCAACCAAGGCTGGAGGGCGCCGACGCCTCCCACGCCTGGGTGTCGCTTTGGTGCGGCCAGGAATTCGGCTGGCGCGACCTCGACCCCACCAACGCCCTGTTCATCGGCGAAGACCATATCGTTGTCGCCATCGGTCGCGACTATGCGGATGTGTCCCCGATCGACGGGGTCATTCTGGCGTCGGGCGCGCAGAAGCTGACGGTGCGGGTGGATGTGATTCCGGTGGGGGTGCGGTAGGGGGATTACCGCAGCGAGCGCGAGATGATCTCGACTGGGTCGAGTTGTCTTCCAAGGTTGCGGCTCGCCTTCAGCAGAACGGATTTCATGTGCTCGGTCAGCCGTTCGCCTTCGTTGATGTCGTCAAAAAAAGTCAGCGCTTTCAGCGTGATCATCGCGGGCACATTCGATCCGAACAGCGCATCCATCGCCGCCAGGCCGCGCTCCAGAGACTGCCCATGCTCCAGCATTACCGCTATGTCCTGATAGTCTCGTCCTTCCGCGCGGTCATGGACAACCTTCAGTTTATGGGCGAGCAAGTCATCCAGCGAAGCCACCCATAAGACCGCATCGTCGGTCATGTCAGGCGTACCGACGCGGCCAGTTCTCATCCCGCCGAAGAAGGATAGCTTGATCGAGTCTCCCGCGTGTTTGACGCTGACCGTCAGCGTGTTCCTGTCGCTTTGCAGCACATTGGCGCCGACAAGCCAGTTCACGTCTGACAGAAGCCGGTCCTTTTGCGTTTCATCAAGCGGGACATCGCTGAAAAAATCGAAATCGACGGACTCCCGGTGCCCGAGCCGAAGCGCTATCGCCGTTCCCCCGTAAAGCACGAAGTGATCGGGCAAGTCGATGAGCTGCGGCCACAGGCTTTGCTGAGCAAGGGGCAGAATATCGAGCCGCGGCGTCAACATGGGAAACCCGCGCTCATGTGAACCGCCGCCCCGCCTTCGGCGGCTCGCCCTCCAGCCCTAGCCGATTATGCCAGAAGGCCAGCGACTTCGCCGATATGATCCCAGGCGGCGGGGCCTTCAGCACGTCGATGAACATCTGCGGCCCCACGATGTCGAGCAATTCGTGGGCGTCTTCCCATGTGCCCAACTCCATCACGCTGACCACGAGCCGGGGCAGGCCTCTGGCCACCACCATGTCTGGCTTCGTCCACCAGACATAGCGTTCGGCGAGCCGCAGCAGCGCCTCTTGATGGATCGTCTCCGCCATATCCTGTCCCGACTACCCCTCACTCGCCCTTGATATTGTTATCCCGCACCACCTTGCCCCATTCCACCACTTCCTTGGCGAAGAATTTTGCGAAGACGTCGGGTTTTTCCATCAGCAGCTTCATTTGCTGCGCCTGTTCCAGACGCTGGCTGACGTCGGGTTGCGAGATCACCTCCCGCAGGGCTTCATAGGTCGCGTCGATGATCGGGGCGGGGGTGCCCTTGGGGGCGAAGAAGCCCCACCAGGCTTCCGCCAGAAAATCGGGGAAGCCGCTCTCGGCGGTCGTGGGCGCGTCCGGCAGGTCTTTCAGACGGGTCGGCCCCATCTGCATGATCGCGCGCAGATTGCCCGCCTGAATCTGCGGCAGGAGCGCCGCGACGGAGCCGCAGATCAGCTCGATATGGCCGCCCAGCGCATCGTTGATGGCGGGGCCGGCGCCCTTGTAGGGCACATGGTCGAGCGGCACGCCCGCCTTGCGGCCCAGCATCACCATGGCCAGATGGCCGCTGCTGCCGGGACCGGAGGTGCCATAGGTGACGGGTTTGATCTTCGCCGCAGCGACCACATCCGCAAAGGTCTGGTAAGGCTTCTGGACGCCGGTCGCCACGATATAGGGCGCCTTGCCCACCAGCATCACGGGCAGAAGGTCGGTCTCCACATTCAGCGGCGGCCGCTCCAGCAGCGCGGGGATGGTGGAATGGGAGTCGAAGGTCACCATCAGCGTATTGCCGTCGGGCGCCGCGCGCGCGACCTGCACGGCCCCCAGCGCGCCATTGGCGCCCGGCTTGTTCTCGACGATCACATTGGCGTTGAGCTTTTCCTGCAAGCCTTCTTGCAGAATGCGCGCGAGCGCGTCCACCGAACCGCCGGGCGGGAAGGGGACCACGAGGGTCACCGTGCGCCGCGCCTGCGCCAGTGTGGGCGAAGCGGCGGCGAGCGAAAGAAGACCAACGGTCGTGGCGCGTCGTGTGAGGTGCATCGTGGCGAGTTCCCGGCTGGGCTGCGTCGGCGGATGGCCGCGCCCCAAGCCCATAGTAGGGGGAAACCAGCGCGCGGCAAAGCCGCGTGCGCGCGCGTGGGTAAGCGCGCCCCGCCACGATTCGTCCACAGCCCGGCTTTGACCCCGCCACGGCGGGCGGTCTAAATCCACGCCCCCGGGGGCAGGGTCAGCGCCTTCCGATTCGGAGCCGTGATGAAATCGATCAATCAGCGTATCGCCGACGAATTGAGCGTGAATGAGCGCCAGGTCGCCGCCGCCGTCCAGTTGCTGGACGAAGGCTCGACCGTGCCCTTCATCGCCCGCTACCGCAAGGAAGCGACCGGGCAGATCGACGATACGCAATTGCGCAATCTGGAGGAGCGCCTGCGCTACCTGCGGGAGATGGAGGACCGGCGCAAGGCGATCCTCGACTCCATCCGCGAACAGGGCAAGCTCGATGCGCCGCTGGAACGCACGATCATGGAGGCCGACACCAAGGCGCGGCTGGAAGACATCTATCTGCCCTTCAAGCCCAAGCGCCGCAGCAAGGCGCTGATCGCCATCGAGGCGGGCCTGGCGCCGCTGGCCGACGCGCTGTTCGGCCAGTCCGAAAACGATCCGCAGGTGCAGGCGGCCGCCTTCGTCAATCCCGAGAAGGGCGTCGAGACCGTGCAGGCGGCGCTGGACGGCGCGCGGGCCATTCTGGTGGAGCGTTTTTCCGAAAACGCGGAACTGGTGGGCGCGCTGCGTGAGCAATTCTGGACCAGCGGGCGCCTCGCCTCCGCCGTGCGGCCCGGCAAGGAGACCGAGGGGGCGAAATTCTCCGATTATTTCGACTCCAGCGAGCCCTTCGCCAAGCTGCGCTCGCACCGCATCCTCGCGCTGTTTCGCGGCGAGAAGGAAGAAATTCTCGATCTCAAGCTGGAGCCCGAGCCCGCCGAAGCGGTCGCGACCCCCGGCGTTCCCGGCCCCTATGAGCGCAAGATCGCCCTGCAAGTGGGCATCAGCGACAAGGGCCGCCCTGGCGACAAATGGCTGATGGAGACCGTGCGCTGGGCCTGGCGCACGCGGCTGCTCGTGCATCTGGCGGTCGATCTGCGCATGCGCCTCTGGCAGACGGCGGAGGAGGAGGGCGTGAAGGTCTTCGCCTCCAACCTGCGCGATCTCTTGCTCGCCGCGCCCGCTGGCTCGCGCGCCACGCTGGGGCTTGATCCGGGCTTTCGCACGGGCGTCAAGGTGGCGGTGGTGGACGCCACCGGCAAGGTGGTCGCCCATTCCGTCATCTATCCCCACGAGCCGCAGCGCCGCTGGGACGAGGCCATCGCCGAATGCGCGCGCCTGTGCCGGGTGCACAAAGTCGAGCTGATCGCCATTGGCAACGGCACGGCCTCGCGCGAGACCGACAAACTGGCGGGCGAGCTGATCCAGCGCAACCCCGACCTCAAGCTGGCCAAGATCGTGGTGTCGGAGGCCGGCGCCTCGGTCTATTCGGCCTCCGCCTTCGCCAGCGCCGAACTGCCCGACCTCGACGTGACCATTCGCGGCGCCGTGTCCATCGCCCGGCGCTTGCAGGATCCCCTCGCCGAACTCGTCAAGATCGACCCCAAATCCATTGGCGTGGGCCAATACCAGCACGATCTGGCCGAGGGCAAACTCTCGCGCTCGTTGGATGCCGTGGTGGAAGATTGCGTCAACGCGGTGGGCGTGGATGTGAACACCGCCTCAGCGCCCCTGCTGGCGCGCGTGTCGGGCGTGGGCGAAAGCCTCGCGCAATCCATCGTGGCCCATCGCGACGCCCATGGCCCCTTTCGCAAGCGCAGCGCCCTCAAGGACGTCCCGCGCCTCGGCCCCAAGGCCTTCGAGCAATGCGCGGGCTTCCTGCGCGTGGCGGGCGGGGATGATCCGCTCGACGCTTCAGGCGTGCATCCCGAAGCCTATCCGGTGGTGCGCCGCATCCTCGAGGCCACCAAGAGCGACATTCAGTTGTTGATCGGCAATGCGGGCCTGCTGCGCAAGGTGGACGCGAAACAGTTCACCGATGAACGCTTCGGCCTGCCCACCGTGACCGACATTCTGAAAGAGCTGGAAAAGCCCGGCCGCGACCCGCGCCCCGCCTTCAAGGCCGCGACCTTCATGGAAGGCGTGGAAACCATCAACGACCTGCGCCCCGGCATGATCCTGGAAGGCGTGGTGACCAACGTGGCCGCCTTCGGCGCCTTCGTGGACATCGGCGTGCATCAGGACGGACTGGTGCATATCTCGGCCATGTCCAACACCTTCATCAAGGATCCGCGCGAGGCCGCCAAGCCCGGCGACATCGTGAAGGTGAAAGTGCTGGAAGTCGACAAACCCCGCAAACGCATCGCGCTGACCATGCGCATGGCCGACGAGCCCGGAAAGCCGCAGCAAAAGGGCGGCGACCGGGCGGCGACCCCTGCGCAGACGCAGAAGCATCTGGCGGGTCAGAACAGGCCGGGAGCTGGGGGATCGGGCGCTGGTGGCGCGGGCGGCGCGCTGGCGGATGCGTTGCGGCGGGCGCAGCAGCAGCCGAAGGGGCGGTGAGGGTTAGGTTTTCAGTCGATGATTGATGTCGTTAGCGCTGCATACCCTCCCCCCTGTGGGGAGGGTCGGCCGCGCCAGCGGACGGGGTGGGGGTCTGCGAATGCTGATCGCTTGCGCGGTTGCGAAGGCGCTCACCGGCAAAGGCCTCACGACCCCCACTCTCTAATCTCTCCCCACAGGGGGGAGAGAAGCTGCGGGCGTTGCGCCTTCATAATTCGGCTCCTTTTGCAACGTGCCGCCTGTCTTGAATATGTAGCTCAATTGAGCTGCATATTTTGCGGAACAGGAGGCTGCGACGGCTTTTGTACGCGCTCGCGTCGATGAAAAATTGAAGGATGACGCGACGGCGATTCTGGCCGTCTTGCCGAGGGCGTCCGATCATACCCGGCAGTTTCGCAAAGATTGGGAACGCCTTTCGCGAACAGGGCGCTATGATATGGCGCAGCTCAAGGAAGCCTCCCCTCACCCCACCAACTCATACGGGTCCGCCATCGCCCGCGGCATGCGCGTCGCCGCGCGCGCGGCTCGCAGCTCGGCGCCCGCCCTATAAAAGCGACCGCGCTTTTCGCCTTGCGGCTCGAACAGGCCGACGTCGCACAGTTTCTTGAGATCGCGCGAGGCCACCAGTTCGCTCACGCTGGCGTCGGCCTTGTATCTTTGATTGGTGACGCGAAAACCCAGCGCCGCGTCGAACATCGACATATGCGAGCGCTCGCCAACGCCATGCCCGTCGGCGATGGCGGTGATCTTCGCGAACAGGCGTTCATATTCTTCATTGCGCCGAATGAGCGTCGCCGCCTGCTGATAATGGGCTTTCAAACAAAAGCGCACCCATGGCCGCGCGGATCTCTCAGGCGACCAGACGCCCTGCGCGACAAGCGATAGCACCTGATAATAATCCTGCGTATTCTCCCCTAGCCATTCTTCGATGCTGGAGAATGCGGGAAACACCGTTCCGCCCAGCGCTATGATCAAGGTTTGCAACGCGCGCGCCATGCGCCCGTTGCCGTCCTTGAAAGGGTGGATGAGCGTCAGATTCAAATGAGCCATGGCGCCCTTGATGATCGCGTCCTCGGCGCTGTCGGCCTTCAGATAGGCGACCAATTCCTCCACCAGCGGGTTCACGAATTCGACGTCCGGGGGCGTATAGACCGTGTCGCCCGTTTTCGAATTGATCACGAAGATGGGACCGTGCCGCCATTTGCCCGGCAGTTTCGCCATGTCATAGCCCACCATCATGAAATGCAGGCTTTTCAGAAACTGTTTGCTGAATTCGAACCAGGGATCCTGCGCCGCCTGGCAGATATAGGTCATGGCGTCCCGGTAGCCCTTGATGGCGCGCGCGGTCTCCGTGCGCTCGTCAAGGATGGGCTCATCCTCGACCACCGCCATGGCGTCGTCCAGCGAGACATTATAGCCCTCGATGCTGTTCGAGCCCTGAATGGCGCGGGCGAGCATGCTCCGCCTGAGCGACCCGCGCCACCGACGCGGCGAAGGGTCGGAGGAATAGAGTTTGAGCCTTTCCTTCTGCTGGGCGATCAGATCCAGCACCGTCCGATCGGCAGCCTCAAGCGGGGGCGTCGCGTAGATCATGATGGATATCCGGTTATGTACTATCGTTATGATAGATAATAACCATCTTTTTGATGGATACAATCTATCTTTACATCATCTCGCAAACACTCGAATTTATTGCCAAGTCCAAGTTTTCGGGCGTAGCTCCGCAGGGGTCACGCCCTTTTTCGTCGCCAAAACCGATTACTCATAAAACTCTGGCGCCATTTTCAACCCGTCGCGCTGGGCCATGTCGTGGTTGATCCAGAGCTGGGCTTTTTCCTTTGCGATGATGTCCGCAATCCTGCGCATGGAGGCGAGGGTCTGTTCCTGGTTGTAGTTGATGCTGGGCACGCGCAGGTTGTCCCAGTTGTCCTTGAAGTGGACGGCGTCGCCGGTGAGCATCACCGCGCCGGTTTTCGGCAGCTTCACCAGCAGCGACTGGTGTCCCACCGTATGGCCGGGCGTCGAAAGGATGGTTACGGAGCCGTCGCCGAAGACGTCGCGGTCGCCTTCGAGTTTGGTCATGGGCGATCCGGATTTGAACAGCGTCGGCGCGCTTTCGTATTCGGCCTTTTGCACCAGCAACATGGACTGCGGGAACAGGCCGATGTTGCCGATATGGTCGGGATGGCTGTGCGAGACCGCGACATATTTGATGTCCGCAGGCTTGACCCCAAGACCGTCCAGTTCGGCGGCGAGCGTCTTCGCCCTGCGCCAGTGCAGGGCGCGTGGATCGGCGGGGCGCAGACCGTCGGGCATGGCGGCGACGGCGTCGGCGATGCCCGTATCCCACAAAAGCCATCCCTGCCGATGCTTGATGAGGTAACAGGTGTCCGCGAATTCCATCGGCTTGCCGACATTCACCGCCGGAGACCAGCGCGAGACGTCCGTGGTCGCGCCCGATCCGCAATCGAGAATATAAAGCCGCTCGACGCTGGAGGGCGCGGGCTGGGCGATCGACGGCGCCCCGGCGCCTTGCGCCAGCGCCACGATGAGCGCGCCGATGAACAGCGCCGTGCGGACCAGGGTGGAGGGGCGCTTGATAAAGCGGAATCGGCCCAAGGCATTCAGCATGTCCTGTCTTCCTCTCAAGGCGGTTCTGTCGGCTTCATAACATAAGCACGGCTAATTTACAGCGCCCATCCCCCCGCATTGCCCAGCCCCCGTTACCTGCGCTAAAGTCCCGCCACAGGCGCGCCGGACATTTCAGATCCTCAGCCGCCTCCAAGGATTCGCCCTCAAGGAGACGCCAGCATGATCACCCGTCGTTTCGCCCTCGCCGCCGCATCGCTGGCCGCCATGGTTTACGCTGGCGCCGCAGCGGCCCAGACGCCCGTCACCATCGGCGCCATCGAGATCCTCACCGGCCCGAACAACAAATATGGCGTCGCCATCAAGAACGGCTTCGATCTCGCCCTTGAGGAGGTCAACAAGGCCGGCGGGGTGCTCGGCGCGCCTTTGGCCATCGCTTACGAGGATTCGGCGGGCAACAAGGATCAGGCGCTGAACGCGGCCCGCCAGCTCATTGGCGGCAAGAAGGTTCCGCTGATCCTCGGGCCGACGCTCTCCAACGAGATGTTCGCGGTCGGCCCCATTGCGGTGGAGCGCAAGATTCCCATCGTGGGCACGTCCACCACCGCCAATGGCATCACCGCCATCGGGCCTTACGTGTTCCGCACGTCGCTGCCCGAGTCCGATGTGGTGCCCGTGACCCTGCGCACCGCCAAGGAGAAGCTGGGCGTGAAGAAAGTCGCGGTCATGTATGGCAATGACGACGCCTTCACCAAGTCTGGCTATGACGTGATGAAAGCGGCCATCGAGAAGCTCGGCCTGGAGACCGTCACCACCGAAACCTTCGGCGGCAAGGATACGGATTTTTCCGCCCAGCTCACCAAGATCAAGAGCCTGAACCCCGACGCCATCGTGGTCTCGGCCCTCGTTGAGGCGGGCGCTGGCATTCTGCTCGCCAAGAAGGCTTTGGGCATTCCCGACAGCGTGCGCGTCATCGGCGGCAATGGGCTCAACTCGCCGCAGGTGCCTTTGGTCGCGCGCGAGGCGGCGGATGGCACGCTGGTGGGCTCGCCCTGGTTCATCGACAAGCCGGACGCCGCCAATCAGAAATTCGTGGCCGACTACAAGGCCAAGTACAACATGGATCCCGACCAGTTCGCGGCGCAGGCCTATGACACGCTGTTCATCGTGGCGCAGGCGATCAAGGATGCGGGCGCGCCCAACGCCGAAAAGATCCGCGACGCCCTTGGCAAGGTGAAGCACAATGGCGTCATGGGCCCCTTCTCCTTCACCCCCGACCGCGATCCCGCCGACACCTCCGGCGTGGTGGTGATCGAGATGAAGGGTGGCAAGTTCCAGATCTTAAAGTAAGCTTTACGCACGCTTGCGCGCGTCGCCCTTTCCAGGCGGCGCGCTTTGTCCGGTTTGATCCATGTTCGCCCAGCAACTCGTCAACGGCCTCGTGGTCGGCTCCACCTATGCGCTCTTCGCATTGGGCTTCACGCTGATGTTCGGCGTGCTGGGGGTGATCAATCTCACCTATGGCTTCTACCTGTCGGTCGGCGCCTTTCTCGCGCTGTTCGCCACCCAGCATGGCGTCTCCATCTGGCTCGCCCTGCCGCTGGCCGCGTTGGCCTCTGGCTGCGTGGCGGTGTTGATTGACGGCTTGTTGCTGACCCCGCTGCGCCGGGCCAAGGCGCCGGAGCTGGCGTCATTGATGGTGACGCTTGGCGCGACGCTGCTGCTCTATTCGCTGGCCAACGCCGCGCTGAGCACGGACATCCGCCGCTTCCCGCCCGGCGTGATCGACGCCAACGCGCTTGAAATCGCGGGCATCCGCATCACCATGACCCAATGCCTGATCAT
Organism: uncultured Hyphomicrobiales bacterium; assembly: GCA_903902915.1. Classification (GTDB taxonomy): domain Bacteria; phylum Pseudomonadota; class Alphaproteobacteria; order Rhizobiales; family Beijerinckiaceae; genus Terripilifer. The sequence continues at coordinate 77,798 of CAIUWR010000058.1, read as the reverse complement.
CGCGGCGGCGGGGATTATCGTCAGCGTGCTTTTGTGGGTCATGAATGGCGCGAGGATCGGCCTTGGCCTGCGGGCGCTGGCCGAGCGGCCCGATGCGGCGGCGCTCATGGGCGTCAATGCGGGAGCGCTGGTGCGGCTGGTGTCGCTGGCGTCGGGGACGCTGGCGGGGGCGTCGGGCGTGTTGATCGGGCTGAATTACAACGCTATCCAGCCCTATATGGGCGAGGTGATGATGCTGAAGGGTTTCGCCGTGATCATTCTGGGCGGCCTTGGCGACATTCGCGGCGCGCTGGTGGCGGGGCTGGTGGTGGGCATGCTGGAGACGCTCACCGCTGGCTATGTCGCCTCCTCGTGGAAGGATGCGGTGGGCTTCGTGCTGCTGGTGCTGACGCTGTGGATCCGCCCCTCCGGCCTTTTTGGCCGCCTCGCCGTGAAGCGGGCCTGACATGCCGGAATTTCTCGACGATTTCCTCTTCACCTATCAGACGCTGATTTACGCGTTAGGGGTCAACGGCTTGCTGGCGCTGAGCATGTATGTGGTGCTGGCGCTGGGGCAACTCTCGCTCGGGCAGGCCGCCTTCATGGGGCTGGGCGCCTATGTGTCGGCCCTGCTGACCGTCAAGCTCGGCCTGCCTTTCCCACTGGTCCTGCTGGCCGCCATGCTCGCCCCCGCGCTGGCCGCGCTCTGCGTGGGCGCGCCGACGTTGCGCCTCTCGGGCGTCTATCTGGCTCTGGCCACCATCGGTCTGGGAGAAGTGCAGCGCATTTTCTTCATCAATTCGGAATTGACCGGCGGCGCGCTGGGCCTCTCGGGCATTCCCACCAAGGGCGGCTTGATCTCCATCTACGGCAGCCTCGCGCTGGCGTTGATCGCCTTCGCCTTCGTCGCGCGCTCCAAGATCGGCCGCGCCATGGAGGCCATGCGCGAGGATGAACTGGCGGCGGGCGCCTTGGGCGTCGATCTGCCCGCCTACAAGCTGGGCGCGCTCGTGGTCTCGGCCATGCTGGCGGGGCTGGCGGGGGCGCTCAACGCCCACGTGTCGTCGTTCATTTCGCCCAATGATTACGGCTTCGATGCGGCGGTGACGATCCTGTCCTTCGCGCTGCTGGGCGGCATCGGCTCGCCCTTCGGCCCGGTGCTGGGCGCGTTCATCCTCACGTTGCTGCCGGAGGTTCTGCGCCCGCTCGCCGATTATAAAACCGTGGTGAATGGAAGCATCATCGTACTGGCGGTGATCTTCATGCCGCGTGGGCTGTTGGCCTGGCGCATGGGCCGCGCCGGGGCTGCGACCGGGAGGCCCAAATGAGCGCGCCGCGTCTGGACGTCGATTGCCTCACCGTGCGCTTTGGCGGGTTGGCGGCGGTGGACGATGTGTCCTTTTCGGTGGCGCCGGGAACCGTGCATGGGCTCATCGGCCCCAATGGCGCGGGCAAGACGACCACGTTCAACCTCATCTGCGGCCTCATAGCGCCCACGGGCGGCGCCATCCGGCTCGATGGTCGGCGCATCGACGCCCTGCCGAGTTGGGGCCGGGCGCAGCTGGGGCTGGCGCGCACCTTCCAGAACATCCGCATGTTCAACGACATGAGCGTGCTTGAGACGTTGATGACCGGCATGCACGCGAATCTCGCCGAATCCCTGCTCGCCAGCCTGCTGCGCCTGCCCTCGTTTCGTCATGCCGAGCGCGCCGCGATCGACAAGGCCTGGGCGCTGATCGACTTCGTGGGCCTGACGGAGGCCGCCCATCGCCGCTCGGGCGATCTGCCCTATGGCGATCAGCGCCGCCTTGAAATCGCCCGCGCGCTGGCTGGCGAGCCGCGCCTGCTGCTGCTGGACGAGCCTGCGGCGGGCATGAATCCATCGGAGACCCAGGCGCTGGAAGCTTTGCTCGAAACGTTGAAGGGGCGGGGCGTCAGCATGTTGCTCGTCGAACACGACATGCGCTTCGTCATGCGCCTGTGCGATCAGATCACCGTGCTGAATTTCGGCCGCAAGATTTCCGAAGGCTCGCCCCGCGAGGTCCGCGCCGATCCCCTTGTGGTCGAGGCCTATCTTGGGGCCAAGGTCGCCCGCTCGCTGGAGGCGCCGCCATGAGCGAGCCCAAGATGAGCGAGCCGCTTTTGAGCCTGCGCGATCTGCGCATCGGCTATGGCGGCGCCACCGAGGCCGTGAAGGGCGTGTCGCTGGAGGTGCGCGCTGGCGCGGTCGTCTGCCTCATCGGCGCCAATGGCGCGGGCAAGACGACGATCCTGCGCTGCCTGTCGGGCCTGCTGCGTCCGCGCGGCGGCTCCGTGCATTTCAAGGGGCGCGACATTGGCGGCATGGCGGCCCATCGCATCGCGGCGCTGGGGCTGGTGCAGGCGCCGGAGGGGCGGCAGGTCTTCGCCAACATGACCATCGCCGAAAACCTGCGCATGGGCGCGTGGCTGCTCAAGGATCGCGCAGAGGAGGCGCGGCGGCGCGATATGGTGCTGACGCGCTTTCCGCGCCTTTCCGAGCGCATCCGGCAACTGGCGGGGCTGCTTTCGGGCGGCGAGCAGCAGATGCTCGCCATGGGCCGCGCCATGATGGCCGATCCGCAGATGCTGTTGCTGGACGAGCCCTCCATGGGCCTCGCGCCGCTCTTCGTGGAGGAGATCTTCCGCATCATCGCGGAGCTGAAGGCGGAAGGGCGCACCATTTTGCTGGTGGAGCAGAACGCGCAAGCCGCGCTCGACATCGCCGACCACGCCTATGTGCTGCAATCCGGCCGCATCGAGCTTTCCGGGCCTGCGGCTGAGATCGCCCGCAATGAGAAGGTTGTGGCGGCCTATCTGGGTGGGTAGGACTGGTCTCATATTGTCCGAAGGAACCATCCATGACCAAGGCCAGCGCGGGCCGCGCCGTTTTCCGGTTTCAGAACTTCCGCTACTATGTGATGGCGCGGTTTCTCTGGGGTCTGGCGATGCAGATCCAGACCGTGGCTGTGTCCTGGTATGTCTATGACCTCACGCGCGATCCCCTCGCTCTGGGCCTGATCGGGCTGGCGACCTTCCTGCCCACCGTGCCCTTGTCGCTGATCACCGGCGCCGTGGCGGATCGGTATGACCGCAGGCGCATTCTGTACATCGGCTATGGGCTGATCGCCTGCGGGGCTGCCGCGCTATGCGCCCTGGCCTCCGTAAGGCTGGTCTGGCCGCTCTATTTCGTGGTGATTTTCGTCGGCGCGGCGCGGTCCTTCTCCAATCCCGCCGGGCAGGCTTTGGTGGCAGCCACCGTGCCGGACGAGGAATACGCCAGCGCCACCGCCTGGACCAATTCCATCATCCAGACCGCGACGGTGGCGGGGCCGGCCCTCGGCGGGCTGCTGTTTCCGCTGGGCGCCATCGTGCCCTTCGCGGTCGCGCTTGCCTGCTTCGCCGTCGCCACCTTCTGCGCGTGGCGGATTTCGCCCTCGCAAAAGAAGCTGGGCGGCAAGCCGCCGGTCACCTGGTCCATGCTGGTGGCGGGCTATCGCTTCATCTGGAGCCGCTCGGCGATCCTGGGCGCCATCACGCTGGATCTGGCGGCGGTGCTGCTGGGCGGAGCGACGGCGCTTCTGCCCATCTACGCCAACGAGGTCTTCCATACGGGCTCCTGGGGCCTCGGCCTGCTGCGCTCCATGCCGGCGGTGGGCTCCATCGCGGCGGCGTTGGTCCTCGCCCATCGTCCGATGACGCGCGGCGTGGGACGCACCATGTTCGTCGCCGTGATCGTCTATGGCCTGGCCACCATCGGCTTTGGCCTGTCGACGAGCATCTGGCCCGCCATGCTCTGCCTCATGACGCTGGGCGCGGCCGATGTGGTCAGCGTGGTGATCCGCCAATCGATCATCCAGATTGATACGCCGGACGAGATGCGCGGGCGCGTGATCGCAGTCCACAACATCATGACCGGCACGTCGAACAATCTGGGCGATTTCGAATCAGGCGCGCTGGCGCATTTCATCGGAGCGCCGCCCACGGTGATCGTCGGCGGGGTTGGGGCTGTGGCCGCGTCGCTTTTATGGATCCAGTTTTTCCCGCAATTATGGGCGCGAGAGAGCTTCACCCAAGCAAAATGAAGGATTTAACGGGTGAGATAAGGGATCGTTAAGGGTTGCGAGGGACAGTGGTTACGGAGAATTAACCATAATCCGAAAGCCCGCCATGGCTGCTCGAGCCCCCAAGACAGAAATCCGGACTGCCGAACCCGCCACCCCAAAGGCGCCCCGGGCGGCAAGAAAAGGCGCGGCCTCCACACCGTCCGCCCGCACTGTGGCGGCGAAGTTGAAGGCGGTTCAGCTAGCGGCGACGGCGTCGTCGCCGCCTGTCGCCAGAACGGCCCGCACGGCGGCGGAGCGGCTGGCGGCCGCCCGCGCGTCCCTGTCCTTCCGCGCCCTTGGCGCGCAGGCCGCGCTCTGGCGCGCGCAAGCGCAGGCCTCCGGCTTCAAGGCCTCTTCCATGCTGGTGGCCGTCGGCGTCGGCTGGGTCATCGGCGCCAACACTTTCGACGCTGGCGCGCCCGCTCGCAACCTCACGCAGGCGGTGTCGGTTCTGGCGTCCCGGCTGGACGAGGTCGAGGCCGTCGCCAAACGCGCCCAGGCGCAGGATGTGGCGGGCCTCCGCGCTTCGGTCGCCTCCTTGCAGGCGAATCTGGAGGCCAATCGCGCCCAGACCAACACGGCGATCATCGAATTCTCCGCCAAGGTCGAGGCGCTGGATCGCGACAGCGCCACCCGCGTGATGTTCGCCGCCCGCGACGCTTCGGTCCGGTTCGAAAAGCTAGATCATGATATCGCGGCGCGTCTTGGCGAGGTCGATAAATTCGTGGCGCGCACGTCGGAGCGCATGCAGAAGCTCGAACAACGGCCCGACGATGTCGTCTCGGCGGACACGCCGACAAGCTTCGTTCCTGCGCAGGCGCCGCGCGCGCCCGTTCCCACGCAGCGTCCCCAGGCCGCGCTGCCGCCCTTGCCGATCCCCGCCGAAACCACGCAGGTTCCCGTGCAACTTCCGCGCAGCGCCAACGCCGCGCGCATTCCCGCCAATGGCTATGTCTTGCGCGACGTGCGCGAGGGGATAGCGGTGCTGGAAGGCCGCTCCGGCCTGCGGGAGGTCGCACTGGGCGACACGATCCCCGGGGCCGGTCGTGTGCGCGCCATCGAAAAGCACGGCCGCGAATGGGTGGTCGTGACCTCGCTCGGGGTGATCGACGGCAAGGGGTATTGAGCCGCTCCCGACGGCCTCACTCCACCGTCACGCTCTTCGCCAGATTCCGCGGCTGGTCCACGTCCTTGCCCATGTGCACCGCCGTATAATAGGCGATCTGCTGCACGGGCACGGCGTAGACGATGGGGGCGAAGTCGGGCTCCATTTGCGCCATGGCGATCACCGCCTCGAAGTCGATCGAGCTTTCGTGTTCGGCGCGCTGGTCGGCGATGAGGATGATGCGTCCGCCGCGCGCGGCCACTTCCTGCATGTTGGACACCGTCTTTTCGAACACCGGATCGAAGGGCGCGATGACGATCACCGGCATGTCCTCGTCGATCAGCGCGATGGGGCCATGCTTCAACTCGCCCGCCGCGTAACCCTCGGCGTGGATGTAGGAAATTTCTTTCAGTTTCAGCGCGCCCTCCAGAGCGAGCGGATAGCTGGCGCCGCGACCCAGATAGAGCACGTCGCGCGCGCGCGACAGGCTGGCGGCGAGCTGTTCGGTCTGGGGCTCGCGCCTCAGCGCCTCGGCCATCAGGCCTGGCACAGCCATGAGGGAGGCCACGAGCTGCGCCTCGCGCGCCTGCGTCAGCGCGCCATTCGCCCGCCCGAAGGCCAGCGCGAGACAGGCGAGAACCGAGAGCTGGCAGGTGAAGGCCTTGGTGGAGGCGACGCCAATTTCAGGCCCCCCAAGCGTCGGCGCCGTCACGTCGCTTTCGCGGGCGATGGTGGAGGTGGGCACATTCACCACGCTGAGCACGACGAGGCCGTGCTCCTTCGCATAGCGCAGGGAAGCCAAAGTGTCGGCCGTCTCGCCTGATTGCGAGATGACGATCATCAAGCCGCCCTTCTTCAGGGGCGCATCGCGGTAGCGGAACTCCGAAGCGAAATCGATCTCGACCGGCAGACGCGCATAGCGCTCGAACCAGTATTTCGCCACCAGCCCCGCATAATAGGCGGTGCCGCAGGCGCTGATGGTGATGCTGGTGAGGTCAGCCGGATCGAACGGCAGATCGAAGGGCAGACGCACGGCGCCCTCGGACATGTCGAGATAATGAGCGAGCGTGCGGCCCACCACTTCCGGCTGCTCGTGGATCTCCTTCGCCATGAAGTGGCGATGGTTGCCCTTGTCGATGAGGAAGGCCGAGGCCTGGCTGCGCTGGCGGGCGCGATGCACGGGCAGGCCCGTGGCGTCGTGAAAGGTGGCGCCCGCGCGGGTCAGGATCACCCGGTCGCCATCTTCCAGATAGGTGATCGTGTCGGTGAAGGGGGCCAAAGCCAGCGCGTCCGAGCCCAGAAACATTTCGCCGTCGCCATAGCCCACCGCCAGCGGCGCGCCTTGCCGGGCACCGATCAACAGATCCTCCTCGCCCTCGAAGATGAAGGCGAGCGCGAAGGCGCCGCGCAGACGCGGCAAAGCGGCGGCCACCGCCTCGCGCGGGGCCTTGCCCTGCCGCAACTCTTCGGTCACGAGATGGGCGACCACCTCCGTATCGGTCTGGGTGTCGAAGCGATGGCCCTTGGAGGACAGCTCCTCGCGCAGCTCGCGGAAATTCTCGATGATGCCGTTATGCACCACCGCCAGCTTGTCGCTGGCGTGGGGATGGGCGTTGTTTTCGGTCGGCTTGCCATGGGTCGCCCAGCGGGTGTGGCCGATGCCGACCCGCCCGTTCAACGGCTCTTCGCGCAGACGCTGTTCGAGGTTGCGCAGCTTGCCTTGCGCCCGGCGCCGGGCCAGCAGCCCGCCTTCCAGCGTGGCGACGCCCGCTGAATCATAGCCGCGATATTCGAGCCGCTTCAGCGCCTCGACGATCTGCCCCGCCACCGCTTCACGCCCGAGAACCCCGACAATGCCGCACATGTGATTCTCCATTTCGTGAGAGCTGGACCGTAGTCCAGCTTGGCGAGCAAGCGAAAACTTGCACGCGCTAATGACGAAGTCAGGGCCGCTGCTTCGGCTTGCCCTCATGGGACTTGCGAAAATCGTCCGCCCAGCCCGGTTTCTCCACCTGCCGTCCGCGCGCGATGGCCAGCGAATCCGGCGCCACTGATTGGGTGACCACCGAGCCCGAGCCCACATAGGCGCCATCCCCGATGGTGAGGGGGGCGACGAGGGCGGAATTGGAGCCGATGAAGGCGCCCGCCCCGATGTGGGTGCGGAATTTATCGAAGCCGTCGTAATTGCAGGTGATCGTTCCCGCGCCGATATTGGCTTTCGCCCCCACCGTGGCGTCGCCCAGATAGGTGAGGTGGCTCACAGCCGCGCCCTCGCCGATGTCGGAAGCCTTGATCTCCACGAAATTGCCGATCTTGGCCCTGGCGCCGATGCGCGCGCCGGGCCGCAGCCTTGCGAAGGGGCCGATGGAGGCGCCCGCGCTCACATGGGCCTGCTCCAGATGGGAGGAGGCGTGGATCACCGCGCCCTCGCCAACGCTGACGCCCGGCCCGAAAAACACATGCGGCTCGATCAGCACGTCGCGCCCCAGCTGCGTATCGAAGGACAGGAAGGTGGTCTGCGGCGCGATCATGGTCACGCCCGCCCGCATGGCTGCTTCGCGCAGACGGGTCTGCATGGCGGCCTCGGCGGCGGCGAGCTGGACGCGGTCGTTGACGCCCATCACCTCATCTTCAGGCGCCAGCACGACCACGGCCTTCTGGCCCGCCGCGCGCGCCAGAGCCACCACGTCGGTGAGGTAGAATTCGTTCTGGGCGTTGTCATCGCCGACGCGCTCCAGCAAAGCCAGAGCCTGCGGCCCCGCAATCGCCATGACGCCCGCGTTGCACAGGGTCACGGCGCGCTCGGCCTCGGTGGCGTCCTTGTGCTCGCGAATGGCGACCAGTTCGTCGGCCTCGCGCAGCAGGCGGCCGTAGCCGGTTGGATCGCGCGCCTCGAAGCCCAGAACCGCGACGCTTGCGCCATCCTGCAAGGCGGCGCGCAGGGCGCCGTAGGTCTGGGGCCGGATGAGGGGGGTGTCGGCGAAGACGATCAGCACCTGGTCGCAACCCGCCGCCATGGCGTCCCGCGCGCGCAGGGCGGCATGGGCTGTGCCCAGCCGCTCGCGCTGCTCGAAAACCAGCGCGGAGGGGGCGAGGCGCAGCGCCTGCGCGTTCACATCTGCGCGATCCGGGCCGACGACGACGGCGACCCGGTCCGCGCCGGCCTCCATGACGCCCGCCAGCACATGGGCCAGCATGGAGCGGCCCGCGACCTCGTGCAGCACTTTGGGACGCGCCGATTTCATGCGCGTTCCCTCGCCTGCGGCGAGGATGACGGCGAGGCAATGGGCGCCGGGAGCGGATGGATTCGTCATGGGGCGGGTCATCTCAGTGTCTCAAGTGGATTGGTGTAGCCGAAGCGTCCAGTCCCGTCAGCAAAAAGCGGGATCCCCCTTTGGGCGAAATTGCCCCTCGCGGCGCGCCCGTTTTGCAGTATACAGGTCAGCGCCTGGACCTGCGCTTTCCGTGCGCCCAACCCTTTTCCGGACCATTGATGTTCGAGCGTCGGATCGTTCTGAAATATGGGCTTGCGGGCCTTACGAGCCTGCTGGCCAACGCCGTGTCGGCGCAAACGCCGCCGCCCGGCGATTCGCCCAATGCCGCCTTCGATCCGGCCAGCGTCGTCGAAGCGGCCCGCGCCCTGTCGAAAAAACCCTACAAGGCCCCCGCCGCCGAATTGCCGGAGCCGTTCAGCGCCCTCAGTTACGAGCAATATGCGGCCATCCGCAATTTGCCCGGCTCGGCCCTTTGGGCCAACGAGAATGTGGGCTACGCCATCGAGCCGCTGCACCGTGGCTTCGTTTACGCCACGCCGATAGCGATCAGCGTCGTCGAAAATGGCGAGGAGCGTCGCCTCGCCTATAATCCGGCGGATTTCACCTTTGGTCAGCTGAAACCGCCTGCCGAAGGCAAGGATCTGGGTTTTTCGGGTTTCCGGGTGCTTCGCCTTCGGGACGGGCAGCCGCCGACCGAGGTGGCGATCTTCCAGGGGGCGAGCTTCTTCCGATCCCTCGCCAGCGGCCAGGGCTACGGCGTCACCGCGCGCGGCCTGTCGATTCGCACAGCCGATCCCAAGGGGGAGGAGTTCCCCCTGTTCCGCGCCGTCTGGATCGAAAAGCCCACGCTCGCCTCCGACGCGCTGGTGATTCACGCCGTGCTGGATTCGGAGAGCGTGTCGGGCGCCTATCGGTTCACCCTGCGCGCGGGCGAGGCCACGATCATCGACACGGAATGCACGCTCTTCCCGCGTGTGAACCTCGACCATGTGGGCATCGCCACCATGACGGCGACCCATGTTCTGGGCGCGCTCGACCGGCGGCGCAGCGACGACGTGCGCCCGGGCATTTACGACGTGGCCGGGCTCGCCATGCTGAATGGCAAGGACGAATGGCTGTGGCGTCCGGTCTCCAACCGCGAGACGCTGCAACTCTCCGCCTTTGTGGACGAGAACCCGCGCGGCTTTGGCTTTTTGCAGCGGGACCGGGAGTTTGGCCGGTTTCTCGACGACGACAACCACTGGGAGCGCCGCCCCTCGCTCTGGATCGAACCCATCGGCGATTGGGGGCAGGGCAATGTGACCCTGGTGGAAATCCCCTCCGAATCCGAGGTGAACCAGAACATCATCGGCTATTGGCGCCCGCGCGCGGTGCTCAATGCGGGGAGCGAAGTCATGTTCGCCTGGCGCCAGCTTTGGTGCTGGACGCCGCCTGACCGGCCGCCGGGGGCCATCGTCACCCTGTCGCGTGGCGGGCGTCCGTCCGGCGCCCCGGCGAACACACGCCGCCGCCGCTTTATGGTCGACTTTACCGGCGATATCATCGCTGACCCGCAGAAGAGCGCGGAAATCTCGCCGCAAATCGTCGCCTCGCCCGGAACGGTCTCCTCGGTGCGGACCTTCGTCAATCGCGACCGCAAGACCTGGCGCGTGATCTTCGACGTGGATCCGGGCAACGAGCCGATGAGCGAGCTGAGGCTTCAGTTGGAGGCGCAAGGCAAGCCTGTGTCTGAGAGCTGGATGTATAGATGGACGCCCTGATCGAACGCCAAGACGCGCCCGCGCCGATGGATCTGGAGCATTGCATGCCCCCGGCGGCGCTGCTGCCCATGCCCACCCAGTCCCTGCGCCAGTTCGACGCGAGCGAGCGCCGCAAGCCGCAGGCGCCGACTCTGTGGCGCACGCCGTGGCTCGCCCGCCTCTTCGTGTTCGGCGGCGGGCTGGCGCTGACCGTCTATGGCGCGACCGAAATGTATGGCGTCGTGAATATCGGCGCGATCACCACCCTGAAATGGGCGTTGCTGGTGCTCTTCGTCTGCAATTTCTCGTGGATCGCCATCGCCTTCACCAGCGGCCTGCTGGGCTTTGGCTGGCTCTTGACGAAAGGGAGCGCAAGGCCGGCCCGGCCCGGAACGCTGGGCGCCCGCACAGCCATCGTCATGCCGATCTACAACGAGGCGCCCTCGCGGGTCTTCAGCGCCATGCAGGCGATCCATGAAGACGTCGCCGCCACCGGCCTTGGCGAGCATTTCGACTGGTTCTTCCTGTCCGACACCACCAACGCCGATGTCTGGATCGCCGAGGAGCGCGCCTTTGTGGCCATGCGGGCGCGGCTTGGCGCGGGCGCGCGGATCTTCTATCGGCGGCGGCCGAAGAACACGAGCCGCAAGGCTGGCAATATCGGCGATTTCGTCACGACCTGGGGCGGCGCCTACGCCCATATGGTGGTGCTGGACGCCGACAGCCTGATGACCGCCGACGCCATCCTCGCGCTGACCGCCGCCATGGAGGCGGACCCGGACGCGGGCATCATCCAGTCGCTGCCCCTCATCATCAACCGCAACACCATGTTCGCCCGCGTGCAGCAATTCGCCGCCCGCATCTATGGGCCGGTGATCGCGGCGGGCCTCGCGGTCTGGTCGGGGCGCGATGGCAATTACTGGGGCCACAACGCCATCATCCGCACCAAGGCTTTCGCCGACCATTGCGGACTGCCGGACCTGCGGGGGCGCCCGCCCTTCGGCGGCCATATCCTGAGCCACGACTTCGTCGAGGCGGCGCTGATCCGGCGCGCGGGCTATGCGGTCTATATGCTGCCCACGCTTGGCGGCAGCTTTGAGGAGAGCCCGCCCTCGCTCATTGATCTGGCGGCGCGCGACCGGCGCTGGTGCCAGGGCAATCTGCAACATTCGCGCGTGATCGCCTCAAGAGGGCTGAAGCTGGCCACCCGCCAGCATTTCGCCACCGGCATCATGAGCTATCTGGCCTCGCCTCTGTGGATGGCGCAGCTCATTGTCGGCATCGTGCTGGTGTTTCAGTCGGCCTATATCAGGCCAGAATATTTCACCAATGAATTCAGGCTCTTCCCCGCATGGCCGCGGTTTGACGCCGAGCGCGCGCTGGCGCTCTTCGGCCTCACCATGGCGGTGCTGCTGGCGCCCAAGCTCATGGGGCTGGTGATCGCGCTTTGCGATGGCGCCACCAGACGGGCGAGCGGCGGCGGTCTGCGCCTCGTCGCCTCAGCCTTGGTGGAAACGCTGATGTCGGCGCTTTTCGCGCCGGTGATGATGGTGATCCAGACCGGCTCGGTGATGCAGATCGTCTTTGGCCGCGACACCGGCTGGAATCCGCAGCGGCGCGACGACGGCTCGATCCCCTTCTCCAGCATCGTGCGCCGCCACCGCTCCCATGTCGCTCTGGGCTTCGTGACGTTGATCGCGGGCCTCCTGATCTCGCCCTCGCTGGTGGCCTGGATGTCGCCCACCATCGCGGGGCTGATTCTGGCGATCTTCCTGTCCTGGGGCAGCGGCATGCTCTCCATCGGCCTCGCCCTGAAGCGCCTCGGCCTTCTGCTGACTCCAGAGGAGACGAGCCCCCCGCCGGTCGCCACCCGCGCCAACGCCCTGTCAGCCGAACTCGCGAGCGAAAATCTCGACGAGGCCGACGGCATTCTGGCGATCCACGCCGACCCTGCCTTCCGCGCCTTGCACGAAGCCTTCCTGCCGCCCGTGAAGCCCCATGTGCGCGGCGTGGTGGATCCCGACCGGGCCGTGGCCGAAGCCAAGCTGAACGACGCCGACAGCGCCGAAGAAGCCGCCCGCTGGCTCCGCCCCAAGGAGCGCAATGTGGTGCTGCAAGACCGGGCGCTGATCGCCCTGCTGGCGAGATTGCCCGCAAGCGCGCCGGTGCGAGTGGAGTAGGGGGCCGGGCGGCTCCGCAGTCGTCAGTCGGCCCAATCAGTCACGATCAAGCCGGGCACGCGTTCGAATTCGCGGCGGTTCAACGTGACCAGGGCCGCGCCCCGACGGCGCGCCTGCGCTGCGATGAGGATGTCATAGGGGCCAATGGGCGCGCCCTTGGCCTCCAGCCCGGCGCGGATGTCGCCAGCCTCGGCGGCGTCTTCGAGGTCGAAAGCGGGTTGCTCGAATCCACGCGCCAGCAAGGTCGCCAGAATGGCGCGATTGGCCTCGCGTCGTTCGCTGCGAGCCAGGCCATATTCAAGTTCAAAGCGCACAATGGCCGGCACGATCAGCGTCCGCCCGGTTTGAAGTTCGTGCGAAATGCGCGCTGCAAATTCAGGGCGACGCCGGTTGATCGCGTGGATGATGACATTTGTATCAAGGCAGAACATGCGCGGTCTCAGCCGAGATCGAAATCTTCAGGCTCGACCGGCGCGTCATCAGGCAAACCCTCGATGAGAAAATCGCGCGCCCCCATGGCGTCGAGCCTTGACCAAAGCGCATCGACGTCGATGGGCGTCGGCTCCATGGGCTCAAGGATCACCTTTTCGCCCACGCGGCTGACGCGCACTTCCTTGCCTTCAAAGCGGAACGCTTTAGGCAGGCGCACCGCCTGACTGCGGCCGTGCATGAAAAGCTTGGCGGTTGGCGACTTTTCAACGGAGGTTGTCACTGGCGCCCCCAATGATGACTATTTTTAATAGATACCAGAAAATCAGTCAGGGTCCAAGGTTCGTCGAACATGAGCGCTTGCAGGTGGAAAGAAAATAATCCTTGACTTTTTCCCCAACATCGCCCAACTATGCCGCATCCCCGCCCCATGAGGGACTGAACGCGAGCGGTCGTTTTCGGGGGGTGGGGAGCGGTTCCTGCGGGGTGGACTACCGGAGTTCATCGCTCGGGCGATCATGCGCAAAAGGCGTGGTTCATCGGCTGGCCGCCGGTGGACATGTCAAAAGGGGTTCTCCCGCTGACGCTACGCCCAGTCACCCGCCCGTCCGGCACAACGACCGGTCTGAGCGATGACGCTCACAAACCTGAGGTGCGGATCTGGCGGGCTCACAGCCGTGGGCTCCAGCGCCGCATCAGGGCCTGCCGTTCCCCCTCCGCCAGAGGCTGGAGCGTGACGAGGCCCGGGCCAAGAGCGGGAGCGACGATCGAAGAATCCGCGCCGGGGGCGCCGTGAGGCGATCAACCCACACCCCATCAGCGCCAAAGCGGCGCCCCCAGCCCCTCAAGGGGCGCGCATGCCCCATCAACCCGGCGCGGTTTCGCGTGCGGGATGCAAGCATTTGCGTGAGCAGCCATGCCCAGAACCGACCGCCCATTCAAGACTCGATGGCGACGGCGATGGCGGCGGGCGGGCTTGCATCACCGCCAGATGAGGCCATAATGCCTAGCCATCTAACTAGTCAGGAGACAGGCCATGAAGTCCTGGCCCGTGCAGGAAGCCAAAGCCAGATTTTCCGAGCTGCTCACCGCCTGCGAGCGCGAAGGACCGCAGCTTGTCACCAAAAGGGGAGCAGACGCGGCGGTCCTGATTCCCGTCGAGGAATGGCGTCGCCTAAGCGCGGCGCGGCCTAGCCTGAAGAGCTTGCTGCTTGCGAAGGAAGCGCGGTGCGACGATCTCCTGATTTCGCCCCGTGGTGAGGCGCGCCATCGCGCCGCACCGGAATTTTGAAAATGTATCTGCTGGATACAAATGTCATCTCGGAGCTGCGGCGCGTCAAACCGCATGGGGCAGTTTTAGCGTGGCTCGAAACTGTCCCGGACGCTGCTTTGCATATAAGCGCCTTGTCGCTCGGCGAAATTCAGGGAGGCGTTGAAAAGCTGCGTCAACGCGACGCTCAAAAAGCTCAGGAGATCGAGCAATGGGCGGACAAGGTTGAGCAGACATTCGCCGTTCTGCCTGTCGATGGTCGTATCTTTCGCCTTCATGCCCGCTGGATGTTCGCGCGGTCTGATCATGCCTATGAGGATGCGCTGATCGCCGCCACGGCTCAGGTGCATGGTTTGACGGTCGTTACTCGCAACTCAAGGGATTTTGCGCATTTTGATGTTCCGTTTTTTGATCCTTTCACATTCGTCGGCCATTCATGATGGCGGTTTGTGCAGCCTCGGAGGCTGGCCGCATCAGGCAGTGAGGGAGGGACGCCGCCAATTCCCTTGACCCCACGCCCATAATCGCGTAGTCCCCATCTCGCTGCAACGCAGCAACAGCGCTCCAGTCGCGTAGGCTGGCATCTCTGGCACTCCTGTCGAGCGCTCGTATCTCCTGACTTCGACACGGCCCAGTTACGCGGGGCTCGTCCCCTCTTAACGGCTCAGGCTGTGCGCTTGGCGCATGGGCCGCATGGGCTTTATCGAAAGTTGACGCATTGACCCAGTTCAAGGATCTCGGCCTCGTCGAGACGCTTCTCCGCGCCCTCGCGGAAGAAGGCTACACCCATCCCACTCCCATTCAGGCCCAGTCGATTCCCTCGCTGTTGCAGGGCCGCGATCTGCTTGGCATCGCTCAGACCGGCACCGGCAAGACGGCCGCCTTCGCGCTGCCGATCATCCAGCGCCTGCTGGCCAATCCGCGCCGCTCCGATCCCGGCTTCGTGCGCGTTCTCGTGCTCGCGCCCACCCGTGAGCTGGCGGCGCAGATCGCCGAGAGTTTCCGCACCTATGGCCGTTTCGCCCGCCTTCAGGTCGCCTGCATCGTCGGCGGCGTGTCGCTTGGGCCGCAGCGTCAGGTGCTGGCGCGCGGCCTCGACGTGGTCGTCGCCACCCCCGGCCGTCTGCTCGACCATATGGGCACCGGCAATGTCCGACTCGACCGCACCGAAGTCGTCGTGCTGGACGAGGCCGACCACATGCTGGATCTCGGCTTCGTGGTGCCGATCCGCAAGATCGTCGCCAAGCTGCCGCGCGAGCGTCAGAACCTGTTCTTCTCGGCCACCATGCCGAAGGAGATCGCGGGTCTTGCTGGCGACATGCTGCGCAATCCCGTTCAGGTGTCGGTGACCCCCGTCGCCACCACCGCCGAGCGCATCAAGCAGGAAGTCTTCCATGTGGAGGCGACCCGCAAGCGCGAGCTTCTGGCCGAATTGCTGAAGCGCCCCGAGGTCAAGCGCACCATCGTCTTCACCCGCACCAAGCGCGGCGCTGACAAGGTGACGGAATATCTTGGCACATGCGGCATTTCCGCCGTCGCGATCCATGGCAACAAGAGCCAGGGCCAGCGCGAGCGGGCGCTTGAAACCTTCCGCGCAGGCCGCACCCCGGTGCTGGTCGCCACCGACATCGCCGCCCGCGGCATCGACGTGGACGGCGTGACCCATGTCGTGAATTACGAATTGCCCGACGTCGCTGAAAGCTACGTCCATCGCATCGGCCGCACCGCGCGCGCCGGTTCCGATGGCGCGGCCTTCACCCTGTGCGACGACGCCGAGCGTCATCTGCTGCGCGCCATCGAGAAGCTGACGCGCCAGTCGATTCCCGCCACCGACCGCCGCCAGCCCGGCGCGCGTCCCTTGAGCGAGCCACCGCGCGCCGCCGCCCCCGGCGGCCGCAACGGCAAGCCGCAGGGTCGTCCCGGCGCCGGCAAGCCCGCCCATACGGGTCCGCGTCCCGGTCAGGCCAAGGCGCCGTCCCGCGAAGGCCAGTTCGCCCGCAACGGCGCCAGCCGTCCGCGTCCGGCGCGTGAGGCTGGCGGCTTTTCGCGCTGAGGCTGAAATCTTTCGCGAATGAACAAAATGCAGCCCGGAGCCCTTGGCCCCGGGCTTGCTTCATTTCAGGGGACATCCCATCTTGACCAGAGGCGTTCCGATTCAGGCGCCGCCCCGGAGCATGCATGATCGAGCCAGAGATCCCCAAGGCGGAGGACATCCAGATCTTCCCGTCGAGTCCGGCGCCCAGAAGCGCAGGTTTTGGCGCGGGCCTGCGCGCCTGGTTCCTGACCGGCGTCATCATCGCCGGGCCGCTGGCGGTGACGGGCTGGCTGGTCTGGTGGTTCATCGACACGGTGGACCATTGGGTGAAGCCGCTGGTGCCGCCCGCCCTCTGGCCCGACACCTATCTGCCCGTGCGTCTGCCCGGCACGGGCGTGGTGCTGGCGGTGCTGGGGCTGACGCTGCTGGGCTTTCTGGCCGCCAATATCGCCGGACGCGGCTTGCTGCGGCTGGGCGAAATGATCCTCGACCGCATGCCGGTGGTGCGCGGCATCTACAAGGCGGTGAAGCAGGTTTTCGAGACGGTCTTCTCCCAGAAGAGCGCTTCGTTCCGCAAGGTCTGTCTGGTGCAGTTTCCGGCCAAGGGCATGTGGTCGCTGGCCTTCATCTCCGCGCCCCCTGCGCCGGTGCTGGCCGACGCCTTGCCGGGCAAGGAGGATCATATCTCCGTCTTCATGCCCTGCACGCCCAATCCCACCACGGGATTCTGGTTCTATCTGCCGGCCTCCGAGGTCATCGAGGTCGGTTTGACGCCGGACGAGGCCTTCAAATTGATCATGTCGGCGGGGGTGATCCAGCCGGGGGTGCAAAAGGCGCCCGGCGAATTGCCCGAGGTGGTGGAGGCGTTGAAAACGGCGGGCTGAGGCTCAGCCCGCCCGCACCAGTTTGGCGGCTTCCTCGCGCTCGAACAGATGCAGCAGCAGGCGCAGGGCCTGGCCATGTTCGCTCTGCAACTCGGGGTCGTCGGCGAGAATGCGGGTCGCCTCCTCGCGGGCGATGGCGAGCAGGGGCCCCTGCACATCGAGGCTCGCGAGGCGAAAGCCCGGCAGGCCGGATTGGCGCGAGCCCAGAATCTCGCCCTCGCCCCGCAGCCGCAAGTCTTCTTCCGCGATGCGGAAGCCATCCTCCGTCTCGCGCATGATGTTGATCCGCGCCCGCGACACCTCGCCCAGCGGCGCCTTGTAGAGCAGCAGGCAGGTCGATTTCGCGGCGCCGCGCCCCACGCGGCCGCGCAACTGGTGCAATTGCGCCAGGCCGAAACGCTCCGCATGTTCGATCACCATGATGCTGGCGTTGGGCACGTCGACGCCCACCTCGATCACGGTGGTGGCGACAAGCACCTTGGTCTCGTTGCGCTGGAAGGCCTCCATGGCCGCGTCCTTCTCGCGCCCCTTCATCTTGCCATGCACGAGCCCCACCCGGTCGCCGAAGAACTGCCGCAGCAATTCGAAGCGCTCCTGCGCGGCGGCGACGTCCAGCTCCTCGTTCTCCTCGACGAGCGGACAGACCCAATAGACCTGCGCGCCCGCATCCAGCGCCCGGTGCAGCCCGCCCACCACTTCGTCGATCCGCTCCACCGGCAAGGCGCGGGTATCAACGGGCTTGCGGCCAGCGGGCTTCTCGCGAAGGGTCGAGACATCCATGTCGCCGAAATAGGTGAGCACGAGGGTGCGCGGAATGGGCGTGGCGGTCATGACCAGCACATCCACCGCCTCGCCCTTTTCGCCCAAAGCGAGGCGCTGATGAACGCCGAAGCGATGCTGCTCATCCACCACCGCATAGGCCAGATCGCGGAAGACCACGCTCTCCTGAAACACCGCATGGGTGCCAACGAGAATGTCGATCTCCCCCGCCGCCAGTGCCGCCAGCGTGCGGTTGCGTTCGGAGACCTTGTCGCGTCCGGTGATCAGCCCGAAGCGGATGCCGACGCTCTGGCCCAGCGGGAACATGCGCTCGTAATGCTGGCGGGCGAGAATTTCCGTCGGCGCCATCAAGGCCGCCTGCCGTCCCGCCTCCACCACGCTGGCCATGGTCAGCAAGGCCACCAAAGTCTTGCCCGAGCCCACATCGCCCTGAAGCAGCCGCAACATGCGCTTGGTCGAGCCGATGTCCGCGCGGATTTCCGCAATTGCCTCAGCCTGCGATCCCGTGAGCTGGAAGGGCAGGGAGGCGAGAATCTGGTCGGCGATGCGCCCATCGCCGATGCTCGCCCTTCCCGGCAATTCGCGAAACTTGGCGCGGGTCATCACCAGCGCCATCTGGCTTGCGAGCAATTCGTCCAGCGCGACGCGGACGCGGGCGGGGGAGTCAGGCTCCAGATCCTTCGGCGTCGCCGGTCGGTGCAAAGTGGCTAGCGCCTGCGCGAAAGTCGGCAGCTTGCGCAGGGACACGGTGGCGCCTTCATGCCATTCGGGCAGGGCGGGCAGGCGCGCTAACGCAGCCTCCGCCGCCTTGCCGACATTGCGCTGATACAGCCCCTCGGTCAGCCAATAGACCGGCTCGACCGGGGGCAGACGCGCCAGCCCCTCCTCATCGAGCACCTTGTCGGGATGCACCATTTGCAGATGCCCGTCCCAGAGTTCGAGCTTGCCCGACACCCAGCGCTTGGCCCCGATGGGCAGCATGCGCTCGATCCACTGGTGATTGGCGAGGAAGAAGACGAGCAGCACATCCCCCGTCTCATCCTCCACCAGCACCCGGTAAGGCCCCTTGGAATTGCGCGAGGGCGGGCGATGCTCCGCCACCCGCACCTCCAGCGTCACGATCTCGTCGCGCGGCGCCTGCGAGATGGCGGGCCGGTTGCGCCTGTCGATGCTGGAATGGGGAATGTGAAACAACACATCCAGAACCCGCGCCCCCGCAGGCCGCTCCAGCAGGCGGTCGAAGAGCTTGCCAGTCTTCGGCCCGACGCCGGGCAGGGCCGAGACGGGCGCGAACAGGGGATTGAGGAGATCGGGGCGCATGTGACGGGTCTAGCGGGGCTGAGGCCGCGGGACAAGCGCGCCATTTCCCCTGACAAGCGCCCGCTGAGCCGCTATACACCCCCATCCCCGCCTCCGGAATCCGGTCGGCGGGCTTTGCTGCTTGCGTCAAGGAGGTCTGCGTGCCCGAATCCACCCTGTCCAGCGTCGATCTCGACCCCCGCCGTCGCCGCGCCCTGTTCCGGGCCTGGCATCGCGGCATGCGGGAGATGGACATTCTGTTCGGCAAATTCGCGGACGCCAACCTGCCCAGCTTCACGGAAGCCGAACTGACCGAGTTCGAGAGCCTCATGGAGGAGCTGGACCGCGACGTGCTGATGTGGCTCACGGGCGAGATCCCGACCCCGCCCGAGCGCCAGACGCCGTTCTTCGCGCGGTTGCTCGCCTTCCACACCCATTCCGGCCCGATCAACGTCTGATCATGTCAGATCTGAAGCGCGCCGCAGAGCATTTCGCCAAGGGCGGATCCCTCACCCTTTCCGCCGTCCCCGACGGCTTCGACGCGGTGGTGGCCGCCGATCTCGCCCGCGTGCTCGCGCGCGCCTCCGAAGATCGCTCCGTCGCGCTCGTTCATGCGGCGCGCGATGGGCAACGCTCGCGCGCCTTCATGGAAATGCTGGCCTTCGCGGCGCCCGACATCGAGGCGCTGGATTTTCCGGCCTGGGATTGCCAGCCCTATGACCGGGTCTCGCCCAATGGCGCGGTCGCCTCGCGTCGCATGACAGTGCTGTCGCGTCTGGCGCGGGCGCGTTCCTCCACCGACAGGCCGCGCATTCTGTGCGTCACCGTCAATGGTCTGGTGCAGCGCGTCGCCCCGCGCAAATGGATGGCGAGCGAAAGCTTCTCCGCCGCGCCCGGCAATGCCGTGAACATGAATGATCTCGTGCGCTGGCTGGAGACCAACGGCTTCCTGCGCTCCTCCACCGTGCGCGAGACCGGCGAATACGCTCAGCGCGGCGGCATTCTCGATCTCTACCCGCCGGGCCTGCCGCAACCGATCCGTCTCGACTTTTTCGGCGATACGCTGGAATCCATCCGCTCCTTCGATCCGGAAACGCAGCGCACCCTCGTGCAGTTGCGCGGGCTCGATCTGGTGCCCATGTCGGAGGTGACGCTCACCACCGAAAACATGCGGCGCTTTCGTCAAAACTATCTGACCCTGTTCGGCGCCCAGACGCGCGGCGACAATCTCTATGAAGCGGTGAGCGAAGGCCGTCGCCATGTGGGCATGGAACATTGGCTGCCGCTGTTCTATGGCGAGCTGGACACTCTGTTCGATTATGTGGGCGATGCGCCGCTGCTGATGGATCCGCTGGCGGAAGACGCTGCGGGCGAGCGGCTGGCGCAGATCAAGGATTATTACGACTCCCGCAAGGCGCAATTCGATCTCGACCCCGCGCGCGCGACCTACAAGCCGCTCAAGCCCGATGCGCTTTATATGGCGCCGCAGGAATGGCGCGAGAAGCTGGATGCGACGTCGCTGGCGCGCGTGACGCCATTTCCGCTGGCGCCGCCCACCAAGGGGCTGGTGATCGACTGCGGCGCCGTTCCCGGCCGCAATTTCGCGCCCGAGCGCGCCGATGAAGCGCAGAATGTCTTCGAGGCGGCTGTCGCCCATGTGCGCAAGCTGGAAGAGCGCGGCAAGCGCGTGATCGTGGCTGGCTGGTCCGATGGTTCGCGCGAGCGTCTGTCCTCGGTGCTGGGCGAACATGGGCTGAAAAAGCGCGAAAGCGTGAGCACCCTGACCGATGCGCTGGGCCTTGGCAAAGGCGTGACGGCGCTGGCGGTTGTGGGGCTGGAACAGGGCTTCGAAACCCCCAGCTTCGCCGTCATCGGCGAGCAGGACATTCTGGGCGACCGTCTCATCCACCAGCGCCGCAAATCCAAGCGCGCGCAGGATTTCCTGCTGGAGGCGGGCTCGCTGAGCGCGGGCGATCTGGTGGTCCATGTCGATCATGGCATCGGACGCTTCGTCGGTCTCAAGGCCATCGAGGCGGCGGGCGCGCCGCATGATTGCCTGGAGCTGCATTACGCAGGCGGCGACAAGCTTTTCCTCCCCGTGGAAAATCTGGAATTGCTGTCGCGCTATGGCTCGGAAGACACCGAGGCGCAGCTTGATAAATTGGGCGGCGCAGGCTGGCAGAGCCGCCGCGCCAAGATGAAGAAGCGCATTCTTGAAATGGCCCATGGCCTGATCAAGATCGCGGCGGAAAGGCATCTGCGCGAGGCGCCGCGCCTTACCCCGCCCGAGGGGCTTTACGAAGAATTCTGCGCGCGCTTCCCCTATGACGAGACGGAAGATCAGCAGAACGCCATCGACGCCACGCTTGACGATATGGCCTCGGGCCGTCCGATGGATCGTCTGGTCTGCGGCGACGTTGGCTTCGGCAAGACGGAAGTCGCTTTGCGCGCGGCGTTTGTCGCGGCGATCAATGGCAAGCAGGTCGCGGTGGTGGTGCCCACCACGCTGCTGGCGCGCCAGCACTATCGCAACTTCTGCAATCGCTTCCAGGGCCTGCCCGTCAAGATCGCGCAGATGTCGCGCATGGTGACGTCCGCCGAGATGAAAACGGCGCGTGAGGGGCTCGCCTCGGGCGATATCGACATCGTGGTCGGCACCCATGCGGTGCTGGGCAAGGGCGTTGAGTTCCGCGATCTGTCGCTGGTGATCATCGACGAGGAGCAACATTTCGGCGTCGCCCATAAGGAGAAGCTGAAGTCGATGCGCGCGGAAGTGCATATGCTGACGCTGTCGGCCACGCCCATTCCGCGCACCATGCAGCTCGCCATGACCGGCGTGCGCGAACTGTCCATCATCGCGACGGCGCCGGTGGATCGTCTGGCGGTGCGCACCTTCGTCACGCCCTTCGATGAACTCATCGTGCGCGAGGCTTTGTTGCGCGAACGCTATCGCGGCGGTCAGGCCTTCTATGTCTGCCCGCGCATCGAGGATCTGGAGGAGGCTTCCGCCTTCTTGCGCACGTCCGTGCCCGAAGCGAAATTCGTCGTGGCCCATGGGCAAATGGCTGCGACCGAATTGGAAGAGAAAATGTCGGCCTTCTATGAAGGCAAATACGACATTCTCGTTTCCACCTCGATCATCGAATCCGGCCTCGACATTCCCACCGCCAACACGCTCATCGTGCATCGCGCCGACATGTTCGGCCTCGCCGCGCTCTATCAGTTGCGCGGGCGCGTGGGCCGCTCGAAGACGCGCGCCTTCGCGCTCTTCACCGTGCCCGCCAACCGGCCCGTGACGCCGCAGGCGGACAAGCGTCTGAAGGTTCTGGCCTCGCTGGAATCCTTGGGCGCCGGCTTCCAGCTCGCCAGCCACGATCTCGACATTCGCGGCGCGGGCAATCTTTTGGGCGACGAACAGTCGGGCCATATCCGCGAAGTCGGTTACGAGCTGTACCAGCAGATGCTGCAGGATGCGATCGAGGCTCTGAAGGCTGGAGCGGAAGCGCCGACCGAGGAGGCCTGGTCGCCCACCATCACCACCGGCGCGCCAGTCACGATCCCCGAAGCCTATGTGGCCGATCTGCAATTGCGCATGCAGCTGTATCGGCGCCTGTCTTCGTTGAAGAGCGAGGAGGAGATCGAGTCCTTCGCGGGCGAGATGATCGACCGATTCGGGCCGCTGCCGCCCGAGGTCGAGCAATTGATGAAGCTCGTCTCCGTGAAGATGCTGTGCCTGCGCGCCCATGTGGAGAAGCTGGAGGCGGGGCCGAAAGGCATCGTCGTGGCCTTCCGCGACAATTCCTTCGCCAATCCCGCAGGCCTCGTGCGCTACGTGGCCCAGCAGGGCTCGGAGGCCAAGGTGCGTCCGGACATGCGCGTGGTCTTCATCCGCGATTTCGACACGCCAGCCGAGCGGCTGGAAGGCGCGCGCGTGCTCATGCGCGCGCTGGTCGGCATCGCCGAGAAGAAGGGGAAGTGAGCTTTACGCTCAGGCCTGCATGGGCTCTGCGGCGGCCTTGCGGATCGCGTCCGCCAAAAGCTCCGGCGGCTGCGCGCCCGATACGCCAAAGCGGCCCGCGAGGATGAAGAACGGCACGCCGGAGACGCCGAGCCGCACGGCGCTGGCGATCTCCTGCTGCACGGCCACAGCGTCCTGATTGGTGTCGAGCGCCGCGCGGACCTGCCTTGAGTCGAGCCCATGTTCGCCCGCGAGCTTGGCGAGCACATCACGGTCGCCGATGTCGGCGCCTTCGATGAAATAGAGCGTGAACAGCCGATCCACCAGCGCGGTTTGCGTGCCGTGCGGCTGCGCCCAGCGGATCACGCGATGGGCGTCAAGCGTATTGGGCGCGCGCTCGATCTTGTCGAAGGCGAAGGCGATGCCCGCCTCCGCGCCAATGCCTTCCAGCCGCTCGTGGATCGTCGCGATCTTCTCCGGCCCGAATTTCTTCGTCATGTAATCGCGCCGCGACATACCGCCTTGCGGAATCGTGGGATCGAGCTGGAACGGACGCCAGTTCAACTCCACCCTTAATTCCGGCACAAGCGCCAGCGCCTGTTCAAGCTTGCGCTTGCCCACGAAGCACCAGGGACAGACGACGTCCGACACAACGTCAATCGTGATGCTGGCGCGTAGATCGTCACTCATGGTCCATCCTCATATCAATATGTCAGGGCGCGCTGCGCCACCATGAATCCAGCGTGAAGCCGAACAGATTCGGAGCGAAGCGGGGCGATTGCGCCGGGTGGGCGAGCTTCGCCGAATAAGCGAACCACTGCGCGGCGGCGTGGAACATGGGCACGACATAGAAGCCCGACAGCAGCACCCGGTCATAGGCGCGCACGGTCGCGACGAAATCTTCGTGCGAACGCGCCGCCAGCATATCGGCGATGAGCCCGTCGATGGCGGGCGAGCGGGCGCCTGCGAGGTTGAACGAGGCTTCCTGATCGGCGCTGGCCGAGCCCCAGCGCGAACGCTGCTCATTGCCCGGCGAGGCCGAGGCGATCCAACTGCCGATCATCATGTCGAATTCGAACTTTTGGCGGCGGCGTTGATACTGAACCTCATCCACCAGCCGCACCCGCGCCTCGACGCCGATGCGCGCCAGCGAGCCCGCGAAATTCACCGCCAGCCGTTCCTGCGCACGGTCGCCCACCATGATCTCGAAGCTGAAGGGCGCGCCTGTCGCCATGTTGCGCAGGGCGCCGTCGCGCACGCCAAAGCCCGCCTGATTAAGCAGCGCCAGCGCGCGGCGCGCTGTGTCGCGGTCCCGGCCGGTGCCGTCGTGCCGGGGCGGGGCCCACTCGCCTTCCAGGATGTCCGCCCGCACTGCGCCCGGCCAGCGCGCCAAAAGTTCGCGCTCGCGCGGGCTTGCGGGGCGTCCGGTGGAGGCGAGCTCGGAATCGTCGAAGAAGCTCGTCGTGCGCGAGTAGAGGCCGCCGAACAGGTTCGCGTTGATCCATTCGAAATCGAACATATAGCCCAGCGCCTCGCGCACCCGCACATCCCGAAACAAGGTGCGGCGCGTGTTGAAAGCGAAGCCCTGTAAGCCCTTGGGCAGGCCCAGCGGCGCCTGCTCGACCTTCATGCGGCCATCGCGGATGGCGGGGAAATCGTAGCCGGTGCGCCAGCGCGAGGGATTGGTCTCGTCCCGGTAATCAATGATGCCGGCCTTGAAGGCCTCATAGAGCGAGGTCGCGTCGCGGAAATAGTCGATGCGGATCTCGTCGAAATTATAGAGCCCCTTGCTGGTGGGCAGATCTTTCGCCCAATAATCGGGATTGCGCTTGAGGGTCAGGCTTTGGCCCGGCTCCATGGCGGCGATGACATAGGGACCAGAACCCACGGGGATCGCAAGGCTGGTTTCGCTGAATCGCTCCACATCCGTATGCTTTTGCGACAGCACCGGCATCAGCGCCAGAATGAGCGGCAGTTCGAGGTCACCGACCCCGGTGAGGTCGTAACGCACTGTCAGGTCGTCCGGGGTCTCCAGCGCCTTCACGAGGGAGAAAGCGGAGCGATATTGCGGGCGGCCTTTGGCCTTCAGCAGGTCGAAGGTGAAGCGCACATCCTGCGCGGTGATTCGCGTCCCATCTGAGAAGCGCGCGCGCGGATCGAGACGGAAGGTCACATGGGAGCGGTCGTCGTCGGTCTCGATGGTCTGGGCTATTTGTCCATAGAGGGCGAAGGGCTCGTCCAGATTGCGCGCCATGAGCGTCTGGAAAATATTGCCATTAAGCCCCTGTGCAGTAGAGCCCGCCTTCAGGTTGAAGGGGTTGAGGCTGTCGAAAGCGCCCTGCGCGCCAACGGCGAGGCGCCCACCTTTAGGCGCGTCCGGGTTGGCGTATGGCAGGTGAGTGAAGTCGGCGGGCAAGGCTGGTTCGCCATGCATGGCGATTCCATGCGCGGGTTCGCCAGCCAGCGCAGGGCCGGCGGGCAGGGCCAGAAGCGCCAGAAGGGCTCCGACGAAGAGGCGAATCGCTCGTTCTTTCATGCAGGCAGACTAAAGAAATGCGGATGCGGCGTCATCGTGGCGTGATTGTCCCTCGAATTGGGTGTTTTGAGCGCTCGAACCGCTGGAAAATGGCTTCTGAAGCAGATAAGACGGCGCGGTCAACATGTCGCCTTATTCGAGGGTGAAGAGCTGGCCCAATCAGGTCGTGGCTGATCGTAGCGAGGCGCCGCGCCCGCATCGGTCGGTCTGCGCCTGTGGGCTTCGCAGGTCGCTGGAATTCATACTGAAAGGAACACGCATGCCCGTTTCCATCAAGCGCATCGGCGCTGTCCTGCTCGCGACCAGCTTCATGGCGTCCGCGCACCAAGCTCTGGCCCAGGCGCCAGCGCAGACACCCGCGCGCCCGGCCCAGTCTGCGCCCGCAAAGCCCGCCCAGCCAGCGCCGGCCCCTGCGCCCACCACCGTGGCCCCCCAGGCTCCCGCGCCCACACAGGTCAATTTGCAGCCCGCTCAGGCCGACTGGACGAAGGTCTGCGGTAAGGATCCTGCGACCAACAAGGAAATTTGCTACACGACCCGCGACTTCGGCCAGGCCGCCGATCAGCCGCCAGTGCTGGCGCTCGCCGTTTATGACGTGAAGGGCGACGACAACAAGATCGTCCGTCTGCTTATGCCCCCCGCGCTGCTTTTGCGTCCGGGCATTCGCGTCTCGATCGACAAGGGCGCGGCCATTGAAGGATCGTTCGAGATCTGCTTCCCTAACGGCTGCTTCGCTGAGGCCAAGGTGCGCACCGCGACCATTGACCAGATCAAAAAGGGCACGTCCCTGAACGTGTTCGTCAAGAACCAGTTCAACAACGAAATCGCCTTCGCCTTGCCGCTGGCTGGTTTCGGCAAGTCTTATGACGGCGCCCCGATTGATCCCAAGGTGCTCGAAGAGCAGCAGAAGCAGTTGCAGGAAGAGCTGCAGAAGCGCGCCGAGGACGAGCGCAAGCGTCTTGAGGCCCAGAGCCCGGCCCCCGCTGGCGGCGCCCCCGCCACGCCTGCGGCGCCTGCTGCGCCGAAGTAAGGGTCTGCGCTTCAGTTCGCGGTCAACAAATAGGAAGCGCCCGGGGAGCCGGGCGCTTTTTTCGTGGCGCAAGCGCCGTATCTCTCAGTTCAAACCGCGCGCGCGCAGTTTATAACCGCCATCGCTGGTCCGCTCGAACATCTCGGCGACCATGGGGTGGCGGACGGGCTTGCCAGTTTCGTCCGGCAGCAGGTTCTGCTCCGACACATAGGCCACATACTCGGTCTCCGCATTTTCCGCGAAGAGATGATAGAAAGGTTGTTCTTTTGTGGGGCGCATCTCTTCGGGGATGGAGAGCCACCATTCTTCGGTATTTGAGAAAGTCGGATCAATATCAAAAATCACGCCCCGAAAGGGGTACTTCCGGTGCTTCACGACTTGGCCGAGGCTGTATTTCGCGGTGCCGAATTTCATTTTTATGCTCTAGTGGCGCAGCTGTGGTCTAGCTTGTCGGGCGCGCGCAAGTCAATGCGCGCGCTTTCCCGTCAAGCGCCGCTGGCCTAGAGTTTCGTCCAGAAAGGCTTTGTCGCCAGCGCTTTGGTTAGCGCCTTTCCAGCCCGCGCCACCAGAGCTTCCCGGTCTGGGTGTGCGCCTGCTAGACGACCGGCCGCGAAGAGCATGAGGGGGTCGTGGCTCTCGCCCTGCTGGAGAGCTGTACGAGCCTGGTCTTCCAGGAAAGCGGCGGTCGCTTCGGCGTCATGGACCGCGCCCAGCGATTCCTGAATTTGTTCCAGCGCGTTGACTAAAGCGTTAAAGCGTCTGGCGGCTTTGCCGTCGCTCGCCAGCGTATCGAAAAAGGCCGCTTGATAGCGCAGCTTCTTGGCGCGGATGCGAAGCTCGTGCAGCTCTTCTTCCGTTAGCGTGTCCATATGTTCGCCAAGCGAGGCCAGTTTTTTGCGGCTGCCTCGCAGACGCCTGTCCAAAAGATCCTTGAGACTTTGCGGTTCCGCTCCTGCGGCGATGGCCTTGCGGCGCCACGCGCCATCCTCCACCCAAAGCAGCAGATCAAGCATGAGCTTGCGCCCGCGTTGCGAGTTCATGGCCTCGCGCAGCACCTTGCGGGAGCTCGCTTGCCGGGTGGCGATGAATGCGGCGAGTTCAGTAAGGCCTGGCGCGCCGGGTTCCCGAACGAGCGCGGGTTCCAATGTCTCGGTCAGCAGCACGTCGATATCGCGGGTGTCGCCAAGATGGTCCGAAAGCCACTTGAGATCACTCGAAAGTTCGGGATAGGCGGCGTCAGCGATGATGGGGCGGAAGAGCGCCAACGCCGCCCGCAGGCGCCGGATCGCCACGCGGGTCTGGTGAACCGCTTCGATTTCCTGCCCGAGATCGAAGGCTGGCGCGTTGAGCATCATCTGCCGCAGGCAGCCGTGGGCGATCGCGGTGAAGGCCTCGGCTGCGCTCATGGTCGTGTCGAGGGTCGGCGGCATCATTTTGACTGGCGCGCCCCACGTTCCCGCAGCGAGCCGATAGCCGCGTTCGCCCTTGCTAATGAGGCTCAATGAAACCGGAGCGGCGCGCGTTAACTTGCGCGCAAAAGCGAAAAGCCCGCTGCGGCGCCCGCCCTTCAGTTCCAGTTCGATCTCAAGGATGGGCGCCCGCGCCTCGCCCGCCAGGATCTCACCCTCGTCGAACGCCACCTCAATCATGGCATGGGCGAACGTGATGTCCGCCTTGCGTCGGCTGACGTTGGTCGTGAAAAGCGGCTTTATGCGCGAGCGCAGGTCCGGATTGGCCAAAAGTTTGCCCATCGGACTGTTCGCGGCCCGGTCGAGGTCCAGGTCATGACGATCTAGGGCCACTTCCCACTCGCCGCGCTCAAGGCTCACGCCTTCCTGCTTGATTGTCTGGGTAACGCCTTCGCCGGTGGTGTCCCGCAAGCGCAGGATGAAGCCAGCTTTTTGCAACGCGAAATCTGGTGTGTCGAAATAGGTCGAGACTTGTCGCCGGGGCTCGGCGGCGCGCAGGGGCGCCAATTGCGCAATCCGCAGAGCTGTTTCCAGCCCTGTGGCAGTCGCCAGGAACTTCAATTCGATTTCACGCCCGCCAGTCATCTTTGATTCCAGCTGGAAAAAATTGTCATAGTCAATGTGTCACTGGCCGATGACCATGCTGTTGGCCACATTGCGCCTGTCCCCGTAGCGTATCATCATGGCGTCATGACCAAACTCGAGCTACTGACCACTTCTGAAATGGCGGAGGCCGACCGGCTGTCCATGGTGGCCGGTGTTTCCGGCATGGCCTTGATGGAACGCGCCGGGACGGCGGTCGCCGATTGCGCCGCCGCGCTCGCGCCCGAGGGTCGTGGCGTTGTCGTGCTCTGCGGGCCAGGTAACAATGGCGGCGACGGCTTCATCGCCGCTCGCGTGTTGCGTGAACGTGGGCTGCCGGTGCGGCTTCATCTGTTGGGCGAGGCGGGACGCTTGCGGGGCGACGCAGCTGAAGCAGCGCGGCGCTGGGCTGGCCCCATCGAGCCGTGTTCGGCGCTGGAGCTCGAGCCGGCTGGGCTTGTCGTGGACGGGCTCTTTGGTGCGGGCCTGTCACGTGATCTTGACGGTGAGGCGCGGGCGCTGGTCGAACTGGTCAATTGTTGGAGAAAGACGACCGGCTATCCGGTTGTCGCGATCGATGTACCTTCGGGACTTGATGGGGACACCGGCGCCGTGCGAGGCGCAGCAATCGTGGCGCAGGCCACGGTCACTTTCTTTCGCTTCAAACCGGGGCATTTGCTTCTCCCCGGTCGGACCCTCTGCGGCGAACCACGTCTGGTCGATATAGGCACCCCGCAATCCGTGCTGTCGTCGATCCGTCCCCAGGCCTTCGCCGATGCGCCGGAACTTTGGCGTGCGTGCTTGCCCCAGCCCGGCGTCAGTGGGCACAAGTACTCCCGCGGCCACGCTTTGGTTCTTTCGGGCGGAGCCTGGACCACGGGCGCCGCGCGCCTGAGCGCCCGTGCGGCGCTGCGGGTTGGAGCGGGGCTTGTGACGGTGGCTAGCCCGCGTGAGGCGCTCGCCGTCAACGCCGCCCAACTGACCGCCATCATGCTGACCCCGTGCGACTCCGCCGCCGAGCTCGCGTCAATTCTGCTTGATGCACGCAAAAACACTTTCATCATGGGCCCGGGCGCCGGCGTCGGCAAGGCTACGATGGATCTGGTTCTGGAGGCGTTGAGAAGCGACCCGCCAGATCGCGCTCTGGTATTGGACGCGGACGCGCTGACGAGTTTCCAGGATGACCCCGGGGTGCTTCGCAACGCGATCAAACGCGCTGGAAAGTCGGTGGTCCTGACCCCGCATGAGGGTGAATTTGCAAGACTTTTCAATTCTGAAGGTCGGTTACTTGAATCAAGCAGGGAACCCTCAGAGGAAAATGAAACGCTATTTCACAGCAAGCTTGAACGGGCGCGCAGGGCGGCGCAGGAGAGCGGCGCCACCCTGATCCTGAAAGGGCCTGACACGGTGATCGCCTCCCCAGACGGTCGCGCGGCCATTTCTTTCGACGCGCCGCCCTGGCTCGCCACGGCAGGTTCGGGGGATGTTCTGGCGGGCTTCGTGGGCGGGTTGCTGGCGCAGGGCATGCCGGTCTTCGAGGCCGCCTGCGCCGCCGTCTGGATCCACGGCGCCTGCGCCCGCGCCATAGGCCCGGGCCTCATCGCGGAGGATCTGGCGGAGGCGACGCCTGGTGTGTTGCGAGGGCTTTATCGGTGAGGCGTTAGCCCTCACTCTACCTCGAACCATGCCGTCAGGCCGCTCATCGCATAGTCGATGATCGTGCTTTCGATCAGCCATTTGCCGGGATTGTCCGCCACAAAGGCGATTCGCACCGTTCCGCCGGGGGGCACGATCACGCTGTCGCGCCAATAGGGCTCCCAGCCGTCGTCGAGCAGATGCAGCACCCGCATCGCGTGCCCATGCACATGCGCCGTATGGGCGACCACAGTTTTATTGAGGAAGCCGAGCGTCACTGGCTGTCCACGCTTCACCTTGAACAGGGCAGGGGTGTCGGAGCCGTGGAAGGCGACGCCGTTGAACGTCCAGGCCCGGAGGGGATCCACCGATTTGCCTGATTCAATCAGGAGATCAAGTCGTTTGGCTGTTTGCAGCTTGATGATGGCGGGCAGGGCGGGGTTTTGTTGCGACAGTATGGGGCCACGCGCTTGCAGTGGCTCCCCCTCCGTCTTGAACGCGACCAGCGTTCGAGCGGGCGGACCCGCCGAATCGCTAAGCAGTCCTGCGCCCCGAAGCGTCAGTGCGGGTGCGACGCCCACTTCAAGCGGCATGTCGAAGACGACGTCAAAGCGCGAGCCCGGGCCGGAGGGCAGGGTCATGCGCGCGGGCTCGAAAGGTTCGCAGGACTGACCATCGACGCCTACCACCAGCGGGCGCAGACCCTCAAATCCCAACCCCATGAATCGTGCGGAGCAGGCGTTGAGAATGCGCAATCTGATCCGCGCGCCCGGCGCGGCGGTCACGAACTGGGGCATCGCCCGGCCGTTGACGGTGATCAAAGGCCCGGTCCGCGCCTCACCGACCATATCGGCGGGCGACGGGAAGGCGCCGCGAATCTGGCCACCCTCATCCAGTCGCCAGTCGTCGATGACGGCGACGAGATCGTGGTCAACCAAAGGATCGTTCGGTCCATCCACAATCAAAAGTGCATAGACCCCGCGACTCTTTTGTTCCGCCGCTTGGGGGAAGACGGAGGGGCGACACCAATAGGTTCCTGCGTCCGGAGGGGTGAAGCGTATGTCCATCGCCTCGCCGGGCGCGACGGGGGCTTGCGTTAGCCCTACCGCCCCATCCATGGCGTTAGCGATCCGCAGTCCTTGCCAGTGAAGAGCCGTTGGCTGGCTCAGATTATTGATCAGGCGAAAAGAGACCTCCTTCCCCTGTTTTGCTCGAAAAACCGGGGGGATAGGCTGTCCATTGATGGCCCAGACGTCGGTTTTTGGCGTCGGGTCCGGCGCCAGTCGCTGCTTTCCGGGCCGCAGATCGAGCACGGTCGGCTCCCTGAGGCGCGCGCGGGCGGGAACCGGCGTCAACAGGGCCGAAGCGAGGAGCGCGCGACGGGTGATCGGCATGGGGTCTTTCCTGTTGCGGACTTCTTTATAGGTGTGGGGCGACCCACCGGCGAGGGCGCTGATGCTCCGGCTTTTGGGCGCCAATGACGGCTGCGGCCGCCGACTGCAAACTTTGCCCCACTTTTTTTGCTGCATCCCCGCCGAACCATTGCTATAGAGCGGCGCCTGCCGGTACGAACCGGAGGCGCGTTCCTGTGCGGGCGCCAGTTGCGGGCGTGGCGGAATTGGTAGACGCAGTGGATTTAGGTTCCACCGCCGCGAGGCATGGGGGTTCGAGTCCCTTCGCCCGCACCAGCGCCCTGCACTGCGCAGCGTGACCAGTTTCATGAAAGGCTCCGGGCAACAGCGCCCGGTCAACGATATTCGGAAGGCGACCAAGATGCAGGTGACCGAAACCCTCTCCCAGGGCCTGAAGCGCGCGTATAAAGTTGTGCTGCCCGCGAAGGACCTCGCCGCTCGCCTCGATGGTCAGCTCGTCGAGATGAAGAGCAAGGCGAAGATCAACGGCTTCCGCCCAGGCAAGGTGCCTGTCTCCTATCTCAAGCGCGTCTATGGCAAGTCCGTGATGGCTGATGTGGTGCAGAACGCTGTCACCGAGGCCAATCGCAAGATTGTTGAAGACAATGGCCTACGCCTCGCCAATGAGCCGAAGATCGATTTCCCGACTGATCAGGCGGAAGTCGAGAAGGCCTTGGCTGCGGAAGGTGATCTCTCCTACACCGTGAATATCGAAGTTCTGCCCAAGTTCGAGATCGGGTCTTTCGCCGACCTGGAGCTGGAGCGTCTTGTCCTCAAGGTGACCGACCTCGAGGTTGATGAGGCTTTACAGCGTCTTGGCGACCGCAACCGTAACTTCACGCCCCGCGAGGAGGGCGCCGAAGCGCAGACGGGCGATCAGGCTACGATCAATTTCGTTGGGAAGATCGACGACGTGGCCTTTGAAGGCGGCGCCGGAACCGATACCGACCTCGTCCTCGGCTCCAACACCTTCATCCCCGGCTTCGAGGATCAATTGCTCGGCGCGAAGGCTGGCGAAGAGCGCAAGGTCAATGTGACCTTCCCCGAGACTTACGGCGCGGCCAATCTCGCCGGCAAGGCGGCGGTGTTCGACGTGACCGTGAAGGCTGTGTCGGCGCCCGGCGCGGTCGAGTTCAATGACGAATTCGCGAAGGGCTTCGGCCTTGAGGATCTGGAGAAGCTGAAGGAGGCCATTCGCGGCAATCTTCAGGGTGAATATGACCGCATGTCGGCCGAAAAGCTGAAGCGCGCATTGCTCGATTCACTCGACAAGCGTTACAGCTTCGAGCTCCCCGAGAGCCTCGTCGAACAGGAATTCGCCGGCATCTGGCAGCAGGTGGAGGCCGAACAGAAGCGTTCGGGCAAGAGCTTCGCTGATGAAAACACGACCGAAGAGGCCGCCCGCGCCGAATATCGCGGCATCGCCGAGCGTCGGGTGCGCCTTGGCCTGCTTCTGGCCGAAGTGGGCGAAAAGGCCGAGGTCAAGATCACCGATGACGAAATGTCGGCGGCTCTTGTCGAGCGCGTGCGGCAGTTCCCGGGCCAGGAAAAGGCGATCTGGGACTATTACCGCAACAATCAGGAGGCTTTGGCTTCCGTGCGTGCGCCTCTCTTTGAGGCCAAGGTCGTCGAGCATATCGTCAGCCAGTCTCAGGTGACCGAAAAGCCGGTCTCCAAGGAAGAGCTCATGAAGCAGGACGAGGAAGAGGCCGCCTGATCGGCCCCTTTCGAAACCGATCTGTCGCGGGGACGTCGAGAGGCGTCCCCGCACCCTTTTCGAACCCACTCTTGATGACTATGTTGCTAAACAAGCCGTCGGCGTGAAGCCGTCCGTGATTCGCTAGGGACATTCAGGAATGCGCGACCATATCGACCTCTGGAATAGTTTCGTCATCCCCTCGGTCGAGGAGACGACCTCGCGCGGATCCTATCGTTACGACATCTTCTCCCGCCTCCTGAAAGAGCGCATCGTCTTTCTGGCGGGTCCGGTGGACGACCAGTCGGCTACGCTGGTGGTCGCTCAGCTCCTGTTCCTCGAGGCGGATAACCCGAAGCGGGAAATCTCTTTTTATATCAACAGTCCGGGTGGTGTCGTGACCGCAGGCCTGTCGATCTACGACACCATGCAGTTCATTCGTTGCCCGGTCTCCACCCTCTGCGTGGGGCAGGCGGCTTCCATGGGCTCTCTGCTTTTGTGCGCCGGCCAGGCCGACATGCGCTTCAGCCTGCCCAATTCGCGCATCATGGTTCATCAGCCCTCGGGCGGGTTCCAGGGACAAGCCTCCGATATCCTGCGTCATGCGGAGGATATTATGAAGATCAAGCGTCGGCTGAACGAAATTTACGTCAAACATACCGGCCAGGACTACGACACGATCGAGCAGACGCTTGATCGCGATCACTTCATGTCGGCGGATGAGGCGAAGGCTTTCGGTCTTGTTGATCGCGTGCTCGACAAGCGTCCTGATGACGGCGACCTGAAAGCCTGATCATCGTCGGGACGCGGTCATGGCGGATGATGGGGTGAAATAGCCCCGTTTTCCCGCCCGGGTCCAAGGTGGTACTTGATCCTGGGGGGCATACCGTGTTTGCATCTGCCATCCTCTCCGGAAGCTGAGGCTTCGCGGCAGGATAACAGAGCGCTGGGCGGCATGGCTTGCCTGCCAGGGTGTCGCGCCCGGGTCTGGCCATGGTGGAAGAGGAGGCGGGCGGTCTACCTTTTGTTAGTCCGCAGTCTATATTTAACAGCGACTGGGTCCGGGCGTTCCGGACGAGGTCCGCACGGAGACTATGATGGCCAGATCTGAGGGCGACTCGAAGAACACGCTCTACTGCTCGTTCTGTGGCAAGAGCCAGCACGAAGTTCGCAAGCTGATCGCCGGTCCGACCGTGTTCATCTGTGATGAATGCGTCGAGCTGTGCATGGACATCATCCGCGAAGAGAACAAGTCTTCGCTGGTGAAAAGCCGAGACGGAATCCCGACGCCGCGCGAGATCTGCAAGGTGCTTGATGACTATGTGATTGGCCAGTTCCAGGCCAAACGCGTTCTCTCGGTGGCTGTGCATAATCATTACAAGCGTTTGAACCACGCCACCAAGCATCAGGATGTCGAGCTGGCGAAGTCGAACATCTTGCTGATCGGCCCCACGGGCTCCGGCAAGACCCTGCTCGCCCAGACTCTGGCGCGCATTCTCGACGTGCCCTTCACCATGGCCGACGCCACGACCCTGACAGAGGCGGGCTATGTGGGCGAGGACGTCGAGAACATCATCCTGAAGCTGCTGCAAGCCTCCGACTACAATGTCGAGCGGGCGCAACGTGGCATCGTCTATATCGACGAAATCGACAAGATCAGCCGCAAGTCGGACAATCCCTCGATCACACGTGATGTTTCGGGCGAGGGCGTTCAGCAGGCGCTGCTCAAGATCATGGAAGGCACGGTCGCCAGCGTGCCGCCACAGGGCGGTCGCAAGCATCCACAGCAGGAATTCCTGCAAGTGGACACCACGAATATCCTGTTCATCTGCGGCGGCGCCTTTTCCGGTCTCGAAAAGATCATCTCGTCGCGCGGCAAGGGCACCTCGATGGGCTTCGGAGCCAAGGTTCAGTCTCAGGAAGAACGCCGCACGGGCGAGATCTTCCGTCAAGTCGAGCCCGAGGATCTGCTGAAGTTCGGCCTCATCCCCGAATTTGTCGGCCGTTTGCCAGTCATCGCCACGCTTGAAGACCTCGACGAGGAGGCTCTGAAGAAGATCCTCATCGACCCCAAGAACGCTCTGGTGAAGCAGTACCAGCGCTTGTTCGAGATGGAGAACACCGAGCTCACCTTCCAGGACGAGGCGCTCAATGTCATCGCTCGCAAGGCGATTGAGCGCAAAACTGGCGCGCGCGGACTCCGCTCCATCATGGAGGGCATCCTCCTCGACACCATGTTTGATCTGCCCGGCCTCGAGGGTGTGGAACAAGTGGTGATCGGACCTGAAGTGGTTGATGGCAAAGCGCGTCCGCTCTACATCTATTCCGAGCGTGCGGAAAAGTCGGGCGCTAGCGCCTGACGTTTCATGTTGCATGACGAGCGCGCGGGAACATCGCCTGCGCGCTCCAGTAGTCGGTTCGTTCACTTTGTCTGAGTGATTCCAGAATTTATTGCTGCTTGGGTGGGCAGGCGTCCATTCAGGCAGTTTCCGGTGGGGTTTCGTCTTCGTCTTTTCGGCGCCGTTGAAATACGTGGCCAGTCCCACCATCTCGTATTCTGAGCATGAGAGGCGCCCTTTGAGCCCTCTTTCCATGGGCGGAAGTTTGTGAGGGTCGAGTCGATTTGTCGCGGCTTGTTCTTTGCGGATTGACGTCCTGCCCCGTGATTGGCCATGCTGCCGATTCACGGGTCTGGACCCGGATAGGAAGCATATGACCAGTCAGAAACGCGTCCCCGCGAAGCCCGGCAATGTCGACAGCTACCCCGTGCTGCCATTGCGCGATATCGTTGTTTTTCCGCACATGATCGTGCCGCTTTTCGTCGGGCGCGAGAAGTCGATCCGCGCCCTCGAAGAGGTCATGAAGGCGGACAAGTTCATCCTGCTGGCCACCCAGCAGAATGCCTCTGACGACGACCCGGCCACGGATTCGATCTTCAAAACCGGAACGCTCGCCTCTGTTTTGCAGCTTTTGAAGCTGCCAGACGGCACTGTGAAGGTGTTGGTGGAGGGTGCCACCCGCGCTGTCGTAAGCCGCTACATAAGGACGGACGAATTTTACGAGGCCGACGCTTCGGTGATCGCCGACGACATTGCCGATCCCGTGGAGGTCGAGGCCCTTGGCCGCTCCGTGGTGAGCGAGTTCGAAGGCTATGTGAAGCTCAACAAGAAGGTGTCGCCCGAGGTGGTGGCCGCCGTCGGTCAGATCGAGGATTTCTCCAAACTCGCTGACACGGTCGCATCCCACCTCGCGATCAAGATCGCTGACAAGCAGCAGATCCTGGAGACCACGTCCGTCGCCAAGCGCCTGGAAAAGTGCCTGGCGCTGATGGAGAGCGAAATTTCGGTGCTTCAGGTCGAGAAGCGCATCCGCACACGCGTGAAGCGCCAGATGGAGAAGACCCAGCGCGAATATTATCTGAATGAGCAGATGAAGGCCATTCAGAAGGAGCTGGGCGACGAGGACGGCAAGGACGACCTTTCCGAAATCGAGGAGCGCATCAAGAACACCAAGCTTTCGAAGGAGGCGCGCGACAAGGCGCAGGCCGAACTCAAGAAGCTGCGCCAGATGTCGCCCATGTCTGCGGAAGCCACCGTGGTGCGCAATTACCTCGATTGGCTGCTCTCGATTCCGTGGGGCAAGCGCAGCAAGGTCAAGAAGGACATCAACTCCGCACAGGAGGTTTTGAACGCCGATCACTACGGGCTGGACAAGGTCAAGGAACGCATCCTTGAGTATCTTGCCGTCCAGCAGCGCGCCAACAAGCTCACTGGCCCGATCCTTTGTCTGGTCGGCCCTCCGGGCGTCGGCAAGACGTCGCTGGGCAAGTCCATCGCTAAGGCGACGGGGCGCGAATTCGTGCGCATGTCGCTTGGCGGCGTGCGCGACGAGGCCGAGATTCGTGGCCATCGGCGCACCTACATCGGCTCCATGCCCGGCAAGATCATCCAGTCGATGCGCAAGGCCAAGACCGCCAATCCGCTCTTCCTGCTCGACGAGATCGACAAGATGGGCATGGATTTCCGTGGCGATCCTTCCTCCGCGCTGCTGGAAGTGCTTGATCCCGAGCAGAACCAGACCTTCAACGATCACTATCTCGAGGTCGACTATGACCTCTCGAACGTGATGTTCGTGACGACCGCCAATACGCTGAACATCCCTGCGCCCCTGATGGATCGCATGGAAATCATTCGTATCGCCGGCTACACGGAAGACGAGAAGGTCGAGATCGCCAAGAAGCATCTCATTCCCGTCGCCGTGCCCAAGCATGGTCTGGCGGAGAAGGAATGGTCGATCGACGATGAGGCGCTGCTCACCCTGATTCGCCGCTACACCCGCGAGGCGGGCGTGCGCAATCTGGAGCGCGAGATCTCCAATCTCGCCCGCAAGGCGGTCAAAGAGATCCTGACGACCAAGAAGAAGAAGGTCGCGGTGACCGAGGCGAATGTCGAGGACTATCTTGGCGTCCCGAAATATCGGTTTGGCGAAGCGGAAACCGAGGATCAGGTCGGCGCGGTGACGGGCCTTGCCTGGACTGAGGTCGGCGGCGAGTTGCTGACCATCGAAGGCGTGATGATGCCCGGCAAGGGCCGCATGACGGTGACGGGCAACCTGAAAGACGTGATGAAGGAGTCGATTTCGGCTGCGGCGTCTTATGTTCGCTCCCGCTCGGTGGATTTTGGCATCGAGCCGCCACTGTTCGAGCGTCGCGACATCCATGTGCACGTGCCCGAAGGCGCCACCCCGAAGGATGGCCCCTCCGCAGGCATCGCCATGGCGACCGCCATCGTGTCGCTTCTCACGGGCATTCCGGTGCGGCGCGACATCGCCATGACGGGCGAAGTCACATTGCGCGGCCGGGTGCTGCCGATTGGGGGCCTGAAGGAGAAGCTTCTGGCGGCGCTGCGCGGCGGGTTGAAGAAAGTGCTGATTCCGCAGGACAACGCCAAGGATTTGGCGGACATCCCGGCCAATGTGAAGAATGCGCTTGAGATCGTGCCCGTGTCCCGGATGGATGAGGTGCTTAAACACGCGCTCGTGCGCCTGCCGACGCCTATCGTTTGGGAAGAGGAGGCGCCTGTGAAGGGCGCCACGCCGGCGATCCCGGACGATGATCAATCGGGCGTCGTCGCGCACTGACGCATGCCCCATGAAAGAAAGCCGCAGAGATTGATTCTCTGCGGCTTTTTGCGTCTGGGCGGCTTGCGTAGGTGCGCTTTGCGCTGTAGCACCCGGGTCGAGCCGGAAGCTTAGCCGAATGCGGCAAGCCCCGGGCGTCGCGCTCGCTTGGCGAGGCGGCGACTCGCGCCACAAACAGGAAGACCAACACATGAACAAGACGGAACTCGTCGAGCACATCGCTGCGCGCACGGAAACCACCAAGGCCGAAGCCGCTGCTGCTCTCGAAGCAGTGCTCGATGGCATCACCACCGCCCTCAAGAAGGGCGACGAAGTGCGTCTCGTGGGCTTTGGCACTTTCTCCGCCAAGCATCGCGCCGAGGCCAAGGGCCGTAATCCGACCACTGGCGCCGAAATCACGATCCCGGCTTCCAACAATGCGCGCTTCAAGACCGGCGCCGCGTTGAAGGCTGAGCTGAACAAGAAGTAATCCGCAATAAAATTTGCGGTTTGGGGCGGCCGTCTCGGTCGCCCTTTTTTGTGGGGCTTGCGCTGGAGGCCCGCGCGCGTCTAAAACCCCGGTGAGGGGCGGTTAGCTCAGTTGGTAGAGCGCCTGCTTTACACGCAGGATGTCGGCGGTTCGAGACCGTCACCGCCCACCAGTCCCAAAGGCCGCGCGTCAATCCTGCGCCGATCCCTCCCAAGGGTCTCCCGTAATATCGAAGACGACGCCATCCGGGCCGCGGAACTTGTATTCTGCATGTGAGCCGGTGGGAATGTCGTAAGGAACCTGCTGGGCGCCTGCGGCCATCAGCTTGTCCATCCAGGACTCCACATCGTCGACCACCACGCCGAAGTGGTGAAGTCCTGTGTAGTCCACGCCTTTACCGAGCTGATCGTCCGCGAATTTCAGGATCGCGATATTCAATGCGCCATCCGTGAGGAAGACGCCTG
The DNA here is from genome assembly GCA_903902915.1 of uncultured Hyphomicrobiales bacterium. GTDB lineage: Bacteria > Pseudomonadota > Alphaproteobacteria > Rhizobiales > Beijerinckiaceae > Terripilifer. The sequence goes on along the minus strand of CAIUWR010000058.1, from coordinate 38,309 downwards.
AGGGACGCGGCGCCTCGTCGGGGTGGGCCGGATCAAGGCCAAAGCGTCGCATTTCCTTGAAGCCGAACATGCTTTTGTAGAACTCTGCGGCCTTGCCCGGATGATCGCTTGCGAGCGCGATATGGCGGATCTTCAACATGTTCGTCTCCTGCTCCGCCCTTTGAATTCTGGTCGGCGTGCTTAGTCTCCAACCATCGCCTTGAACCGGGCGAGCACATCGGGCGGCGTTTTCGCCGCCTGAGCGATCAAAGACTTGATCGCGTCGCCATCAATGGGACTGATGTCGATGTTGGATTTCTTCGCATCCGCAAGAAAGACAGGATCTTTCACCATCTGCATGAAGGCGTCTTGGAGCGCCTTTGCGCGGTCCTGCGGGATGCCCACTGGGGCGGCGAAGGGAAAGGCCATGAAGAATGGCATTTCTGCAAATTCAAGCAGGGCGCGGTCGGCAGGGTCCGTGACGAGTTCGCGTCCCGTGGGCACGTCGGGCAAGGCTGGTAGCCGCGTGAGGCGCCCGAACTGCACCACGGGGCGCACCACCTTCTGGTTCCACATGGCTGTGACTCCGCTGCCGCCCTCGAAGGCGCTGAGATCGGCGGTCACCCCCTCCACCTCGCGCCTCTGAACCGCGAGCATGACTTCCGCGACCCCGGGGAAACCGCGCACAACCTGCACGTTTAGCTTCAGCACATCACGAAGGATCAACGCGAATGTGACCGTCGCCGAGCCTGTGCGGTTGGCGCCGATGGGCGTGGGCTTGCCAGGTTTGCGCAGGTCTTCCACGCCGCCGGGGGCCTGATCGGCGTTCAGCACGAAGAGATAGGCGTCGTTGGCGTAGGATGAGAGGCTCCCGAGCCAGACGAATTTCAGCGGATCATAGGTGGCGTTCTTGTCCCCGATCATTGGAAACTGTGGGGCTGCGCGGCTCATGAAGGCGATGGTCAGGCCGTCCTTGTCCACACCCGAGCCAAAGCGGTTGGCGAGCCCTATGCCGCCCGTGCCGGGCTGGGCCTGCACCACGATCTGGGGATGGCCGGGGAGGAACCTGCCCATGTGGCGGGCGACAAGCTGCGAACTCAATTCAAATATCCCACCGGGAGCCGATGGCACGATGAGATTGATCGTCTTGCCCCGGTAAAACTGCTCCACGCTCTGGGCTTGTGCGAGGCGGGGGAACGCGAGCCCGAGCGCTACGGCTCCAGCCAGAGCCAAACGCAATCCACCAGCTATGTAAAACGACACGCGCTATCCTCCAGGGCGGCCATTGAATCGACCTTGTTTTCACAATGTCCCGGTCCTTGTGGAATGGCAATGGAGCTTGCGCGAAAAGCGTGCAGGGTGACGTGACGGCTGAAATGTCGCAAAATGCTTGAAACCTACGGCTGTTTGGCGGATAGGCTGCAAGCAGAGGCGCTTGGGGCGCCGGTTAATGTTCTGGAGGAAATATGAGACTCTTCGAATGCGCCTGCTGCGCCCCGACCGGCTTTCTTGGCCAGGCCGCTTTCAGCCCCTCCGACGGCGGCGGCGCGTCCCATGCGTCCCTGAAGTCAGCCGGCCCCGTCGCTCGCGACGTGCTGGAAGAGCTGGCCTGCGCCAGCCGTATTCTGGCCGATCAGGGCGTCTTCGACGCTTTCGGCCATCTGTCCATGCGCCACCCCGCGTCCGCCGACCGCTTTTTGATGTCGCGCTCGCAGGCGCCTGCGCTTGTCACCGCCGACGACATCATGGAATTTGATCTGGACGCCGAGGCCATCGATCCCCAAGGCCGCAGCGGCTTTCTGGAGCGCTTCATCCATGGCGAGATCTACAAGATGCGCCCGGACGTCATGTCCATCGTGCATAGCCACTCGCCATCGGTCGTGCCCTTCAGCCTCGTGCCGAACAAGATGCAGGCCATGTATCACAACGCGGCCTTCATCGCCGAGGGCGTGCCGGTGTTCGACATTCGCGAGAAGTTCGGCGCCACCGATATGCTGGTCGGCAATCACGCGAAGGGCCACGAGCTGGCGCGTGTGCTGGGCCAGAAGCCCGTTTGCCTCATGCGCGCCCATGGCTCCGTGGCGGTTGGCCCGAGCCTCAAGCATGCGGTCTTCCGTGCGGTCTATACGGAAGTGAACGCCAAGCTCCAGATCCAGGCGACCATCATCTCCGGCGGCGCGCCGCTGGCGGCTCTCGACGAGGCGGAGGGCCGTTTCGCTGATGCGGTGAACCTTGGCGTCGTCGGGCGCCCGTGGGATCTGTGGAAGATGCGGGTGACCAAGTAATCCATCCTGCGGCCCGTCAATGGCGGGCCGCCAGCTTGAATTTGGAGAAATACAGTGTCGGACAGGCTCCCCGAAGCGGAAGCGCGCCAACAGCTCGTCGATGCGATCCGCATGCTCGAGCGCGCCAATGTGGTGGATTACAATGGGCATTTCAGCGCGCGTGTGGGCGAGAACCGCATGCTCATCAACTCTGGCGCATCGGTGCGCGGCGCCCTGAGCGCCGACGACATCATCGCCGTTGATCTCGATGGCAAGCCGCTCGACGGCAATGTGCTGCCCCCGCTCGAATTCCATCTCCATTCGGAGATCTATCGCGCTCGGCCGGACGTGAACGCCGTGGTGCATACGCATCCGCGCTGGTCGACCTATCTGTCCATGACCGGCCATAGCTACAAGCCAGTCTATGCGCAGGGCGTCTTGCTGGGGGAAATCCCGCTGTTTGATTCGCCCAATTCAATCAACACCAAGCCCATGGGCGAGCAGCTGGCCAAGACCTTGGGCGACCGTCCCTCGGTCTTGCTGAAATCGCATGGGGTGACCGTGGTGGGGGCGGATGTGGTGGAGACCTTCACTCTCGCGGTCTATCTCGAAGAAAACGCCGAGCGCCAATATATGGCGATGCAGATTGGCGACCCCTACGTCTTCTCGGCGGAAGAGCAGGAGATGTGCCGCCAGAAGCTCTGGACCCGCAGCCTCTTCAAGAAGACCTGGGACCACTATCGTTCGAAGCTATGAAGAAAGGCGGGCGCGCCCTTTTTGGAGCGCGCCCGGTTCGTTCAGTCGATGGGAAGCAGGCGCACGTCCGGCCCGTCATCGAGCTGCATATCCATGACGCAGAGCATGGCGGCGGTGCTGGCGTAATTACCCATGAGCGCCACCAGATTGAGCAAGCCTTCGCGGCCGAAGATCTTGAGCGCGCGGGCGAAAGTTTCTGACGAGACCTTGCGCTTGCCGAAGGTTTCCCGGCCCAGCGTCACGATGACATCGTCAATCTCGTCGAGGCCTGCGGTTTCCTTGCGATATTTTATGATGTCGATGATGGTCTGCGACACGCCGCATTTCAGCGCTTCGGGCTCATGGGCCGCCCATTCGAATCGGCTGTCGCATTCGCGCGCCGTGATGAGGATTGCGATTTCGCGCAGGCGCGGGGGGATGCCTGATTCGAACCGCAGGAATTTGCCAACGGGCCGGGTGAGCCGCGAGAGCTTCGGGCTGTGCAGGCTGATGCCGCCCGGCCCGATCAGGCCGCGAATGGTGTTGCCCTTGGGATCGGCCACATAATCGAAGACCTTCTGGCCTTCTTCGTCGAAATCCTCGCGCTTGGGCAGCGGCAGTCGGCAGCGTGAGGCTGGATCAATGTCTGGCGGCAGCATTCTTCTCTCCCTTGTGTTTTCCTATGGGAGAAAGGTAGCCCGAACGGGGCGTTTGCGCCAACTGTCAGCCCGTTCCTAGATCGTCGCCTCGATCAGCGCTCGCAGTTCGCGGGTCACCTCGACGTCCTTGTCGAACCAGGATCGCCAGGCGGGGCGCGCCTGGTGCAGCAACATTCCGAGCCCATTGACCGTGCGGTTGCCGCGTTCGCGCGCTGCTTTCAACAGCGGAGTCTCGCCGGGGATATAGACGATGTCGCACACTTCGGCTGTACGAGGCAGGGCGTCGAGGGCGAGGTCAAGCGCAGGATTGCCCACCATGCCCTGACTTGTGGTGTTGACCAGCAGAGCGGCGCCTTCCAGCGCGCTGTGGCGCTTGTCCCAGTCCAGCACGGTCACAGGCCCGTCGAGGGCGTGGGCGAGTGAGGTCGCCCGCTCGCGGGTGCGGTTGATGAGGCGAATCTCCTTCGTCCCCTCATGGATCAGCGCATCGACCACGGCCCGCGAGGCTCCGCCTGCGCCGATGACCACGGCAGGGCCAGCGTCCGCCCACCAGCCGGGAAAGGCCTCGCGCAGGTTCTCCACAAAGCCATACCAATCGTTATTCGTGCCGGTCAGCGAGCCGTCGGCGTTGACGGTGACGCAGGAGATCGCACCGATGCGCCTTGCCCGCGCGTCCGCATGATCGACGATTCGCAACGCCTGTTCCTTGTGGGGAATGGTGAGATTGCAGCCCGCGAAGCCAAGGGCGGGCAGGGCGCGCAGCGCTTTTTCCAGCCCATCCGGCTTGACGGCCAAGGGCACATAGGCTCCCGCCAGCTCGTAGTGTTCGAACCAGTAGTTGTGGAGCTTCGGCGAGCGCGAATGCATCACAGGCCAGCCCATGACGCCAGCAAGCAGGAAGTGTTCGTGATGGCTCATGCGGGAGCTCCGAGGGGCGTGTGCGGCTTACTAGCGGCCCATGGCCCGGCCGACAAGGTGACTAACCGCCCTCAGGCGGGATTATGAAGACTGTATAGTTGAAAGCGGGCGCGCCCGGCAGATCGCGCGTGACCTCGATGTCATGGCGGATGGATTTCTCGCCAAGATAGGGGCGGACCCCTTCCAGACATTCCGGGCTGTCGCCGCTGCACAGCACCAGCAAACCATGCTTGCGCAGCTTTTCGGTGGTCACGGACGGTGACCAGCGAATGTTGAATTCATTGAATTCTGACGTATTGTCGTTCGAGTGGAAAGTGATGGCGAGCGAATTGATGCGGTCGCCGCTGACAAATCGCAGCGGAGCCCCCGTCGCCTCACGCCAAAGGTGGATAGCCGCTTCGGCGGCCTCTTTGCGCGGGCGGACGTGATCCTTATGCTTCATTCCCAGAAAAATGACGGGAATGAGAGGAGCCGCCACTGCGCAGCACGCCATGAGCGCGATGACCGCAGTGCGCGCAAAGGCTAGCGCCTTGTCGCCATCAGGCTGCACCAGTCGAAGCAGGGCTAGCGTGGCCATGGAGAAGATCGGCACGCCAAACGGTATGGCGAGCGCCGTATGGCCGAAGCTGCCAGCGATGAGCGAGAGGATGAAGGGCGAAAAAGCGATGACGTTTTCGAAGGATTGCCCGTTTGCGGATGCAGGCAATGGCGGTTTGGCTGTACCCGCGCGCCAGCGAGCGAAAACGAGCAAGGCTAGCGGCAGGGCGAAGAATGCGGCGCTCGCGCCGATGAACTGAAAGAAGCTCGACGAAATCGCGCGGTCGCGCAAATCGATTTTCGTGGCCAGATAGGTGAGCGGCTGGAAGCCGTCGTGGAACAGCCAGATCACATGGGGAGCGAAAACGCCAAGCGCGATCAGCAACGATAGATAAGGCGCCGCTGACGCGTAATAGCGCCTGCGGTTGTGATGAGTCAGGGAAGCGAGGAAGCAGGATCCGATCAGCACCAGGGCGAAATATTTGGAAAGCAAGGCGAAGCCGGCCAACAAGCCGCAGGCGATGGCCGGCGCGAGGCGAGGTTTTTCAATGGAACGTACGAAGAAATACAGGGTCCAAGGCCAGATCGACAGCAAAGCTGTGTTGGCGTTGTAACGCATAGCGTTGAATTGATAGAACGGCGTCAGCATGAGCAGCAGAATGCAGGTCATGCGGGTGCGCTGATTGCAAAAGCGCCCCATCAGCGCATAGGCCCCTGCCAGACCAAGCGCCCCGTTCAGCTCAGATAGAAGCCAAAAGCACCAATCTGTTTTTGGAAGCGCCATGAACCACAGGCCTGCCACCCACGCCCAGAACGGCGGATGCTTGTAATAGCCGAGCTGAAATTCGCGCCCCCAGGCGAATGCTTCGAGAGAATCGATGTGAACGCCCGTGCTGGACGACATTTGCGCATAGGTTGCCCAAAACAGCGCATAACCAAGCACAAGAGCAGGAAAGACGATGCCGACGATGCGCACAGATCCGGTGGCGTGTTTCGCCCGCGCCAAGAGGCGTAGCCAGAGGCTGGACAAAATATCCCGGTCCAGAGGCCTGTACGATGGCGGCAGAAGGCCCGCGCTTCTGTTCGAGAAGAAGACTGCGCAGCACAGGCTGCTGATGATGAAGCCCGCGAGTGGCCGTCCAAAGGAGGGGCCTAGATCAAGGATCCCGGGAAAGCGTGGCGGAACGATAGCGTAGAACCCGAAAGCGACTGCAAGGGTCGCGCAAACCAGACCGCCCGTCAGATCAAACAGGATCGCCGAAAAAATCACCGGGGTCAGCAGTTCGAACATGCCAAGGGAATTGGGAACGACGTCGAACTGCAGCTCGAATGAGAACAGACAGGTCAACATGAAGGCGATGGCCATGAACCGCGTCGCATGTGGGACGGCGCGGCAATTGGCGATCAGGCGCGCCACTGCGCTCGCGCTCCCCGAGGAGCGCGATATGTCCAGCACCAGGGCCGAAACAAACACCAGACCGAACGTGATGGCTGCGTGAGCGGCCGGCGCGTTCGCAAGCATGGGTATCAGCGAGATACAGATGGCGTAGAACCAAGCTCCGAGCCCGCTGCGAGAACCAATCAGCATTTGAAAACGATATCCGATCAAAAAGCAGAGCCAGAGGCACTCATTCGCATGCAAAGCAGCCGATAACCAGAAAAAAAACAAGGTGGCGTGAAGGCTCAGCTGCGATTTTGTCGATCTGCGACCACCAGGCGCTGTTCACAGGCGGGTGAACATATTACCTCTGCTGAACATGGGTGCAAAAGGCGCAAAATATGATCCCGGTCTCGATCGCCAACCTGTTCTCGCCGTGCGCTTTCCTGGCTTTGTGCACACTTGTGCAGCCCGCTCTGGCCGAGGATATGCAATTCCAATTGATTCCTTTTGGCGATCCCGGCAAATGCGGCCGTACTTGTGCGCAAGTGATCGGCGCGGACGGCGAGATCAGGGACGACACGCCGGGAAAGTTTCTCGAATTTGTGGCCGCAAATCTGGAAGATTCCCGGGTGCGCAGCATCGTCTTCCTGAATTCGCCCGGCGGTGGCGTCGACGCTTCCATGCGGCTCGGGCGCATGTTCCGGAAAACGGGAGTTCTGGCCGTTGTGGCGAGGATCGCGCCAGCGGAGGCGGGGCAGGGGCCTGCGGTCAACCTGCCCGGAGCGAGGTGCTTTTCCGCCTGCGTTTATGCCCTCATGGGGGCAAAAAAACGGATTGTCCCGCCCTCCAGCCTGGTTGGCATTCACCGCATGTTTTTTTATGAAGATGGGGATGCCGTCGCCGCCCGCAATGGCCAAGGTAAACGCACCTACGGCTCAGCCAGCTTCGTGGCCAAGCTCGCTGATTACGCCGCTACCATGGGCGTCAGTCGCCAGCTTATCTATGCGGCCGAGAAGGTCAATCCTGACCAGATTCGCATCGTCACCCCGAGTGAGCTGCGGCGCTGGCGGCTGGGCGAAGAGTCCTACTGAGACGAAGAAGCCTCCCTGCGGGCAGGGAGGCTAGTGGCTGACGAGGCTATGATTTTCGCCAATTCAGGCCGCGCGAAGGTTCGCGGCGGAAGACTTGCCAGTGCGCTTGTCGGCGATGAGCTCGTAGGCGATTTTCTGGCCTTCGTTCAGCTCGCTCATGCCAGCCCGCTCTACGGCGCTGATATGGACGAACACATCCTTGGAGCCATCATCGGGCTGGATGAAACCATAGCCCTTTGTCGCATTAAACCATTTCACGGTTCCCGTAGACATTGGGAGCCCCTTTCTTCAAACGTGTAGAGGAGCTGAACAACAGCAAGTTGACCAGCTATCGATCCGCTTTGGATGAAGGATAGCTTATGCACCAGAGAAAATCACTGAGCGGGCCAAGCCATCGGCCGAAGTTTCGATTTGAACAACATATTATTGCAAAAACAAGATTGCAATAATTGCGACGCAGCTTCCCGCTTCACTTGTTCGTGTTGCAGCCCTGTACGATCAGCGCCTGCGTTGGCGTGCGCGACCGGTTTCGACCCTGATTGATCAAAGGCCAGACGCGAAATCGTCAAAGGGGCGACGCGAAACGCGTTGACAACCCTGCATGACGCCATATTTCCAGAAGGAAATGGCGAGAGAGACGGGACTTGAACCCGCGACCTCCGGCGTGACAGGCCGGCGCTCTAACCAACTGAGCTACTCCCCCGCACAGCATCGGCGCCGAAGCGCGTCAGATGCGAGAACTGCGGATTAAGGCAGGGGCTCCAGCTAGTCAAGCGCAATCCTGCGATCTTTTCCCCAACTGTGAATGGCAGGGTGAATGGATCATTTCCGCAGGGCGCAAACGCTCCCCCTTAATGCCCCCTTGGCAATTGGCCGCGCTGGCCTGTAGGAAGAGGTTCAATCCCCCCGAGAGGCCCACATTGGAAGAGCTTCCTGTCCAGCGCGGCGATATGCGCCCCATCAGTCTTTTTGAGCTTTGCACGGGCTTCATGATGATCAGCCTGCTTGGTTTCGGGGGGTTGGGCGCTTCTTCCAACTACATCATCGTGGAGCGTCGGCGCTGGCTGACCGCCAAGGAGTTCGTCGAGCTCTTCGCCATCTGCGCCATTTTGCCGGGCGGCAACATCATGAACGCCACGATCATGCTGGGCGCGCGCCACCATGGAGTTTTGGGCTCCGTGCTGGCCATGGTCTCGCTACTGTTCATGCCTCTGCTGATTCTCATCGCCGTCGTCACGACCTATGACCACTTTTCCTATCTGCCCGACGTTCGGGCCGCCATAGGGGGGGCGGCTTCGGCCGCGGCGGGGCTGATCGTGGCCACCGCTACGAAGCTGGGCAAGGGCATCGTGTGGCGCGCGGCGCCGATTTGCTTCGCGACTGCGACCTTTGTGGCGATCAGCTACTTCCGCCTGCCCCTTTGGATGGTTGTGCTGTTCATGGCTCCGCCATCTGTGTTTCTGGCGCTCTGGAAGGGGGGGCGCCCATGAAGGACGAAGCGATCTGGGGGCTTTTCGTGGCGTTCTCCACGGCCGCCCTGTTCTCCATCGGCGGCGGCAGCGCGCTGATGCCCGAGTTTCATCGGCAGCTCGTCGAAGTGAACGGCTACATGACGAGCGCGGAATTCGCGAAATCAGTCGCCTTGGCCCAGATTGCGCCGGGGCCGAACATGCTCATCGTCAGCCTGATGGGCTGGCAGGTGGCGGGTCTGCCGGGCCTGCTCGTGTCCACTTTCGCCATCGTCGTGCCGCCGAGCCTGATCGCCTATTTCACCTGGCGCACCATGGAGCGGCTGAAGGACGCGGCCTGGCTCAGCGCGGTCAAGATCGGCCTCGCTCCGCTGGTGGTCGGGCTGATGCTGGCGTCGGGCACGATCACGGCGCGGGCGGCCAACCATGATGCGATTGGTTACGTTCTGACGCTGGGAACCGCCATGATCATGCATTTTTCAAAACGAAATCCGCTATGGATGATCGCCACGGGCGCGGTTGTGGGTCTTCTCGCCCATCGGCTGGGCTTCATGTCGGTCGTTTGAGCGGGGCCTGATCGTTCATTATGACGCGAAAAGGCGCCCCTGTGGCGATCGTCCATCTTGCGCCATAATGTGCGCTGCGGTAGTGCTCGTCCCGTCTTCCGGGGCGGTAGGCGTCGTGGGTCTTCCGCGATCTTGCCCTGCTCGCCTGGTTGGCCGTCCGCTCTCCTCGAGCCATCGGATGCTTTGATGCCGTCATATCTGGAAGAGTATCTCCCTCTCGTCATCTTCATGGGCGTCGCCGGCTTTCTCGCCGCCGCCCTGCTGATCGCGCCCTTCGTGCTCGCCTTCAAGGCTCCGGACACGGAGAAGCTGTCCGCCTATGAATGCGGCTTCAACGCCTTCGACGACGCGCGCATGAAATTCGACGTGCGCTTCTATCTGGTCTCGCTGCTCTTCATCATCTTCGATCTCGAAGTAGCCTTCCTGTTCCCTTGGGCGGTGGCCTTCAAGGATGTGGGGCTCTTCGGCTTCTGGTCCATGATCCTGTTTCTGGGCGTGCTGACGATCGGCTTCATTTACGAATGGCGCAAGGGAGCCCTCGAATGGGATTGAACCAGACCATGGTCGCCCAGCCGCCGCGCGGCCTCATCGATCCGAACACGGGCAAGCCGGTGGGTGCGAACGACCCGTTTTTCGTGGGAATGAACGATCAGCTCGCGGACAAGGGTTTCATCGTCACGTCCACCGACGATCTCATCAACTGGGCCAGAACTGGCTCCCTGATGTGGATGACCTTCGGTCTGGCCTGCTGCGCCGTCGAGATGATGCAGATGTCCATGCCGCGCTACGACGCCGAGCGATTCGGCTTCGCGCCGCGCGCCTCGCCCCGCCAGTCTGACGTGATGATCGTCGCGGGCACGCTGACCAACAAGATGGCGCCTGCGCTCCGCAAGGTCTATGACCAGATGCCGGAACCCCGCTACGTCATCTCCATGGGTTCCTGCGCCAATGGCGGGGGCTACTATCATTATTCCTATTCCGTCGTGCGTGGTTGCGACCGCATCGTGCCGGTCGATATCTATGTGCCGGGCTGTCCGCCCTCCGCCGAGGCTCTCTTGTATGGGGTTCTGCTCCTGCAAAAGAAGATCCGGCGTCTGGGCACAATCGAGCGCTAACCTGTCTGTCGGCTCAGGCCGACGGACCCACTCTGGCTGGTGACATGGACGACGCACTCAAGAGCGAAGCGGCCCCGGGCGATTCTCTCGCCCCTCTCGGCGCGACCATCGCCGCCGCCCTGCCGGGCGCGGTGACGCGTACCTACGTGGAATATGGCGAACTGAACGTGGTCGCCGAAAGCGCCCGCATTCTGGACGTGCTGACCCATCTGCGCAGCGACCCTGCCTGCCAGTTCATCTGCTTCATCGACATCACCGCCACCGATTATCCCTCGCGGGCGAAGCGTTTCGATGTGGTCTATCATCTGCTGTCGCCGCGCCTGAACCAGCGGGTGCGCATCAAGGCGGCGGTTGGCGATGGCGAGGCGATTGCGTCCGCCTGCTCGGTGTTTCCGGCTGCCGACTGGTTTGAGCGCGAAACCTACGACATGTTCGGCGTTTTGTTCACCGGCCATCCCGATCTGCGCCGCATCCTCACCGACTACGGTTTTGAGGGCTATCCGCTGCGCAAGGATTTCCCGATGACCGGATTCGTGGAAGTGCGCTACGACGATATGGAGAAGCGCGTGGTCTACGAGCCCGTGCGCCTCAATCAGGAATTCCGGCAGTTCGATTTCCTCTCGCCCTGGGAGGGCGCCATTCCGCAGGCGCTTCCGGGCGATGAAAAAGCTAGCTGAGGGCGCCGTATGACCGAGCAACCCGCCGTCCGTAATTTCTCGATCAACTTCGGCCCGCAGCATCCGGCGGCGCATGGCGTGCTGCGCCTTGTGCTGGAGCTTGACGGCGAAGTGGTCGAGCGTGTCGATCCGCATATCGGCCTGCTGCATCGCGGCACCGAGAAGCTGATGGAGGCGCGCACCTACGCGCAGAACGTGCCTTACTTCGACCGGCTGGATTACTGCGCGCCGATGAATCAGGAACATGCCTTCTGCCTCGGCATCGAGAAGCTGCTGGGCATGGAGGTGCCCAAGCGGGGTCAGTTGATCCGCGTGCTCTATTCCGAAATCGGCCGCATTCTTTCGCATCTTCTCAACGTCACCACGCAGGCCATGGACGTGGGCGCGCTCACCCCGCCTTTGTGGGGCTTCGAGGAGCGCGAGAAGCTGATGGTCTTCTATGAGCGCGCCTCGGGCGCCCGCATGCATTCCAACTATTTCCGCCCCGGCGGCGTACATCAGGATCTGCCCGAGAAACTGGTCGCAGACATCGGCGCCTGGTGCGACCCCTTCCTGAAGGTCTGCGACGATCTGGAAGAGCTTTTCATCGAGAACCGCATCTTCAAGCAGCGGAATGTCGATATCGGCATCGTGACGCTGGAGCAGTGCTGGGCGCTCGGCTTCTCTGGTCCTGTGCTGCGCGGTTCGGGCGCGGCTTGGGATTTACGCCGCTCGCAGCCCTATGAGTGCTACGAGGAGCTGGAATTCGACATTCCCGTCGGCAAGCATGGCGACTGCTATGCCCGGCAGGTGGTGCGCATGGAAGAGATGCGCCAGTCCGTGCGCATCATGAAGCAATGCGTCGAGCGGTTGTTGGGGACTGAGCGCGTGGGCGCCGTGTCCTCCACCCAGGGCAAGGTGGTGCCGCCCAGCCGCGCCGACATGAAGCGCTCCATGGAAGCGCTGATCCATCACTTCAAGCTCTATACCGAGGGCTTCAAGGTGCCCGCCGGCGAAGTTTATGCGGCGGTCGAGGCGCCCAAGGGCGAGTTCGGCGTCTATCTCGTGGCCGACGGTACGGACAAGCCCTACCGCTGCAAGATCCGCGCGCCGGGCTTCGCTCATCTGCAAGCCATGGACTTCCTCTGCCGCAAGCACATGCTGGCGGACGTCTCCGCGATCCTCGGATCCATCGACATCGTATTCGGCGAGGTCGATCGATGAACCCTGCGGCCCGCCTGCGTCAGTTGATCGTCTTTCTGGTTTTCACGGCTGTGCTTATGGTCGTGAGCCGGATCCTGTTCGATCTGCTCGCCGGTCGGCCCATGTTCTGGACGTCCGAAGAAGGCATGCAGATGCTGCTCTGGCATTCGCTGGTCGGTGGTCCTTTCATTCTTTTCGCGCTGCTGGTAGCAGCCCAGCGCACTGGTTCCGGGAATACGCCTCCATGACGGTACGCAGACTCGCCGACGAGCAACCCGCGAGCTTCGACTTCACGCCCGAAAACCGGGCCTGGTGCGACGCCCAGATTGCGAAATACCCCGAGGGGCGTCAGGCCTCAGCGGTGATCCCGCTGTTGTGGAAGGCGCAGGCCCAGCACGATTACTGGCTGCCCAAGCCCGCCATCGAGAAGGTCGCGGACATTTTGGGCATGCCCTATATCCGCGTGCTCGAAATCGCGACTTTCTATTCGATGTTCAATCTCGCGCCGGTGGGAACGCATTTCATCCAGCTCTGCGGCACCACGCCATGCATGTTGCGCGGCGCCGAAGAGATCAAGAAAGTCTGCGAGGAGAAGATCGGCCCGCAGCGCCATGTGCGCGCGGACGGCAAGTTCTCGTGGCTCGAAGTGGAATGTCTCGGCGCCTGTTGCAACGCGCCGATGGTGCAGATCAACGACGATTATTTCGAGGATCTGACGCCTGAGAATTTCGCCAAGCTGATCGACGATCTCGCCGCTGGCCGTCCCGTCCACAAGGGCTCGCAAATGGGCCGCGTCACATCCGAGCCCGCTGGTGGCTTGACCTCGCTGACGAGCCTCTATGGGGTGGACGGCGTGAGTGGCCCCGGCAGCGTCGCTGCAAAGAATCAGGACTGAGGCCGCCATGTTGCAGGACAAGGACAGGATCTTCACCAACCTCTACGGCTTCGGCGACCGAGGGCTGAAAGGCGCCATGGCGCGCGGCGCCTGGGACGGCACCAAGGGCTTGCTCGAAAAGGGCAAGGACTGGATCATCTCGGAGATGAAGGCCTCTGGCCTGCGTGGCCGCGGCGGCGCGGGATTCCCAACGGGCCTGAAGTGGTCCTTCATGCCCAAGCCCGATCCTGCCCGTCCTTCCTATCTCGTCGTCAACGCCGACGAGTCGGAGCCGGGCACCTGCAAGGATCGCGAGATCATGCGCAATGATCCGCATCTGCTGGTCGAAGGCTGTATGATCGCGTCCTTCGCCATGGGCGCTCATGCGGCCTATATCTATCTGCGCGGCGAATATATCGCCGAGCGCGATGCCTTGCAGGCGGCGGTGGACGAGGCCTATGCGGCCTGCCTCATCGGCAAGGACAATATCAACGGCTGGCCGTTCGATGTCTACGTGCATCACGGCGCGGGCGCTTACATCTGCGGCGAAGAGACCGCGCTGCTGGAAAGCCTCGAAGGCAAGAAGGGCATGCCGCGCATGAAGCCCCCGTTCCCCGCGAACATGGGTCTTTACGGCTGCCCGACCACGGTCAACAACGTGGAATCCATCGCGGTTGCGCCGACCATTCTGCGTCGCGGCGCGGCCTGGTTCTCCAGCTTCGGCGCGCCCAACAATGTTGGCACCAAACTGTTCTGCATTTCCGGCCACGTGAACAAGCCCTGCAATGTGGAAGAGGCCATGTCGATTCCCTTCCGCGAATTGATCGACCGCCATTGCGGCGGCGTGCGCGGCGGCTGGGACAATCTGATGGCGGTCATCCCCGGCGGCTCGTCGGTGCGCTGCGTGCCCGCCGAGCAGATCATCGACTGCCCGATGGATTTTGACAGCCTTTCGAAGCTGCGCTCGGGCCTTGGCACGGCGGCGGTCATCGTCATGGACAAATCCACTGACATCGTGCGCGCCATCGCGCGTCTGTCCTACTTTTACAAGCATGAGAGCTGTGGACAGTGCACGCCTTGCCGCGAAGGCACGGGCTGGATGTATCGCGTGCTTTCGCGCATGGCTGAGGGCCGCGCCCAGAAGCGCGAAATCGACATGTTGCTCGACGTGACGAAACAGATCGAGGGACATACGATCTGCGCGCTCGGCGACGCAGCCGCTTGGCCCGTGCAGGGCCTCATCACCCACTTCCGTGGCGAGATCGAAAAGCGCATCGATCAATATGCCGCAAATCCCCACAGCGACCCTGTTCGCGTCGCGGCGGAGTAAGGCGACATGACCAAGATCCTCGTCGACGGAAAAGAAATCGACGTCCCGCCGGAGTACACGCTCCTTCAGGCCTGTGAGGAAGCGGGCGCGGAAATTCCGCGTTTTTGCTACCATGAGCGACTGACGATCGCGGGCAACTGCCGCATGTGCCTCGTCGAAGTGAAGCCCGGCCCGCCGAAGCCTGCGGCCTCCTGCGCCATGGCTGTGCGCGATCTGCGCCCCGGCCCCAATGGCGAGCCGCCGGAAGTCTTCACCAAGTCGCCCATGGTGAAGAAGGCGCGTGAAGGCGTGATGGAGTTCCTGCTGATCAACCATCCGCTGGATTGCCCGATCTGCGATCAGGGCGGCGAGTGCGACCTACAGGACCAGGCCATGGCCTTTGGCGGCGATTCCTCGCGCTTCGCCGAGAACAAGCGCGCTGTGGAAGACAAATATATCGGCCCGCTGGTCAAGACCTCCATGAACCGCTGCATCCATTGCACGCGCTGCGTCCGCTTTACGGCGGAAGTCGCGGGCACTGGCGACATGGGCTCGATCGGGCGCGGCGAGGATATGGAGATCACCACCTATCTCGAAACGGCGATGTCGTCCGAGTTGCAGGGCAATGTGACCGATCTGTGCCCTGTCGGCGCGCTGCTGCCAAAGCCCCAGAGCTTCCGTGCGCGCCCCTGGGAATTGCAGAAGACCCAATCCATCGACGTTATGGATGCTTTGGGCTCGGCGATCCGCATCGACACCCGTGGTCGCGAGGTCATGCGCATCCTGCCCCGCGTCAATGATCTCGTGAACGAAGAATGGATCTCCGACAAGACCCGGCAGGTCGTCGATGGGCTCAAGGTCCAGCGGCTCGACCAGCCCTTCGTGCGGGAAGATGGGCGCCTGCGCCCGTCGAGCTGGCTTGAGGCTTTCGCCGCCGTCGCCGACAAGGTGAAGGGCGCGCGCATCGGGGCTATTGCTGGTGATCTGGCGAGCGTCGAAGAAATGTTCGCGCTGAAGCTTCTGGTGGAATCCTTTGGGTCGAAGAACCTTGATTGCCGTCAGGATGGCGTGAAGCTCGACCCGAAGTTTGGCCGCGCCAGCTATATCTTCAATCCGGGCGTCGTCGGCATTGAAGACGCCGATGCGGTGCTGATCATCGGCTCCAATCCGCGTCGCGAGAGCCCGGTGCTGAACGCGCGCATCCGCAAGCAATGGTCGCGCACAGGCCTGCCGGTGGGCGTCATCGGCGAGCGCGTCGACCTGACTTATCCCGTCCAATATCTGGGCGCTGGTCCCGATACTCTGGCCTCCCTAGCTGGAACGGCCTTCGGCGAGATCCTCGCCAAGGCGCAGCGCCCGCTGATCATCGTGGGGCAGGGCGCTCTGGCCCGTGAGGATGGCCTCGCCATTCTGGCGCTGGCGGCGCAACTCGCGGTCAAGGGCGAATGGAACGGCCTCGCCGTGCTGCATACGGCGGCGGCGCGTGTGGGCGGCCTTGATCTGGGCTTCGTGCCCGGCGAGGGCGCGCTTGATGCGGCGGCCATGGCTGCTGGCGGCGTGGATGTAGTGTTCAACCTCGGCGCCGACGAGATCGACATCGGGACGGGGCCTTTTGTCGTCTATATCGGGAGCCACGGCGACAAGGGCGCCCATCGCGCCGACGTGATCCTGCCGGGCGCCGCCTATACGGAAAAGTCTGGCCTCTATGTAAACACCGAGGGCCGTGTGCAGATGAGCGACCGCGCCAACTTCCCGCCGGGCGACGCCCGCGAGGATTGGGCGATCCTGCGCGCACTCTCCGATGTGCTGGGCCATAGACTGCCCTTCGATTCGCTGAACGCCCTGCGCACGAAGCTGGTGGCGGCCTATCCGCACATGGATCATGTCGATGCTGTTGCGGTTGGCGATGCGGCGGGTTTGGCCACCTTGCCGCAAGGCTCCGTCAGCAAGGCTGGCTTCGTCTGCGCCGTGCAGGACTTCTATCTGACCAACCCCATCGCCCGCGCCTCGGCTGTCATGGCCGAGTGTTCCGCGCTGGCGAAGGGCCGTTTGCAGCAGGCGGCGGAGTAAAGCGATGACCGACGGTTGGCTGATTTCATTGTTGATCATGCTCGGCAAGAGCCTGCTGGTTCTCGTCGCGGTGCTGATCTACGTCGCTTATATTCTCTATGCTGATCGCAAGATCTGGGCGGCGGTGCAGCTGCGTCGCGGCCCGAATGTGGTTGGTCCCTGGGGGCTGTTGCAGTCCTTCGCCGACATGCTCAAATTCGTGCTGAAAGAGCCGGTGATCCCGGCGGGCGCGAACAAGGGCGTCTTCCTGCTGGCGCCTTTCATCATGGCCATGCTGGCGCTGAGCGCCTGGGCGGTGATCCCGGTCGCCGACGGCTGGGCGGTGGCCGATCTCAACGTGGGCGTGCTGTTCATTTTCGCCATCTCGTCGCTGGGCGTCTATGGCGTCATAATGGGCGGCTGGGCGTCGAATTCGAAATATCCGTTTCTATCGGCGCTGCGCTCGGCCGCGCAAATGGTCAGCTACGAAGTCTCGATTGGCTTCGTCATCATCACCGTATTGCTCTGTGCTGGGTCGCTGAACCTGAATGACATCGTGCTGGCGCAGGATTCGAAATTCGGCGTCTTTGGCTGGTACTGGCTGCCCCTTTTCCCGATGTTCATCATCTTCTTCATCTCTGCGCTCGCCGAGACGAACCGCCCGCCCTTCGATCTTGTGGAGGCCGAGTCCGAGCTGGTGGCGGGCTTCATGGTCGAATATTCGTCGGTTCCCTACATGCTGTTCATGCTGGGCGAATATGTGGCCATCGTGACCATGTGCGCCCTGACCACGATCCTGTTCCTCGGGGGCTGGCTCTCGCCCATTCCCTTCGCGCCCTTCACCTGGGTGCCCGGGATCATCTGGTTCATCCTCAAGGCGACCGCTGTTTTCTTCATGTTCGCCATGGTGAAGGCCTTCGTGCCGCGCTACCGCTATGACCAGTTGATGCGGCTTGGCTGGAAGGTGTTCCTGCCGATCTCGCTCTTCATGGTGATCGCGGTCGCGGGCGTTCTGCAATTCGCCATGGCGCAGGGGTGGCGCTGATGGTCGTCTCCCATGCAGCTCTGATCGGCGCCCTTAGCGGCCTCGCGCTGGGGCTCGTGGAATATGTGATCGTGCTGCGCATGATCGGCGGCGCTGTGTCGCGTGAGGCGGCGCAGGGCGGCGAACTCACCGGCCTGTCGCTGGTGACGAGCGGCATGCGGCGCATTCGTGTCGCGCTGCTTGGCTGCGCTTTCTTTCTTCTTCCGGCGGTGGGCTTCGCGCTTGGCTCCGCCTTCGGAAGCGATGCGGGATCCGTGCAATGAAACTCGATCAGGCTGCAAAGTCGCTCTTCCTGAAGGAGTTCATCGGAGCTTTCGCGCTCTCGATGCGCTATTTCTTCAAGCCGAAGGCGACGATCAACTATCCCCATGAGAAGAACCCGATCTCGCCCCGCTTCCGCGGCGAACACGCCCTGCGCCGCTATCCCAATGGCGAGGAGCGCTGCATCGCTTGCAAGCTCTGCGAGGCCATCTGCCCCGCGCAGGCCATCACCATTGAGGCGGGCCCGCGCCGCAATGACGGCACGCGGCGCACAACCCGCTATGACATCGACATGGTGAAGTGCATCTATTGCGGCATGTGCCAGGAGGCCTGCCCGGTGGACGCCATTGTCGAGGGGCCGAACCAGGAATTCGCGGTCGAAACCCGCGAAGAGCTCTATTACGACAAGAACCGCCTGCTGGATAACGGCGCGCGTTGGGAGCGCGAAATCGCGCGCAATATTGCGATGGACGCTCCCTACCGCTGAAACGGCGCCCGGCGCGCAGGCGCCCGAACGAGGACGAAACGATGAACGTGGCCGCGGTCTTCTTCTACCTCTTCTCCGCCATCATGCTCGCTTCGGCGTTCATGGTGATCGCGGCGAAGAATCCCGTGCATTCGGTGCTCTTCCTCATCCTGGCCTTCGTCAACGCCTCGGGGCTGTTCCTGCTGATGGGCGCCGAATTCCTGGCGATGATCCTTGTGGTCGTCTATGTGGGCGCGGTTGCGGTGCTGTTCCTCTTCGTCGTCATGATGCTCGATGTGGACTTCGCTGAACTGAAGCAGGGCTTCCTGCAATATTTGCCGCTCGGTTCGGTCATCGGCATCGTGGTCGCCATCGAGTTGCTGCTGGTCATGGTCGGCTTCACCCAGTCCGACGCGGCGCTTGGCGCGGGCGCTTCGCCCATTCAGGCCAACGTGTCCAACACCGAAGCGCTCGGCCTCGTGCTCTATACGAAATATGTCTATCTCTTTCAGGCATCGGGCCTTGTGCTCCTGACCGCCATGATCGGCGCTATCGTGCTGACGCTTCGCCACAAGCCTGACGTGAAGCGTCAGGTCATCGCGGATCAGAATGCGCGCACCCGCGCCGACGCGATCGAAATCAAGAAAGCGCCCTCCCGGGCGGGCGTCTGAGGATCAGCCATGCAGATCGGCCTCACCCATTATCTCTCCGTCGCGGCGATCCTCTTCACGCTTGGCGTGCTGGGCATCATCCTCAATCGCAAGAACATCATCATCATTCTGATGTCGGTCGAGATGATCCTGCTCTCCGTCAATATCAACCTGGTGACCTTCTCGACCTTCCTCGGCGACCTCACGGGACAGGTGTTCTCCCTGTTCATCCTGACGGTGGCGGCGGCGGAGGCGGCCATCGGGCTCGCCATTCTGGTCACTTATTATCGCAACCGCGGCTCCATCGCGGTTGAAGACATCAACATGATGAAGGGCTGAGCGGAGATGTATACCGCGATCGTCTTCCTGCCGCTTCTCGGCTTCCTCATCGCAGGCGCTTTCGGGCGATCCCTTGGGCCACGGCCTTCGGAGCTCGTCACGACGAGCCTGCTGGTGATCTCCGCGATCCTGTCATGGATCGCCTTCATCCACGTTGGCCTCGGCGAGGCGCCTGCCTCCACGCCGGTGCTGGGTGCGTGGATCAACTCTGGCGCCCTCAACATCGAATGGGCCCTGCGCATCGACACGCTGACGGTGGTCATGCTTGTGGTTGTGACGAGCGTGTCCTGCCTCGTGCATCTCTATTCCATCGGCTACATGCATGAAGATCCGAGCCGTCCTCGGTTCTTCGCCTATCTGTCGCTCTTCACTTTCGCCATGCTGATGCTGGTGACGGCGGACAATCTGGTGCAGATGTTCTTCGGCTGGGAAGGCGTGGGCCTCGCGTCCTATCTCCTCATCGGTTTCTGGTATGAGAAGCCCTCGGCCTGCGCCGCCGCCATCAAGGCCTTCGTGGTCAACCGCGTGGGCGACTTCGGCTTTGCGCTCGGCATCTTCCTCGTCTTCGCTCTGACGGGCTCGGTGGCCTTCGACACGATCTTCGCCGCAGCTCCCGGCCTCGCGGGCAAGCAGATCCATATCTTCGGCATGAACGCCGACGCCATGACCGTGACCTGCCTGTTGCTCTTCATGGGCGCCATGGGCAAGTCCGCGCAGTTCCTGCTGCACACTTGGCTGCCGGACGCGATGGAAGGCCCAACGCCTGTCTCCGCCCTCATCCATGCCGCCACCATGGTGACGGCTGGCGTGTTCATGGTGGCGCGTCTGTCGCCGCTGTTCGAGCAGGCGCCGGTGGCGCTCACCTTCGTGACCATTGTCGGCGCTACGACGGCGTTCTTCGCGGCGACCATAGGCCTCGTGCAAAACGACATCAAACGCGTCATCGCCTATTCGACCTGCTCGCAGCTCGGCTACATGTTCGTGGCTCTGGGCGTGGGTGGTTATTCGCTGGGCATCTTCCATCTCTTCACCCACGCCTTCTTCAAGGCGCTGCTGTTCCTGGGCGCAGGCTCGGTCATCCATGCGATGCACCATGAGCAGGACATGCGGAAAATGGGCGGGCTGCGGAAGGATATTCCCTTTACCTTCGCCATGATGACCATCGGCACGCTGGCGTTGACGGGCTTTCCCTTCACAGCGGGCTACTATTCGAAGGACGCCATCATCGAGGCCGCCTATGCGACGTCGCTGCATTCGGGCGCGGGCGTTTACGCGTTCCTCCTGACGGTGATCGCGGCGGGTTTCACCTCCTTCTATTCCTGGCGCCTCGTGTTCATGACCTTCTTCGGCGAACGTCACGTGGCCCATGACGACCGTGGCCACGCCGCCCATGCGCATGACGATCACGGCCATGGTCACGATCACGCGCCGCATGAATCGCCGCTGGTGATGCTGATACCGCTTGCCTTGCTGGGCTTTGGCGCCCTTTTCGCGGGGCTCGTCTTCTCTTCGTCCTTCATCGGCCACGGCTACGAGGAATTCTGGAAGAAGGCGCTCTACAGCGGTCCGGGCAACCATATCCTTTACGCCATGCATGAGATTCCCGAAGCGGTGGGCTATGTGCCCTTCGTGATGATGGCGGGCGGCTTCCTGCTGGCGCTCTATGTCTATGTGATCGCGCCGGGCACGGCCAAGCGCATCGCGGACGCCAATCCGCTGCTGTATCGCTTCCTGCTCAACAAGTGGTACTTCGACGAACTCTATGACCTGATCTTCGTGCGCCCGGCCTTCTGGCTTGGCCGCCTGTTCTGGAAGGGTGGCGACGGGCGCATCATCGATGGGCTTGGGCCTGACGGGATCTCCGCGCGGGTCATCGACGTGACGAACCGGGTGGTGCGCTTGCAGACCGGTTATCTTTATCACTACGCCTTCGCCATGCTGATCGGCGTCGCCGCTCTGATCTCCTGGTACCTTGTGGGAGGGGTGCGCTGATGTTCGGCTTTGGACTTCTCTCGGGCCTGATCTTCCTGCCGCTCGTTGGCGCGGCCTTCATCCTGTCGCAGCGTGGCGACGATGAGGCAACCCGCAACAATGTGCGCTGGGCGGCGCTGATCACTACCCTGGCCACCTTCCTTCTGTCGCTCTGGGCGTGGAAGCTGTTCGATCCCGCATCGTCCGGTTTCCAACTCGTGGAAGAGAGCCGCTGGATTGGCTCTGGCCTCAGCTACAAACTCGGCGTCGATGGCATTTCCATGCCATTCGTGCTGCTGACCACTTTCCTGATGCCCTTCTGCATCGGCGCCTCATGGGTCTCGATCCAGCATCGCGTCAAGGAATACATGGTCTGTTTCCTGCTGCTGGAGACCTTGATGATCGGCGTGTTCAGCGCGCTCGATCTGGTGCTCTTCTACGTCTTCTTCGAAGGCGGCCTGATCCCGATGTTCCTGATCATCGGCGTGTGGGGCGGCAAGCGGCGCATCTACGCCAGCTTCAAGTTCTTCCTCTACACGCTGATCGGCTCCCTGCTCATGCTGCTGGCCATCATGGCCATGTATGGGGTGGCGGGCACCACCGACATCGTGGCGCTGCTGAAGACCGACTTCCCCGTCTCCATGCAGAAATATCTGTGGCTCGCCTTCTTCGCCTCCTTCGCGGTGAAGATGCCCATGTGGCCGGTGCATACCTGGCTGCCTGACGCCCATGTCGAGGCGCCCACGGCGGGCTCGGTGATCCTGGCGGGCATTCTGCTGAAGATGGGCGGCTACGGCTTCATCCGATTCTCCCTGCCCATGTTCCCCGACGCCTCGCAGTATTTTGCGCCGCTGGTCTGGACGCTCTCCATCATCGCCATCATCTACACCTCGCTGGTGGCGCTGGTGCAGGAGGACATGAAGAAGCTGATCGCCTATTCGTCCGTCGCCCATATGGGCTTCGTGACCATGGGCCTCTTCTCCATGAACACGCAGGGCGTGCAGGGCGCCGTGTTCCAGATGGTGTCGCACGGTCTTGTCGCTGGCGCGCTCTTCCTTTGCGTTGGCGTGGTCTATGATCGCATTCATACCCGCGACATCGCGGCCTATGGCGGCCTCGTGCAGCGCATGCCTTTGTATGCGCTTGTCTTCATGGTCTTCACCATGGCGAATGTCGGATTGCCGGGCACCTCGGGCTTCGTTGGCGAGTTCTTGACGCTCATCGGCGCCTTTGGGGCGAACGCCTGGGTGGCTTTCTTCGCCACCACCGGGGTGATCCTGTCCGCCGCCTATGCGCTCTATCTCTACCGCCGCATTATCTTCGGCGTGCTGGAGAAGCCCGCGCTGGCCGGGATCATGGATCTTGACGCCCGCGAGATTGCGCTGTTTGCGCCGCTTCTACTTCTCACAATCTATTACGGCGTGCATCCCGGCCCGATTCTGGACGCCTGCGCCGCCTCCGTCGATCACCTCGTGAAGGGTTTCGACGCCGCGCTCGCCGCCACCAAAACCGCCGCGCTTGCGCTGCACTGAGGACATGCGATCATGACTCCCATCTCCTTCGCACTCGCCCACAGCCTGCCGGAAGTCGTGCTGGCTGTCGGCGCGCTGGCGCTGCTCATGCTCGGCGTCTTCCGGGCGCGCGATGGGCGCGACTGGATCATCAGCGAATGCGCCATCGCAGTGCTTGGCCTCGCCTTCCTGCTGCTGTTCGTGGGCGCTGGACCGAAGGTCGTGGTCTTCGACGGCGCCTTCATCGACGACGCCTATGGCCGCTACATGAAGGGCCTGGCGCTGATTGGATCCATCGTCACACTGCTGCTGTCGCTTGATTACATGCGCCGCGAGAAGATCGACCTGTTCGAATTCCCGGTGCTGGTCATCCTCGCCACGCTCGGCATGCTCATGCTGATCTCGGCACAGACGCTGATCTCGCTCTATCTCGGCCTCGAGCTGATGAGCTTGGCGCTTTACGTCATCGCCGCTTTCCATCGCGACAATGTGCGCGCTTCGGAAGCAGGCCTGAAATATTTCGCGCTGGGCGCGCTCTCCTCGGGAATGCTGCTCTATGGCGCCTCGCTGCTCTACGGCTTCGCGGGCACCGTGTCGCTGCAGGGTATCGCCGCAGCTATTAACGGCAAGGCGAATATTGGCGTGATCTTCGGCCTCGTATTCATGCTGGCGGGCCTCTCGTTCAAGATGTCGGTCGTGCCCTTCCATATGTGGACGCCGGACGTCTATGAGGGCGCCCCCACGCCCGTCACTGCGTTCTTCGCTTCGGCGGCGAAAATGGCGGCTGTCGCGATCACCATGCGGCTCGTCGTGACCGCCTTTCCCGGCGTCACCGACCAGTGGCGGCAGATCCTCATCTTCGTCTCCATCCTCTCCATGGCGCTGGGCGCTTTCGCCGCCATCGGGCAGACCAATATCAAGCGCCTGATGGCCTATTCGTCCATCGGCCACATGGGCTTTGCGCTTGTCGGTCTGGCGGCTGGCACGGAGCAGGGCGTGCAGGGCGTGCTCGTCTATCTGTCGATCTATCTCACCATGACGCTGGGAACCTTCGCGGCCATTCTGTCCATGCGGGTGGGCGACGTCTATGTGGAGAAGATCTCGGATCTTGCGGGACTGTCACGCACCAATGGAACCATGGCGCTGTTCCTGTCGGCCATGATGCTGTCGCTGGCGGGCATTCCCCCGCTCGCGGGCTTCTTCGCCAAATGGTATGTGTTCAACGCGGCCATTCAAGCTCACCTCTACCCGCTCGCCGTCATCGGTGTGCTGATGAGCGTGGTGGCCTGCTTCTATTACCTGCGCATCGTCAAGGTGATCTACTTCGACGAGCCTGCGCCCGGATTCGAGCGCGCCAGCCCCGCGGTGACGGCGGTTCTGATCGTGGCGAGCCTTCTGGTTGTGTTCTTCTCCTTCTGGCCAGGTCCGCTTGATGTGGCTGCCGCCGCAGCGGCCAAGTCGCTGTTCTGAGCGTGGGCCTTACCGCCCCCGTCACAGAGCGCGGCTATCGGCTGGAGGTATTCGACAACCTCGGCTCCACCAATGACGAGGCCATGGCGCGAGGCCGCGATGGCGATCCCGGTCCGCTCTGGATCCGCGCCGTGCAGCAGACCGGCGGCAAGGGCCGATTGGGGCGCCAGTGGGTCTCGCCAGTGGGCAATCTCTATGCGAGCCTTCTGCTGGTGGATGCTGCGACGCAGGACCGCGCCCCGGAACTTGGCTTTGTGGCGGGTGTCGCGCTTGCCTCGACGCTCAGCCGCTTTTTGGGGCCGGAAGCGCGCATCAAATGGCCCAATGACATTGTCGTGGGCGGCGCCAAGCTGGCGGGTATCTTGCTGGAGGCGACGCAGACGCGCTGGGGCGGCTTCGCCTGCGTCATCGGGGTCGGCGTCAATTGCGCATCCCATCCGCAGGGTTTGCCCTATCCCGCGACTGATCTGGCGAGCCATGGCGCAGCCGTTGCGCCCGACGATCTTTTGGAATTTTTCGCAGAAGAGCTTGCAGGCTGGCTCGATCAGTGGGACGAGGGGCGGGGCTTCGCGCAGATCCGCGCGGCTTGGCTCCTTTTCGCCGCAGGCATGGGCGAGACGGCTGAGGTCGCCATGGGCGATCAACGGATCAAAGGTATTTTGCGCGGGCTCGATGAGCGCGGGCGGCTTCTGGTGGACACCGAAGCTGGTCTGCGGACCATAGATGCTGGCGATGTCTTTCTCCCGGGCCTCATCGAGGCTGGCGGGCAACTGTAGGAATAGGAATGAACGATTCCAGCGACGAACTCGTCTTCGCGCCGCTAGGCGGTCTCGGCGAGATCGGTATGAACGCCGGGCTTTATGGCTTCGGTCCCAAGGGCAAGCGCAAATGGATTCTTGTCGATCTCGGCGTGGCTTTTGCGGGGCCGGACGAGCCGGGCATCGACTTGCTCATGCCCGACCTGACCTTCATCGAGCGACACAAGAAGGATCTTCTTGGTCTGGTGATCACCCACGCGCATGAAGATCATGTGGGCGCCATCGCAGATCTATGGCCGAAGTTGAAGTGCCCGGTCTATGCGACGCGCTTTTCCGCCTCGCTTCTGGAGACGCGGCGCCTTGGCGAACCGGGCGCGCCCGACATCAAGATCAATGTGGTGGCGCAGGGCGCGACGATCCAGCTCGGGCCGTTCTCCATCGAATTCGTGCCCATGTCGCATTCGATCCCCGAGAGCAACGGTCTGGCCATCCGCACCCCGCTTGGCACCGTCATGCATACGGGCGACTGGAAGCGCGATCCAACCCCGGTGATCGGCCTGCCGACCGACGAAGCTCGTCTGCGCGCCATCGGCGACGAGGGCGTGCTGGCTCTGGTCTGCGATTCCACCAACATCATGCGCGAGGGCGAGAGCCCCTCCGAGTCCGATGTCGCCATCGCCTTGAAGGATGTGATCGGGCAAGCCACCGGCCGCGTCGTGGTTACAACCTTCGCGTCGAATGTGGCCCGCCTGCGCTCGGTGGCGGAAGCCGCTATGGCCGCTGGCCGTCAGGTCGTCATCGCTGGCCGGGCCATGGAGCGCACCCTCGCGGTTGCCCGTGAATGCGGCTACCTCGAAGGCGTGCCGCCCTTCCTGTCCTCCATGGCCTACTCCAGCCTGAGGCGCGACAGGGTCGTGCTGCTGGCGACGGGCAGCCAGGGCGAGCAGCGCGCGGCGGTGGCCCGCATTGCGGCTGGCGAGCATCCAGACATCAAGCTTGATCATGACGATCTCGTGATCTTCTCCTCGCGCACCATTCCGGGCAATGAACGAGAAGTGAATGGCATGATCAACGGCCTCGTCACGCAGGGCGTCAAGATCATCACCGACCGCGATGCGCCGATCCACGCTTCCGGCCATCCGCGCCGGGGCGAAGTGCAGCGCATGTATGAGTGGATCCGGCCGCAGATCGCCGTGCCTGCTCATGGCGAGCCGCTGCATCTGTCGGTTCATGCCGATTTCGCCCGCGCCCAAGGCGTGCCACATGTGTTCACCCTGCGCAATGGCGTCATGCTGGCGCTGGGCCCGGGCAAGCCCGGCATCATCGACGAGGTGCCGCACGGGCGCCTGATGAAGGATGGCGACATTCTTCTGGCGCCTGACGACGACGCGGTGAAGGCCCGCACCCGGCTCGCCTATGCTGGCGTGATCTCGGTTGGCATCGCCATTACCGCCAAGGGCGATGTGGCTGGCGATCCCGACGTCGTGCTGGCGGGGCTTCCTGCGCGCACCAAGGAGGGCAAGGGCATGGACCAGATCGTCGATGAGGCGGTCTTCGGCGTGCTCGACAGTCTGCCGCGCTCCGTTCGCCGCAACGCCGACGCCACGGCGACGGCGGTCGAGCGCGGCGTGCGCAATACGGTCCGCAACCATTGGGGCAAGCGGCCCACGGTGCATGTGCTCGTCATGGAAGTGTAGTCGGGGGGCAGGATGATCGGACGTCTCAACCATGTGGCCATCGCGGTGCAGGATCTCGCCTCCGCGACGGCGCTGTATCGCGACACGCTGGGCGCGACGGTCTCCGCGCCGCTGCCCCAGCCCGCCCATGGCGTGACCGTCGTGTTCATCGAACTGCCCAACACGAAGATCGAACTGCTGGAACCGCTGGGCGCGGGCTCGCCCATCGCCAAGTTCCTCGAGCGGAATCCGGACGGCGGAATGCACCACATCTGTTATGAGGTGGACGACATTCTGGCCGCCCGCGAACGCCTAAAGGCGGGCGGAGCGCGGGTGCTGGGGGATGGTGAGCCGAGGGTCGGCGCCCACGGCAAGCCTGTGCTTTTCCTGCACCCGAAGGACTTCAACGGAACGCTGATCGAACTGGAGCAGGTTTAGGTCCATAGCCGACCCATCCTGCAAGGAGGCTACCCCATGACGCTGCCAATCGGCCTCGCCATTTTCTTCACCATGTGGTGGATTGTGCTGTTTTCCGTGCTGCCCTTCGGCGTCCGTTCGCAGCACGAGGACGCGAACGTGACGCCGGGTACGGATCCGGGCGCCCCTGTCGCGCCCAGACTGCTGCTCAAGGCCGCCATCACCACCGCAGTCACCTGCGTGCTCTTCGCAGCCCTGTGGTTGTATATGGCGAACCAGTAAAGTTCATTCGTCGGTTTTCCAGCGCTTCACGGAGCCGATGTCGATGTCGAACAGGTCCAGCATGCGGCCGACCGAATGGTTGACGATGTCGTCGAGCGTCTCAGGCTTGTTGTAGAAGGCCGGCACGACGGGGGCGATCACCGCGCCCATTTCTGACAGTTGCAGCATCGTGCGCAAATGGCCGGTGTGCAGCGGCGTCTCTCGGATGGCCAGCACCAGGCGGCGACGCTCTTTCAGCACCACGTCCGCAGCGCGGCTCATCAGAGAGCCTGTGACGCCTGTGGCGATCTCGCTCATGGTGCGGATGGAGCAGGGGGCGATGAGCATCCCCAGCGTACGAAACGAGCCCGACGAGATCGAGGCGCCGATATCCACCTGCGCATGGTGGTGGTCGGCCATGGCGCGCAGATCCTTGATCGTGTAGTCGCATTCATAGGCCATGGTCATTTCGGCCGCCTTGCTGACGACAAGGTGAGTTTCAACCCCCGCCGCCTTCAGCAATTGCAGCGCGCGGATGCCATAGACGACGCCCGAGGCGCCGCTGATGCCGACGATGATCCGTTTCGGTTTGCTCACGTGAAGGCTTCTCCGATTTTGAGGAATGCGTCCAGAAGGGCGCTCACCGCCCCTGAATCGAACTGCGCGCTAAGCGCAGCGGCATAGACGTCCATATTGGCGCGCGCGGCCTGTGAGGCGGGGGCGGGCACCCCGAGAGCCGTCACGGGCCATGAAGAGTAGAGAGCCTCCTGCTGGAATCGCTCGGCCTCCAGCTCCATCATCTTGACGCGCTGGCGTAGGGCCGGGATGTCTTGCCCCTCGAAACCCTGCGGCGCCTCCTTCAGGAAGCGGCGCACACCGCGTAGAGGAACCACCACATGGCGACGCCATGGCTCGATGGCGGCCACAATGGCCTCCGCGTCCGCCAGAGCGATCTGGCGGCCCTGAGAGGCCGCGAAAAGAACGAAGAGCAGCACATTGACGTCGACGCCCGACCCATCCTGTAGGGTGAGGCAGGCGGCGGGAACCCCATCCGAGCCGTAGATGCTCAGCGAGAACCGCCAGAACGGAGACTCCTTTGTGGTTTCGCCGCTGTCCTGCTGATCGCCCATAGCGCCTCACGCCATTATTTCATCGCGCTGCCTAGCATGGCCCATGCCCGGGCGGCAATTCACCGCGCATGTCCGGTCGCTATTGACCGAACCGCCGCAGACGGGTACTCAACGCGCACTCTGTACGGGAGTGAACTGCTCACTCCCCCATACGGTTGTCGAGGCTTTTGGACTGGTTTTCGGTCTTCCGGTCTCGCTGTCGTGGAGTTGGTCGGTTGTCCCGCTGAAGGAAGCGGCCACGACGGACGGGCGATCGCGTAGCTCAGTTGGTAGAGCAACGGACTTTTAATCTGTAGGTCCTGGGTTCGAGTCCCAGCGCGATCACCAATCTATATCAATGACTTGATGCGCAAGCTGCGACTTGGCGCATATGCCGAAATTTCTGAGGCTTTGAAGGGCTGTCATGCAGCGGTCTGCCCCCAAAAATCTTGGGCCAAGCTGAATATAGCCTCTATGGTCGGAACCCATGGTCGCCGGAGGCGTCCCGGAAGATCTTATCCCAGCTAATATAAAAACTCGTCGACTCTGAAGAAATGACCGTACAATCTCTCTGTCTTAGGAAACAGACCAACAAGCTCAGGGGAAAGTACACGAGAGGCAGAAGGAGGAGCGGCGGCGATATATTGAGAAGCCCCTGATGCCGTCGAACCGCTGCTGCTAACCGGCCAGAAATCAAGGATCACAAGGATTTCGGCAATCATCGCTCCAAACGCGCTCGCGATGCAGATCCTGCCGGTTAGCCGTAGACCTGCGGGCTGATGTTGGGAACCCTGATCTCGGATCAAATCGATTATTGGCTGGAGCGCCAGATGCTACCTGTCAATGCAAAACCGCCCGCTTATCCAAAATGGAGCAGGAAGAGCTTGCGTATGTCGTCGGCTTCAGCCTGACGCCACTTACCGATTGAAAACAGGGCCGTTCGCTTCCCCTGCGTAGAGACTGGGTCCATCTCCTCCTGCTTATCGCTTTCAAACATGAGCAGGTGGGCTCAGTCACATTGAGCGGCCACCGTAATGTTCAGCTCAATGTAAATTCGCCACGCCTCATTTGATGGGGCGTGGCGAGGATGAGTGGGGATTTTCGGCGCAAATTTTCACTTTACATTCGACGCGAGCGAGGACGCATTCCGGCGAATGGAGTGCATCTGCTTCAGGCCGTCGCATGCCAGTCAGCGCTGGGCGGCGTCCAGCCGACGAGGCCGGAGCCGACAAGCGCGCCGGTCCCGTTCAGCTCCCAGATAAAGCATTCGCCATGGCCGGTAGCCGTGTTCTGCAACAGGATGTCGCTCTTCCCGTCGCCGTTGAAATCGCCCGTGCCTTTGACCACCCAGTTGTTGTTCGCGTCGCTGGGCGGCGTCCAGCCGACCAGACCAGAGCCGACAAGCGGGCCAGTGCCGTTCAGTTCCCAGATAAAGCATTCGCCATGACCGGTAGCCGTGTTCTGCAACAGGATGTCGCTCTTCCCGTCGCCGTTGAAATCGCCCGTGCCCTTGACCACCCAATTGTTGTTCACGTCGCTGGGCGGCGTCCAGCCGACCAGACCGGAGCCGACAAGCGCGCCCGTTCCGTTCAGCTCCCAGATAAAGCACTCGCCATGGCCAGCGGCAGTGTTCTGCAACAGGATGTCGCTCTTCCCGTCGCCGTTGAAATCGCCCGTGCCCTTGACCACCCAATTGTTGTTCACGTCGCTGGGCGGCGTCCAGCCGACAGGGCCGGAGCCGACAAGCGCCCCAGTCCCGTTCAGCTCCCAGATAAAGTATTCGCCTTGGCCAGCGGCGGTGTTCTGCAACAGAATGTCGCTATTGCCATCCCCGTTGAAATCGCCCGTGCCTTTGACCAGCCAGTTGTTGTTGGCGTCGCTGGGCGGCGTCCAGCCAACGATGCCGGAGCCGACAAGCGCGCCGGTCCCGTTCAGCTCCCAGATAAAGCATTCGCCATGGCCTGTAGCGGTGTTCTGCAACAGGATGTCGCTCTTCCCGTCGCCGTTGAAATCGCCCGTGCCTGCAAACACCCATTTGTTGTCCACATCGCTGGGCGGCGTCCAACCGACGGCGCCGGAGCCGGCAAGCGCGCCAGTCCCGTTCAGCTCCCATGTATAGTATTCGCCATGGCCGTCGCCTGTGTTCTGCAAGAGGATGTCGCTATGACCGTCGCCGTTGAAGTCGTTTGCGGCGACCTGGGCGGGCGCAACCGCCACATCAATGTCCTTCACCGTCACCGTGGTCGCGGCAGCCGTGTCGGCGGATTGATCGCCAACTACGCTGTGGTCGGTGACGCTAAAGGTCGTGGTGGCTCCCGCATGACCAGGATCGAACTTGAAGCTCAGGGCTTGTAGCTCACTCTGGACGGTCGCGGCGTCGCCGGTGAGCGTGCAGGTCCCGTCCTGGTTGTTCGTCAGACCATCGCCAGCCAGGGTTCCGGTCGCGTCAGACATGGCGATGGTCAGCGTATCCGTCGCATTCGCGTTGGCGTCCGTGAGGACCATATTGGCGAAGGGGTTGATGGGTGCTTCCGAGGTGGTGGTCTGATTGGCGAGTGTTCCGCTGATCGTTGGCGCCACCGCCGGGTCCGTGTCGACCACCGTCGTCGTGCTGTCGGTGACAGCCGTGTCGTATGCTGAGCTTTGGTCGGAGAGCGTGAAGGTCGTGGTCGTCTGCGAGCCAGGCGCGCCTGCGGCTGGCGTGAAGGTCAGGTTATGCAACGCCGACGTGACCTGATCCGCCGAGCCGGTGAGCGTGTAAGTGCCGTTGTGGTTGTCCGTCAAGCTATCGCCCGCCAGGGTCCCCGCGCCGCCGGTGACGGTGATTGTCAGGGTCTCGGTGACGTCGGCATTATCGTCCGTTATGAGGACGTTCGCAAAGGGATTGACGGGCGTTTCGGACGTCGTGGAGAGACCGTTTTGGGTTCCGCTAATCGTTGGCGCCGCCGCCGGGTCTGTGTCGACCACCGTCGTCGTGCTGTCGGTGACAGCTGTGTCGCATGCCGAGCTTTGGTCAGACAGCGTGAAGGTTGTGGTTGCGCCAGGGTGATTTCCCCCGGGCGTGAAGGTCAAAGCCTCAAGCGCCGCCGTGACCTGATCCGCCGTGCCGGTGAGCATGTAGGCGCCGTCGCCGTTGTCGGTCAAACTGTCGCCCGCTAGTCTTCCGCCGCCGCCGGTGACGGTGATGGTGAGCAACTCGATCGCGGTCGGATTGTCGTCAGTGACGCTCACGCCGGAGAAAAGGGGTTGGTGCGTCCCCGAATCGGCTAGCTGCGCTGCAATGGTTCCGCTGATTTTGACGTTCGACATAACTTCATTTCCCTAAATCGACGAGACCGAGTTATAGTGATCAAGTAGCAGCATTCTCAAAAAATATGCAATACATTTCGTTATATGTGTCAAAACATGATTGCGGCCAAGTGGTCGATGCAGTGGTAAATTTCTGAAATAAAAGCATGAAATTATTTTTTGCCTTGTGATCGCAACTCGGGACAGGTTTGAAACGCCTGATTTGGCCATGATCCGCCGCAGTTGGCGCCAAGAGCGGACCTCGTAGTGGACGCCCGCAAAGACGGATTTGAAGCCCTTGCTCATAAGCGAGGGATCCCTCTTGCGCTTGGCCCCCGCTGCGTTCAAATACGCCAACAGAAAATGCTCGTACGGGAGGCGACCCACATGAACGAACGCGTGAACACACCCATTTCGACCGCCGAACTTGAGCGTCGTTGGGCTTTGATCCGGGCCGAAATGGCGACGCAGAAGATTGATGTGCTGCTGGCGCAGGCCAATAACGATTTCATGGGCGGATATGTGAAATATCTGACCGACCTTCCTGCGACCAACGGCTATCCCTTCACTGTGCTGTTTCCTCGCGAGGATCTGATGACCGTGGTGGGGCAGGGGCCTTTCGGGCAGGATTTGCGGCTCGACGCAGCGGGCGATGGAATCCGGCGCGGCGTGGGCCGGGTCATGGGCTCGCCGAGCTATGTGGCGATCCACTACACCGCCGCCTATGACGCGGAATGCGCGCTGAAGGCCTTGCAGGGCTATGAGGACGCCACCATCGGGCTACTCGGACCCTCCGCCATTTCCTACGCCATGGTCGACACGCTGAAGAAAAGCCTGCCGCGTGCGACTTTCGTGGACGCATCGTCGCTGGTGGACGCCATCAAGGCGATCAAGAGCCCCGAGGAGATCGCCCTGATCCGCCGCATGACGGCCATGCAGGACGTGGCGGCTGAGGCCGTCACCAAGGCCTTGCGCCCGGGCATGCGGGATATGGAGGTCGTGCAGATCGCCCGTTCCGTCAGCACGTCGTTGGGCAGCGAGCAGGGCTGGTATATGGCCGCCTCCGGTCCCGTGGGCACGGCCGCCGTCATGGCGCCGCCCCATTTGCAGAACCGCACCATCAGGGAAGGCGATCAATTCTGCATGTTGATCGAGAATAGCGGGCCGGGCGGCTTCTATGGCGAGATTGGCCGCACCTGGGTGCTGGGCAAGGCCTCGCAGGAGATGCAGGACGAGTTCGCCTTCGTGTTGCAGGCGCAGCAGTTCACCCTCGATCTGTTGCAGCCGGGCGCTGATCCCGCTGATGTTTTCGCCCGCTACAACGCCTTCATGCGCAAGAACGGCCGCCCGGAGGAAACCCGCCTCTACGCCCATGGCCAAGGCTACGACATGGTGGAGCGCCCGCTGATCCGCCATGATGAGGCTCTCAAAGTGGCCCCCAACATGCTCTTCGCGGTGCATCCCACCTATGTGACAGCGCGGACCTATAGCTGGGTCTGCGACAACTATCTCATCGACGAGCATGGCCGGGTGGAGGCCCTGCACAAGTTCCCGCAACAGATCACCGAACTGTAGGCCGGACTGGGGGCGGCTTCCCGAGCCTCCCCCGATGGCCTATAAGCACCCAACCCAAGCGCTGAACACCAAGGATCGGCAATGCCCAACTATCGCTCCAGAACCACCACCCACGGCCGCAACATGGCTGGCGCGCGCGGGCTCTGGCGCGCCACGGGCATGAAGGACGGCGATTTCGGCAAGCCGATCATCGCGGTTGCCAATTCCTTCACCCAGTTCGTGCCCGGCCATGTGCATCTGAAGGATCTCGGCCAGCTCGTCGCGCGCGAGATCGAGAAGGCGGGCGGCGTCGCCAAGGAATTCAACACCATCGCGGTGGATGACGGCATCGCCATGGGCCATGACGGCATGCTCTACAGCTTGCCCTCGCGCGAGATCATCGCCGATTCCGTCGAATATATGTGCAACGCCCATTGCGCCGACGCCATCGTCTGCATTTCCAACTGCGACAAGATCACCCCCGGCATGCTGATGGCCGCCATGCGCCTCAATATCCCCGTGGTCTTCGTGTCCGGCGGGCCGATGGAGGCCGGCAAATATATCCACGAGGGCAAGTCTCGCGCGGTCGATCTCATCGACGCCATGGTCGCCGCCGCCGATGACTCCGTCAGCGACGCCGAGGTGGAGACCATCGAGCGTTCGGCTTGCCCGACCTGCGGATCCTGCTCGGGCATGTTCACCGCCAATTCCATGAACTGCCTGACCGAGGCTCTTGGCCTGTCGCTGCCGGGCAATGGCACGGTGCTGGCCACCCATGCGGACCGCAAGGAGCTGTTCGTCAAGGCGGGCCATCTGATCGTGGAGCTGGCGCGTCGCTACTACGAGCAGAACGACGAAAGCGTGCTGCCGCGCAACATCGCAAGCTTCAAGGCCTTCGAGAACGCCATGGCGCTCGACATTTCCATGGGCGGCTCGACCAATACGGTCCTGCATTTGCTGGCAGCCGCCTATGAAGGCGAGATTCCCTTCACCATGGCCGATATCGACCGCCTGTCGCGCAAGGTGCCGGTGCTCTGCAAGGTCGCGCCCGCCGTGGCGGACGTGCATGTCGAGGACGTGCATCGCGCGGGCGGCATCATGTCGATCCTGGGCGAATTGCAGCGGGCCGGGCTGATCCACGGCGAAGTGCCCACCGTCCACACGCCCACCATGGGCGAGGCGCTTGATCGTTACGACGTCACCCGCAACGCCAGCGATGCGGTGAAGAGCTTCTTCCGCGCGGCCCCCGGCGGCGTGCCCACCCAGACCGCCTTCAGCCAGGATCGCCGGTGGGACGATCTGGACTTGGACCGCGCCAAGGGCGTGATCCGTGACAACGCCCACGCCTTCTCGAAGGATGGCGGCATCGCGGTGCTGACAGGCAATATCGCGCTGGACGGCTGTATCGTGAAGACGGCGGGCGTGGATGAGAGCATCCATGTCTTCGCTGGTCCCGCGCGCGTTTTCGAGAGCCAGGACTCGGCGGTGGACGCCATTTTGCGCGGCAAGATCAAGGCGGGCGACGTGCTGGTCATCCGCTATGAAGGCCCGCGCGGCGGCCCCGGCATGCAGGAAATGCTCTATCCCACGAGCTATCTGAAATCGAAGGGTCTGGGTAAGGTCTGCGCGCTGATCACCGATGGTCGCTTCTCGGGAGGCACGTCAGGCCTATCCATCGGCCACGCTTCGCCGGAAGCCGCCGAAGGTGGCGCAATTGCGCTGGTGGAGGAGGGCGACCGGATCGAGATCGACATTCCCCACCGCAGCATCAAGATCGCCATCTCGGACGAGGCCTTGGCCGCCCGCCGTGCGGCGATGGAGGCCAAGGGCGCCGACGCCTGGAAGCCCGCCGAAAAGCGCGCCCGCAACATCACCATGGCGTTGAAGGCCTATGCCGCGCTGACGACCAGCGCCGCCACCGGCGCCGTGCGTGTGGTCAAGTAAGCTACTGCGTATAGAAGAGCACGAAGGCGAAGATGAAGGGGAGCGCGATGGCTCCCCACAACGCCAGCGTCTTGAAGTGAGCATAGGTCCGCACATGTTCGGCAAGGTCGGGATCATCCCGGATCGCCGCCTCTATCTCGCCCGGGCTCGTGTCCATCATGGCCATAGTGGTTCTCCCCTTCGGTCAGGGGCGAACGCGGGCGGGGCGGCGGCGTTCCAGCGTGGCTGGACTGTCGGTGGCATGGGGCGCGACTTTCGTTGCGATCATTGTTAAGACCTCGAAATCTGGGCAGTCCGCCACGGCGGCGTTCCGGGTCGAGGTTTGCAAGCTGTCGAGGGAATTTGCATGGAACGCCAGAAAATCATTCTCGTGGGCGCGGGTCTGGGTGGGCTTGCGGCGGCGATCAGCCTTTTGAAGGCTGGCCATGATGTGGAAGTCTATGAGCAGGCTGCGCAGCTTGGCGAAGTCGGCGCGGGCATCCAGCTCAGCGCCAATTGCATGCATGTGCTGCGCTCTTTCGGCCTTGGCGATCAGCTTGACGCGGTGGGCGTGCGCCCCGGCGCCTATGTCTTCCGCCTGCATGACACGGGCGAAGTTCTGCAACGCTTCGAACTCTCCGAAGATCATCTGAAAAAGCATGGCGCGCCCTATACCCAGCTGCACCGGGCTGACTTGCATGAGATCCTCGCCGCCAAGGCGCAGGAGTTGAAGCCGGACCTGATTCACCTGAACCATCGCGGCGCGAAATTCATCGAGCGCGAGGATGGCGTCGAGATGCATTTCACCAATGGCGCCGTGGCGCGCGGCGACATTCTGGTCGCTTGCGATGGGTTGAAGTCGGCGATCCGGGCGCAGATGTTCGGCGATGCAACCTCGCTTTACACAGGCGACGCGGCTTGGCGCATTACCGTGCCATCAGAGCGCCTCCCCCAGCCTTTTCTCGAACAGGTCATGTCGGTCTTCATGGGGCCGGGCGGCCACGCGGTCGTTTATTATCTGCGCGGCGGCAAGCTCATCAATTTCGTGGGCCTGATCGAGACCGAGGAGGTCTTCGAGGAAAGCTGGACCATGAAATTCTCATGGGACAAGCTGAAGAAGGACTTTGAAGGCTGGCATCCCGCCATCCAGACCATCATCGACCTCGCCGACAAGGATCAGTGCTATCGCTGGTCGCTGCATGGCCGCCTACCGCTGCACGATTGGAGCTCCAGGCGCGTGACCCTGCTGGGCGACGCCGCCCATCCCACGCTGCCCTATCTCGCTCAAGGCGCGGCCATGTCCATCGAGGATGGCGCGGTGTTGGCCCGTGCGCTCGCCATGCGCGACACCATCCCTGACGCCTTGCAGCTCTATCAGCGCAACCGCATCGACCGCACCGCCAGGATCGTGACCCAGTCGACCGCCAACCGCGCCCTGTTCCATCTGCCATCCGTGCAGGCCATGCGCGACGCCTTCGCAAAGCGCAACGAGGGCGAGGACCGCAACGCCTGGCTCTATTCCTACAATCCGCTGACAGTCGAACTGGTTTAGAAAACTGAGGGGAAACGCCATGACGATAGAGCTGCACACCTGGGATACGCCCAACGGCCGCAAGATCAGTGTCGCGCTGGAAGAGATGGGGCTTCCTTATTCTGTCCACTCGGTCAACATCAGCCAGGGCGAGCAATTCGACCCCGCCTTTCTCGCCATCAGCCCGAATAATCGCATCCCCGCCATCGTCGATTCCGATGGTCTCGGCGGCAAGCCGGTCAGCGTCTTCGAGTCCGGCGCAATCCTGCTTTATCTCGCGGAGAAGACCGGCCAGTTTCTGGCGGCCTCTGGTCCGGAGCGTATTGCGGCCTGGGAATGGCTGATGTGGCAGATGGGGGGCTTCGGCCCCATGCTCGGCCAGCGTCATCACTTCGGCGACGTGAAGGACGAGGCTGATCGTCGCTATGGGCTGGAGCGTTATTCCAAGGAAACGCTGCGTCTCTATGGCGTGGCCGACAGGCGGTTGGGCGAAGTTCCCTTCTTCGCGGGGCAGAACATCTCGGTCGCCGATTTCGCGATTCTGGGCTGGGCTTGGCGCCATCCGCGCCACGATGTCGATCTCGCGGCCTTTCCGAATGTGAAGCGCTGGTACGAGCGTCTGATGGACCGTCCCGCCGTGCAGCGCGGGTTTGCGGTGGATTTGAAGACGAAGCGGTGACGCGTCGTTTCGTGAGCGTCCGTTTCCCAGTGAAG
Organism: uncultured Hyphomicrobiales bacterium; assembly: GCA_903902915.1. Taxonomy (GTDB): domain Bacteria; phylum Pseudomonadota; class Alphaproteobacteria; order Rhizobiales; family Beijerinckiaceae; genus Terripilifer. Next base: position 560 of record CAIUWR010000058.1, on the reverse strand, counting down.
CGGACACTTGTTAATCTTGCAGTTTATAAATGATCTGTGACCCATCCCGCGCCTTGAACTGCAACCCCGCCCAGCGCTGCTGGTCATCGTACCAAGTCTCCAGCGTAATCGGCCCGTTGATTTCGAAACGCCGCACATTGATCTTGCGGCCAGAGGCTGACTCGATGGTCGCTGCGCTGAGTGGCTTCACCGCGTTGATCAGAAGGTCGCCGGTCTGGGTATTGAAGAACGGCCCATCCAGCATGCGCCTGTTCCAGTGGGTCGAGGGCAGCGCATTGGCGGGCGCTTCATAGTTCCCATTATCGGACGACTCCACAGTCACGGTGTTTGCGAGGCGCTGCGCCTTCACGATCAGGCGTTTTCCGTCGTCATTCGTGCGCGCGTCAACGGAGCCGAAGGTTGAGCTGTTCCATATTTCCGTTGACCCTGCCCCCAACTTTTATCCACTCTGAAGTTCGTTCTGGCGGTTTGATTTGCCCCGGAGGGCGTTTGTAGCGGCGGGGGACGGCGCGGAGCTGGTGGGGTTGCGCAGCGCCGTCCCCCGACGCGGGAAGGTTTTG
>CAIUWR010000057.1 GCA_903902915.1 uncultured Hyphomicrobiales bacterium | reverse complement strand
GATGGTCAGAACGGCCGCCAGCAACAGGGGGCCAAGGCCCTTCAGCGAGTCCTGGAACAGGGCCGCGGAACCGGTGAAGTTGGTTGAAATCGACGTCGGCAGCTTGAGCTCCGCCTCGGTCCTGTGGATCGCCTCGATCGCATCGCCGATGGACACGCCGACTGGCGTATTGAAGGAAATCGTCACGGCGGGTTGTTGCGCCTGACGGTTGATCCACAACGGCCCCACGGAGCGCGTGATTTTCGCCACTTGATCCAGAGGGACGATGGACGCGGAGGAAATGCCGCCGGAGGTTGGCGCAGCGCCCGTCGTCGATCCGGCATTCGCGCCGGAGGCCGCCCTGATGTAGACGCGGCCCAGCGCCGAGGGGTCATCCTGCAACGAATGGGCTGTTTCCAGAATGACCTGATAGTCGTTCGCCTGGGTGAAGATCGTCGAGATCTGCTGCGAACCATAGGCGTTGTAGAGCGCAGCGCGGATCTGATCGGCGTTCAGGCCGAAGGCGCCGGCCTTGGCGCGGTCCACTTCGATCCGCAATTCCGGATTTGTGACGCGCAGGTCGCTGTTGGCGTCCTTCAGTTGCGGCAACGCCTGCAGTCGGCGCAACATTTCCGGGCCGAACTTGTAGAGGGACTCAAGGTCGCTGGATTGCAGCGTATACTGGTAGGGCGCCTTGGAGGCGCGGCCGCCGTTCAGATTGAGGTTTTGCACCGGCGCGAAGACCGCGTTGATGCCCGGCACGGACGTAGCGATGCCGCGCATGCGGGTGATGATGTCGTCAATCTTGCCGCGCTCGCTCTTCGGCTTGAGCGCGATGAAGATGTTGCCCTGGCTGGTGCCGCCCTGTCCGACCGACGAGATGATGTAATCGACGGCGGGATCGGCCTTGATGTTGCGGGCGATCTGCTTTTGACGCTCGGCCATGGCCGGGAAGGCGATGTCGGAAGCGGCTTCCGTCGATCCCGTGATGTAGCCGGTGTCCTCGACGGGGAAAAAGCCCTTGGGGATCGAGATGAACATCGACACGCTGAGGACGAAGGTTCCCACCGTGACGAGCATCATGATGATCTGATGGCGCAGCACCAGATCGAGCGTCCAGCGATAACCGTCCGTCACGCCGTCGATGACTGCGTCGACCATGTCCCAGAACCGGCTCTGACGCGCATGGTGGTCCACGGGCTTCAGCAGGCGGGCGCACAGCATCGGGGTGAGCGTCAGCGACACGAAGCCCGACACCAGAATGGCGCAGGAGATCGTCACCGCGAACTCGCGCAGCACGCGCCCGACGATTCCGCCCATCAGCAGCACGGGGATGAACACGGCGACGAGCGAAAGCGTGATCGACAGAATGGTGTAGGAGATTTCCCCCGAACCCTTGATCGCCGCTTCGAAGGGGCGCATCCCCTCCTCGATGTGCCGCACGATGTTCTCAAGCATGACGATGGCGTCATCGACGACGAATCCCACCGCCAGCGTGACCGCGAGCAGCGAAATATTGTCGATGGAATAGCCAAACATATACATGAAGGCGCAGGTTCCGATCAGCGACACCGGCAAGGCCAGCGAGGGAATGACCGTCGCCGCCGCGGACTTCAGGAACAGGAAAATGACGAGGATGACGAGGGCGATGGCCAGCCCGAGCGTGAACTGCACGTCCTCGATCGACGCGCGGATCGAGACGGAACGATCATTCAGCACGCTGGCTTCCACGGAGGGCGGCAACTGCGAGCGGTAGACAGGCAATTTATCCTTGATCGTGTCCACGACCGCGACCGTGTTGGCGTCGGACTGACGGAAGATCGCGAGGGCGATGCCACGCTTCTCGTTCTGCCACGCGGCGATCTGGTCGTTGTCGACGGAATCGTGAATCTCGGCCACTTCATTCAGGTGGATCGGCGCGCCATTGCGCCAGGCGACGACGATGTCGTTGAAGTCTTCGGCCTTTGTCATCTCGCCCGTGGCTTTGAGCGTCATGTTCTTGTCGACGCCGCGCAAGCCGCCGACGGGCGCCGTGGAGTTCGCCGAAACAACGGCGTTGCGAATGTCGTTCAGCGTCAGGCCGCGTGCGAAGGCTGCGTCAGGATCAGCATCGACGCGCACTGCGTATTTCTGTTGCCCGAGCACGACGACCTGCGCCACGCCGGGCAATTGGGAAATCTGTTGGGCGAAAATCTCTTCCGCGTAATCGTCCACGGCTGTCAGGGGAAGGATCGGCGAGCTGAGCATCAGGATCAGCACGGGCGCGTCGGCCGGATTGACCTTCTTGAAACTCGGCGGCGCCGGCAGTTGCGGGGGCAGGCGGCGCAAGGTGGCGGTGATCATCGACTGAACGTCGAGCGCGGCGCCGTCGATGTTGCGATCCAGATCGAATTGCATCGTGATGTTCGACCCGCCATTGGTCGAACGCGACGTCATGAGGCTGATGCCCGGAATGGTGGCGAAGGCGCGCTCAAGCGGCGCGACCACCGACGTGGACATGGTCTCGGGATTGGCGCCGGGCAGACCCGTGTAGACCGACACCGTCGGGAAATCGACGCGGGGCAAGGCCGAGATCGGCAATTTCATATAGCCGAAAATTCCGAAGACGATGAACGACATCATCAGCAACGTCGTCATCACGGGACGACGGATGCAAAGTTCCGTGAGCGACATCAGATTCCCTCTTTTTTAGTCTGACCGCTGTTGCGAACGTCGATGCGTGACCCCTCGGCCAGCAGCAGCGCGCCGTCGCTGACGATGGTCTCGCCGCCCGTCAGGCCGTCGAGAATGATGTCGCGGCCGTCCTGGAAGCGGCCAACCTTCACTTTCCGGATATGAGCGACGCCATTTTCGACGACATAGACGAAATTGCCGTTCTGTCCGGACTGGGTGGCGGATCGCGGAACCGAGACGATGTCAGGGTCGGTCTTCAAGGTGATGCGGACATTGCAGAGCTGGCCAGGCCACAGCACGTCGCCAGCATTGTCCAGGATCGCCCGAATGGTGATCGTGCCGGTCGTCGGATCAATGGTGTTGTCCACCATCGCGATTTTGCCGACCGCCGACCGCTCGCTGCCTTGCGGCGTCGCGCGAACCTCGCCCTCGTTGCGATCCACCGCTTCACGCAGCGGCGAGAGCACGATCTGCGGAACGGAGAAGGCGACGTAGATCGGCGATGTCTGGACGATGGTCGCGATGATGCCCGTGGACGTGTTGTCGGCGGTCCGGATGATGTTTCCGGCCTTCGACGTGAAGGCGCTGACACGTCCGGAGATTGGCGCGCTCAGCGTGTACCAGGACAATTGGACTTTCAGATTGTCCAGCGAAGCCTGATCGGCGGCGATCGTCGCCTTGGCGGCGGAGACGGCCGTCTGGGCGTTGTCGACGTTCAGTTGAGTGCCGGAATTCTTGGACAGCAATTCGGTGGCGCGTGCGAGATCGCGATTGGTCTGCTCGATGACCGTCTGGTCTTTGGCGACCGTAGCCTCCACCTGCCGGATCTGCGCTTCGATCTGCCGGGAATCAAGCTTGACCAGCACGTCGCCCGCATTCACCCGCGCGCCGTCCGCGACGAAGATCTTGTCGATCTGCGCGTCGATGCGCGTGCGAATGGAGGTCGTGTTGATGGGTTGGACCGTTCCGACCGAGTCGATGCGCAGCGGCATCGGGCCGCGCTGGACAATATCGATGTCCACCGGCACAGGCGGCCGCTGAATGTTTGGACCCCGGCTCGCCGCAGACCTGTCCGCCTTGCCCGGCCCGTTCGCATCGCCGCCCGGCATCCATGCCCTGATGGACGCTGTGCGCACGGTCCAGCCGGGGAAGGCGCCCTCGACGGCGGAGGGCCAATAAATGGCGCCGGCAACGCCGCCGACGGCGGCCACCAGCAGTGTCAAACCCTTCTTCCCCAAGATAATCCCCCAACATATCTGATTGTAATCGAATGACCACCTTGAGACCGACGCCGCCGCTTATGTTCTTTTATTCCGGCTGGTCAGCTGCTGAATTTGTGTACCCTGAAAAAAGGTCGCTTACAATGGGGCAGGGCGCCTGCGCCTTCACGATAGGTCGGATTTAAGCATCTGACCTCCGGGGCGGCGATCTGCGCCCAATGAGGCATTGACGTCGCGTCTGCGGGGCCTAGTTGAGGCTGAGGGAGGGGCAATCCCAGCGCGGCGCATCGGAGGCGTGGGGCTCCAGTGCGGCGGTTTCAGAGGAAGCCCAGGATGAAAATCGCACAAGTCGCTCCGCTCTATGAGGCGGTGCCGCCTCGGCTCTATGGTGGAACGGAGCGCATCGTCGCCTTTCTGAGCGACGCCTTGGTCGATCTGGGCCATGATGTGACTCTGTTTTCCAGTGCGGACGCCGTCACCAGCGCGCGGCTTGTCCCTGTGCGGGATCAGGCGATTCGGCTGGATCCCGACCCGCTGCGCTGCGACCTTGCGGCCCACCTCTTTCAGTTGAGCGAAGTCCGGCGGCGGCTGGCGCAGTTCGACGTGATCCATTTCCACATAGATCTGCTGCATTTTCCCCTGTTCGAAGACGTGGCCGGGCAAACCGTCACCACATTGCATGGGCGTCAGGATCTGAAGGATCTGCCCGAGGCCTATGGCTGCTGGCCCAGCTATCCGCTGGTGTCGATCTCCGACAACCAGCGCAAGCCGCTGGCCTTGGGTAACTGGATCGAGACGGTCCATCACGGACTTCCCGCGGACCTTTACGAGCCGCCCGCCAGGCCCAGCGGAGACTATCTGGCCTTCATTGGCCGCATCTCTCCCGAAAAGCGCCCAGACCGTGCCATCGCCATCGCGCGGGCGGCGGGGATGAAGCTGCGCATCGCGGCCAAGGTCGATCAGGCGGACATGGTCTATTTCCGCAAGGAGATCGAGCCGCTGTTGGGATCGCCCGATGTGGAGTTCATCGGGGAAATCGGAGATTCCCAGAAAGCGGACTTTCTTGGCCATGCGCGGGCGCTGCTGTTTCCAATCGACTGGCCCGAGCCCTTCGGGCTGGTCATGATCGAGGCCATGGCCTGTGGAACTCCGGTCATCGCGTGGAATTGTGGATCGGTGCCCGAAGTCGTCGATCATGGCCGCACCGGCTTCATCGTGTCGAGCGACGCGGAAGCGGTGGCCGCCGTCACGGCGGTGAGGCGGCTTGATCGCAGACAGGTGCGGGCGGTCTTCGAGGAGCGGTTTTCCGCCACCACGATGGCCGCCAATTATGTCGATATCTACCAGCGGCTCATGGCGCGGAGCCACATGCCTGGAGCTCTGCGCGTGGTTCAAGGGAGCTGACCCCGGTGGAAGGCGAAAGCGCGAAAGACGACGTCGAAAAGATGACGCCCAGCTCCGCTACGGGCGTGGCGGAAATGGTGAAGACCACCCATGAGCCGCGCGTCCCCATAAGGCTCGTGGCCCTGAAGCACGGCGACACCTTCATGGTCGCCGACTTCAATGGCGACGTGCTGGGGGAGGGCGACGGGCTTTTTCAGAACGACACGCGCTTGTTGTCGCGTTGGCGGCTGACCGTCGGCGGCAAGGCGCCCGTGCTGCTCAGCTCCTCGCTCAGTCAGGACAATGTGATTTTCACCTCCAATCTGACGAACCGGCCCCTGCCGCCGCTGGGCGCCCAATCGCTGAAGGAGGGGGTGATCCATATCGAGCGCAAGCGGCTGATCAACGCTGATCGCATGTATGAGCGGATCACCTTCACCAACTTCGCCATGACCGCGACCGAGGTGCCCTTCGCGCTGGAGTTCTGCGCCGATTTCCGAGACATGTTCGAGGTGCGCGGCGTCAGACGCACCACGCGAGGTGAGATCTTTCCCGCCGAGGTCAACAATTCCGACGTGAAGCTGTCCTATCGCGGGCTCGATGGCATGGTGCGCGAGACCCATGTCAGCTTTTCCGAGGATCCCACCACGCTCACGCCGACCCGCGCCGCCTTCCAGCTCGCTTTGCCGCACAATGGCGCGCGCAGCCTCTATGTCGAGGTCGGCCCACATTCGGAAAAGCCTGACTGCGCCCGTTGGCGGGCGGCCGCCGCGCGGGGCCATTTCGGGATGCGCAGCCAGAGGCGGCGCGGGGCGCGGGTGCATTCGCGGGCGCGGATGTTCAATACATGGATCGACAAGTCGCGCGCCGATCTGGCCTTGCTGACCACTCAGCTGCCCACCGGGCCCTATCCCTATGCAGGCATTCCGTGGTTTTCGACACCCTTCGGGCGCGACGCCATCATCACCGCCTTGCAGATGCTTTGGCTCGATCCCTCGCTGGCGCGGGGCGTGCTCAAATTTCTGGCGCGCCATCAGGCGGTGGACCATTCGCCCTTCCGCGATTCCGCCCCCGGCAAGATCATGCACGAGACAAGGCGCGGCGAGATGGCGGCGCTGGAGGAACTGCCCTTCGGGCTCTACTACGGCGGGGTCGACACCACCCCGCTCTTCGTCATGCTGGCGGGCGCCTATGCGGAGCGCACAGGGGATCTCTCCTTCATCGACGAAATCTGGCCCGCGCTCGAACGGGCGACCGCCTGGATCGAGAAGGAGGGCGATTCGGACGGGGATGGCTTGATTGATTATCTGCGCGGCGCGGAAACGGGCCTCGCCAATCAGGGCTGGAAGGACAGCAGCGATTCCGTCTTCCATGCGGATGGGAGCGATCCGCAAGGCGCGGTCGCCCTCATCGAGGTGCAGGGCTATTGCTATGCGGCGCTGGTCGCCATGGCGGGCATCGCTGAGCGGCGCAATCAGTTCGAACCGGCGGCCCGCTGGCAACGCGCCGCCGAGCGGCTGCGGGGCGTCGTGGAGGATCGTTTCTGGCTCGAGAGCAAAAGCTTCTACGCGCTTGCGGTGGACGGATCAGGCCGCCCTTGCGCGGTGCGCGCGTCGAACGCCGGGCACTTGCTCTATACGGGCCTGCCCAGCGCCAACCGCGCCCGCCATATCATTGAACAATTGCTCGCGCCCGATTTCGCCACAGGCTGGGGCATCCGCACGCTGGCGCGGGGCGAGGCGCGCTATAATCCCATGTCCTACCACAATGGCTCGGTCTGGCCGCATGACAGCGCGCTCTGCGTGGCGGGCATGGCGCGGTATGGCGAGCGGGCCGGGGTGGTGCAGATGATGGGCGACATGTTCGACGCGGCGGTGCGATTCGATATGCGCTTGCCCGAATTGTTCTGCGGTTTCCAGCGTGGGCCGGGGGAGGGGCCGGTGACCTATCCCGTCGCCTGCCTGCCGCAGGCCTGGGCCTCCGGCTCGGTCTTCATGCTGTTGCAGGCCTGCCTCGGCCTGCGGATCGACGGCTACCGGGGCGCGGTCCATATCAACCGGGCGCGCCTGCCGCCCGATGTGGACGAACTCGTCATCAAGGGCCTGCTCGTCGGCCATCGCCAGATCGACATCACCTTTCATAGATTGGGCAATGGCGTGGTGGCCTATTCGGACGATTTCTTCGACGGGTCGATCCCTGTGCTGCAACACGCTTAAGGGTTGGCGCGCCGTCCTGCGAAGGCGGCTGCGGCCAGCCATAGCCAGCCCGCGATCAGCATCAGGCCGCCGGTCGGCGCCGCCATGCGCCAGGGCGAGTTTCCGGTGGTGGCGCGCAGCGTGAGGTCGCCTGAAAACAGCACCACGCCGATGACCAGCAGGGTCGCGGCTTGCAACAGGCCGAGACGCCGTGTCGCGCCCGCGCAAAGGCCAGCGACGGCTGCAGCGTGGATCAACAGAAAGGTGGCGGCGGTGGTCAGATTGGCGGCGCCGTCCGCATGGGCCGCATAGGCCGAGAGCGCGACGCCAGCCGCGCCCAGTAGGCCGGAGAGCGAGAGAAGGGCGGCGGACCAGAAAGCCATCACGCTTTTCCATTCTGAGCAGCGTTGGCGGAATCGCCTTCCATCCATTTGATGAGGGGCATGATGGGCAGCACCCAGGCCAGCCCCACCACCACATAATAGAGGCCGCGCAACAGATCGTGCGCCTCCTGCACCGGCCGCGATTGGGCCAGCGCCATGGCCACGAGGGCGTAGGTGAGCACGAAGGCGACCATGACGATGGTTCCGACGAGTTTGCGCTGGCGCGTTCGCATGGGGCTCTCCTGACCGATGGGGGTGCGACAGGGCGTCCGTGGACGCGCGCGCGCCACAGGCTTATGTCTCGCCCCACCGTTTTGTTCAACCAGAGCTTTGGTAATTCCATGATCCCTGCTGACAAGCTCGTTCCGGCGCGCGACCCGCTCGCCCCCGTTCGCCTCTGGCTGTGGAGCGTGGCGGGGCTCATCTTCGCCATGGTCGTCGTGGGGGGCGCCACGCGGTTGACCGAAAGCGGACTGTCGATCACCGAATGGAAGCCGATTTCGGGCGTGATCCCGCCGCTGTCGGAGGCGGCCTGGCTGGCGGAATTCGAGAAATACAAGCAGATTCCGCAATATGCGCAGCTCTTCCCCACCATGACGCTGTCCGAGTTTCAGACCATTTTCTTCTGGGAGTGGGGCCACCGCGTCCTGGGCCGCGTCATCGGCCTGGCCGTGGCCCTGCCGCTCGCCTGGTTCTGGCTGCGCGGGGCGCTCACGCGCGGGCTCAAATGGCGGCTGTCCGGCATTCTGGCGCTCGGGGGCCTGCAAGGGGCGGTCGGCTGGTGGATGGTGAGTTCGGGCCTGTCGCAGCGGGTCGAGGTCGCGCCCGAGCGGCTGGCGGTCCATCTGCTGCTGGCCTCGATCACTTTCGCCGCGATCATCTGGATCGCCGTCGGGCTGAAGCCTGCGGTCGCGGAGGCGGCGCAAGGCCTGCGCGGCTGGGCGCTGGGCCTGTTGGCGCTGGTGCTGACGCAGATCGGGCTTGGCGCGCTGGTGGCGGGATCGCGGGCCGGGCTCACCTATAATGACTGGCCCTTCATGGCGGGCCATCTCGTGCCGCCGATGGAGCATCTGGCGCGGCTCGACCCGTGGTGGCTGAACATTCTCGAAAATATCACCCTGATCCAGTTTCAGCACCGCTTGGTCGCTTATCTGCTGTTCGCGCTGGCGCTCTGGCACATGATCTCCGCGCGCCGCAAAGCGCCCGGCTCCAGCGCCGCCCGCCGCGCGACCGCGCTGGCGGGGCTTGTGACGACGCAGGCGGTGATCGGGATCGTGACCCTCATGCTCGTGGTGCCGGTCTGGGCGGGTCTTCTGCATCAGGCCTTCGCCATGGTGGTGCTGGCCATGGCTGCGGTGCACGCGCGCCGGCTGGTCTGACGTCGTCCCTCCCGGTTCACTTCCCGTGATTGATCAGGCGCTTGATCCTGATCAATGAAGCTTGTCGCGCGCCGACGCACCTATGGGACGAACCCAAGGGTGACGGCGGCGAGGAGCGCGGCGATGGATGATCTCAGCAAAATACCGGGAACGCCGATCTTTCAGGGCGAGCAAGCCAAGCGCGGCTACGCCCTCAACAAGATGTGCTTCTCCTTCAACGATGCGGCGAATCGCAAGGCCTTCCTCGCTGACGAAGAGGGCTACATGGCGCGCTACCATCTCACCGATGAGCAGCGCGCCGCGATCCGCTCGCGCAATGTGGGCCAGCTGATCGCCGCTGGCGGCAATACCTATTATCTCGCGAAATTCGCAGGGATTTTCGGCCTCAATGTGCAGGATGTCGGCGCGCAGCAGACCGGCATGACCATCGAAGCCTTCAAAGCCTTTCTCGCATCGCAGGGAACCTGACCCATGGCCCGCATCATTGGTGGCTTGACGACGTCCCACGTTCCCTCGATTGGCGCAGCCATTGCGCGCGGCGAACAGCAGACGCCCTATTGGAAGCCTTTGTTCGACGCTTTCATTCCCGTCCACGCCTGGCTCGAAGCGGTGAAGCCCGATGTCGCCGTGGTGATCTACAACGATCACGGCCTCAACTTCTTTCTCGACAAGATGCCGACTTTCGCCGTCGGCGCAGCCGCGCAATATGACAATGCGGACGAAGGCTGGGGCATTCCCGTGCTGCCGTCTTTCGCGGGCGATCCTGATCTGTCGTGGCACATCATCGACCGGCTCGTCGCCGACGAATTCGACATCACCATGTGTCAGGAGATGCTGGTCGATCACGCCTTCACGCTGCCGATCAAGCTCATGTATCCGGACGCCGGGGCGACATGGCCGCTGCGCACGATTCCGGTCACGATCAATTCCGTGCAGCATCCGCTGCCGAGCGCCGCGCGCTGCTACAAGCTGGGGCAGGCCATCGGCCGCGCCATCGAGTCCTACCCGAAGGATCTGAAAGTTGTGGTGGTGGGCACCGGCGGCCTGTCGCATCAGCTTGATGGCACGCGCGCGGGCTTCATCAACAAGCAGTTCGATCTGCTCTGCATGGAGAAGATCGTCAATGATCCGCTCGCGCTGACGCAATATTCCAATCGTCAGATCATCGAGTTGGCTGGCTCGCAGGGCGTCGAGCTGATGACCTGGATCGCCATGCGCGGCGCCTTGCAGGGCAGGGTCTCGAAAGTGGCGAGCACCTACCACGCGCCGATCTCGAACACTGGCGGCGCCGTGATGTTGCTGGCGAATGAGCCGACGCCTTTGGCGGCTGCTGCGGAATAAGCGAAGCCTCACGCAGACCCGCCCCGCAAGGGGCGGATCATGCGTGGGTTTTCAATGCTTGTTCTGATCGCGCACATTGGCGGTGCTGCGATCCGCATAGGCCAGCACGACGGCGAAAAGGCCGAAGGCGACGATGGTCATGGTGAGGAACATTTGTTCTGCGCCGGTCATGATTTCCCCCATTCGTTAACATGGTGGAAAGAGCATCCGGAAAGGGCTTGCGCCTTGATTTGAATCAAGGGAGCGCAGATCATGCGGGGATGGTTCTGAAATTTTCAATTCTG
>CAIUWR010000056.1 GCA_903902915.1 uncultured Hyphomicrobiales bacterium | reverse complement strand
CTTCGTCCTAAATCTCATCAAGGAGATACAAGACAAGGCGTCCCTCAAGACAAGACGCAAGACCCTCGGTTGGGACGATCAGTACCTCCACGACGCCCTGATGCAAAAATGGCGGTGATAGTGTTCAAGCGATTGCCCTGGAGGTCGCCGCCGCAGATTGACCTTTACCTGCCGACCCGCCATTTTAGTTCAGATATGAACAATCGGGAGGCAGCCCTGCGCATCGCAACTTTCTTGACCACTTTCGTCAGCTCCGCTTTTCTTCTCGCGGGCGCAGCCCTCGCCGAAGTCAGGACCGAGAGCTTCGACTACAAGCAGGGCGACACGACGCTCGAAGGCTTCATCGCCTATGACGACGCGCAGACCGGCAAGCGGCCTGGCGTGCTGATCTTCCCGCAATGGACGGGCCTGTCGGACCACGAGCGCAATGCGGCGCGCGATTTCGCGAAGCTCGGCTATGTGGCCATGGTGGCGGACGTCTATGGCAAGGGCGTGCGCCCCGCGCCGCCGATGGATTCCGGCGTCGAGATGGGCAAATACATGAAGGACCGCCCCCTGCTGCGCAGCCGCGTCAAGGCGGGCTTTGACACGTTCGCCCAGCGCGCCGATGTGAACGCCGCCAAAATCGCGGTGATCGGTTATTGCTTCGGCGGCACCGCCGCGCTGGAAGCTGGCCGCGAGGGCTTGCCCGCCGCCGCCATCGTGACCCTGCATGGCGTTCTGTCCAACCCGACGCCTGCGGACGCGAAGAACTTCAAATCGCCGGTGCTGGTGCTGCACGGGGCCGATGACGCAGTCGTGTCGCCCAAGGAAGTGGAGGAGTTTCAGGCCGAGATGAAGGCGGCCAAGGCCGATCTCCAGTTCATCACCTACAGCGGCGCGGTTCATGGCTTCACGCAGGCGGGCAATACCTACAACGCCAGCGCCGCGCGTCGCTCCTGGGGCGCCATGCAGAGCCTCTTCAAGGAGACGCTGGCCCCGTAAGGCCCGGCGACTGCGGCGAACCGCCTGTTGACACTGCCCGCCCCGGCCTTTAGCGGGGCGGGATGACAAACATCCCAATCCTCACCGGCGCCCGCGATCTGCTCTCCGCCTATGACGTCGCGCTGTGCGACGTGTGGGGGGTGGTTCACAATGGGCAGGCCCATTATGCGGCGGCCTGCGACGCGCTGATCCGCTTTCGCGCAGGCGGCGGGCGTGTGGTGCTGGTCACCAACGCGCCCCGCCCCAATGCGCCCGTCCGTGAGCAGCTCGATGCGCTGGCCGTGCCGCGCGAGGCTTTCGACGATATCGTGACCTCCGGCGACGTGACCCTGGCCTTCATCGCCGCCCATGGGAACGCGCCCGTCCATCACATCGGACCGCAGCGGGATCTGACGCTCTTTGAAATCCTCAAGAGCCAGACCGGCCACGCGCCCCCGCTCGTGGCTCTTGAAGACGCCAGCTATATCGTCGCCACCGGCCTTTATGACGACGATGACACGCCCGACCAGTATGCCGAGGCGCTGGCCCTCATGCACGCCCGCGATCTCGACTTCATCTCCGCCAATCCCGATCTCATCGTCCATGTGGGCGAGAAGATGCTCTATTGCTCGGGCGCCATTGCGGAATGCTACGCCAAGATCGGCGGGCGGGTGATTCAGGCGGGCAAGCCCTATGCGCCCATCTATGACCGCGCGCTAACCCTCGCCCAGACCCTGCTGGGCCGCGCGGTGGGCAAGGACAAGGTCATCGCCATCGGCGACGCCATCCGCACCGATGTGAAGGGCGCCTGCGATTTTGGCGTGGACGCGCTCTTCATCACCTCCGGCGTCCATCGCGATGAGCTGCATCCGGGCGCCGCATTCGACGAGGCCGCCTTCCACAAGCTGGTGGCGAGCGTGGAAAGCCAGCCAAGAGCCGCCATGACCGCCCTGCGGTGGTAAGCTCAAGGCTCCTTGACGACTTTGGCCGCGCATGGTGTTTGCAGTGCAGCAGCTTCCCTCAGACCGGACGTTTCATAGCGCCATGATCCTCGTCCACGATCCGCTCTCGCCCCCGCCCGGCCTTGCAGGCGCGGTGGTCGCCATCGGCAATTTCGACGGGGTCCATCGCGGCCACGCCGCCGTCATCGCCTGTGCGGAACAGCTGGCGCGCAAGCTGGGCAAGCCAGCGGCCGTGCTGACCTTCGAGCCCCATCCGGTGGATTTCTTCGCCGGTCCCGGCACGGTGTTCCGCCTGACGCCCGACGCCGAGCGCAACCGCTGCCTGGCGCGGCTCGGCCTCGACGGAACCGTGGTGATCCATTTCGACGCCGCCGTCGCCAGCCTTTCGGCCGAAGACTTCGTGACGGAGATCCTGATCCGGCGCTTGGGGATATCGGGCGCGGTGGTCGGTTATGATTTCCACTTCGGCAAGGCCCGCAGCGGCTCGCCCGCTTTTCTCCAAGAGGCTGGCGCGCGTCACGGCTTTGTGGTCGAGGTCGTGCCGCAGGTGGTCGCCGACGCCGATGGGCGCCCCGAGGCGGTCCATTCCCAGGCCGCCCGCAAGGCGCTGGAAGAGGGCGATGTGGCGCGCGCCGCCAAACTGCTGGGCCATCCGTGGTTCGCGGTGGGCGAGGTGATCCATGGGGAGAAGCTCGGGCGGACGCTGGGTTTCCCCACCGCCAATGTGCGGCTCGATCCCTCTTGCCGCTTGCGCCACGGCATCTATGCGGTGCGGCTCACCATCGACGGCGTCTCCCATGGCGGGGTCGCCAGCTTTGGCCGCCGCCCCACGGTGACGGATGCAGGCGCGCCCCTGCTGGAGACCTTCGTGTTTGATTTTGAAGGCGATCTCTACGGCAAGACCGTGGAAGTGACCTTCGTCGGCTGGATACGCGGCGAAGAGAAATTCCCCAGCCTCGACGCGCTGGTCGCCGAAATGAACCGCGACAAGGACAAGGCCCGGGCCATGCTGGCGGGCGGTTGAGGCGATAAGGCCGCGGTCGCGCTGGGGCGCAAATTACGCGGGCGTTCCTGGCCGCAGGCGTTCCAGCATGGCCAGCAACGCGCCCTCATCGTCCAGCGCCAGCCGCACCGGCAGGGTCAGCAATTGACTGGCGGCGGGTCCAAGCCGCACGGCGTCCTTCTCGGTCGTCACAAGCGCTGCGCCGCGTCGTTTGGCGCGGGCCTGAAGTCCGGCGATTTCGCGTGGGCTGAAGGCGTGGTGGTCCGGGAAGGCTTCCGTCTCGACGATCTCCGCACCCAGCGCGCGCAAGGTGTCGAAGAATTTCTCCGGCCGCCCGATCCCCGCGAAGGCGATCACCTCGCGCCCCGCAAGGCCCATGGCCATGCCCGGATCAGGCGCCAGTCGGCCCCGCAACACAGGCTTGCCAAGGGCTTCGGCGGCGCGCGCGATAGCCTCGCCCGGCGCGCCGACGCCGATCACCACCAGCGCGTCCACATGGCCCCATTGCGCGCTCAGGGGCGCGCGCAGGGGGCCGGCGGGCAGACACAGGCCATTGCCGACGCCCACCGCTCCGTCCACCACCGCGATGCGCAGATGTTTGGTGAGGGCGGGATTCTGAAGCCCGTCGTCCATGACGATCACGCCAGCCCCCGCCGCCGCGCAGGCGCGCGCGCCTTCCAGCTTGTCGGCCGCGACGACGCAGGGCGCGACGGTCGCCAGCAGCAGCGGCTCGTCGCCCACCGCCAAAGCCGTGTCGCGGGTGCGGTCCACAAGCCGGGGCAGGGTTGCGGACGAGCCATAGCCGCGCGACAGGAAAACGGGCTTGCGCCCCTGCGCCAGCAACGCTTGCGCCACCGCGATGGCGGCAGGCGTCTTGCCCGCGCCGCCCGCGACGAAATTGCCAATGCAGACGACGGGCGGGCCGCAGCCCTCGCCAGCGCGGTTCATGCGCCGTGACGTGAGAGCGCCATAGATCGCCCCGAGGGGCCAAAGCAGGCGCGCGATCAGCGTCGGCCGCCGCTTCCACCAGAAGGCGGGCGCGCGCATCAGCGGTTTTCCGCCTGCATCTGCGTCAGGCAGGGTTCAAGGGCCTGCATGATACGGCCGGTCGCGCCGCCGAAACGCTCCACAGCGTCCTGCGTCGCCCGCCCGCTGCGCCGCAGGAGCGCGGGATCGGAGAAATAGAGGCGAAGCGCCTGCGCAAGCTCGGTCTCGTCAGCCACCTCCATGGCGCCCTGGGCTGCGGCCAGATCGCGATAGACCTCCGCGAAATTGCCCACATTCGGTCCATAGAGCACGGTCGCCCCGAGCTTTGCAGGCTCGATGGGGTTTTGCCCGCCCCGCGCGCCGCCCAAAGATTTACCCACCAGAACGATGCTGGTCAGCCGGTAGAAAAGCCCCATCTCGCCCATTGTGTCGGCGACATAGAATTCCGTCTCCGGCGTGAGCCTGTCGCCCAAAGACCGCAGCGCCGACGACATGCCGACGCTTGCCGCCAGTTCGGCGATTTGCGGTCCGCGCCTGGCGTGGCGGGGCGCGACGATCGTCAAAAGGTCAGGAAAGGACGCCCGCAGGCGCCGATGCACCGCGAGGATGATCTCCTCCTCGCCTGGATGGGTGGAGGCGGCGAACCAGACCGGACGCGCGCCCACCGCCGCCATCATCTGCGCCAGCGCAGGTTGCGAAAAGGGCGGCGCGGGCACGTCGTATTTCAGATTGCCGGTCACTTCCACGCAGGGCGCCCCCAGTTGATGGAGGCGAATGGCGTCGTCCTGCGTTTGCGCCAGACACAGGTCAATGCGCGAGAGCAGGGAGCCGATCAGGTTCGGCGCCTTGCGCCAGCGTTCAAAGGAGCGGGGCGACAGGCGCGCGTTGACGAGCGCCAGCGGCACGCCCCGCTCATCGACCATGCGCAGCATGTTGGGCCAAATTTCCGATTCTGCGACCAGCGCGAGGCCAGGCCGCCAATGATCCAGAAACCGGGCCAGAAAGCGCGGGATGTCGAGGGGGAGATATTGATGCCGGGCGCCAGCGGGCAGGCGGTCCGCCAGAATCGACGCGGACGTCACCGTTCCGGTCGTCACCAGAACATTGACGCCGCGTTCCACCAGCCGCTCCACCAGAGGCAGCAGGGCGATGCCCTCGCCGACGCTCGCGCCGTGCAGCCAGGCCAGCGGACCTTCAGGCCGCGCGAGCGAGGCGTAGCCCATGCGCTCGGCCATGCGGCGAGGATCTTCCTTGCCTCGGCGCCTGCGCCAATTGAGCAACGCCGGCGCCAACGGCCCCAGCATGGTTGTGGCGATGCGGTAGAAAGCCAGCGCGGGCTCGAAGGAACGGCGGATGGCGCCGCTCATGCGGGCCGCTCCACAGCGGCGCCGGGATCGCGGCCGCCCACCAGCCCATAGGCGCGGGCGTGCGCTTCGTTGAGGCCCGCCTCCACAGCGAGGCGCGCGACCTCCAGCGTTCCAGCGTCCGCGTCCCGCGCCACAGCGATCGGGTCGCCCAGCACCATGGCCCCACGGCTGAAGGGCAGGGCGATGGAGGCGTGGTCCCAGGAGGCCATGTCGATGCGCCGCGCGCTGACGACCGCGACCGGATAGATGGGACGGCCGGAAAGTTGGGCGAGGGTGACGATGCCCAGCCCTGCGACGCGCGACACTTTGGGCACGTCGGCGGTAAGCGCGATGCTGGACCCTTGCGCGAGGCGGCGCAGCATTTCGCGCAGGGCGGCCGCGCCGCCGCGTTTGCGGCTCTTGGCGGCGTCGCCCCCCGATCCGCGGATGGGACTGACGCCCAACCGCTCCAGGATCTTCGCGTTGATTTCCCCATCGCCCGATTTCGAGATGAGCGCGCTCACGCCCATCCCTTTGGGGCAGGCGCAATGAATCATCAGATGCTGCCCGTGCCACATGGCGATGATGATCGGCAGCTTTTGTCCGATGTCTTCACGGAAATCAGGCGGATCGACCACAAAACGCGTCGTCGCGCGAACAAGGCGCAGATAGGCGACCGCCACAAACCCCAGGAGGCTTTGCACCGCTGCGTTTTGTCCCAGTTGCTTCAGCATCGCGCTTTCCGCAGGTCGAGCCGGTTGACGCTTGGCGTAAGGCTCAACGCGGGTCCATGAACCGGTGCATATGAACGATGAAATAGCGCATCTGCGCATTGTCCACGGTCATTTGCGCCTTGGCTTTCCAGGCGGAATAGGCGGTGGCGTAATTGGGGAAAATGCCGACCACGTCCATCTGCGAGGGGTCTTTGAATTCGGTCCCCTCCAGAGACTTCAGCTCGCCGCCGAAGACCAGGTGAAGCAGTTGTTTGGAATCATGCGTGTGTTCAGCGTCGCTCATCGTCGGTTCCGGTGTTGGTGATTTTGGGGCTCCCTGCCCACGTCAGGTCTGTCCTGCCCGCCCGAGCGACCGCCGAAGAATGGCCGTCAACTCGTCTCTCAATTGGCCCGGCGCTGCGCCCAGAAGCCCGTGGCGCGTGGCTGGCCGATTATAGGTTGGCGAGAGGCCGTGGGGATCGGTCAATCCGCCGCCAGCTTCCTGCAGGATGATGTCCGCCGCAGCTATATCCCAATCGCATGCGTTGGTCGAGGCCAGGCCCGCGTCAAGGCTGCCTTCGGCGACCCGCACGAACCGATAGGCGAGGGAGGGAATTCTGGGCTCTGCGCGGAACTCCATGCCCGTGGCCGCCAGTTCCTTCAGCATCAGGCCCGGTCCCGCGATGGCGCCCCCCGAAAGGCTTGCGCGGCTGGAGACCGCGATCCGCTCGTTATTGCGGAAAGCCCCTCCGCCGCGTTGGGCCACAAACGTCTGTCCCATGGCGGGCAGATGGACCACGCCCGCCACGGGGCGTCCGCGCTCGACCAGCGCGACGCAGACCGCCCAACGGGCGTCTCCCGACATGAAGGCGCGGGTGCCGTCGATCGGGTCCACGACGAAGACCAGATCGCGTGAGAGCCGCAGGGGATTGTCGATCGTTTCTTCCGACAGCCAGCCAGCGCCGGGCAGCGCGCGTCCGAGCTCCTGCGCCAGAAAGGCGTCGACCGCATGGTCAGCTTCGGTGACCGGCGATCCGCCTTCCTTGCTGTCAATTCTGGCGCTGGTTTTCTGGCCCGGGCGAAAATAGTCGAGCGCGATTGCGCCGCCCAGACGTGCGGCTTGCGTGATCTGGTCGAGCAAGGACTGGTCGATCGTCGTGTTCAAATCATCTCGCCATTTCGCCAACGCTGTGGAAACTAGGCGCTTTGCGCGGCCGGAGCAAACGCCGTGATCGAGCGTCAGTGCGCGGCGACGCCTCGAAATCCCCCGTTGACGCGCACGCGGCCGCGCAGCGGCTCTTCCTGAAGCGGCGCATAAACCATCGGAGGATCGAAGTCCGACAGGCTGCGCCGACCACTCGGCTCTATCCGCATGCGCTCCAGCACCTTCACGCAATGCCCGGCTCCATCGCCCGCAGCGAAGCCCGGACCATAGCTGGCGCAGATCTTGTGATTTTTTTCGCGCAGACCGCGAAGTTCCTGTGCGTTCGCCATTGGTGCGCCCGCAACGCAGGCGGCGCCGACGACGACGAGGAACCAAGCGCTTAAGCGGGTCGTGCTGACCATCGAACGAACCAAGGAGCAAACCTATCGGATGTGGGCCAACGCCATGCGCCAGCCCGTCTTTTGAACCGATCATCATGGCGAGATGATGATTGTCAGTCAGCTTGGCCTTGGCTGTCCCCCAAAGCGGCCTGCACCAAAGCGAGAGCGGCCACCGCCGCCGTGTCGGCGCGCAGGATGCGCGGTCCCAGCGAAATCGCCAGCGTCTGCTCCATGCTCATCAACAGGGCGCGTTCGGACGGGTCGAAGCCGCCTTCCGGCCCGATGAGCACGGCCACGGGGGAGCCTGCAGTGGCCCTTGCGCGCATCGCGGCCACCGGATCGGCGATCTCGGCGTCTTCATCGCAAAAGATCAGCAACCGGCCTTGCGGCCATTCGGCGAGAACCTTCTCCAGGGGGCGCGGCTCTTCGATCCCGGCGATGGCGAGCACGCCGCATTGTTCGGCCGCCTCGATCACATTGGCGCGCATGCGTTCAAGATTCACGCGCTGGGCCTGGGTGCGGCGGGTGAGCACGGGGCGCAGTCGCGCTGCGCCCATTTCGATAGCCTTTTGAACCATATAGTCGAGGCGCGCATGTTTCAGCGGCGCGAAGAGATAGTCGAGGTCCGGCCCAGTCTCCTGCGCCCGCAGGGTCTGCGCCACATCGAGCGAGGCGGCCTTGCGCCCCGTGTCTGCGAGGACGGCGCGCCATTCCCCATCAAGGCCATTGAACACGATCACGCTGTCGCCGGCGCCCAGCCGCAGCACGTTGAGAAGATAATTCGCCTGTTCGCGGCTGAGGGCGACGCGCGCGCCTGATGAGAGCGGAGCGTCGACGAACAGGCGCTGGGCTGCAAAGTCGTAACGGGACACGGCTGGGCTCCTTGCTGGCGGCACTGGTCTATAGCGCGCGCGGGGTCATGACGGAACCTGCGCCATTAACTTGCCGCTTTCACGCCTCATCAGCGCGGGGCCGGGTTGTGAGGCGCAAGCGCGCTTGCTATCAAGGACGCCCCGAAGGCGGGTTAAACGAGGATACGGTTTCGATGGTGTTGGTTCGACGTTCCTTTCGACCGCTGATCGGTATTTTGGCGCTTCTGGCTCTGGCGGACCCCGCCGCAGCGCAGTCCATGCTCAGTGCGCCGGGCCTGTCGCCTGTGGCGCCCGGCGCGCCCTCGGCGCCCGCCGTCGCGCCGCCCGCCGCCTTGACGTCGCCGCAGACGGCGGCGCCCGTGTCGAGTTGCGAGACGGACATGGCGCATTTTCAGGAACGCCGCCAGACCCAGATCGAAGCGTTGAACAAGCTCGTCGCGGCGGGCAAGGGCAAGGTCGATCCTGTGGCGTCCTGCCCCAGACTGCGGAATCTGGTGTCCATCGAGGGCGAAATGCGCGTCTGGATGCTGAAGCAGAAGAGCTGGTGCAACATCCCCGATGAAGTGATCGAGAACATGAAGGTCGGCACCTCCAAGACGTCCCAGATCGCCGAGCGCGCCTGCGACGCAGCCGCCCAAATGAAGCGCCAGATGCAATCGCCTGCGGGCTTGGGCGCCGCCCCCGCCATGAAACTGCCGTCCGGCCCGCTGTGAGCTTAGGCGCAGCAGACCTTCCAGATTCGATTCGCAGCACGATCCTCGCACGCGCGCCCGCCGCGTGGCTGCCCTTCATCCAGCTCGCCCGCATCGACCGGCCCGTAGGCTGGCAGTTGCTGCTCATGCCCTGCTGGTGGTCTGCGGCGCTGGCGGGGATCGCCAATCATCGCGGCCCCGATCTCTGGCATCTGACGCTTTTTCTGATCGGGGCGGTCGCCATGCGCGGCGCCGGCTCGACCTATAACGATCTGATCGACCGCGAAATCGACGCGCAGGTGGAGCGGACCCGCAACCGCCCCCTGCCGTCCGGCCGCGTCAGCCCGCGCGCGGCGAAGATTTTCATGGTCGCGCAATCGCTGGTGGGCGCCCTGGCGCTTTTTTCGTTCAACTGGTTTTCGGTGGCGCTCGGGCTCGCGTCTTTGCTGATCGTGGCCGTCTATCCCTTTATGAAGCGCGTCACCTCCTGGCCGCAGGCGGTGCTGGGTCTGGCCTTCGCCTATGGCGGATTGATGGGCTGGGCGGCGGCCATGGGCTCGCTGGCATGGCCAGCCGTGCTGATCTACGGCGCCGCCATAGCCTGGACGGTGGCCTATGACACGATCTACGCGCTGCAGGACGCGCGGGATGACGCCATTGTGGGCGTGCGCTCCACGGCGCGGCTGTTTGGCGGGCGCGTTCGCCTTGGCGTCGCGGGCTTTTATGCGGCTGCGGCGGGCATGGCCTGTGGCGCCGTCGCGCTGGCGGGCGGCGGATGGATCGCCTTCGCCGGGGTCGCGGGCTTCGCCCTGCATCTTGGCTGGCAGGTCGCCATGATCGACCCGGCCTCCACGGCGAGGTCGTTGCGATTGTTCCGCTCCAACCGTGATGCGGGAATGATTCTGTTCGTCGGCCTCAGCCTGCAAGGGTGGCTTGGCTGAACGGCGCGCTGCGCCACAGGAGGCCGCCCGGCCGCCGATTGGCCAGCGCCGCGCCTCTGCGCCGAGGGCACAGGGGTTGACCCGGCGCTTGCTCAGCCGCTTCGAGCTGTCCGGGAGCGCGTTCGATGAATTTCGGCAAGTCGAAATGCAGCGCCCAGCGCGTCCATTGCGCCAGAATATCGTCGCCCTCGAACGTCTCAAGAAGACAGACCGTCAGCGCCGCGTCCTCTCCGTGCCAGAGCTTCACGCGATAGGCGGCGCGGCCGGACGGGGTCTGGTCGAGCGCCAGCACGACGCCAAGATAGGCGTGCCCTTGAGAAAGTTGCCCGTCGAGGTCTTCGAGGTGGCGTTCGCGTGTCATGCTGACCCTGCCGTCTGCGCAAGTCCGGCTTGCGTTGCGACGACTTTGAGCCTGTGTCTGCGGCTGATCCGCTAATTTCTTTGGTTAAAAAGGCGTGAAGACGCTATTTTCATGCCGATTTCAGCCATTTTGGCGAATAGGGCGCAAATAGCTTCGTTCAAATTTGAGCGTGGAAATTAACGAGTCAGAAAGCAGCTTCGGCAAAGACGGGATCGACATCGCCGCCCCAGACGTCGTGGAAACGGTCCAGCCAATCCTGCGCCGCGACGCGCCCGGAGGCGACGCGGGCGTCGAGCAGGTCGAGATGGATCGCCTCGCTCTGGCCCTCGCCATTGCGCCGGTCGCGGCGGGCGAGGCCATGGCGGGAGATGGCGAGCGCCTCACGGGCGATGTCGCGCAGGCTCACGCCGCCGATCTCGGCCTCAAGGCCGCGGGTGGGCACGTCGTCGCGCAATTGCTGGCGCTGCTGCGCGCTCCAGCCTTTCACCAGATCCCACGCCGCGTCGAGCGACGCGCCGTCATAGATCAGGCCCACGAAAAAGGCCGAGAAGGCGACGATATGATCGCGCCCGCCCACATCCCCGCCGCGCATCTCCAGAAAGCGCTTGAGGCGCACTTCGGGGAAAATGGTGGAGAGGTGGTTGGCCCAGTCGGACATGGTGGCCCGCTCGCCGGGCATTTGCGGCAGACGGCCCGCAAGCAGCGCGCGGAAATCGGCGCCCGCCACATCGTGATAGGTCTCGCCGCGCTTGACGAAATACATGGGCACTTGCAGCGCGTAATCGACATAGCGCTCATAGCCCATGCCGTCTTCAAAAGCGAAGGGCAACATGCCTGCGCGGTTGTTGTCGGTGTCGCGCCAGATCTCGGACCGCTCCGACAGGCGCCCGTTGGGGCGGCCTTCCGTGAAGGGGGAGTTGGCGAAAAGGGCGGTGCCCAGCGGCTGCATGGCGAGGCACACGCGCAGCTTCTTCACCATGTCGGCTTCGGTGGCGAAATCGAGATTCACCTGAACGGTGCAGGTCCGATACATCATGTCGAGGCCGCGCGTGCCGACCATGGGCATGTAGCGTGTCATGATCTTGTAGCGGCTCTTGGGCATGATGGGCGTCTGCGCCAAGGTCCAGCGCGGGCTCATGCCAAGGCCCAGGAAGCCGATGTCGTGCGGCGCCGCGACCGCCTTCACCTGCTCCAGATGCAGATCAAGCTCGGCCGCCGTCTGGTGCACGGTTTCCAACGGGGCGCCGGAGAGTTCGAACTGGCCGCCTGGCTCCAGAGAAATGGCGCCGCCGCCTGCCGGATCGAACAGGCCGATGATCGCGCCCGCGTCTTCGATGGGCTCCCAGCCGGTCTTGGCCTGCATGCCCGTCAATAGGGCGTGGATGCCGCCCTGGCCCTTGTCGGGGCGGCCCTCATAGGGCACCGGGGCGAGATCGGCGCGGTAGAAGGGGAATTTCTCGTGTTCCGTGCCCAATCGGAAGTCAGCCGCAGGCTTCTCGCCAGCCGCGATCCAGCCCACGAGCGCCTCGCGGGACTCAATCGGTGTCTGGTCGGAGACGTCACGGGCCATGAAACAGCTTTCGGGCTCAATGGAACAGGTCGGCGGGGCCGATGGGCATCCCTACATAGGCTTGGGTTCGCGCCGTTGCAACCGAGCGCCCTGGCGCTTCAGGCCTTCGTCCTCGCGACCTTGCCCGCCACTCTGTAGGCGGTGACGATGGCGGCCGAGCCGAACATCGCGGCGCCCACGATGACCCCGAGGATGACACCTTCCGGGCCCAGATAATAGGCGCCCAGCGTCACGAAGGGCGCCGTGCCCAGGGTCGCGCGGCCCCAGTTGAACAGGGTCGAGAGGAACGCGTAGTCGAGATTGTTGAAGGCGGCGTTGGCGGCGAAGATGCAGCCCAGGAACACCCAGGCCAGCGCTCCGTAATCGCAGAAGAAAATCACGAGCCGAGCCGTTTCGCCATGCGCGCTGAACAGTTGGACGATCAGCCCGGACGTCAGCGCCAGCGCCAGCCAGACGATCAGCGAATAGACCGCAGCGAAGGCGAAACAGGTGGTCAGCGCGCCGCGCACGCGGTCAAAGAGCTTCGCGCCATAATTTTGCGAAATGATCGGCCCCATGATGCTCGACATCGCGAAAAGCACCACGAAAGCCACGGGAACCACCCGGTCGATGATCGCGCCCGCCGCTACCGCCGCCTCGCCGAACTGCGCCATGGCCCGCACCGAATAGGCGTTGGCCACGGGTGCGGCGAGATTCGTGAGAACCGCGGGCAGGGCTATTTTCATGATGGCTGGCAGATCGCGCACCACCGCCTTGCGCTCCGGGCGCCCGACAATGCCATGCACATGCACCGCGCCCCACAGGCCCACGCCGACCCAGACGATTCGCGAGACCACGGTGGCGATGGCCGCCCCGCGCACCCCCATGCCGAGGCCGAGAATCAATACAGGATCGACCACCGCTGTCACGAGGGCGCCGAACAGGGTCACATACATGGAGCGCCGCGCGTCGCCCACGGCCCGCAGCAGGCCCGAAAGCACCATGCCCAGCACCATCAGCCCATTGGCGGGCACGCTCCACGCCAGATAGACGTCGCCCGCGTCGAGCGCCGCGCCGCGCGCGCCAAGCAGCTCCAGCGCGGGACGCCGGAAGATGAAGAGGGCGAGGCTCACCACACAGGCGATGACGAAGGAATGGGTGAGGCCGGACGCCGCCAGCCGCTGGGCGCGGGGCCGATCATGGGCGCCGATGGCGCGCGCGACCAAAGCCGAGACGCCGATGCTCAGGCCGATATTGACGGAAATGCTGAAGAACAGGATCTGCGAGGCGAAGCCCACGCCCGCCGTCAGCGCAGGCTCGCCCAGCCACGAAATATAGATGAGCGACAGCAGATCCACCATGAAGACCGCCACGAGCCCCACCGAGCCAGTCGCGGTCATCACGAGAACATGGCGTGTGAGAGACCCCTGCGTGAAGATGGCAGGCGCTCGCGGCCGCGATACCGCTGTTTCGGACATGAATGGCTTTCTTGGGAGGAATGGCGAGGCGTCTGCATAGACTTGGGTGGCTCCCCCCGCAAGGGCGCCCATCCGGGGGTCTTGCGCTTTGGCGGGGCCTGCACCAAAACCTTGCCAAAGGGGATCCCACCATGCCGCAGCCGCCGCTTCATATCTTGCTCGCCGCGCCCCGTGGTTTCTGCGCGGGTGTGGTGCGCGCCATCGAGGTGGTGGAGCGGGCGCTTCAGGTGCATGGCGCCCCGGTCTATGTGCGCCACGAGATCGTGCACAACCGTTTTGTGGTCGAGTCCCTGCGGGCGAAAGGCGCCGTCTTCATCGACGAACTGGACGAGGCGCCGGAGGGCGCGGCGCCGGTGATCTTTTCCGCCCATGGCGTGCCCAAAGCCATCGTCGAACAGGCCGCCCGGCGCAACCTCCTCGCCATCGACGCCACCTGTCCGCTGGTGACCAAGGTGCATCGCGAAGCCGCGATCCATCACAAGCGGGGCCGGAAGGTCGTGCTGATCGGCCATGCCGGGCACCCGGAGGTCGAGGGCACGGTGGGTCAGCTGCCCGATGGCGCGGTGCTGCTGGTGGAAACGGTGGAGGATGTGGCGCGGCTCGCCCCGCCCGATCCCGCCCTGCTCGCCTGGGCCTCCCAGACCACGCTGTCGGTGGACGACACCCGCGAGATCGTGGCGGCCCTGGTCGCGCGGTTTCCCGACATCGCCGGGCCGCACAAGGACGACATTTGCTACGCCACCACCAATCGGCAGGATGCGGTCAAAGCCATCGCGCCGCGCGTGGAGGCGTTTCTGGTGGTCGGCTCGCCCAATTCATCCAATTCCGTGCGCCTGCGCGAAGTCGCCGAGCGCGCGGGCTGCCCGGTGGCGCAGCTTGTCCTGCGCGCGCAGGAAATCGACTGGAACCTGTTCTGCGACATTCGGACGCTGGGGATCACGGCGGGCGCCTCCGCCCCCGAAGTGCTGGTGGAAGAGATCATCGACGCCTTCGCCGCCCGCCGTGCGGTGACGGTGGAAGTTGTGACCACAGCGGTCGAAGACATGTATTTCCCGCTGCCGCGCGAGTTGCGCGAGAGCGTGTGATGGCGATAACTATTTGAATCATAGAGGAGAAATGCCTGCCATTTCCCCTCCCCCCTATGGGGAGGGGTGCGGGGCGGGGGTCGCTCGGACTCCGGCATTGGCGTCTTAAGGCACTTCGCCAACGATCAGCATCACGCGACCCCCACCCCGTCCACTGGCGCGGCCGACCCTCCCCACAGGGGGGAGGGTGTGCAGGCTAACGATCTCAATTTTAATGAATAAACGCTCGCCGCTCACCCATTCAGCAGCAGCACCACGCCCGCCACGATCAATCCCATGCCGCCGATCTCCGCCGCGCTCATGCGCTGCTTGAAGATCTTGCGCGAGACGATTTGCGCGAAGGGCACCTCCACCAGCGCCAGCGTGCGCACCCGCGTCGGATTGCTGATGGCGAAGGCGAGGAACCAGAATTGGGTGGCGAGCGCGCCCATGAAGCCCGCGAACAGCGAGGGGCGCCAGTTCTTTGCAATCGTCACCAGAAGCGGGCGGTCGCGCAGCGCCAGCCAGCACAAAATGGCCGCGCATTGAATCACCAGCCCCATCACCATGGTGACGGTCGCCGTCAGGATGAAGGATGTGGATTCGAGGCCCACCATCGAGACCCGATAACCTGTCGCCGAAAAGCCGAAACAGGCGCCCGAGGCCAGCCCGATCAGCGCCGCCTTGACGCCGGGCCGCTCGGCGCCCTGCGCTTTCGCGGGCAGGGACATCAGCAGCACGCCAGCGGTCGCCACAACGATGGCGGCTATCGTCATGAGGCTGGGGACTTCGCCCAGGATCGCGATGCTGAGCAGCGCGATGATGATCGGCTCGGTCTTGGTGAAGGCGATGGTCACCACGAAGGAGCGGTCGCGCATGGCGATCAGCATGAAGGCGGTGGCGAGCACCTGCATCAAGGCGCCGATGGCGGCCCAGCCGACGGAGCGCAGATCCGGAACGGGCAGGGGCGCGTCGATCAGCAGCCGTTGCGCGCCCAGAAACAGCAAGGCGAAGGGCAGGCCGAAGAGAAAGCGCACATAGGTCGCGCCCTGCGTGCCGACGCTGCCCACAAGATCGCGCTGCATGGCGTTGCGCGCGGTCTGGGCGCCGGCGGCGATGACGGTGAAGGCGGCCCAGAGCCAGGGCGGCAGCAGCGCAAGGAACATGATGGGGAGATCACAGGAGAAGAGGCGAGGCCGGGCCCCGCCCGTTTGACGCAAGCCCACCTGCTCGCTAACACGATCCCGCAGGGCCCGCAAAGCCGGGCTTCCCCAGGATTCGTCTCCCATGGCCGTTTACACCGAAGTCACCGACGAGGAACTCGCGGCCTTCGTCGCGGCCTATGACATTGGGTCCGTCCTGTCGTTGAAGGGCATCGCCGAAGGCGTCGAGAACTCCAATTATCTGATGCATACGGATGCGGGCTTCTTCATTCTGACTCTCTACGAGAAACGGGTGGTGGAATCGGATCTGCCGTTTTTCCTCGGCCTCATGGAGCATTTGAGCACGCGCGGCATCACCTGTCCGCAGCCGGTGAAGAACCGCGCGGGCGAGGCGCTTGGGCGCCTTGCGGGCCGTCCCGCCGTCATCGTCACCTTTCTGGAGGGCATGTGGGCGCGCCGTCCCGATGCGCGCCAATGCGCCATGGTGGGCGAGGCTCTGGGCAAGCTGCATCTGGCGGGCGCGGACTTTGTGGGCAAGCGCCCCAACGCGCTGTCCGTACAGGGCTGGCCGCCGCTGCTCCACGCCGTCGAGACCCGCGCCGACGAGGTCATGCCGGGGCTCGCCAGCATGATTTCGCAAGAGCTTTCGCATCTGGAGGGCGTCTGGCCCAAGGGCCTGCCGGAGGGCGTGATCCATGCCGATCTGTTCCCCGACAATGTGTTTTTCCTGTCGGGCGAATTGTCGGGCCTGATCGACTTCTATTTCGCCTGCACAGACGCCTTCGCCTATGATCTGGCGATCTGCCTCAACGCCTGGTGCTTCGAGCAGGACGCCTCCTTCAACATCACCAAGGGCATGGCGTTGCTCGATGGCTATGAGGGCGTGCGGCCTCTGAGCGATGACGAAATTGCGGCCCTGCCCATTCTGGCGCGCGGCTCGGCGCTGCGCTTCTTGCTGACGCGCACGGTGGATTGGCTGAACCGCGCGCCCGGCGCTCTGGTGAAGCCTAAAGACCCCATGGAATATGTGAAGAAGCTGCGCTTCCATCAGAAGGTGGAGCAGGCGCGCGACTATGGGCTCAGCCGATGAGCCGCGTGGTCGCCTATACGGATGGCGCCTGTTCGGGCAATCCCGGTCCCGGCGGTTGGGGCGCGATCCTGTCGTGGGACGAGCATGTGCGGGAAATGTCGGGCGGCGAGCAGCTGACGACCAATAACCGCATGGAGCTGATGGCCGCGATCATGGCGCTGGAAACGCTCAAGCGCCCCTGCGACGTCGATATTTTCACCGATTCCAAATATGTGAGCGACGGCGTCATGGGCTGGATCCATGGCTGGAAGCGCAATGGCTGGATGACCTCGGCGAAAAAGCCGGTGAAGAATGTGGAGCTGTGGCAGAGGCTCGACGCGGCCGCCACCCGGCACAATGTCGAATGGCATTGGGTGAAGGGCCACGCAGGCCATGATCTGAACGAGCGCGCGGACGAATTGGCGCGCGAGGGCATGGCGCCGTTCAAGCGAGGGTAACGGTCTGAATTATAAGGGAAAACGCCTGCCATTTTCCCCTCCCCCTTGTGGGGAGGGGTGCGGGGTGGGTCCGAACCGGATACATAGTTGACAGATCAGACCGGATAGATGGTTGACACTCTAAGCTGTCGTCATGACTGGGAGCATGATCGATGGTTTGGAAGGGTACGAGCGTCGAGGAGGCCAAGCGCCGGTTTGTGAATGACCG
>CAIUWR010000055.1 GCA_903902915.1 uncultured Hyphomicrobiales bacterium | reverse complement strand
TCTCTCATGCGGCTCGTTAGCGCCATCCTCGTCGAAATCGATGAAAAGTGGGGCGCTGACACAAAGGCATATATAAAGTGGGGATGCCAGAATTCTTGAACAACGCTCAATACAATTTCCAGACGACAGGTTGCACAATCGGACTTCCTGTCGGACACGATGCGCAATCGACCGGAGGCTTTGCTGCTGATGGCGGCGGGGGCGGCCCTGATGATGACGCGCGGGCATGGCTTTGGTCTGGCGGATCTTGCGTCCGGCGCAGGATCGCGGTCTTCCGCGATGGGGTCGCGCGGACGGCGGCGTCAGGCGGCGCGTGTCCCCGCGTCCGGCATTGGCGAGCGCCTGCATTCCGCCGCCGACACGGCGGCGCATCTGGCGTCCGACATGCGCGAGCGCGTCGGCGATCAGGTCGATGATTTGCGCGAGACGGCGGGCGACTATGCGGGACGTGTCGCGCGCCGTGCGCAGGATGCGCGCGAAGCGGTGGCGCAGCGCTCCGGCGAGGTGATCGAGCGCGCCCGTTCAGGCTTGCAGGAAAATATCGACTACATGCTGCACGAACAGCCGCTCGCCCTTGGCGCCCTCAGCTTGCTGGCGGGGGTGGCGATTGGCGCAGCGCTCCCCAGAACCGGGATTGAAACCAGCGCCACCGGCGCGGCGGCCGGGCGAATGATCGACGCGGCGCGGCGCAGCGCCCAAGGCCCCATAGAGGCGTTGAAGTCAGCTGCGGGCGAAGCGGGCGAGAAGCTGAAGGAGGCCGTCGTGGATGGTCCTCTGGACGCGGCGAGGCAACGCGATCCCTCATCGCGCGACCCGGCGAAAAGCCCCTGATCCTCTCACGCTTTCAGGAGGCCACATGACCGGCGCAAGCGCACTTGATGAACTGGAACGGGAGGTGGAACGCGCCCGCGCGCGGCTCGCCAACGATATCGCGCGCCTGCGCGATCCACAAACGCTCTCGCACGCCCGCGCGGACCTGATGGCGCAGGCGGGCGTTTATCGGGATCGCGTGATCGAAAAGATCGGCGGCGCCGCAAATGAGCGCGCGCAGGGCTTCGTCGATGGGCTGCGCCAACGCGCGCTGGAAAACCCGGCGGCCGTCGTCGCCATCGGCGCCGGGGTGTTGTGGCGCCTGTGGAAACATCCACCCATCGCCACCTTGCTGCTGGGCGCGGGGGTGGCGAGCCTGCTCGCAGGACGCGGCGACGATGGCCAATCGGCATCTGACGGTTTGCTGGGCCGTGTGCGCGACGTCAACCGCGCCACCCATGCGCTTGGCGATCGCGCCAGCGATTTGGCGGAGCGCGCGCGCGATACGGTGGCCGATATGGCCGAACAGGCGCGCATGATAGGCGATCAGGCCAGCGAATCCCTCGCGCATGCGGCGGATCGCACGGTCATCGCTCTGGCCGATCTCAATGAGGGGCAAGGTGAGGCGTTGCGCGAGAATCCGGTGGCCATGAGCGTCGCGGCCATGGCGCTTGGCGCGGCGGTGGGCGTGGCGCTGCGTCGTCGCGCGTGATTTGTGCAAATGAAAACGGCGCGCTGGTGAGGCGCGCCGTTCCTTTTAGTTTGCGTCAGACCGTGGTCTGGGGCACGCCGCGTTTGGCCTTCAGGCCTTCGCGGGCGCCAACCTTGAAGGGTTCGCCGCGCGGCAGAAGCGTGGCGCAGGAGCGCACTTTCTGGTGTTCCACGTCGACGCCGGGCGGCACGATTCCCTTGTCGCGCAGGGCGGTCGCCGCCTTCATCAACCGATGCCGCGCCATGATGATGCCGTTGTCGCAGCCAACCAGATTCTCTCTGGTGCGGTCGACCACGGGCCCCATGCTTTCCTGCAAGGATCCATCCTGCACGGCGATGCCAGCGACGCCGCTATATTCGCGACCTTCCTTCTGCGCCTGACGGTCCATCAGATAATCATTGGTCTTGTTGGCGAGCGGAATGTAGGTGCCGGGAACATAGGCGCAATGCACGCCCTTGCCCGCCTTCATCGCGGCGCGCTCATCATCGGTCAGGGCGCGCGTGGGGTGGTAGTCATAGCTCCAGGCCCAGCAAGTCTGGTCGTCGATCGGCACCCAGAAATGGCCGTGCATGGGATGGTCGCCGCGCGGGGGAACGGCCGTGTAGCAGGGCATGACCCAAGGCGTGATGCGCCAGTAATATTGATCATCCTCGGCGTTGCGGCGCGCGCCGATGAACAGGCCGCCGGGCGCCTCGGTCACCTCGAACACGGGGGCGAGATCGCCGAAGTTGTATTTGTTGCCGCCAGCGCCCTTGAACAAAGGATCGGAGTTCACATTGCCGCTGTGCAGCCAGGACACATGGGAGGAATCGATGCCGCCCTCCATGGATTGCAGCCAGTTGCTCTCCTGATAGCGCTTCGACATGTAGCTTTGCTCACGCGGCACCACGGCGAATTCATATTCGGGCAGATCGGGCTGGCGCTCGGGCAGGCCCATATAGGTCCAAAGAACCCCGCCGCGCTCGACCAGCGGATAGGACTTCAGCTTGATCTTTTTTGCGTAGCCCGACTCGGCGGGCTCGGAGGGCACGTCCACGCACTGGCCGGTCACATCGAATTTCCAGCCGTGATAGGGGCAGCGCAGGCCGCATTCCTCGTTGCGGCCAAACCAGAGGGATACGCCGCGATGGGGACAGAACTCGTCGATGAGGCCATAGCGGCCAAGCGTGTCGCGCACCGCGATCAGGCGTTCAGACAGAATCTTCACCCGCACCGGCGGACAGTCGTTCTCCGGCAGCTCCTGCGCCAGCAGAACCGGCATCCAGTAGCTGCGGAACAGCTCGCCCATCGGCGTGCCCGGTCCGGTCTGGGTGATGAATTCGTTCTGTTCCTTCGACAGCATCTTGTCGGCTCCCTGCCTGATGTTCGTTGTTTCGCATAGAGGAACGTTGTTCCTTCATGAGAAACGTGATCGCAGATAAGCCGGGATGAGGTCGGGTGGCTTTGCGCCAAATCAATGTGCGTTGCAGCAAAGAGCCGCGCGCGGATTGCCTGCGCTGCGCGCGCTGCTAGATTGCCGCCAGCCGCACCAACGCGGAAGGGAAGCGCCCCGGCGAGCCGGGCGGAGGAAACGACATGAGCAGACTGACGGGCAAGGTTGCGATCGTGACGGGCGCCTCGCAGGGCATTGGCGCGACGCTGGCGCGCGGATTGGCGGCCGAGGGCGCGAAGATCGTCATCGCCGATGTGGGCGATGGGACCGGCACGGCGCAGGCCATCGTCAGCGAAGGCGGCGCGGCGATCTATGTGAAGACCGACGTTTCTTCCGCCGCTGAGGTCGAGGCCATGGTGGCGCGCACGGTCGCGGAATTTGGAACCGTGGATATTTTGCTCAACAATGCGGCCATCTTCGCAAAGCTCGGCAACAAGAAGTTTCAGGACATTTCCAGCGAGGAATTCGATGCGGTGATGGCCGTCAATGTGCGCGGCCCCTTCGAATGCGCCAAGGCGGCGTCGCCGATCATGATCGCCAAAGGGGCTGGCAAGATCATCAACATCTCCTCCGGCACCGTCTTCAAGGGCGTGCCGAATCTGTTGCATTATGTGAGCTCCAAGGGCGCGGTCGTCGCCATGACGCGCTGTCTGGCGCGCGAATTGGGCGAGCACAACATCAACGTCAACGCCATCGCGCCCGGCCTCACCATGAGCGACGGCGTGCTGAACCAGAGCGACTGGACCGAGACTTATATCGAGGCGAACAAGAACAGCCGCGCCTTGAAGCGCCGTCAGGTTCCTGGCGATCTTCTGGGCGCGGTGGTGTTTCTTTCCTCAGCAGACAGCGATTTCATGACCGGCCAGACCCTTGTGGTCGATGGCGGAAACGTGATGCACTAAGCCTGTCGTCCGCCAAAGGAAGCCGTCATGCACGAGATCAGAATTTCACAGGAATCGGTCGCCAAGGTCACGCGCCGCGCCGGGCGTCCCCATCCCTATGATGCGCTTGATCCGCGCAAGACGGCGCTTGTCGTCATCGACATGCAGAACCATTTCATGGCGCCCGGCTTCATGGCCGAAACGCCGACCGCGCGCGAGGTCGTGCCCAATGTGAACCGCCTCGCGCAGGCCCTGCGCGACATGGGTGGGCATGTGGTCTGGATTCAGAATGTGACGACGGGCACCCGCGAAAGCTGGTCCACCTATCACGAATTCCTGCAAATGCCCGACCGCGCCGCCAAACGCTACGCCAGCATGGAGGATGGCGCCGAGGGCCATGAGCTATGGCCCGGCCTTGATGTGCGCGCTGAAGATATGCGCATGAACAAGCGCCGCTACAGCGCTTTCCTGCAAGGATCGTCGGACATCGAACGACATTTGCACGCGCGCGGGATCGACACGGTGCTGGTGGTGGGCGTGGCGACGCAAGTCTGCTGCGAAAGCACCGCGCGCGACGCCTGTATGCTGAACTTCAAGACGCTGATGATCTCCGACGCCTGCGCCACGGATTCCGACGAGCTGCACAACGCCTCGCTGAACGCCTTTTATCAAAACTTCGGCGACGTGCAGAGCGTGGACGAGGTGATCGCCTCGATGCAGCGGGGGATTGAGGGGGCGTGATTTAAAACGCCAGCGATCAGCATTCGCAGACCCCCACCCCGTCCGCTGGCGCGGCCGACCCTCCCCACAGGGGGGAGGGTATGCAGCTAATACCAACGGCGCGTTGACCTGACTCATTGGGGATTCCCCTGAAGTTCAAGTTCTGATTCCCTTGGCGCGAGGAGATTCGCGCCATGCCATCAGCCCTGCCACTTCGGACCGATTATTCACCTGCCGACCTGCGTCAG
>CAIUWR010000054.1 GCA_903902915.1 uncultured Hyphomicrobiales bacterium | reverse complement strand
GCGCTGGCTAGCGGGGAGGCAGGGAACGCTGCCGTCGTCACGCTGGGGCTCAAGAACCGCTCCCGGGCGGCCAGTGGCTGGCACGACGCGCAACGGCTGGAGCATAGCGGGCCGGATGGTGGGCCTGTGCAGCAGCAGGTCACGAGGACGTTGGATGTCTCCACGTTGAATGACGAGCAGCTGGAGGCGCTGGAGATGGCGCTGCTGGCGACGATGGGTCGGTGAACACAAAGACGTTGAATGGGCGTCAGTGAGGCTAGGAGCGGCGCTGTCGGTGGATGCTGCATTCTAGGCCGCGGTACCCGCCTCCCGAGTTCCCGGCTCAGTGGAGGAAAGTCACCCCTCATATTCATTTTTATTGATCTCAACAACGACGCCGGGCGGGACAGCGGACGGGTCTATAGACCCTTGTCCCGCTTGTCCCGGCTCCTCCCGGCTAGGCACCGGGACTTGTCCCTCATTTGTCCCGCCCTGTCCCGCGTCCCGCTCGCCCTCGTCAGCGGCAGACCCTGCATTTGATTTCGCCTCGGCCGCAGCTTTGAGCTGATGTTCAAACTGCATGTGGTCGAATGCCGCCAGTGCTCCCGTGAGCAAATAGACATCATCCTTGACGCTGACCTCCCCCTTGTCCGCGAGGGTCGTACGTGCTCGCTGAAAGGCCTTCTTTTTGGCATCCGCATTATCGGCCGTCGACATCTGATAAAAGACGGGACGCCAATCTTCTAGGTACAGCCCCTCAAATTTACCCTCTGCGTCCAGTCGGCCAGACACTGGGGCCGCGCAACGGAAGGCAGCTAATGCAAGTCGCTCATTGTCTGACAAGCGCTTCTTCTTGACCTGCTGCTCCCGTTCTTCTTTCACCAACGCCGCACTGGTGACCTCCGCGCCGTCGAGACCCGGGTCTAGCGCAACCGTCTCTAACCGGAAGTACATTTCCGGTGGCGGAGCAGCATCCTTCATTTTCGTGTTGACTAGGCGAATGATGTCGTCCGTCTTTTCAACCCGAAACTCTGCATCCAGCGCCGCTTTCAAGGCTGCCGAGCCTCTCCCCCTCTCCTTGTCGGTATGCCCGGTATGGTGGATGAGGATTAGCGTGCATCCGTGCCGCCCCTTCAGGGCGTCCATAGCCGCTACAAAATTCGACATATCTCGGGTTGCATTTTCATCGCCGGGTCCGAAGTTGCGCGCGAGAGTGTCAACTATAATAAGTGCGGGCGGCCCCTCAGTCAGCACTATCTCGTCCACGGCTTTTGCAACAGCCTGCGCGGAGGTGGCGTCGAGAAATTGGGCAGCCGCCTTAGACAGGAACAGTGGCGCAGTGTCTAAGGAGACTTGGTTGAGCCGCTCCCAAGCACTCAAGCGGCGCTTTATGCCGTTATGACCCTCACCAGCAATGTAAATGACTGCGCCCTGTTTGACTTTGTGCCCGTGGAAGGGCGTTCCTGAGGAAATGCAAGAAGCGATGTCGAGAGCAATGAAAGATTTTCCACCTCCACTGTCCCCAAAGATCTGCCCCAAGCTTTCGGTCTCTAATAATCCGTCAATTATAAACTCCGGCTCCCTACACTCCATCTCGCTCGCCCGAACCAACTTGAACATGCGATCAGGTGCGCTGGGGATGTTGGTATGGAAGGCTACCGGGTGCAAGGCTCCCCACCCTTTCTTACGAGCCCCCTCGATCATTACAATAAGATCAGGGTCCTGTGGTCCATCGTTGCAGTAGGGTCCGCACAGTGCGGTTATGGCATCGTCAGGCCAGCCTTTTCCAACAAGCGTAGCGGTTACGCTCAGCATGTTATTGTGCCATTGGCCCTGAATACGGGTTGCCTCAAGCATGGAGTGCAATTCCTCACCAGTGCGGCCTCTGCGGGAGTGGTCGTGGAAGGTGTCATCCAAGGCTCTCAAGGGCTGTCTTACTTCGTTCAATGCCCGTTCCGAGACAGACTTCTCAGAAGCTGTTGGGAGTAGGAACCAATCTCCTGGGCCTACGCCCGTATTCTCACATGTAACGAGTTCATCCACACGAGTGGTATCTTTGGCGTGCGAGATGAAGCCCGGTAACCGCATGAGGCGCGAGGGGTTCTTGACTTGGATGTCTGAGCGGAAGTTGGCGATAAGGCCCTTTTGGATAGAGCGCCAATGTTGCTCGCCGTTGGCCTCTCCAGCTTTACCTTCCGACACATCAAAACGTATTGGCTCGGCAAGTTCCCAGTATGCGTGGATGCGTGGGCCTGGGACCGAACCTGTTCTGACAATTACCCCGGACATAGTGTCCTCAAGAAGCGCCTTGCTCGCGGCGTCATCGTCACCGTCTGCGAAAACAAACACAGCGCCAGCGATGTCGACGTCCTTGGGTCGCTGTCCGGGGTTTAGGATTACATGAGGCGCAACTGGGTTTGGCGCGAAATAAATGTTGAACCCCTGATCATTCAGAGCCGCCGCACGGTTCAGTGCTGCCGCAATGCCTTGCTTGGTGGGCGGGTATAGGGCGGGTCGAACCTGAGTCCTCTTCTCCCCATCGACCTTTAAGATACCCGTCACTTCCAGCTGAGCGCCCTCGCAGACCTCGGGCCAGCGCCGGGTTATGTACAGCAAGAAATCCTTGGCGCTTTGCAGATTTAGCGGAAGAGATGCGGAATTATGTAGTGTCGGGTCAGCATGGGGGCTGTTTTCAGGAAAGCTCATGACTTGCCTCCCTTTTCAGCATTATTTTGGGGCGTATCGCCTTCATGCAGGCGCTGCATCGGGATAGCTGGCAATGATGCCATGAAAGCCTCAAGCGCGTCGCGGGGGATCAAAGTTTTCCCGCCTAGGGCGACTGCCTTGATGTGGCCGGAGCCCAGCAGTGCGTAAAGCTTGGTTCGCCCAATTCTTAATGCATCGCAGGCTTCGCGAGGGGTGTATGCAAGTCGCTCCATTCCAATTCTCCGTTGTTCGAGCGAACGACGGGGGATTTATTAATCGCGTTTTTTTTGAATTGCACAGAACCGAAATCGCTATTTGGGTTCGGAAACTGCGGGCGCTTCATAATCCTTTCTGTCCGGAAGCGTCTCTATCGGCCTTGGGAACTGGCGAGTTCGCCACTCTGGATGGTGATCCCAATAGTAGGCCAGAGTTGCCTCCGTATATCCAAAATTGAGTTCGTTCTTAAATTTCGCGGCTGTTTCCTCGACGGCGTCTTGCAGATCCATCCCGAAGCCACCATCGGCCACCGGAGCAATAAGAAGCGCGATAAATGAAAGCGCAAATCTCACATTTTCAGATTTAGCTGTGTTTGATGGGCGTCGCCGTTCTCCCTTCCGAGCTTTTACGAGCAGTGCTTCATTTGCGTCACCACCTTCGCCGATTTTCCGTAAGGCTTTTATGAGAAACGCTGTGTCTGGGATCGATAACTCCCTGCCGAATTCCAGATCCATGGCGATTTTGCGAAGACGGTATTGATTGAATTGTAGGCGCGTGTACGCGCGGGGCTCTGAACGTTTCTTTGTCATTTTGATCCCTCCCGCAAATGGTCGACATTTGATGCAACTATTGCGGGTGTGAAGCAAAACTGTCCCCAGTCGGCCATCAAGCGCCGACGCTTCTCAAACAGGTCTCCGCGACGGTAGGCCGCTTCAACCTTGCTGCCGATTGTGTGGGCCAGCGCCATTTCTGAAAGTTCGGCGGGGTAAGCAGTCGACTCGGCGGCCCAATCCTTGAAAGTGCTCCTGAAGCCGTGGACAGTCAGATCGCCGCGCTCCATACGCCGAAGGACAGCATTCAAGCTCATGTCAGATAGGGGGCGGCCTTCGCTTTGGCCGGGAAAAACGAGATTGGCTGGATCGTTGCTGGTACGGGCGGCGGACATTTCCAAGAGGACTGCCACCGCGTGCTCAGACAAAGGCACACGATGCTCACGGCCACCTTTCATACGTTCCGCCGGGATAGTCCAAGCAGCCGCCGCAAGATCAATCTCGTGCCATCGAGCGCCTCGGACTTCGCCGCTGCGTGTAGCGGTCAAGATTGTGAAACGTAGCGCAAAGGCCCCAATCCCTTTTTGGAGCTGTAACACCTCCATGAAGGGACCAATCTCCGCCCATGGAAGGGCTGCATGATGCTTGACCTTCGCCACCTTGGACCGTGCGGGTAGCGTCAGCGAGAGGTGACCTTTCCAAGCTGCGGGGTTTTCCCCAGTGCGCCAGCCCCGAGCTTTGGCGTAGTCCAAAATCATCTCGATCCGTCCCCGCAGACGGCTCGCGGTCTCAGACTTCGTAGTCCAGATTGGTTCTAACGCTCCCAGCACATGAGCGGTGCTGATATCAATTACGGGGATCTTCCCAAACACGGGGGATGCGTAGGTTTCTATGGTGGCGGTCCATTGGGCTGCATGCTTTGGGTTGCGCCAACCGGCCGCGTGGGCGGCTATGAAGCGTCTAGCTGCCTCGCCAAATGTGATCCCCTTGATAGCCGCATCCTGCTGGGCGGCTTTCCTTGCGGCCAAAACGGCGTCTCTGGCGATCAACGGGTCAATGCCTGCTTTCACCTGCTGAAACAGGTCCGACGCGTTCTCTCGGGCTTGCGCCAGCCGAACGCAGTTTCTGGCTTCACCAGCCCGCCCGAGCCCGGCTTCGCGTAATTTGCTGCCGTTGACCTTGTATCGAAAGACCCAAAACCGCTTGCCGGTCTTCTTGACCAGCAGGTAAAGGCCGTCACCGTCGCAATACCGCCCCGGCCCAGCAGTTCTTACGAATGCGGCTGACAATTCGCGTCCAGCCATGACACATCCCCAGCGTCACCTACTCTGTCCCCTACCATAAAGCGCGAACGGGTGCGAATGCAAGGGTGTTCATGTGAACGGGCACGGACATGAGATCTGAATAAATTCGCGTGATATCGGGGCTTTTCAGACGCATTCCGGGCTATTGTGGATTGGGGCGAAAAAGGCATTGGCGGAAGGGGTGGGATTCGAACCCACGGTGGGCTTTCACCCACGGCGGTTTTCAAGACCGCTGCCTTAAACCACTCGGCCACCCTTCCATTGCTTTGCTTCTAAGGCCGGGGCGCGGGGCGCGTCAACTGGTGGGTTGAGCGCTCCCTCTTTGGCCCTCAGTCAATCACGCTCGCCCCGCCGAACCTTTCGCGCCAGCGCGGGATGACGTCCTTGTTGTAGACATTGTCCGGCACGCCGCCGCGCAGGGCCGTCAGCATGGATTGCACGGCCCAGACCATGCCGGGGCGCAATTCGCCGCCGATGTTGTAGGAGGCCGCGTGGGGCGAGAGCAGCACCTTCGCGCCGAGCCTGCGCAGGGGCGAGTCCATCGGCAGCGGCTCGTCCTCGAAGACGTCCAGCGCCGCTCCTCCGATATGGCCGTCCGCGATGGCGCGGGCCAGCGCCTCCTCGCGGATGACCTTGCCGCGCGCCGTGTTGATGATGGTCGCGCCCTTCTTGCAGAGCGCCATTTCCGCCTCGTCCATCATGAAGCGCGTCTCTTTCGTCAGCACCACATGGAAGGAGACCACATCGGATTCGCGCAGCAGCGTGTGGTAATCGACGCGCTCGGCGTTGGCGAGCTGGAAGCGCCAGGGATCGGCATAGGGGTCATAGGCGATGATGCGCACCCGCCAGGGGGCCAGAAGTTGCGCCACGCGCAGGGCGATGCGCCCCAGCCCCACGAGGCCGATGGTGATGCTCGGCGTGCCTTCGGAGATGCGCGCGCCCAGAAAGGTCGTCATCAGCGAGGGCTCGCGCCAGCGACCCTCGCGCACGGCGGCGTCCCGCTCCTGCACTTTCTTCAGCATGGCGAGAATGAAGGTCATCGTGGTTTCGGCCACGCCGTAGCAATTGGCCTCGGTGGGCGCATGGCAAACCATGACGCCAAGCTCGGTCGCAGCCTCCACATCCACATCATCGACGCCGACGGTATATTTGGCGACGATGCGCAGACGCTGGGCGGATTCGAGCACGCGGCGGGAGATGGGCGCGCAGCGGATCATGGAGCCCATGAGGCCGACGCTTTCGCGCGCGGCGGCGATCAAGGCGTCCTCGTGATCGGCCTTGACCCACTGCCAGTCTTTATCGCCATAGCTGAGCGAAACGCCCGCATTTTCCAGCTGGGCCAGCACCTGCGCAGGCTCGTCACGCGGTGCGAAAATCAGAACATTGGAATCAGTCATGGCGGCGCTCCCCTCCCGTGGCGCGATTGTTATCGCGACAGGTTAGGGGAGCGCCGGGGAGATGGCTAGACCGTTTCCTTCGACTGCTTGGCGCGCTTGCGCTCGTTGGGGTCGAGGTGGGTCTTGCGCAGGCGGATCGATTTCGGCGTCACTTCCACGCGCTCGTCGTCCTCGATATAGGCCAGCGCCTGTTCCAGCGACATGCGGATCGGCGGCGTGAGGCGCACGGCCTCGTCCTTGCTCTGGGTGCGGATGTTGGTCAGCTGCTTCCCCTTGAGCACGTTGATCTCGAGGTCGTTGTCGCGGGTATGCTCGCCCACGATCATGCCGCGATAGACCTTCCAGCCCGGCTCGATCATCATCGGGCCGCGATCTTCCAGCTTCCACATGGCGTAAGCGACGGCCTCGCCCTGCTCGTTGGAGATCAGCACGCCGTTGCGGCGGCCCTGGATCTCGCCGCGATGGGGGGCGTATTCATGGAACAGGCGGTTCATGATCGCCGTGCCCTTGGTGTCGGTCATCAACTCGCCCTGATAGCCGATGAGGCCACGGGTGGGGCTGCGGAACACCAGACGCAGGCGGTTGCCGCCGGAGGGACGCATTTCCAGCATCTCGGCCTTGCGCTCGGCCATTTTCTGCACGACGACGCCCGAATGTTCCTCATCGACGTCGATCACGACCTCTTCGATGGGCTCCAGAAGGTCGCCGTTCTCATCGCGCTGGTAGACGACGCGCGGACGCGAGATCGACAATTCGTAGCCCTCGCGACGCATGGTCTCGATGAGGATGCCGAGCTGCAATTCGCCGCGGCCGGACACGATGAAGGCTTCACCCGTGGGCGAGTCTTCGACGCGCAGGGCCACATTGCCCTCGGCCTCCTTGTAGAGGCGGGCGCGGATCATGCGGCTGGTGACCTTGTCGCCCTCGGTGCCCGCCAGCGGGCTGTCGTTGACCATGAAGGTCATCGACAGGGTCGGGGGATCGATGGGCTGGGCCTGCAGGGGCTCGGTGACGTCGAGCGCGCAGAGCGTGTCGGCCACGTTGAACTTCACCAGACCCGCGATGGCCACGATGTCGCCCGCTTCCGCTTCTTCGATCGGCTGGCGTTCGATGCCGCGGAAGGCGAGGATCTTGGAGACGCGGCCCTGTTCGACCACCTTGCCGGTGCGGTCGAGAACCTTGACGGCTTGATTCGGCTTCACGGAACCGGCGAAGACGCGGCCGGTGACGACGCGGCCCAGATAGGGATTGGCCTCAAGCAGGGTGCCGAGCAGGCGGAAGGAGCCCTCCTCGATTTTCGGCTCGGGCACATAGCGCAGCACCAGGTCAAAGAGCGCGGCCATGCCCTGATCCTGCGGGCCTTCTGGCGAATCGGCGACCCAGCCTTGCTTGGCGGAGCCGTAGATGATCGGGAAGTCGAGCTGCTCGTCGGTGGCGTCGAGGGCGGCGAAGAGGTCGAACACCTCATTCACGACTTCGGTCACGCGGGCGTCGGGACGGTCCACCTTGTTGATGCAGACGATGGGCTTGAGGCCGATCTTCAGCGCCTTGCCGACCACGAATTTGGTCTGGGGCATCGGGCCTTCAGCCGCGTCCACCAGCACGATGGCGCAATCCACCATGGACAGGATGCGCTCCACCTCGCCGCCGAAGTCGGCATGGCCTGGGGTGTCGACGATGTTGATGCGCACATCCTTCCAGACGACCGATGTCGCCTTGGCCAGAATGGTGATGCCGCGCTCCTTTTCGAGATCGTTCGAATCCATGACGCGTTCGATGACGCGCTGGTTGTCGCGGAACGCGCCGGACTGCTGCAGCAGGCGGTCGACGAGAGTGGTCTTGCCGTGATCGACGTGCGCGATGATCGCGATATTGCGGAGCTTCATCTTGGTCTCTTGGCTGGCGCGACCCGTCCCATGACGAGCGGCAAAGCGCCGTCCTGCCCCGCCCTCATGACGGATGCGCGACAGACGCGGTGAAAAGGAGAAAAACGAGGACTTTCCCCGGATTGCTGCGGTGCATACAGCATAAAAGAAGATTTGGGAATGGGGGGTGCGAATCACAATGACGAACGGGGCTTAACCTGCGAGAATCCTCGGACTTTCCCGCGTTTCCGCCGGCGCGCCCCCCTCGATCTGCCGCCTGCGGTCGCGGATGGCCAGCCGCACCTGGTCGATGGCGAGGCCCAGCGCGGTGACCCGGTGCGTGTCGAGGTGGCGCAGCGATCCAGCCTCCAGCGCTTGCCCCAGAACCGTGTCGGCTTCGCGCTCCAGTTCGTCGAGCCGGGTCGAGGTCGGCGCCTCCCGCGCCGCGCCCAGGTGCTCCAGCAACAGCTCCATCAACTCCTCGGAGCGGGCGTGGTTGGCCGCCGTCAACCGGCTGGCCAGCGCGGCTGCGGCGGACGCCAGAACCGACACCACCATCGCGCCTATATATATGAAATCACTATATTTTTCTAGAAAAGTCTCTTCCTCGCCATCAAGATAGGCGACGGCTCCGGGATGCACGGGCAGGGTCGCGCCCTTGTCGGTCGAGGGCGCCTCCATGCGATTGGCCAGCGGCGAGGACGCCGCGATCAGGGGGCGGGTTGCGAACAGGATGCGCACCATTTCGCCCACCGTCCCGTCTGACACGCGGGCGCGCGCCACAAGCCGCGTGCTCACGCCGATGGTCTGGATGTCGCGCGAGGGGCGCGGGCTGGCGCCGCCGAAAGCGCCGCGCGGCACCTCCACCGGCTCGAAGACCGGGGAGCGCTGGGCGAGCGCCTTGCCTTCCAGAACCGGCACGAATTCCGGCGGCCCATGTCCTGCCGCCGCCACCGCTGAAAGCGCGTCGTTCAGTTGATCCGTCGCGGGGTCGCCGATTGCGATGAGTGCGTCGATTCGCCGGTCGGCGAGGGCCTGGGGGATTTCGTCGGCGGTGAGCGTCAGCTTTCGGGCGCCCTCGCTTGCGTCATAATGGGCCAGCAGAACATCCACGAGCCGGGCGTTCGCCTCCCCGCCGGAGCGGTTGGTCAGCACGCCTATGTTGCGGCCCTTGAGATCGGCGATCTGGGTGATTCCCGAGCCTCCCGGCGCCAGAATGACCACTGCGCTGCGGTGCAGGATGGCAACGGTCTGCCCTTGCTTGGGCATGTCGATGTCGGTGCGCACCACTGCGAAATCGGTCGAGTCGTCATCTATCGCGGCGGCGCTGGCGCTGGCGTTTTCGACCGGGATGATCCGCAGGCGCAGGGTCTCGCGTTCGCGCGACATGACGGCGGCGACGGCCGTCATCAGCTGAAGATCGGGCGTGTCGCGCGCCACCGCGACGCGAACCAC
The DNA here is from genome assembly GCA_903902915.1 of uncultured Hyphomicrobiales bacterium. Classification (GTDB taxonomy): domain Bacteria; phylum Pseudomonadota; class Alphaproteobacteria; order Rhizobiales; family Beijerinckiaceae; genus Terripilifer. The sequence goes on along the minus strand of CAIUWR010000054.1, from coordinate 17,362 downwards.
GGTGGGCCGCTCGAAATACCAGGCGGAAAGGGCGACTGCCGCGACCAGCGCGAGCACGGCGGCGATCGCCGCGAACAGGTATCGGCGCATTCAGCCTCCGGCGGAGGCGTCCCGCCCACCGGGACACAAAGACAGGACTCCGGGGGCGGCTCAAGGTTCCCGAATGCTTCAGCGTCCGGTCTTGCGATCCCGCTTGCCAAGGGTGCGCAGGCGCAGCGCATTGAGCTTGATGAAGCCCGCCGCGTCGCGATGGTCATAGGCCACGGCGCCCTCCTCGAAGGTCACAAGGTCTTGATCATAGAGCGAATAGGGCGACTGGCGCCCCACCACCCGCACATTGCCCTTGTAGAGCTTGAGCCGCACGCGCCCGGTCACCAGCTCCTGGCTGCGGTCGATCAGGGCCTGCAACATCTCGCGCTCGGGCGAGAACCAGAAGCCGTTGTAGATCAGCTCAGCGTATTTCGGCATCAGCTCATCCTTCAGATGGGCCGCGCCGCGATCCAGCGTGATGGACTCGATGCCGCGATGGGCTTGCAGCAGGATCGTGCCGCCGGGGGTCTCGTAGACGCCGCGCGACTTCATGCCCACGAAGCGGTTCTCGACGAGGTCGAGACGGCCAACGCCATTGGCCCGGCCAAGTTCATTGAGCTTGGTGAGCAGGGTGGCGGGGGACATCTTGACGCCATCGACGGCGACCGCATCGCCCTTTTCGAAGTCGATCACGATTTCGGTGACGACATCAGGGGCGTCTTCGGGGGAAATGGTGCGCATATGCACATATTCCGGCGGCTCGACCCAGGGGTCTTCCAAGACCTTGCCCTCTGACGAGGAGTGCAACAGGTTGGCGTCCACCGAGAAGGGCGCGTCGCCGCGCTTGTCCTTGGCGATGGGGATTTGATGTTCCTCGGCGAAGGCGATGAGCTGTTCGCGGCTCTTCATGTCCCATTCGCGCCAGGGGGCGATGACCTTGATGTCGGGCTCCAGGGCGTAATAGCCAAGCTCGAAGCGGACCTGATCGTTGCCCTTGCCGGTGGCGCCATGTGAAACGGCGTCGGCGCCGACCATGCGGGCGATCTCGATCTGCTTCTTGGCGATCAAGGGGCGGGCGATGGAGGTGCCCAGCAGGTAGACGCCTTCATATTGGGCGTTGGCGCGGAACATCGGGAAGACGTAATCGCGGACGAATTCTTCGCGCAGATCCTCGATGAAGATGTGCTCTGGCTTGATGCCCAGCAGCTCGGCCTTCTTGCGTGCGGGCTCCAGCTCCTCGCCCTGGCCGAGATCCGCGGTGAAGGTCACCACCTCGCAGCCATAGGTGGTCTGGAGCCACTTCAGAATGATGGAGGTGTCGAGGCCGCCGGAATAGGCGAGGACGACGCGCTTGATGTCTTTCTGGGCCATGGATCGAAACTCGTCAGTGTGGGCCGGAGGCGGCCACGGTCGGGCCGGGACTATAGATGCGGATCGTCATCGCGCAAGCCTTGCGTGTCGGGCCTGATGAGGATCCTGCGCAGCAAGGCCACGAGCAGGAGGGTGAAAAGCCCCGCGAAAATCGCGTCAGACGGAAAATGTCCCCCGAAAGCAACCCGAAGCGCGCCCGTCGTCAGCCCCACGCCCAGCGCCGCCGCCATGGCGGGCAGGCGCAGGCTCGCAGGCGCGAGGCTGGCCGGGGCGACGAGCCAGAAGGCGCCGGAGGTCTCGCCCGAAACGAACGAGCAGTTCTTCACGCAGCCGCCGTCCGTCCTGTACCAGGGCCGGAATTCGAGCGGCCCTCCAAATTGCGTCACCTGCACGGGCCGTGGCCGACGCCAGTTGTCTTTCAGAACCGCATTCACCAGAAGTCCCGGACCCAGCGCCAGTCCCAGCGTCAGAAACATCACGCTGCGCCCGCTTGGCCGCAGGGCGGGCGGGATCGGCAGCCCGAGCCGCGCCCCGATCCAGGCCAGCGCAAAGGCGCCCATCACGCCGACGGGCAGGTAGTAAAGGACGGCGCGCAGGGCCTTCAGGAACGGCTGGTCGCCGGCGAAGCCGGTTCCGCCATGAAAAAAAGCCGATCCAGCCAGGTCAAGCTCCGGCTGGAGGGCGAAGAGCGCGCCCGTGAGCAGGGTCAGCGCGATCAGGATGATGAGGGAAATGCGCAAGGTGGTCTCCAGCCCGCTATGTAGCGGAGGCGGCGGCGGGGGGGAAGCGCCCGCTCGTCAGCGCCCGCCGCCGCTGGTAAGGTCGCGCCATGACATCGCCTCTCTCCCCCGACGAAATCGAACGCTACGCCCGCCATATCGTCCTGCATGGGGTGGGCGGGCCGGGCCAGCAGAAGCTCAAGGCCGCACGGGTGCTGGTGATTGGCGCGGGCGGGCTCGGCTCGCCGCTGATCCAGTATCTGGCGGCGGCGGGGGTGGGCGAAATCGGCGTGGTGGACGACGACACGGTCTCCTTGTCCAATCTTCAACGGCAAGTGCTGCACACCACCGCCGACATCGGACGTTTGAAGGTTGCGAGTGCGCAAGAGGCGGTGGCCCGCCTCAACCCTCATGTGAAGGTGACGGCGCATCCCCTGCGGATCACGCCCGCCAACGCCCGCGAACTGGTGCGCGCCTATGATCTGGTCGCCGACGGCTCCGACAATTTCGCCACGCGCTACGCCGTCTCCGACGCCTGCTTTTTCGAGGCCCGCCCCCTGGTGACCGCCGCCGTGGGCGCCTTCGACGGCTCGCTCACCACCCTGCGCCCCCATGAGCGCGACGTGCAGGGCCGCCCCAACCCCACCTATCGCTGCCTCTTCCCGCAAGCGCCGCCCGCCGGCGCCGTTCCGGCCTGCGCGGAGGCTGGCGTGCTGGGCGCGCTGACCGGCGTGCTGGGCTCCATGATGGCGCTGGAAGTTCTGCGCGAACTCACCGGCTTTGGCGAGACGCTGGTGGGCCGCTTGCTGCTGATCGACACCCGCGCCATGCGCTTCGAGACGCTGACCTATGGTTGGGATCCCGCGAATGCGCTGAACGGGACGGGGCGGGACGCCTGAAAAAAGTCCCCCCTGCGCTTGCGGATCGGTGGCGGGCGATGGGGCGCCATGGCGCTTTGCGCCCGCACGCAGACTTGTGAACCCGCGCCCATGCTGCTAAAGAGCGCGCGCTTGCGGCTTCTGGTCGCGGGCTCTGTTTGCTTCTGACTGCCGGTCTGCGCCGGCCCGCCGCAAGGCGGTGGCTCCGTCCAACGTGGCGGGCGCCGGCGGAATGAGGCGAGGATCACTCTAACCGCCGGCGCATGCCCGACCAGGGCGCTCAGGAGTCCCAATGTCATCTTCCATGTCCAGCTTCGCGCCCACGCGCGACGATTTTGCGTCCATGCTCGACGCGAGCTTTTCCGAGAACGAGGCCTATGAGGGCTCGGTCGTAAAAGGCATCGTGGTCGCCATCGAAAAGGATGTCGCGGTCATCGACATCGGTCTGAAGACCGAAGGCCGCATCGCACTCAAGGAATTCGCAGGCCCCAACCGCGACATCGTCCTCAAGGTGGGCGACGAGGTCGAGGTCTATCTGGAGCGCGTCGAGAACGCCCTCGGAGAGGCCGTCATCTCGCGCGACAAGGCGCGCCGCGAGGAGAGCTGGGTCAAGCTCGAAAAGGCGTTCGAGGCCAAGGAAAAGGTCGACGGCGTCATCTTCAATCAGGTCAAGGGCGGCTTCACGGTCGATCTCGACGGCGCCGTGGCCTTCCTGCCGCGCAGCCAGGTCGACATTCGCCCGATCCGCGACGTCACCCCGCTCATGGGCGTGCCGCAGCCCTTCGAGATCCTCAAGATGGATCGTCGCCGTGGCAATATCGTCGTCTCGCGCCGCACGGTCCTCGAAGAGAGCCGCGCCGAGCAGCGTCATGAGATCGTGGCCAACCTCGAAGAGGGTCAGGTCATCGAGGGCGTCGTCAAGAACATCACCGATTACGGCGCATTCGTGGATCTGGGCGGCATCGACGGCCTGCTCCATGTCACCGACATCGCCTGGCGCCGCGTCAACCATCCGACCGAAGTGCTCAACATCGGCCAGACGGTGCGCGTGAAGATCATCAAGATCAACCACGAGACCCACCGCATCTCGCTCGGCATGAAGCAGCTGCTCGAAGATCCGTGGCAGGGCATCGAGGCCAAGTACCCGCTCAACGCCCGCCTGCATGGCCGCGTGACCAACATCACCGACTACGGCGCCTTCGTCGAGCTGGAGCCGGGCATCGAAGGCCTGATCCACGTGTCCGAAATGTCCTGGACGAAGAAGAACGTCCATCCCGGCAAGATCGTCTCGACGAGCCAGGAAGTGGACGTGCAGGTTCTCGAAGTGGATTCGGTCAAGCGCCGCATCTCGCTGGGCCTCAAGCAGACCCTTCAGAACCCCTGGGAAGCCTTCGCGCAGAAGCATCCCGTCGGCACCGAAGTCGAGGGCGAGGTCAAGAACAAGACCGAGTTCGGCCTCTTCATCGGCCTCGATGGCGACGTGGACGGCATGGTCCATCTCTCCGATCTCGACTGGAAGCGTCCGGGCGAGCAGGTGATCGAAGAGTACAAGAAGGGCGACATGGTCAAGGCGCAGGTTCTCGACGTCGACGTCGAGAAGGAGCGCATCTCGCTGGGCATCAAGCAGCTCGGCGGCGACCCCTTCGCCCAGAAGGTCGAAGGCGAAGCTGATCTGCGCAAGGGCGCAGTCGTCACCTGCGAAATCAACGAAGTGAAGGAAGGCGGCCTCGAGGTGACCATCGTGGGCACCGACATGACCGCCTTCATCAAGCGCAACGAACTGGCCCGCGACCGTGCGGATCAGCGTCCCGAGCGCTTCGCCGTTGGTGAGAAGGTCGATGGCCGCATCACCATCTTCGACCGCAAGGCCCGCAAGGTCTCCGTGTCGATCAAGGCCCTTGAAATGGCCGAGGAAAAGGAAGCCATCGCCACCTATGGGTCGGCGGATTCGGGCGCCTCGCTCGGCGACATCCTTGGCGCGGCCCTCAAGGCGCGCGGCGACAAGAAGGACTAAGCTGGCGACGGCCTGCGGGCTGCGCTACGCCAAATGACGAGGGCCCGCGCCAATGGTGCGGGCCTTTTCTTTTGATCCCTCGCCATTGCCCGCAAAGGGCGCCGGGGGTAGGGTTGCCGCCACGACCGATCACCCACAGATGAGATCGCCATGGCCGGGCCGGAACAGACTTCCGACTATCTCCTCGACCGCCGCAATTTGCGCCGCAAGGTGACCTTCTGGCGCGTCGCCGCCTTTGTTTTTCTGATCGTGGCGGCGGGGGCCCTCCTCTGGCGGCTGACGGGCGCCGGCCCCTCCCGGTTGCAACCCCATATCGCGCGCATTTCCATTGATGGAATCATCACGGGCGACCGCGAGACCCTGACGCTCATTGACGATGTGGCGAATTCCCATGCCGCGGGCGTGATCCTGTCCATCGAAAGTCCGGGCGGCACGACCACCGGCGCCGAACGGCTCTATGATCACATTCGCAAACTCTCCGAGAAGAAGCCTGTGGTGGCCTTGGTCGGCGGCATGGCGGCGTCGGGCGGCTATATCGCCGCCATGGGCGCGGACCATATTGTGGCGCAGGGCAACTCGCTGGTGGGCTCCATCGGCGTGCTGTTCCAGTTTCCGAATGTCTCCAAGCTGCTCGATACGGTGGGCGTGAAGATGGAGGAGGTGAAGTCCTCGCCCCTCAAAGCCGCTCCCAATGGCTATGAGCCGACCTCGCCCGAAGCGCGCGCCGCGCTGGCCGCTCTGGTGAAGGACTCATTCGACTGGTTCAAGGATCTCGTGCGCGAACGTCGCGACATCAATGGCGAGGCGCTGGATCAGGTGGCGGACGGGCGCGTCTTCACTGGGCGTCAGGCCTTGTCGCTCAGGCTCATCGACGGACTGGGCTCGGAACAGGACGCCATCGCCTGGCTTGAGCAGGAAAAACACATCGGAAAACATTTGCCCGTGCGGGACTGGAAGAAGCGGCGGCGGTTAGACGGCCTTGGGCTTTTAGGCATGGCGGCTGAAGGCGCCGCCCTCATGGGCCTCGAGGGGCCAGCCCTCACCCTACGTAAGTTGGAGGCGTCAAGGGAAGAGTGGTTTCTTGACGGTTTGCTTAGCATTTGGCATGCTGATTTGGTCAATTAATTGTGCAAACGGCCTATTTGGCGCTTCAAAACGGATCGAACGGAAATGATTAAATCAGAACTTGTGCAACGTATCGCTGAAAACAACCCGCATCTTTACCTTCGCGACGTGGAAAACATCGTGAACGCCATTCTCGACGAGGTTACGAACGCGCTGGCGCGCGGCGACCGGGTCGAGTTGCGCGGCTTCGGCGCTTTCGCCGTCAAAAAGCGCGATGCGCGGCAGGGTCGAAATCCCCGCACCGGCGCCAATGTATCCGTTGACGAAAAAGCCGTTCCGTTCTTCAAAACGGGCAAGGAACTGCGCGAGCGCCTGAACGAGCAGCAGTTGGGCTGAGCAGCCCTGGCTTTCGGGAAAGGCTGGCGCGCCAGCCGGAGTGTGCGATGAAAACCTTTCTGAAGTGGCTGATCCTGACCCCGATCGCCATTGTCATCGTCGCATTCGCCATCATGAACAGGCAGATCGTCCCGGTCGTCATTGATCCCTTCGGGTCCGACGTTCCGGGCCTTCGCTTTGAAGCGCCGCTGTTTTTCGTGATGTTCGCCTGTGGCGTGATAGGCGTCGTCGCTGGCGGCGTGGCCACCTGGTTCTCGCAGGGACGTCACCGCCGAGCCCTGCGGGACGCGCGTGCCGATGTGGCCCATCTGCGCGCGGAGGTCGACCGCATCCGCAATATGCCTCTCCTGCCTGCGCGGGGCGCCCAGACGCCCTGAGCCGGGACGTTCTGTCCTGTGGCGGGCGGCGCCGCGAGCCCCTATATGACACGCATGAGCGCCTCCCTCACCATCAAGATTTGCGGCCTTTCGACCCCCGCCACCCTAAGCGCCGCCCTTGATTGCGGGGCGGACATGGTCGGCTTCGTCTTTTTCCCGCCAAGCCCACGCCATATCGGTTTCGCGCAGGCGCGCGATCTGGCCGCGATCACCGGCTCCCGCGCCCTCAAGGTGGCGCTGAGCGTGGACGCGGACGACGTCTATCTCGACGAGGTCGTGGCGGCGCTTTCGCCCGATCTTCTGCAACTGCATGGCCGCGAGACGCCCGGGCGGGTCGCCGCCATACGGGCCCGCTACGGTCTGCCGGTGATGAAGGCGCTTGGCGTCAGCACGCAAGCCGACTTCGCGCCCTTGAGCGCCTTTGAAGAGGTCGCGGACCGCATCCTCTTCGACGCCAAGCCGCCGAAAGACGCCACGCGGCCCGGCGGCAATGGCCACGCTTTCGACTGGAGCCTGCTGCGCGCGCGCGCCTTCCACAAGCCCTGGATGCTCTCGGGCGGGCTGAATTGCGAGAGCGTCGCCGCAGCCATCGCCGCCACGCGCCCGCCGGGGATCGACGTATCCTCCGGGGTGGAGACCGCGCCGGGGATGAAAGATCCCGCCCTCATCGAGGCTTTCATGGCTCGAGCGCGCGCCGCGCAGGCGGCCCTTGGTTCTGCGCCAAAGACCGCCTAAAAGACACCACCGTCAGGAGTTCGCGCCTTGTTGCAGGATCACCCCAATTCTTTCCGCTCCGGCCCCGACGACACGGGCCATTTCGGCATGTTCGGCGGACGCTTCGTCGCCGAGACCTTGATGCCGCTCGTGCTCGATCTGGAAAAGGCCTATGCGGCGGCCAAAGCCGACCCCGCCTATCAGGCCGAGCTTGACCATCTGGCGACCCATTATGTCGGACGCCCCTCGCCGCTCTACTACGCCCAGCGCATGACCGAACATTTCGGCGGCGCGAAGATCTATTTCAAGCGCGACGAGCTGAACCATACCGGCGCGCACAAGATCAACAATGTGCTGGGGCAGATCCTGCTGGCCATGCGCATGGGCAAGAAGCGCATCATCGCCGAGACCGGCGCTGGCCAGCATGGGGTGGCCACCGCCACCGCCTGCGCCAAATATGGCCTTGAATGCATCGTCTACATGGGCGCGGTGGATGTGGAGCGGCAGGCGCCGAACGTGTTCCGCATGAAGATGCTGGGCGCTACCGTGGTGCCCGTGCAGTCGGGCGCGCGCACCCTCAAGGACGCCATGAACGAGGCCCTGCGCGACTGGGTCACCAATGTGGACTCGACCTTCTACTGCATCGGCACCGCCGCCGGTCCCCATCCCTATCCCATGATGGTGCGCGATTTTCAGTGCGTCATCGGCAATGAGGTGCGCGAGCAGATGATGGCCGCCGAAGGGCGCCTGCCTGATTCGCTGGTCGCGGCCATTGGCGGCGGCTCCAACGCCATCGGCCTGTTTCACCCTTTCCTCGACGACCCCAGCGTCGAAATCTTCGGCGTCGAGGCGGCGGGCCATGGCCTCGCCGAGCCCAATGGCCATGCGGCCTCGCTGGCGGGCGGCAAGCCCGGCGTGCTGCACGGCAACCGCACCTATCTGCTGATGGACGACGACGGGCAGATTCTGGAAGGCCATTCCATTTCGGCGGGCCTCGATTATCCCGGCATCGGGCCGGAACACGCCTGGCTGCGGGACGTGGGCCGGGTGAAATATCTCTCCGCCACCGACAAGGAGGCGCTGGACGCTTTCCAGCTCTGCTGCCGTCTGGAGGGCATCATTCCCGCCCTCGAGCCCGCCCATGCGCTGGCCAAAGTCGGCGAACTGGCGGCGCAAAAGCCCAAGGATCATCTGATGGTGATGAACATGTGCGGGCGCGGCGACAAGGACATCTTCAACGTCGCCGAGGTGCTCGGCGGCATGTGAGGCGGGGGCGCCGCCGCGACCGGGTGGCGGGACTTCGAAAAAGCGACATAATCCTCGCGAATCAGTGGGCGCAGCGCGCCCCTGAAGGAGACCGCCCGCCCATGGCACTGACCCGCCGCCGTCTGTTGAACACCGCCTCCGCAAGCCTCGGCGCCCTCGCGCTGCCGGGCTTGCGCCACGCGCGCGCTGAAGCGGGCGAAACGCAAGTCCATGGGCTCTCCACCTTCGGCGAGCTGCAACAGCCTGCCGATTTCAAACATTTCGGCTATGTGAACCCGCAGGCGCCCAAGGGCGGATCGCTGATCGTCCAGATCACGAACACGTCAGGCAATCAGAATTTCGAAACCTTCGACACGTTCAACATCTATGTCTTCAAGGGCGATGGGGCGGCTGGCGTCGACGCGACTTTCGACAGCCTCATGGCGGGCAGCGCGGATGAGCCCAATGCGCTTTATGGCCTTGTCGCCGAATCAGTCCGCATCAGCGCCGACAAGCTGACCTATCGTTTCATGCTGCGCCCACAGGCGCGTTTCCACGACGGCTCGAAACTCACCGCCAAGGACGTCGCCTTTTCGCTGAACGCGCTGAAGTCCAAGGGCCATCCGATCTACCGCACCATCCTCGCCGAACTCGCCAGCGCGGAGGCGGAGGACGAGCTTGTGGTGAAGGTGCAGTTTTCGCCCAACCGCAGCCGCGACATGCACCTGATTGTCGCAGGCCTGCCGATCTTCTCAGCCGCTTATTACGCCTCGCGCGATTTCGAGGCCTCCAGCCTTGAGCCGCCGTTGGGCTCAGGCCCCTACAAGGTCGCGCGATTCGAACAGGGACGCTTTGTCGAATATGAGCGCGTGAGGGATTATTGGGCCGCCGACCTGCCGGTGAATGTGGGCGTGAACAATTTTGACAAGGTGCGCTGGGACTATTATCGCGAACGGCAGATCGCCTTCGAAGATTTCAAGTCGGGCAAGCTGAACTATCACGAGGAATATACCGCGCGCTTCTGGGCCACCCAATATGGCTTTCCCGCCGTCAGCGACGGGCGCGTGAAGCGCGAGGAATTGCCGAGCGGCGCGCCGACGGGCACGCAGGGCTGGCATTTCAATCTGCGCCGTCCGCAGTTTCAGGATGTGCGCATTCGCGAAGCGATCAACTATTGCTTCGACTTCGAATGGACCAATAAAAACATCATGTATTCGGCCTATAGCCGGATCACCTCCTATTTCGACAATTCGGACATGAAGGCGGTCGGCAAGCCCGGCGCCGACGAGCTTGCGCTGCTGGAGCCTTTCCGCGCGCAGCTCTCCGACGATGTCTTTGGCGAGCCTTGGCTGCCGCCGGTCTCCGATGGCTCGGGCTCCGACCGCGCCCTGTTGCGCAAGGCCTATGAACTGCTCCGCGCGGCGGGCTGCAAGCGCGAGGGCGCGCAGTTGAAGCTGCCCAATGGCCAGCCCTTCGCCATCGAGTTCCTGGATTCCTCGACGGTGTTTCAACCGCACACCGAACCCTTCATCGCCAATCTGAAGCGGCTGGGCATCGATGCGCGCATTCGCGCGGTCGATACGGTGCAATACAAGCGGCGCTTCGACTCTTTCGATTTCGACATGACGAGCTTCGCCATGGGCGGCTCGACGACGCCGGGCGTCGAGATGAAGAATTCCTATTCTTCGCAATCGGCCAATACGCAAGGCTCGGGCAATATATCGGGGATCTCCAATCCCGCCATCGATTCGCTGCTCGATCAAATCGCGCGCGCCGACAACCGCGCCGATCTCACCGTGGCCTGCCGCGCGCTCGACCGCATCTTGCGGGCGGGCCGCTACTGGGTGCCCATGTGGTATTCGGGCAAGACGCGCATCGCCTATTGGGACGTCTTCTCGCGGCCCGCGCAAACGCCGAAATTCGGCACGGGCGCGCCCGCCACCTGGTGGTGGGATGAGGCGAAAGCCGCACACATCGGCATGCGGGGCTGACATCACATGGCTGCTTACATCGCGCGCCGACTTCTCCTGATGATTCCGACCATCCTGGGAATCCTGCTGATCTCTTTCGTCATCGTGCAATTCGCGCCGGGCGGGCCGGTGGAGCGTGTGCTCGCGCAATTGCAGGGGCTCGACCAGAGCACGTCGGGCCGCATCGGCGCGGGCGCCAATGATCTGGGCTCCAGCTTGCAGGCGCAGGCCGCCGACACGCGCTATCGCGGCTCGCAAGGGCTCGATCCGAAATTCATCGAAGAGCTGGAAAAACAATTCGGCTTCGACAAGCCGCCCGCCGAACGCTTTCTCCTGATGATCAAGAATTATGTCACCTTCGATTTCGGCCGCAGCTATTTCCGCGACACGTCGGTGCTCGGCCTGATCAAGGAAAAGCTGCCTGTCTCCATCTCATTGGGCCTGTGGATGACGCTATTGTCCTACGCCATCTCGATCCCGCTGGGCATCAAGAAGGCCGTGAAGGATGGCTCGCGTTTCGACATGTGGACCTCGGGCGTCGTGATCGTGGGCTACGCCATTCCCAGTTTCCTCTTCGCGGTGCTGCTGGTCATCCTGTTCGCGGGCGGTTCCTTCTGGCAGATCTTTCCCTCGCGCGGGCTCTTCTCCGACAATTTCGCGGAACTGTCGCTTGTGGGCAAAGTGATGGATTATCTCTGGCACATCGTCTTGCCGGTGAGCGCGCTGGTGCTGGGCTCTTTCGCCACCTCCACCTTCCTCACCAAGAACTCGTTTCTGGATGAGATCCGCAAGCAATATGTGCTGACGGCGCGCATGAAGGGGCTCAACGAGCGGCAGGTGCTTTATGGCCATGTGTTCCGCAACGCCATGATGATCGTCATCGCTGGCTTTCCCGGCGCCTTCGTCAGCGCCTTCTTCACGGGCTCGCTTCTCATCGAGAACATCTTCTCGCTCGATGGTCTTGGATTGCTCACCTATGAATCCGTGATGAACCGCGACTATCCGGTGGTCTTCGCCAATATCTATATTCTGGCGCTTCTGGGCCTTGTGGTGAATTTGATCTCCGACCTCACCTATACGTGGATTGATCCGCGCATCGATTTCGAAACGCGGGAGGTCTGAATGAGCGACCAGGCCCTTCGCGACACGTTGACAGCCAGCGCGGCCACACCCTTGGCGCCCGCCTTGCCGAGCAAGGGGCTGTTTCATCTGACGCCGGTCAATCGGCGTCGGCTGGATAATTTCAAGCGCAACAAGCGCGGCTATTGGTCGTTCTGGATCTTCATGGTCCTCTTCGTCCTGTCTCTCTTCGCCGAGTTCATCGCCAATGAGCGGCCCATCGTGGTCTCCTACAAGGGCGAAATTCTCTTCCCCATTGTCACTGACTATCCGGAAGAGAAATTCGGCGGCTTCCTCGCGCAGACCGACTATCGCGATCCCGTCATCGCCGACGAAATCAAGGCGCATGGCTGGATGCTGTGGCCGCCCGTGCGCTTCTCCTACAACACCCACAATCTCGATCTGCCGACGCCCGCCCCCTCGCCCCCCACTTGGTCGCTGAGCCCCGAGCAATGCGCGGGCGTGCTGGCGCAGCGGTTCGCGGACAGGCCCGGCGCCAGTTGCCGCGATCTTGAAATGAACTGGCTGGGCACCGACGACGCGGGGCGCGATGTGGTGGCGCGGCTCATCTATGGCTTCCGCATCTCGATCCTGTTCGGCCTCGTGCTGGCGGGCATATCCTCCGTCATCGGCATATTGGCCGGGGCGGTGCAGGGCTATTTCGGCGGTTGGCTTGATCTCGTGTTTCAACGTTTCATCGAGATCTGGTCGTCGCTGCCGCACCTTTATATTCTGATCATCGTCTCCTCGATCATCACGCCAAGCTTCTTCGTGCTGCTGGGGATTCTGCTGCTCTTCTCCTGGGTGTCATTGGTGCATGTGGTGCGCGCGGAATTCCTGCGGGCGCGCAATTTCGAATATGTGAACGCGGCGCGCGCGCTGGGTCTCTCCAATGCGAAAATCATGTTCCGCCATCTGCTGCCCAACGCCATGGTGGCGACGCTGACCTTTCTGCCCTTCGTGGTGAACGCCTCCGTCACCACGCTCACCTCGCTCGATTTTCTCGGCCTCGGCCTGCCGCCCGGCTCGCCATCGCTGGGCGAGATGCTGTTGCAGGGCAAGTCCAACCTGCAAGCGCCCTGGCTCGGGCTGACGGGCTTCTTCGTCATCGCGCTCATGCTGTCGCTGCTCGTCTTCGTGGGCGAAGCGGTGCGCGACGCCTTCGACCCCAGAAAGACCTTCTCGTGAGCGTCGAACCCACTCCCCTTCTCGACGTGCGCGATCTGTCCATCGCCTTCCATCAGGGCGGGCGCACAGCGCTGGCGGTCGAACGCGTGTCCTTCTCGTTGCAGCGCGGGCGCACGCTGGCGCTGGTGGGCGAATCGGGCTCGGGCAAATCCGTCACCGCGCTCTCCATCGTGAAGCTGCTGGGCGCGACCTCGGCGAGCTATCCGTCGGGCGCAGTGCTCTACAAGGGCCAAGACCTGTTGCAGGCCAATGAGGAGGCGCTGCGGCGGGTGCGGGGCGATGAGATCACCATGGTCTTTCAGGAGCCCATGACCTCGCTCAACCCCCTGCATTCCATCGCCCGGCAGATCGGCGAAATTCTGGAGCTGCATGGCATGAGCGGCGCCGCCAAGCGCCGCACGCGCACCATCGAGCTTCTGGAGGAGGTCGGCATTCCCGATCCCGCCAATAGGCTCGACGCCTATCCGCATCAGCTCTCGGGCGGGCAGCGCCAGCGCGTCATGATCGCCATGGCGCTCGCCAACCAGCCCGATCTTTTCATCGCGGACGAGCCCACCACCGCGCTCGACGTGACCGTGCAGGCCCAGATCCTGCGGCTGCTGAAAGACCTGCAAGCCAAGCGCGGCATGGCCATGCTGTTCATCACCCATGATCTGGGCATCGTGCGCAAGATCGCCGACGACGTCTGCGTCATGCAGCGCGGCAAAATTGTCGAGGCTGGCCCCACCGAAGAGGTGTTCCGCGCCCCCCAGCACGCCTATACGCGCGCGCTGCTCGCCGCCGAACCCAAGGGCAAGCCGCCCATCGCCGACCCCACCGCAGAGCCCGTGCTGAGTGGCGACAACATCCGCGTGTGGTTTCCCATCAAGCGCGGCTTCTTCCGCCGCACCATCAGCCATGTGAAGGCGGTGGATGGGATCAGCCTCACCGTGCGCGCGGGGCAGACGGTGGGGGTGGTGGGCGAATCAGGTTCCGGCAAGACGACGCTCGGCCTCGCCTTGCTGCGGCTGATCCGCTCCGAAGGCCCTATCGCATATCTCGGCCAACGCATCGACGGGTATGACGCCAAACGGATGCGGCCGCTGCGGCGCGATTTGCAGGTGGTGTTTCAGGATCCCTATGGGTCGCTGTCGCCGCGCATGTCCGTGGCGGAGATCGTTGAGGAGGGGCTCGCCATCCAGAGCCCGCATCTGCACTGGCGGCAGCGGCGCGAGATCGTGGCGCAGGCTCTGGCGGACACCGGCCTCGATCCCGCCGCCATGGATCGCTATCCGCACGAGTTCTCCGGCGGCCAACGCCAGCGCATCGCCATCGCCCGCGCCATGGCGCTGGAGCCGCGTTTCGTGGTGCTGGACGAGCCGACCTCCGCTCTCGACATGTCCGTTCAGGCGCAGATCGTCGACCTTTTGCGGGATCTGCAAAAGCGCCGCAACCTCGCCTATATGTTCATCAGCCATGACCTGAAGGTCGTGCGCGCGCTGGCGACCGACCTCATCGTCATGCGCCACGGCAAGGTGGTGGAGAGCGGACCGGCGGCGGAAATTTTCGCGCAGCCAGCCAGCGACTATACGCGCGCCCTGTTCGCCGCCGCCTTCAATATCGAGGCGGATGCGAGCGGCGTCGTCAGCCAGTAGGTGACCATGAGCCGCGCCCTGCTTCTCGTTCTCGACTCCTTGGGCTGCGGCGGCGCAGAAGATGCAGCCGCCTTTGGCGATGCGGGCGCCGACACCTTCGGCCATATCGTGGAGGCTTGCGCGCTGGGGCGGGGCGACCGCGAGGGGTTGCGGCAGGGGCCACTGCGCATTCCCTTCCTCGCCAGCCTTGGCCTATGCCTCGCGGCTGAGGCCTCGCGCGGCCGTGCGCTGCCCGGCGTCGCGGCGCCCGCACAAGCGCTGGGCCTGTGGGGCCATGCGGTGGAGACCTCGCAGGGCAAGGACACGCCGTCGGGCCATTGGGAAATCGCGGGGGCTCCGGCGGATTTCGCCTGGGGCTATTTCCCCGATATGCGGCCAAGCCTTCCCGCCGCGCTCACGCAGGCGCTGATCGCAGAAGGTGGACTGCCGGGGGTTCTTGGCGACTGTCACGCCTCCGGCACCGAGATCATCGAAGAGCTGGGGCTGGAGCATATCCGCACCGGCAAGCCCATCGTCTACACATCCGTCGATTCGGTGTTGCAGATCGCCGCCCATGAAGAGAGTTTCGGGCTGGAGCGGCTCTACGACCTCTGCCGCCGCGCGCGCAGGCTCTGCGACCCCCTGCGGATCGGCCGCATCATCGCGCGGCCTTTCGTGGGCGAGGCGCCCGGCGCTTTTAAACGCACGCCCCACCGCAAGGATTTCGCCATGCCGCCCGCCATGGGCAATCTGCTGGACCGGGCGGCGGAAGCTGGCAGGCCCGTGGTCTCCATCGGCAAGATCGGCGACATCTTCGCCCATCGACATACCGGCGCGGAGATCAAGGGCGCGGGCAATATGGATCTTTTCGACAAGACTCTCGCGGCGCTCGACAGGCTCCCCGACGGCGGCTTGATCTTCGCCAATTATCTCGATCTCGACACCGAATTCGGCCACCGCCGCGACGTGCCGGGCGCAGCCGCCTGTCTTGAAGCCTTCGACGCGCGCATGGCTGAACTGGCGACGCGCCTGCGCCCCGGCGATCTGGTGGTCTTCACCGGCGACCACGGCAATGATCCGACCTTTCGCGGCACGGACCACACGCGCGAACATGTGCCGGTGCTGGCCTTTGGCCCGGGCGTCGCTGGCGGCCCCCTCGGCGCGCGCGACACTTTCGCCGACATCGCGGCGAGCGTCGCCGCGCACCTTGGCCTTGCTGCGCCCCTTGCGGGGAGGCCGTGGTGGTGAGATTCGATACGGGCTGCGCTTGCTGCCGCGATGATTTTTACGATTTCGAGGATTGGCTCATGGATGCCGTCACCATCGTCGACCACCCCCTGGTGCGCCACAAGCTTTCGCTGATGCGGGACAAGACCTGTTCGACGAAAAGCTTCCGCCAGATGTTGAACGAGATCGGCACGCTGCTCTGCTACGAAGTGACCCGCGATCTGCCCACCCACGAAGTCACCATCGAGACGCCGTTGGCGCAGATGCAGGCGCCGGTTCTGGCGGGCAAAAAACTGGTCTTCGCGCCGATCCTGCGGGCGGGCACGGGTTTTCTCGACGGCATGCTGGCGCTGGCGCCCTCCGCGCGGGTGGCGCATATCGGGCTTTATCGAAACCCCGAGACGCTGGAGGCGGTCGAATATTATTTCAAGGCGCCGCAGGATGTGGCGGACCGCCTCGTGGTCCTCATGGACCCCATGCTCGCCACCGGCAATTCAGCCGCAGCCGCCGTGCAGTTGCTGAAGGACAGGGGCGTGAAGGAGATCCGCTTCGTCTGCCTGCTCGCAGCCCCCGAAGGCATCGAGAAGCTGCGCGTCGCCCATCCCGACATCCGCATCTGGACCGCCGCCATCGACAGCCATCTCAATGACCACGGCTATATCGTGCCGGGCCTTGGCGACGCGGGCGACCGGATGTACGGGACGAAGTAGAGATTGCAGCTCGTGGCGGGTTCAAATCGAGGCTTGGCGTTGGCGCAGCGGGCTAAACGCCATGAACTCCGACGCCGACATATCGCTTGGGCGACTTTCATCCGCCAATTGCATGATTTGCTTCGATTCAGGATATTGTGAATGCTCTATTGTTGTGATTAAGTTTTTTCCTGAATTTTGGTTGGGCTTATCAAGCAAATTTTGATCAAGCCTCCCGCGGGGACGGTTACAGCAGCGACTGCGCGCTTTCTCCTCTGGGCTATTAAGGAGCAAATTAAAATGTCACATGATGACAGGTTATTCCTCATGAATTTTCAGGATGAGATGAAACTTCTCTCCGAACGGTGCAAGCTCGCCTCAACGCGGGGGCTAAATGACCTTCATGAGACATTTTTCGATACGGATGATGGGCTGTTCGCCTATCTTTGCAGGCTCACGTTTACAGGCTTTGATGAGATTCGCGCCGTTCTGCCAAACTGGGCGCCAGAGGAGATCAGACGACAATCGACCGGCGAATTTAGCGATCACGAGATGTTGCTTGATGCAACCTGGTTTTGGCGCACGGTCCGTTCTCATTATGAACGACTAATACCAACGGCGCGTTGACCTGACTCATTGGGGATTCCCCTGAAGTTCAAGTTCTGATTCCCTTGGCGCGAGGAGATTCGCGCCATGCCATCAGCCCTGCCACTTCGGACCGATTATTCACCTGCCGACCTGCGTCAG
>CAIUWR010000053.1 GCA_903902915.1 uncultured Hyphomicrobiales bacterium | reverse complement strand
AGTGAGGCGCGACGCCAGCAACTTCTCTCCCCCTTGTGGGGAGAGATTAGAGAGTGGGGGTCTACGCATATCGGGAGTTGGCGCCTTCGCAACCGAGCCAACGAACGCCATCGCGCGACCCCCACCCCGTCCGCTGGCGCGGCCGACCCTCCCCACAGGGGGGAGGGTATGCTGGCTAATGATCTGAATTATCGAAGCGAAACGGTGGCTGAATCCCGGGAGGGACGACGTCCCGTCGTCCGGTGTTCCCTTAGAGCGGCGACATCCGATCGCCGCCACAAGAGGGCGACGAGACGTCGCCCCTCCCGGCGATCCATGACCGATCAATCCGGCCCTTGCACCGCCGGAAGCGGCGTTTCCATGGCGTCATATTCGAACAGCCAGCCATAGCGGGCCTCGATCTTTTCGGGCGTCCACTCGCGGTCCACATAGGCGGCGGCGCCAGCGGGATCGGCGAGCGCGGGATTGTGGAAGCGTTTGGCCGCCTCGGTGGAGCGGCGCACGATCTGGCTGGTGCGCTCCACCCGCGCGGTTTCGAACTGTTTCAGAGCTTTGGCCACATCGGGCTCGCCCGCGAGGCAACGGGCCAGCACCATGCCGTCCTCGATGGCCATATTCGCGCCCTGCGCCAGCATGGGCAGGGTGGGATGGCAGGCGTCGCCCAGCAGGCTCACGCGGCCCACCGACCATTTTTGCAGGGGCTCGCGGCCCAGCAGCGCCCATTTATAGGGGATGTCGATATGGCGGACGATTTCCTGAATGTCGTCATGCCAGCCGACGAAATCGGCGGCGCATTCGGCCTGCGTGCCAGCCTCCGTCCATGAATCCACCGCCCAATTGTCGCGCTCCAGAGCCGCGACGAAGTTCAGCAGCTTTCCGCCGCGCAGCGGATAGGTGATGACATGCCCGCCCGGCCCGACCCAGTTGCAGCCCACCAGCCGTTGCAGATGTTTGGGCAGACGCTCCATCGGCACCAGCCCACGCCAGGCGGCCACGCCCATGAATTGCGCGGGCATGTCGCCGAACAGAATTTGCCGCACGGCGGAATGGACGCCATCGGCGCCCACCATGGCGCTGGCCGCAGCGGTTGCGCCATTGGAGAAATGCATGGCGACGCCGGAGGCCGATTGTTCGAAAGCCGTCAGCTTGTGGCCGAGGCGAATGGCGCCGGGCCGCGCCGCCTCGACCGCGTCCACCAGAATCCTGTGCAGATCGCCGCGATGGGACATCCAATAGGGCGCGCCATATTTCTCGACCGAGGTCTGGCCGAGATCGAAGAGTTTCCAGGTCTGGCCGGTGTTGTAGAGGCGGACCTCCTTGCCCTCGGGGACGCAGGAAATGTTTTCGACGGCCTCCCCCAGACCCAGCGAGATCAGGACGCGCGTGCCATTGGCGGCGAGCTGGAGGCCCGCGCCCACTTCGCGCAGCTCCGAGGCCTGTTCATAGACATCGACCGCAATGCCCCTCTGGATGAGGGCCAGCGCCGCCACGAGCCCGCCGATCCCGGCTCCGATAATTGCGATGGGCGCTTGACTGGACATGAAGGTGCGATCTTCCGGAAGGGAGTGAAGCGGGTTGAGCGATCAGAGCGGCGGATTGGCCAGCAGGCCCTTGCGGGCGCTCCATTCGATGACGGCGCCGATGCAGCGGGCGAGCAATTCGGGCTGGCCCAGATAGTAATGGGTCGCCTTTTCGATTTGCAGATATTCCTGATCGGGCGTCGCCAAAGCGGCGCGGATCGCGGGATTATGGGTCGCTGGCACAGCGTCGTCGGCGGTGTTCTCGATCTGCAACACCGGCACATTGCGGATCTTGGCGGCGTTCAGCGGGCCCTTTGCGTTCGACAGATCATAGGACCATTGCGAGAGCCATGAGCGCAGGGTCGAGAAACGGGCGAGGCCTGCGGGACCAGCGTTCACCGTGCGCGGATCGCCCAGATAGGTCCAGTTGGGCTTGCGGTCGTTGGGGTCGAGGCTGGCGTCGATCCAGCGGGGATCGCACATGGTGCGATGGACCACGAAGGCGCGCTCCATCTCGCCATCATTCCTGGCGCGCAGAAAATCCAGGGTGTCCTGCGCCCAGACGGTGATCTTGCGGTTGCGGGCCAGCTGCGCCACGCGAAACCGCGCCACGAAATCAGGGTCGAAGGGCGCCTGCGCCGGGCAGGTGCGCGCATAGATGTCGAGGGCGGGATCGCGCTCGTCCGGGCGCAGCTCGTCCAGCACCGAGGGGTCGAGCCATTCGGTGAGGGTTTCGGCGCGGCTCAGATGGGCGGCGATGAAGATGATTCCATCGGCCTGCCGCAGCCCCGCGCCCTTGAGGTCATAGGGATCGCCCGCAGGGGTCTGGGTGATCGAGGGGTTTTCGGCCTGCGCTTGATAGAACAGCGAGAGCGACCCGCCGCCGGACCAGCCGACAAGAATCACCTTTTTATACCCAAGCTCCTCGCGCGCATGGCGCATATAGACGCCCAGATCATAGGCGACCTTCTCCATGATCAGCGCACTGTCGTTCTTGGCGTAGCGGCTGCCAGCGCAAATCACATGCAGGCCCGCATCGGCCAAAGCCATGGGCATGGGCAGGAGCTGCAAGGTCGAGGCCGGATGCATGAAAATATAGACCGTGTCCGACGGCAGGCCGCGCGGCAGCAGGCGCTGGCCTTCGAGCACGGTGCGGCCCTGGCTTC
Organism: uncultured Hyphomicrobiales bacterium; assembly: GCA_903902915.1. Taxonomy (GTDB): domain Bacteria; phylum Pseudomonadota; class Alphaproteobacteria; order Rhizobiales; family Beijerinckiaceae; genus Terripilifer. The sequence goes on along the minus strand of CAIUWR010000053.1, from coordinate 81,317 downwards.
CGCTGAAGCCATAGGTCTCCGTCATCTTGAGCTGTTCGGCGAAGGACAGGGTGATCGGCACGCGATCCCAGGCCACAGGCTGCGCTTTGTTCAAGGGGTTGTCTCCTGTCAGCGGATCAAAGCGGCGGCCTCAGTCGGCGGCCCCGCCGTTGCGCTTGAATTGCGTCCAGTCCGCCAGCAGGCCATGGGCCTCGCGCGCCGCATGTTCCAGAAAGCCGGGCGCCTCGGTGCGGGTGGTGATCTCCAGCCGCAGACCATTGGGGTCGAAGAAATAGATCGAGTTGATGAATTCATGGTCCACCAGACCCTTCACCTCGACGCCAGCCGCCTCGAGCTTGGTCTTGAAGGACAGCACTTCGTCCAGCGTCTCCACCTCCATGGCGAAATGCTGCACCCAGCTGGGCGTATTGGGGGACGGCGCAGGCATTTCGCCTTTGCCGAGATCAAAGAACGCCAGATAGGAGCCGTCGCCCATTTCGAAGAAAATATGGGCGTAAGGCCCCTTGTCACCGGAGCTGGGCACCGCATCAACCTGCATGCAATGGACGAGCGGCAGGCCGAGCAGGTCTTCGTAGAACTGGCGCGTCTCTTCCGCGTCCCGGCAGGGATAGGCGAAATGGTAGAGCTTGCGAATGGCGCCCCGCATGACTGTCTCTCCCTGGCGAAGGATTCTGCCTGGACGTTGCCCCCTAGGCTGGATTACGTCAAGCCGGGTTATACATTGTATAGGCATCTGCGCTTGAGCCTGCCGGACGATCATGCCACCACTGAGACTCTGATCACGGGAACGAGCTGCGGCGATGAGCACAGGGGAGCCAACAGAACACGAGACGCGATCCGCCCCCGAGCGGCGGCGCATCCAGTCCGTGGCGGTGGGCTTTCGCCTGATCCGGGCGCTGGAGGCCGCCAGCGCGCCCATGTCCCTGACCCAGCTCGCCGCCAGCGCGGACATGCCCACCAGCCAGGCGCATCTTTATCTCGCGAGCTATCTGCACGAGGGCCTCGTGCATCAGGACCAGAGCACCAACCGCTATCAGCTCGGCCCCTTCGCCCTGCGGCTCGGGGTGGCGGCCATGCGGGCGCTGGATGTGGTGGCGCTGGCCCGCGAGGAGCTGGACTGCTTACGCGAGCGCACCGGCGAATCAGCCCATTTCTCGGTCTGGAGCGAACGCGGTCCCTGCATCGTGCTGAATGTGAATGGCGCGCGGCCCCTGCCCTTCGCCTCGCGTCTTGGATTCGTGTTGCCGCTGCTCTCCACCGCCACCGGCCGCGCCTTTCTGGCGCATCTGCGCAAAGGCGAAGGAGCGGACCTTCTGCACGCCGAAAGGACGCAGGGCCGCTGGTCAGCTTCGGACATCGAGGCGATCACTGCCGATGTGCGCAGGCAAGGCCTGTCCTTCACCGCCAATATGCTCAACAGCGGACTGGCCGCGCTGGCTGCGCCGGTCTTCGATTATGCTGGCGCCATTCAGGGCGTGGTGACGCTCATCGGCCCGAGCGAGGCCTTTCCGGCGGATCTGTCCAGCGCGCAAGGCGCGGCGCTGCGGGAATCGGCCAGGGCGCTTTGCGCGCGTCTTGGCAAACCCGGCTGACAAGGCCGACCCTGCAAAAGGAAAACCCTCGCGGACAGGTCCGCGAGGGTTCTGGTCATGAGTCTCCGTCGCCGGAGGGCGGCGGTACGCACCCACGAACGATCGTTTCAGTAACGGGCAAGCACAGGGGCGGGCGCGACAGGCGCGCCGAAGCGATAGTTGATGCCGAAACGCACCAGGTCGATCGAGTCGGAGTTATGATCGTTCCTGAACACATAGTTCGAATAAGAGCTCGTCGGCGTCAGGTAGACGCCGTTGTCGCGGTTGAACGCCGAGTGCAGATATTCGAGCTTGAACGACACATTGTTGGTGAAAGCCCATTCAAGACCGCCACCCAGCGACCAGCCGACGCTGTTACGGTCGGAGTTGGCCGAATAGGTCGCAACAAGCACATTGCTGCTGTTGTAAGCGTAAATCACGTCGTTGCCGCTGTTGTTGCGGAAGGCGGCGCCGCCCGTCACATAAAGAAGGGCGCGGTCGAACGACCAGCCGAGGCGGCCACGGATGCTGCCGAGCACGCTGCTCTGCGGATCGCCATCCAGCGAATAAGTGATAGAGCTGTAGGTGTAATTCCCGAAGCCGCGCTTGGAATCGTTGCCGACCCAGTTCACGTCGCCTTCAAGACCGTAGACCACGGAGCCCAACTGCCAGTTGAAGCCGGCCTGCGCGCCGCCCGTAAAGGCGGTGTGGTCGGTATTGCATGCGGGCGCAAAGGCGGTCACACGGTTTCCGATGACGCCGGTCGAACTCGTATAGTTGTAGAAGCCAGGGCAGTTGTCGTTGCCATGCCAGGCGGCGCCGGCGTTCACGCCGACATAGAAACCGGTCCAGGTGAAAACCGGAGCCAGATAGGGCGCCGGCGCCACCGCCGGCCCGCGCGCCGGCATATCAGCCGCCGAGGCTGTAACAGCCATCGCCCCGAGCGCGATTGCCGACATAAGTACCGTTTTCTTCATTTGTGAATCTCCTTGGTCCCCATACCACAATTCGACAGTCACTCTTTTTGAAAAAAACCACAAGTAGAGTAATGGCGAAAGCAAATTACTGTGATTTTGATGTAACACCGCCTGAGACTTGGCTGTTAAGACTTACCCGCGTAAGCTTTTATGACAAAATACTTGTTTTTTTATTTTATATTTGCAGCTTCGGCTTATCCATTTCCTTCCAGCGCCCTGCGCTCGTCCGCTCGTCGTCCATCGGATGATATTCGCGTTTTCATAAAGAGCCGCAGCGGGAGTCGTCTGGCGCACTATATCAATTGCGAAAATCTCTACCTGAAAACCGAAAAATGTGGCGTCTCGCATGGTCTGTGAAATATAGTTTAGCAAAGACGGATTGCTATCCCGGCCACGCCTACGCTATCATCAGTAAATGATGGAAGAAGCTGAAACAGGAGCTATGGCATGATACCCGCATTGGCGTTCAATAACGCTAGGGCGCGAAGTTCATCTAATGCCACCTTGTTTGGCGACGTTCTTTCGGCCGCCATACCGACAGTTAACTCGATTTCGGCCCTGAACAAAGAAACACGATTCCACTCAAAACGATCGTCTATCCTTATAAATGGATTATCATTGCACTGTTTTTCCCACAGAACATTATATCTGGACAGGGACGACGAGCTTGGTTTTGACCTTTTAATTCCAATGGTCGGCGCGGTGGAAATCCAGGTGGGCGACCGCATTTTTCCCACCGTATCCGGGAATTCCGCTTTTTTGAGCTATCCGGAAAGCCGAATTCAAAGGGCGACTTTCAGCAGCTCCGTATGCATATCCTTGAATCAGAACAAGTTGAATTCCGTCTATGCAAATATGATCGGGCTCGACAATTTCAATGTGCTCGAGCCGACCACGCGATTGCCCGCCCTTCAATCAGCAGGCGTCTCGTTCGTCGAACTTTTCAAGAAAATGTTTCGCCTGATCGACGCTGTAGACGGCAATTGCGACGTGCTCGGGCAGCTTGCGATAGACGATTCAATTTATCGGTTGTGCGTCGGGCTTCTCAACCCGAACATCATGTCGAAAAACGTCATCACAAATCCCTCGACGGAACGCGCTCGACGCGAAGTTTTCAATTTATGCGAATTCCTGCGCGCCAATTTGACCCAATCCGTTTCGTTGTCAAAAATGGAAGAAATAAGCGGATTGTCCGCCCGCGTTCTTCAATATTCGTTTCAAAAGGCTTTCGGCCTGCGTCCAAAGGAGTGGCTTAGAAAGCAGCGCCTTCATGCCGCGCACAGGCTGTTGAAAGACGAAAGTCAGAAAATGAAACTCGCCTCCGTCGCATATGATTTTTGTTTTCCGTCCCCTTCCGACTTTTCACGTCATTACCTGAAGGAATTTGGAGAGCTTCCATCGGAAACAATTCGCAAGCATAGGCGTTAGAGCCAGCAGGCGAAAGCCGCGATAAGGGCGCGAAGGAAACGATCATCTCGAAAGCCGATGTTGCAGGGGCCTCCGGGGCCACGCATAAGGCTCCGCCTGCAGAATTGAACGAGGCTTTGACGCGCATCATTCGCCACGAGCCCGATGATCTGCTAGCCTTGAATTATTCCGGGGCCTTTCGCCGGTCAATGCAGGAGACTGAAATGGCCAAGGGGCAAATGAAGAGCAACAAGGAAACGAAGAAGCCAAAGGCGGACAAGGACAAACCAAAAGTCGGCGCCTCCGCCTACAAGCTCGGCCAGGGCAAAGGCGAAGCGGCCGCCAGTCCTTTCACGAAGAAGTCTTGAATTTCAGGGACGACTGGTCAGCATGAGGCGCTTTGCGCCTTGTAGCTGAGACGCGCCGCGCCCTTGCGTGAATCAGCGAGACAGCCACCTCAGCCTGTTGGGCCAGCGCGCGCTCACGCCGGAGTCCGCAAGCTCGGTCTCGAGCGCGCGCTCTCTGGCGATTTCCTCATCGGTCAAAAAATCAATGACGACGCGCCCGACTTCGGGCGGACCAGCGACGAGCACCTCGCGGTGCAGTGGGTATTTATCCCAGCTTCCCTCCTCGATGGCCGTCTGGATGAAGGCGAGCGTGCGATCCTTGGCCTCCATCTGGATGGCTAATTCTCGTTTGGCGCCCCCTGACATCCGACTGACAAGTCTCGCATCGTCAGCGTCGATCCGCACAGCCAGCATGAAGCGTTCTTCAACGATGAAGAGCCGCCGGACAAGCACCTCATGGATCGCCATGACTCAAATCTCCCGACTGGAACCAAGCCTGCGTCTCGCGGATCCCGGCCAGGATCCGCGGGCTCAGCTGCACTTCGAGTTGCAGCGAGCGTCCCATTCGAAGCCGTTTTCATGGCGAGGCGTCAACGGCTGTCCCGCATGGTCACGACGGGAGAATCGTCCGATTTCCACAGATGCTTCATGCAGACGTGCTATGAAGGCCGTCCAACTGTCCTTGCCTTTCCAAGAGATCCATCATGTCCGTTATCGACACGTCTGGCGCATTCACCCTCGGCGACCGTATCGTCAAGCGGCTCGGCTATGGAGCCATGCAGCTTGCTGGGCCTGGGGTTTTCGGCCCGCCGAAAGACCATGATGCAGCTCTGGCGGTTCTGCGCGAGGCTGTCGCCAGTGGCGTCAATCACATTGACACCAGCGACTTCTACGGACCGCACATCACCAACCAGCTGATCCGCGAGGCGCTTGCGCCTTATTCCGAAGATCTTGTGATCGTCAGCAAGGTCGCCGCGCTGCGCGGCGCGGATGGGTCATGGATACCTGCCTTCTCACGCGAGGAGCTGACCCAGGCCGTCCACGACAATCTTCGCAATCTGGGCGTGGAGGCAATCGACGTCGTGAATCTTCGCAGCATGTTCAATCCCCATCACCCGGTCGAGGGATCGCTGGAAGCGCCGCTCACCATTCTGGCCGATCTACAGCGGCAGGGGTTGGTGCGCCACATCGGGCTGAGCAATGTCACGGCCGCGCAGGTGCAGGAAGGGCGACGCATCTGCGACATCGTTTGCGTGCAGAACCATTACAATATAGTGCATCGTGAGGACGACGCCCTCATCGACGACCTTGCGCGCGACGGCGTCGCCTATGTTCCGTTCTTTCCGTTGGGTGGCTTCACTCCGCTTCAGTCCTCCACTTTGTCAGCTGTCGCGGCACGCCTCGGCGTTCAGCCCATGCAGGTCGCGCTCGCCTGGCTGCTCCGCCGTTCGCCCAACATCCTTCTGATCCCCGGCACCTCGTCCCTCGTGCATTTGCGGGAAAATATCGCCGCCGCTGCGCTTGAGTTGCCAGCGGACGCCCTCAAGGAACTTGATGATTTGGCGAACAACGACTCCGCCTGACGTTCCGCCCGCGCCTATTTGTCGACATGCTCGGGCTTGCCCTTGCGTCTGGTGTGGGCGAACTCTTCAAGTTGTTGCTCGCTCATCGTCTCTTCCATCTGTCTGGAAGCGCCCTTGAGTTTGCTCTCAGGCGTCTTCCCACGCTTGGCGGAAAGGGCCGCACCGGCGGCCTTTTGCTGAGCTGCGGATTTGGCGGGCATGGCGGTCTCCGTCCTTGCGGCGTCCATCTACGGGCGGACAAACGCCGCTAATGCGAGCGCGGTTCCTGCCGCAGGGCAGATCGGCATGCGCCAGACGTGAATGGGCCTGCGATCCCGGCTGACGAAGGCCAGCCGGGGCATCCGCGATTGCAACTCATCATCGGCCAGACTGCGAAGGTTGGCGCATGATTGGCCCTGGCGCCACGACCAGGGCGAACGACGCCTTTAACCGCTTGCCGAATATGCTTATAAGCCCCGACGGGCTACGGCCATGCAGGGAAGGCGCAAGACCGAATGGAACAACAAGCGGCGGATGTGGTGATCGTAGGCGGCGGCCCTGTGGGCATGGGGCTGGCGATTGAACTGGGACAGCGCGGCGTCAATTGCCTCGTGATCGAACGACATGTAAATCCGCAACCCATCCCCAAGGGCCAGAATCTGACCCAGCGCACCATGGAGCATTTCCATGTCTGGGGCGTCGAGGAGGCCGTTCGCGCGGCTTCCCCCATTCCGGTGGATTTCGGCATCGGCGGCCTCGTCGCCTATGGCACGCTGCTCAGCCCCTATCATTACGATTGGTACCAGCGCGTCATCGTTCGTCCCTACTATTTCCGCGATAATGAGCGGCTGCCCCAATACGAGACCGAAGCCGCCCTGCGCGCCCGCGCCGCCGAGTTGCCGCAGATCGCGACCCTCTATGGATGGACAGCGCAGGAGGTGACGCAAGACGCCGCTGGCGTAACGGTGACCATCGCCTCCGCCGACGGCGCCCTGCGTGACGTGCGGGCGCAATATGCGGTGGGTTGCGATGGCGCCCGTTCGCTGGTGCGCGAGGAGGCGGGGATCACCCAGACGTCATCGGATCACGAAAGCCGCATGGCGTTGCTCGTGTTCCGCTCGAAGCAGCTGAACGAATTGCTTGCGCACTTCAAAGGCAAGTCGTTCTTCAACGTGCTGCATCCCGAACTCGATGGCTACTGGCGTTTCTTTGGCCGCGTGGATACCGGCGAAAACTGGTTTTTCCACGCCCCCGTACCCGTGGGCACGACACGCGACAATTTCGATTTCCACGCCTATCTCGAACAGGTGGTGGGCGCGCCCTTCGATTGCGCCTTCCAGCACATCGGCTTCTGGGATCTGCGCGTGGCGGTGGCGGACAGATACGACGCCGGGCGTCTGTTCATCGCGGGCGACGCGGCCCACAGCCATCCCCCCTATGGCGGCTATGGCATCAACACAGGCCTTGAGGACGCGCGCAATCTGGGCTGGAAGCTCGCCGCAACGCTCCAGGGCTGGGCCGCCCCCGGCTTGCTGGAGACCTATAGCGCGGAGCGCCAGCCGGTCTTCGCGTCAACTGCGCGCGATTTCATCGAAAGCTTCATCGCTGAGGATCGCGCCTTTCTGCGCGCCCATGATCCGGCGCGCGACCGGGACGATTTTGAACGCGCCTGGGCCGGACGCGCCTCCGCAGTGGGCGGGGAGGTCCAGAGTTTCGAGCCCAACTACGAAGGCTCGCCGCTGATCGTCGGCGGCGCTGGCGGGGCCACTGGCGCCGTGGGGGCGCATAGCTTCAAGGCGCGCGCCGGGCACCATCTGGCGCCGCAAACGCTGTCCAGCGGGCGCAATGTGTTCGAGGAATTGGGAGCGGGCTTCACCCTGCTCGCCTTCGACGCAGACGAGCGGGATGTCGCGGCCATCGAGGCGGCCGCCAGGTCCGGCGGCGTTCCGCTCAAAGTCGTGCGCGACAGTTTCGCCGATGGGCGCAGCGCCTATGAGGCGAACTTGATTCTGGTCCGCCCCGATCATTTCGTGGCCTTCGCCACAAATGCGACCGTGTCCGACCCAACTGCGATTCTGGGAACCGTGACCGGAGCCTGACGGCGGCCTTCAGCCAAAGCCCACCATGGGCCATGCGGAGACGGCCGCGCCTGCAAGCGCGGCCGCAAACAAAATCGCGTCATGGCCCGCCAGCCACAATCTGGCGGGACTTCCCTTGCGATGCAGCCACAAGGTGGCGGCGCTTGTCGCCAGCGACCAGCCCACCGCCAGCAACCCGAGACGCAGGGCGAAATCCGGCGCCGCATAGGCGCCCGGCGTGAGCAGCTTCGCGCCGATCACCAGCACGAGCCCGCCGACCGCGACGGTTGCGACGCCGAATCTCGTCGCAAGGGATCCCACGAGGAACGCTGGCGCATACATGGCCATCACATGAAAAGCCATGACGCCGAACACCGCTGAAAGCGCGACTCCGCAGCCCACCATCGCCCCCGGCGTCGCCAACATTTGCGCGGTCATGCCGAACCATGCCGCCGATGCGACCGCCGTCGCGAGAATGAAATCCCGCCACGCTGGCCGCACTGATTTTACCGCCGACATCACGACCATGGCGGGGGCTGCGAGGATCGCCACGGTCAATACCAGGACTTGCGCCGCAGCGGCCGCCAGCGCCACGCCGATATCGCGACCTGCGGGCGCCAGGCGATCCAGCGCCAGAAGCAAGGCCGGGCCAATCAGCCCAGCGCAGGCGCCAGCCCCGAAGACGAGGCTGATCGCGACACTCTTGTCCTTGAGCGTCTGACCAATCGCCGCCTCATGGCGATAAAAGAGCGTGAATCCCTGCGCGACGCCCAGCCAGAAGGCGCCGAGACAAAACGGCCAGAAAGCTGAGGCGGAGAGAGCCCAGGCCATCATCAAGCCGCCTGCCAACCCATGCGACGCGCCCAGAGCGAAGGAGGCCCTGCGCCCGAATGCGTCGAGCAGAAAGGACGCGGGAAAAGTGGCCGCCGCCGCACCGATCAGCATCGCCATATAGGGCGCGGCCATCAGCGAGGGCCGGGGCGCCAGCCACAGGCCCGCAAGAGGCAGGAGACTGGCGGCCAGGGTCTGCGACAGAACTGCGAGCGCGAAGCCCGCCGCCAGTTGCAGCAGCCCTCCAGCGCCCGTCAACCGTCGCTCCCCCGGCGTGGCGACGCCCGGAGGGCAGAAGCACGCCAGCCGCCCCGCGCGGCTCGCGTCCCCAGAGTCCCGCTCGCGCCCGGAAAAGGTCATTTGAGCAGATCATCGTCGGACAGGATGCGATGGGAAGCGCCCTTCACATCCTCATACTGGCCATTGCGCAGCGCCCAGACGAAGGCGAACAGGCCTATCAATCCAAGAAACAGCGCAAGCGGAACCAGGAAGACCAGCACATTCATGGCGAGGCTCCCGGGCGTGCGGAGGGCGATAGCGACGACGCAGGCGCGTCCGCGCTGGTCGCGCCCCCCGCCGAAGGCGCACGCGCCCGCAGAGCGTTCAGCGTCACCAGAATGGACGATCCCGACATCGCAAGGGCTGCGATCAGCGGCGTCACATAGCCCGCTATGGCGAGGGGCGCCGCGATGGCGTTGTAGACCACGGCGAGGCCGAGGTTTTCCCGCATCAACCATCTGGCGTGGCGCGCGGCGGATAGGGCCTCCGCCACTGGCGCCAGACGCTCGCCCAGGAACACCGCGTCAGCCTGCGCCTGCGCCAGATCCACCGCCGACATCGGCGACAGGGACGCATCCGCCGCCGCCAGCGCGGGCGCGTCGTTCAGCCCATCGCCCACCATCAGAACACGTTTTCCCGCCGCCTTCATCGCCTCCAGGGCCGCGATCTTGTCGGCAGGTTTCAACCCTGCCCGCCAATCGTCCACGCTCAATTGCGCCGCCACGGGACGCACGGCGGATTCGTGGTCGCCTGAAAGTATGGAGACGGCGAAACCCTCGCTGCGCAGCCGCGCCAGGGTCGCCACCGCATCGTGGCGAAGCATCTGGTCCATGACAAGCGGGGCGAAGGCCTCGCCGCACCGAACATAGAGGATAGACGCGGAAGCGGCCTCCCGATGGCCGCCCTCTGGAATGTCGCAAAACGCCGCGCTTCCAAGGCGCCAGCGTTCCGCTCCGACAAAAGCCTCCACGCCAGCGCCGCTGATCTCACGCGCTTGCGTCAGCACTTCGCCCCGGGTGCAGGCGGCCAGCGCCACAGCCAGCGGATGGCGGCTTGAGAGGCAGAGATTCGCGGCGGCCTGCAAAAGCGCCTCCGGCGTTTGCGACCGGTTCAGCAATTGCGGGCGCGGCAAGGTTAGCGTGCCTGTCTTGTCGAATACGATCGTATTGATCCCCGCCAGCCGCTCCAAAGCTTCCGGCGTGTTGAGGAAGACGCCCGCGCGGAAAAGGCGCCCGGCGGCGACGACCTGAACCGTCGGCGCCGCAAGCGCCAGCGCGCAGGGACAGGTGATGATGAGCACCGATATGGCTGTCATGAGCGCATCATGCACGCTCGCCCCGGCGATGATCCAGCCGATGGCCGTGGCGGCCGCCGCCGTATGCACCATTGGCGCATAGATCTGCGAGGCCTGGTCCGCAAGGCGGCGATAGTGCGAACGCGCCTCTCCCGCCCTTTCAATCAGCGCGGCCACATCATCTATCAAACTTGCGGCGCCAGGTTTGAGCACACGCAAGCGCAACTGACCTGCAAAATTCAGCGAGCCCGCATGAACGGAGGATCCTGCGGATACGCTGCGAGGGTTCGTCTCCCCCGTGATCACGCTTTCATCCAATGTCGAGGCGCCCGAGATGACCACGGCGTCGGCGGGCGCGCGCTCTCCGGCGCGCACCAGAACTTCGTCGCCAGGCGCCAGAACGTCAACGGGCACCACGATCAGCGATCCATCAGGCTGAATGCGATGGGCCGTGCGTCCCTTGAGGGCCGCTATGTTTCCTGCGGCGACCCGCGTCTTCTGTCGCATGATCTGCTCCAGCACGCGCCCCAGCAGCAAGAACGCCAGCAGCATCAATGCGGAGTCAAAATAGGCCTGTTCGCCATGCAAGGCCGTCTCGACGACGGACATGCCCAGCGCAAGCAAGATGCCGAGCGAAATGGGCACATCCATATTCACCCGTCGCGCGCGCAGGCCCATGAAGGCTGAATGGAAAAAGGGCTGTCCGGCATAGGCGGCGGCCGGAAGTGCGATCAAGGCCGAAAGCCAATGAAAGAAATCGCGCGTTTCGGGCGTGATGTCCGTGACATTTCCAGACCAGACCGAGACCGACAGCAGCATGACGTTCATGGCCGCGAAACTTGCGACCGCCAGACATCTCAACAATTGGCTGGTGCGGTCCCGCTCGATCAGTTCCGCGTTTTGCGCTTGCAACGGATGCGCGCGATAGCCGCAGCGCGCCAGATGGTCCAGCACGGTGGCGGCGCTCGCCTCGCCCTCACGCCAGGCGACCGTCATGCGGCCCCAGGTCACGTTGACCCGCGCCAGCTCGACGCCTCGCAGCGCCAGAGCCTTTTCTTCGATGTCATTAAAACACGCCGCGCAATCTACATTCTCGAATATCAGATCAAGCGTGAGCAAGCCGTCGACCGGACCACGCACAAAATGAGAGAAGTCGCGGTCTTCCGCCATCATTCATGGGTTCCGGTCGCTGATGTCGACCCTGTTCAGAGATTGAAAAACAGGCTTGCCGTTCTGCGACACCCGAAGCGTCAGGCCCCATTGGCCGGGCTCGATCTCGACTTCGCCCGAATAGTGGCCCGGCGCGGTCTTCACCAATGTGAGCTCCTTGTCACGCTCGCGATCCGCCGGATGTTCGAACGCCAGATCGACGGTGACGTTCTCGCTCGCCTCGCGCTGCGCGTTCATCTGGGTGACTGTGATCCGCGTGCGCCCGGGCGCGATCCGCGTCAAAGCTCCACTCACCGCCCATCCAAGCGCGTCCTGATCGTGCGCCGCCTGAATCTGGTGATTATAGTCAAGACCTTCAGTATAGGCATGGTCGTTGGCGAGGCCCCGAAACGTCTGAATCGCAGCTCGCGCCATGATGGCGTTGGCGGCGAAGACCACGCCAAAAAAGCCAAGCAGCATCCACAAGACCTGGCGGCCTGTCAGTTCGCGGACGTCGGACTTCGCGTCATTCAAGGTCGCTGGCACAGGCTGGATCCTTTACGGCAGGAAAAAGTGATCGGCGACCGTCGTGACGGCGCCGCTGATGGGCTCCACCGCGCGGAAGGCGAGATCTTGGCTTTCGACGTCCTCGACGCGACTGACGGGAAGCGTGATCAAAACCCGCAGTTCCAGCGTTTGATCATGACCGACGCTCACCATCAACCGTCCGGATGAATCAGCAGGAAGCCCCGAGCTTTCGATTCTGGCGCCCGCCAGACCTTCCACGCCGACCAGAAACACGCGCTCCTGCGCCTGCCTGTTGATCAGGCGCAAGGTATAGCCATTGCGGATCGAGCCATCCGAAAGCGTCACATATTGCGGGTTGCGATCATGCAGCGCGGACAATTCGATCATTTTGCGCGTGGCGAGGGCGATGAGCATGAGAGAGCCGACAAACACGATCAGCGTGGCGTAAAGAACTGTTCTGGGCCGGATCAGCTTGACCGGATGTTCTTGCAGGCCGTTTTGTCGCCGCTCGACGTTGATTTGCGTATCGTAGGCGATCAGCCCCGTTGGTCTCCCGACCCGCGTCATGATGTTGTCGCAAGCGTCGATGCACAGACCGCATTGAATGCAGTCAATTTGCAGGCCGTCGCGAATATCCACCCCCGTCGGGCAGACATTCACGCATTGTTGGCAATCGACGCAATCTCCGGTTTTGACGCCGGTCGATTTGAGCGCGGCGTTCTTTTTCAAGGAGCCACGCGGCTCGCCGCGATCATAGCGATAGGTGACGTTCAGCGCCCATTCGTCGATGAGCGCAGCCTGAATGCGGGGCCAGGGGCACATATAGGTGCAGACCTGCTCGCGCATGAATCCCGCAAGAAAGTAGGTTGTGAAGGTGAGGATGGCGATCCAGACATAGGCGACGGGTTCGCCCTGAAACGTCGCCAGTTTATAAACCAGCGTCGGCGCGTCGGCGAAGTAAAGCACCCAGGCGCCGCCCGTCCACCAGGCGATCAGCAACCAAGTCGAATGTTTAAGCAGCAGCTCCGTGAAACGCTCGAGGTTGAAAGGCTGATTGGCCTTCATCATTCGCTCGCGGCGATCGCCTTCGACCCAGCGCTCGACTGTCAAAAACAGGTCGGTCCAGACCGTTTGAGGACAAAGATAGCCGCACCAGATTCGCCCGGCCAACGAATTCATCAGAAAGAGGCTGAAGGCCGCCAGGATCAAGAGCCCGGTGACGTAGTAGAATTCCTGCGGCCAGATTTCGATGAAGAAAAAATAAAATCGATGGTTCGCTATGTCGACGAGCACGGCCTGCGATGGAGCGTCAACGCCGCGGTCCCAGCGCACGAATGGCAAGAAATAGTAAACGCCAAGGGCGACGAAAAGAATGGCCCATTTTATTTTGCGATAGCGCCCTTCGACGCTCTGCGGATAGATCGCTTTAGAGGAGGCATAGAGCGGGATTTCAACCCCGCTCTCCGCTAACGCCGCATCATCCAGTTGTTGCTGTCTGACGCTCATGAGATCGGCCCCATCACGTTCCCCTACTGGCCGCCGCCAAGAGCATGAACATAAATGGTGAGCGCCTTGATGGTCGTGGCGTCGAGGCGTCCGCCCCAGGCCGGCATCACGCCGCCACGCCCGTTGACGAGGCCTTCCACAATGGTCGCCTTGTCGGAGCCATAAAGCCAGATGGCGTCCGCGAGATTGGGAGCGCCCAACTCCATGTCGCCATGGCCGTCCGCGCCATGGCAGGCGGCGCAATTTTCACTGAAAATAGCCGCACCCGCCGCCAGATTCGCTTGCGCTGGCAAAGGCAAATGCGACAACGACCGGACATAATCGGCGACATTGGAAATTTGCTGCTCGTCAAGCATGCCCTCCCGCCCGAAGGCTGGCATCATGCCGGCGTGGGAGAGGTCGTCATCCGCACGCACGCCATGGGTTATGGTGGCGGAAATCTGCTCAAGCGTGCCGCCCCACAGCCAATCGTCGTCGTTCAGATTGGCGTAGCCTTTCGAGCCGCCGCCCCCTGCGCCATGACAGGGCGCGCAATTATTCGCAAAAGCGGCCTTGCCCTGCGCCATCGCGAAGGTGCGCAATTGGGGATTATGCGCGATCTCGTCCAGCGACGCCTGGGAGAGCGCCGCCACGATCGGCTCGCGCTGCGCGCGCAGGCTCGCCAGCTCGTCATTGACGCTCTGTCTCGAACTCCAGCCCAGAACCCCCGGCGTGAAGGACTGGATCAAGGGAATCGCGGGATAGGCGATGCAATAGAAGACCGCCCACACAATGGTCGCGTAAAGAATATTGAGCCACCACCGCGGAAGGGGGGTGTTCAACTCGCGGATGCCATCCCATTCGTGGCCTGTCGTCCCCATGCCGCTGTGCGCGTCGACATGCTTGTGGGCGCCGGATTCGGTCATGGCTCAGTCCTCACGAAGGGGAAACTTCGCGGCTTCATCAAATCGCGATTGCAGGGAGGGCCAGAGCGCATAGGTGAGAATGAGAATAAAGGTTATTCCCACGACCAGCAGGCTCCACAGATGCGCTTCTTTGAGAAAGGCGTCGATGTCCATCTTGTCCTCCTCAGCGGATGTTGGCTTTTTCGTCGTAAATCTTGAAATCGACGCTTGTGCCGAGCATTTGCAGATAAGCGATCAGCGCATCGGCTTCCGTCACCCGACCAGGCTGCCCGCCATAATTGCGCGCCACGGCTTTGGGGTAACGCTTCGCAAAAGCCTTCAAAGCGGGATCATCCTCGGACGCCTGCGCGCGCGCGTCGATCGCTGCGTTTTCGATCTGATCCGAGGTATAGGGAACGCCCTCGATCTGCTGCGTCCGCAAGTTGTCGCCCAGATGTTTGACGTCGAGATCGGTGTTTCCAAGCCATGGATAGCCAGGCATGATGGAGGCGGGCACGACCGAACGCGGGTTATGCAGATGTCCGCGATGCCATTCATCGGAATATTTGGCGCCAACGCGCGCAAGGTCAGGCCCGTTGCGCTTTGAGCCCCACTGGAACGGGTGGTCATACATGCTCTCCGCAGCGAGCGAATAATGGCCATAGCGCTCCACTTCATCGCGAAGGGCGCGGATCATTTGCGAGTGGCACAGATAGCAGCCTTCACGCACATAGATATCGCGCCCCGCCAACTCCAGCGGCGTGTAAGGACGGATGCTGTCGACCTCTTCGATCGTGTTCTTCATGTAGAAGAGCGGCAAGACCTCGACGAGGCCGCCGATGGATATGACGAGCAGAACGCCAAACAAAAGCACGATGGAGTTCTTTTCGAAGATTGCGTGTCGGTCCCAGAGTGACATTTTTTTTCCTCACTCCGCCGCTGCAAGCGCGGGTTGCCCGACAAGCTCCGTCTCGGCTTCCGGCGAGGCGATGGTCTTGTAGATGTTCCACGCCATGATCAGGGCGCCGACGAGATAGAGCACGCCGCCAAGAGCGCGGATGATGTAATAGGGATGCATGGCGTCCACGGTTTCGATGAAGGAATATTCAAGGAACCCGAGGCTCGTGTAGGCGCGCCACATGAGGCCCTGCAAAATGCCCGCGACCCACATGGAGCTGATGTAGAGCACGATGCCGATCGTGGAGAGCCAGAAGTGCCATTCCACAAGACGCAGCGAGTAGAGTTTCGAGCGGTTCCAGATCCACGGAACCATGCAGTAGAGCGCGCCAAAGGAGATATAACCGACCCACCCAAGCGCGCCCGAGTGGACGTGCCCTATGGTCCAGTCCGTATAATGGGACAGAGAATTGACGACCTTGATGGACATCAGCGGTCCTTCAAAGGTCGACATGCCGTAGAAGGCGAGCGACACGACCATCATGCGCAGAACGGGATCCGTGCGCAGCTTGTCCCAGGCGCCGGAAAGGGTCATCAGCCCGTTGATCATGCCGCCCCAGGAGGGCATCCAAAGCATGATCGAGAACACCATGCCGATGGTTTGCGCCCAGTCAGGCAGCGCGGTGTAGTGCAGATGATGAGGCCCCGCCCAGATATACATGAAGATCAGAGCCCAGAAATGGATGATCGACAGGCGATAGGAATAGACCGGGCGGTCGGCGCGCTTGGGTACGAAATAATACATGATGGCGAGGAAGCCTGCGGTCAGAAAGAACCCCACAGCATTGTGGCCATACCACCACTGGATCATCGCATCCTGCACGCCGCTCCACACGATGTAGGACTTCGATGAGAAGATCGAGATCGGGATCGCCGCGTTGTTGCAAAGGTGCAGGACTGCGATGGTCAAGATGAAGGCGAGATAGAACCAGTTGGCCACATAGATATGTGGCTCCTTGCGCTTGAAGATGGTGCCCAGAAACACCAGCAGATAAACGACCCACACAATCGTGAGCCAGAGATCCGCGTACCATTCCGGCTCCGCGTATTCTTTTCCCTGCGTGATGCCCAGAAGGTAGCCAGTTCCCGCCAGCAGGATGAAAAGATTATAGCCAAGAATGACGAACCACGGCGACAGCGCTCCGGCCAAGCGCGCGCGGCACGTGCGTTGGACCACATAGAACGATGTGGAAATCAGCACATTGCCGCCAAACGCGAAGATGACGGCCGAGGTATGCAAGGGCCGCAAGCGGCCAAACGAGGTCCATGGCAAATCAAGGTTGAGCGCGGGGAAGGCGAGCTCGAAGGCGATCATGCAGCCAACGGCGAAGCCCGCGATGCCCCAGAAGATGGCGGCGATGGACCCGAATTTGATCGGTCCATAATTATAATTCGGCTTTCCGCCGATCATTTGCGGCGGGACCTCGGCGGGGCGCCTGACATATCTGACGATCACAGCCACGCTTGAAAACAAGCTCGCGGCGGCGAAGAGATAGGCATGGAAGGCGTATTCCGGCGTATATGCCCGGCCCGCGATGAAGAGCGCGCCGAAAATGCACAGAATTGAGAGCGCCAGCAGCGACATCTCGCCCGGCCGCATTGTTTTGTTACCGGGCTCGGACCCAGCGGAGGCGGAAAAGGTCATATGCTTTGCCCGAAGTCAGAAGCGCGCGACCCAATGCCGCCCCACTAATCATAATAAGCTTGGCATCGAAGCAGCGACCGCTCATTGATCTGAATCAATGCTGGCCAAGCTAGGGGCGTTTGCTAATTTCAGATTTGCTGGAGATCGAGACACAAGCGTCGCTATATTGCGCTGCGTCCCGTCAGATGCGCCGCCATGTTCTAGTTGCTTGAACGTGACAAGCGCTTAGAAATATATGGAGCGACCCCCGGCGGCGGCATGCCATCAGCCTTGCGCTTCCTGTTTAAGGATGCGCGCCACCAAGTGGCGAAGATGATCGACCGCTTCTTTTTGCGACTGTCGCTCTTTTTCCTTTTCAGGATCGACCGGTTCAAGTCGATGGCTGAGATCAAGGCCCGCTTCCGACAATGAGACGATTGTCCCCCGCTTGTGCGCGTTTTTGACAGGGAACCGCACCGGCTGCACAGGGTGGACGGGATCGACGACATAGGCCGTCGTGACGATTGGCTTGATGTCGAGCATCTTGAAGCCCTCCGGATAATCGTTCCTTTAGAAACGGCGGCAGCCGCCCCGGAATGCAGGGCGGCTGCGAAATAAAAGCGATCCATATCGAAACAAAGGCGCCGCTGGCCTCAAACTAGTCCGGCCGCCTTGCAAAGAATCTCTCCTGCATCGGACGCGGCCGAATCGCTGGCCCAAGCGACATATTGATCGGGGCGGATCAGAATCAGCCGCGCCTCGTAATCTTCGCGACCCTGCGCGCAAGTGTCGGCGACGACCTTGAACGGGATCTTCAATTCGCGGGCGGCGCTTTCGAAGGCGGCGGCCGCTTCAAGCGGCGCGCCGAAGGCGAAGAGCACGAAGCCGCCGCCCAGCTCTTCGAACACATTGCGGCCGCTCGAAAGGCTGCGCGGCGCAAGATGATGGCCCGCGCGGGCTTTGAACATATAGTCGCCGCGCGCGCTGCTGACGCCGCCTTGCGGTCCATACACGATGGGCGAGCCTTCGTAGTTCGGCTCGAAATTGGATACGAAGGGACCATTGCCGGTCTGCAATTCATTCCAGTCCGCCGCGAATCCCTCGGGGTCCACAGCGGGATCGTGGCGGTTGCTGAGTTCGCCTTCCCACTTGATGCGCGCGGCGATGAAGTTCTCGCCCACGTCCTTGAACACGGGCCGCCGCTCCAGATCATAACTGTCGAGCAGGGCCTCCCCCGCCCAGCCATGGATGCGCGCAGCCAGTTTCCAGGCGAGATTGGCGGCGTCCTCCAGCCCATTGTTGACGCCAAAGCCGCCATAAGGCGGATGCGAATGGGCGGCGTCGCCCGCGATGAAGACGCGGCCCTTGCGATATTCCTCCGCCACCGCGATCTTCAGATCCCAGAAACCGACATAGGAGAAATCGCAGGCGAATTGCGCTCCCACCACCTTGTGCAGCAGCCCCGCGAAATCGAAATTGTCGCGGGTCGTGTCGGCAGGCACGGGCGCATGGAAGAAGAAGGTGTCGTTCATGTCGACGCGGCCAAAGAACTGCCAATAGCCGTTCAGCGCCGGATCGACAGCGCGATAGGTCGAGCACATGGGAAAGCGCTCGAAGATCTTGCTCAACTCCGGCGAACGGAACACCGAGAGCATCATCACCTGATCGAAGTCGGTGCCGTCGCGTTTGATGCCCGCAGATTCGCGCACCATGGAATGGCCGCCGTCGCAGCCCACGATGTAATCGGCCTCGAGCACCTTGATGGCGCCGTCGCCCGCCTCATGCTGCACGCTCACGCGCACGCCATTGGCGTCCTGCTCCAGCGAGCGCAGGGTCCAGCCGAAACGAGTCTGCGCCAGCGGCAATTTCGCGAGGCGCTCGCGCATCACCGTCTCGAAGCAATATTGCGGCATGCGATCGTTTTTCTGGAAGTAGTAATCGCCGACGATCTCGCGGCCCTTGGTGCAGAACCAATGGTCGTTCATGAGCGAGCGATAGGCGATGATTCCGTTGGAGGCCACTGTGTTGGGCATCAGACGGGTGGCGCGCACCTCGTCCACGCAGCCCCAGAAGTGGAAATGTTCGAGCGTGCGCTGGGTCAGATTTTGTCCGCGCGGAATGTTGTGCATGCCGGGGCGGCGCTCGATGAGCGTGCTGCTGACGCCGCGTTGGGCAAGATCAATGGCCAGACCAACGCCCACAGGGCCGCCGCCGACGATGAGGACATGACTGCGCTGGTTCAAGATTCCGATCCCATCTTTTGTGTCTATGGCCGCAGCAAATACTACAAAAGGCGAGGGAAGCAAAATGGGCGGCGCAGGCGGTCGGACAAAAAAGGCCCACGGAGCAAAGCGCCGCGGGCCCATGGTCATGAACGGTTTGAAGTCACTCGGCAGGGGCGGCCACCGCGACAAGCGGCGCGGCGCCTTGCGCGCCCAGAAAGCCCGCACGCATCTGCTTCAACACAAAGAGCGCCAGCAGTCCGGTCAGCACATCCATGCCGACCGCCAGTCCAAAGACTGGAACCCAGCTGCCGGCGGAATCGTGAACGGCGGCGGCCACCGGCCCGCCAAGCACGGAGCCGACGCCTTGCGACATGTAAAGGAAGCCATAGTTGGTGGTCGCCTGTTTCGTGCCGAATGTGTCAGTCAGCGTCGAGGGGAAGAGCGAGAAGATTTCGCCCCAACCGAAGAACACGAGGCCGGAGAGCGCCACGAAGGCCAGCGCATTGTCGCGAAACAAAAGCAGCAGAAGAATAGCCAGAGCTTCCAGCAGGAACGCGACGCCCATTGTGTTCTCGCGGCCGATGCGGTCGGACACCCAGCCGAAGAAGGGCCGCGTGAAGCCGTTGAGCAAGCGATCCACGGTGAGCGCCAGAGGCAGCGCCGCCACGCCGAAGAGCATGATCTCCGCCACGCCGAATTCACGCGCGAAATTGGCGAAGTTGGATGTCACCATCAGGCCGCCGGTGGACATCATGGTCATCATGGCGAACATGAGCCAGAAGACCGGCGTCTTCAGCATTTCCATTGGGCCTGCGTCCTTGCCCTGCGACACAAGCACGGCGGGCGGGGGCAGAACATCGGCGCTTGTGGGCGTGCGCAGGCCAAGTGCGGCGGCGACGCCGATGGCGCCAAGCAGCACGCCGAAGAAGACCAGCGTCGAGGCATGGCCCGAGGCCTTCATCATTGCATCTATGGGGAATGTGGTGAGCATGGCGCCCATGCCATAGCCGGACGCCACCATGCCGATGGCGAAACCGCGCCGATCAGGAAACCAGCGCGCCATCAGTCCGACGACGCCGATATAGACGATGCCGGTGCCAATCCCGCACAGGCCGCCATAGGTGACATAAAGCATGGTCAGGCTCGTCGCCTGCGCCGAAAGAACCCACCCGAGGCCCGTCAGCGCGGCGCCAGCCGCCACGAGCAGTTTCGGACCGAATTTTTCCACCAGCCAACCTTGCGCGGGCGACAGCCATGTTTGCAAAACGACCAGCACGGAAAAAGTGAGTTGCAGGGCGGGCAAGGAGGCGCCCGTCGCGCCCTGGAAGGGCTTTACAAATAGCGTCCACACATATTGCGGGCTGGAGATCGCCATCATCACGATCAGGCCAAGGGCCAATTGCAACCAGCGCATTTTCGATGGCGTCGCATCCATTGTCTCGGTGGTCATCGCTCACTCCATGGCTAACTCCGCATGGAGAAACGCAAGCGACGTGCCATGCGCGCCTATAAGCCCTTCGCGCGCCTGCGCGGGCGCGAATGCGCAGGATGAGCGCGCTCAAACCCGGCGCTGGTCCTGTTTCACCGCAAGAACATAAGTTTTTGCTTATGCGCGGCGCCGCATGTTTGACGCTGGGCGCCTATTGCGCGGTCAGATCAAAACCCCATGGCTGCGCCATCGCTGCGCGGATCGGTCGCGCCTTCGAACATACCCGAAGCGTGCCGCACAATGGCGCCCGCATGACCCATGGTGCTGGTGAAATCGCCAAGCGTCTCAACGTTGTGGCCAGCCTCGCGCAGGGCATCCAGCAGCGCGGGCGCGAACCGGTTCTCCAGTTTCAGCGTCACGCTGTCTTCGCCCCAGGTCTTTCCCAGCAGCCAGCGCGGCGCGGTGACGGCGGCTTGCAAGCCTTGACCGAACATGGCGTAGCGGGAAAAGACGGCCGCCTGCGTCTGCGGCTGGCCCTCGCCGCCCATGGTCCCGTAAACCATGGCGCGGCCATCGTCGAAATGCGCCATGGCGGGATTGAGCGTGTGGAATGGCTTGCGTCCGGCGCCGATGCGGCGCGGACCATCGCCCGAGAGCTGGAAACTCGCGCCGCGATTTTGCCAGACGACGCCCGTTTGTGGCAACACGCAGCCCGAGCCGAATTCGAAATAGATGCTCTGGATGAAGCTCACCGCGAGCCCGTCGCCGTCGATGGCGCCCAGCCAGACCGTGTCGCCAGCGCTGGCTGGCTGCGGCCAGGGCATGGCCTGTCGCGTATCGATTCGCGCGGCCAGTTCGTCCAGCTTGCGCGGATCAAGATAGGTGTGCGGATCCTCGCGCATGGAGCCCGGATCGCCGACGATGCGGTCCCGCACGAGAAAGGCCTGCTTGGTGGATTCGACAAGCCCATGCACATGAGCGAAACCTTCGGCCTCAGCCACCCCCAGCCGGTCGAAGAGCGCGAGAATCATCAGGGACGCGAGGCCCTGAGTCGGCGGCGGGAAGTTGAAAATGCGCGCGCCGCGAATGCGCGTGGAGAGCGCGGCGCGCCGCTGGACCTGATGCTTCGCCAGATCCTGCGCCGCTACGGGCGAGCCGCAAGCCGCAAGATCGACGGCGAGGTCGCGGGCGAGCGCGCCGCGATAAAAATCATCCGTTCCCGCCTCGCCAATGCGGCGCAGGGTTGCGCCCAGTGCGGGCAATGTCATCAATGCGCCCTCTGCGGGGGCGGCTCCGGCCACAAGAAATGCGGGCGCGAAGCCCGGCGCGTCGAACAGTTCGGGCAGCTTCCCTACGGTCAGTTCATGCTGGCTCGCGGTCACGGGAAAGCCATGCTCCGCCGACCAGACCGCATCCTCCAGCAGCCGCGACAGGGGCAATTTCCCGCCGTATTCCGCGCTGAGCGCCATTGCCTCGCCCCAGCCCGAAACAGTTCCCGCCACCGTATTGGCGGCGAGCGGGCCGCGCGTGGGCACAGCCGCATGGCCATGAGCGGCGTAAAATTCGGGTGTCGCCGCCGCCGCTGCGCCTCCGCAAGCGTCGATGGCGATGGGCTGCGCGCCATTCCTGGAGACAAGCCAGAAGCCATCGCCGCCAATGGAGGTCATATGCGGATAGACGACGGCGAGGGTCGCGGCCATCGCCACGGTCGCCTCGATGGCGTTGCCGCCCTCCCGCAACACACGCAGACCCGCTTCGCTGGCCAGATGATGGGGCGAGGTGACCATGCCGCGACGGGCGCGAGGTGTGTTGAGCATCAGAAATTCCCGCATAAAAGTCGAAATCTGACACGCAAGAGCCATGCCGCGCAATCGCTTTTCACAATCGAAAAGCCGCCGGGAAGCGATCCCCGGCGGCAAGTTTGGGTTGGACTTGTTCTCAGTAGCGGGCGAGCACCGGCGCGGGCGCGGCGGAGACGAAGTGATAGTTCAGGCCGACACGGACCATGTCGATGGAATTATGCTGATTGCCAAAGAAGGACTGGCAGTCATTGGCGATGTTGGAGTTGTAGGCATTGTCGCCATTGCTGAACTGGGCGTGCAGATATTCAATCTTGGTGGAGAGATTCTCCGTCAAGGCATATTCGAGGCCGCCACCCAGCGCCCAGCCCACCTTGTTGCCATTTCCGCCAGGGCTATAGCTTGTGGTGGTGACCGAGTGGCTCGACGTGGGATTCCAGCCATTCGAGGTGGTGATCGTCGTAGCCGTATCGGTGATCGTGGCGTTGTTGTCGCCGTTGCGGAAAGCGGCGCCGCCCGTCACGAAGAACAGGGTGCGGTCCATGGCGAAGCCGAAGCGGGCGCGAATGGTGCCGAGCGCATTGCTCGCGCCATTGCCCGACCAGCTGTAAACATGGTTCGTCACGCTGATCGAGTTGGGACCGTGATTGCCGCTGTTGCTGTAACCATAGTTTTGACTGCCGTCGAAATAGCTCATGGTGGGGTCGCCGAACGTGGCGTAATCATAGCCATGCGCATTGTTGCGGGCGATCCAGTCGATGTCGCCTTCAAGACCGAACACCCACGTGCCAAACTGCCAATTGAAGCCGGCCTGACCACCACCGATGAACCCGACATTGCGGTCGCCGTTGCAATTGGGCAGGTAAGAGGTGTCGGGCGTATAGACGCCGCTGATCAGGGTGTCCCGAACCGGGCAATCGTTGTGGCCGGTCCAGGCGGCGCCGATGTTGCCGCCGATATAGAAGCCAGTCCAGGTGAAGGCCGGGGCCAGATAGACCGGAGCCGGAGCCAGGGCGCGGCTGGGAAGGTCAGCCGCGAAGCTCAATGAGGACATTGAGAGCAAGGCGGCTGCGCAGAGCAGGGTTCTTTTCATGGTTTAAAACCTCCAGGAATCGTCAACAAGACGCTCAGTAGAAGTCTCACCAGAACCCAAAATGGGCAAGTAGTGTAAATCAGTTTGAAATCCAGTGTTGCAAATAGAAGACATTTATACGCTCAAGTCAAAGCTTAAAATATATCTAATGGGTTACTCATTTATTTAATTGGCACTTTTTTGGTACAATTACCTTTAACTGTACTATTATTATACTGCTTCGCTCTCGCCATACTGTGGATAATCGACCTGCGTGAGGTAGAGTCCGTCCGGCGGCGCCACCACGCCGCAGCGCGCGCGGTCCTTTGCGGCGAGCGCGTCGCTGAGATCCTGCGCGCTCCATTTGCCGGAGCCCACATGTTCCAGCGAGCCCACCATGGAGCGCACCTGCCGGTGCAAAAACGACAGGGCCGCGACATTGACGTGAATTTCATCGCCCACCCGCAGCACCGTGATGTGATCGAGGGTGCGCAGGGGCGAATTGGCCTGGCACTGGGAATCGCGGAAGGTGGAGAAATCATGCTTGCCCACCAGCCGCTGGGCGGCCTCGTGCATGGCCTCCGCATCAAGCCGCTTCTTCACCAGCCACGCCTGCCCATGCTCCAACGTCAGGGACGCGCGCCGGTTGATGATCCGATAGACGTAATGACGTTTGATGGCGTCGAACCGCGCCTCGAAATCATCCGGCGCTTCCTCCGCCTGCAACACCGCGATCGGGTGTGGCCGCAAATGGGCGTTCATCGCCTCGCTGATCTGAAAGGGGCGGCGCCATTTCGACAAGGTCACATGGGCGACCTGCCCTCTGGCGTGGACCCCGGAATCCGTGCGCCCGGCGCCGTTCACCACCACAGCCTCGCCGCAAAAGCGCAGGAATGCGTCCTCCAGCGACTGCTGGACCGAGGGGGCGTTGGCCTGACGCTGCCAGCCTGAGAAGGGGCGGCCGTCATATTCGATTGTGAGCTTGTAGCGGGGCATGGGGATCCGGTTCTCGCGCGACTGCGTCCTACACTGACGAAGCGGCGCCGCCAACCGCGCGACGTCATGGAAATTGACCCGCGCCCCGCGCATGCTTATCTCAGGGGCAACCGAAACAAGCTGCGACCCCGAGCGACCCATGGCCCTGCGATCCATCATCTGCCTTCCCGATCCGCGCCTGCGCCTCGTTTCAAAACGGGTGGATGTGGTGGACGATTCCATCCGCGCCCTCATGGACGACATGCTGGAGACCATGTATGCGGCGCCCGGCATTGGCCTCGCCGCCATCCAGATCGCCGAGCCCGTGCGGGTCGTGGTGATCGACGTGGCGAAGAAGGACGATCCGCCAGCGCCCATGTGCTTCGTCAATCCCGAACTGATCTGGGCGTCGGACGACAAGGCCGATTATGAGGAAGGTTGCCTCTCGATCCCCGAATATTACGAACTCGTGGAGCGGCCGACCCGCGTCAAGGTGCGCTATCTCGACCGTATGGGCGCGCCGCAGGAAATTGAGGCGGACGGCCTGCTCGCCACCTGCCTGCAACACGAAATCGACCATACCAACGGCGTGCTTTTCGTCGATTACCTGTCGCGCCTCAAGCGGGAACGGGTGATGAAGAAATTCCAGAAGGCGGCGCGTCTGCGCGAGTCCGAACAGGCCTGACCCATGCGCATCGTCTTCATGGGCACGCCCGATTTTTCGGTCCCCGTGCTCGCCGAGATCATCGGTCAGGGCCATGAGGTCGTCGCGGCTTATACCCGCGCGCCCAAGCCCGCCGGGCGCGGCATGGAGCTGAAGCTCTCGCCAGTCCATGCGATGGCGCAGCGCTTCGGCATTCCGGTCCACACGCCCAAAAGCCTGCGCACGCCGGAAGCCGCCGACCTGTTCGCCTCCCATGACGCGGATGTGGCTGTGGTGGTCGCCTATGGGCTGATTCTGCCCGAAGCGATTCTGGAGGCGCCACGCGAATGCTGCCTCAATCTGCACGCCTCGCTGCTGCCCCGCTGGCGCGGCGCGGCGCCGATCCAGCGCGCCATCATGGCGGGCGACGCCGCAACCGGCGTCATGGTGATGAAGATGGACATCGGCCTCGACACCGGCCCCGTGGCCATGGCCGAGCGCGTTTCCATCAGCCCCGACATGACCGCCGGCGAATTGCACGACAAGCTCTCCCCGCTGGGCGCGGACCTCATGGGCCGCGCGCTGGCGGCTCTTTCGCGCGGCGGCCTGACGTTTCAGCCGCAGGCGGAGGCGGGCGTCACCTATGCCCACAAGATCGAGAAGGCGGAAGCGCGCATTGATTGGACGCTCCCCGCCAAGGCCGTGCACGACCATATTCGCGGCCTCTCGCCCTTCCCCGGCGCCTTCTTCGAGGGCGATTTTGGCCGGGGGCCGGAGCGCATCAAGGTTTTGCGCGCGCAGGTTTGCGAGGGCGAAGGCGCCCCCGGCGCCCTGCTGGGCGATGAGCTGACGGTGGCTTGCGGCGCGGGCGCCCTGCGGCTGGTAGAGATCCAGCGCGCAGGCAAGGCGCCCATGAAGCCGCAGGAATTTTTACGCGGCGTGCGGGCGCGGCCGGAGCGGTTGGGCTAGGGCGAAAATTTCGTTCTCCCTCTGTTCCAATCCGGCCAGACCTGCGCTATTGTCCAGCCTATGGACAAGATCCTCTTCACCTTCGGCGTTCCGTTCACCGGCCTCGGGCTCCTGCTCGCGGCTTGCGGACTCGCGCTGGCCCTGCTGATCGTCATCGCCATTTCCGTGCTGCGGGCGGGGAGCGCCCGCGCGCTGGAGGCGGCGCTGGTCGCCGAGCGGCAGAACGAGGCTGACGACAAGATGGCGGAGCTGACCCGCCTCAACGCCGAACTGACTGGGCGCCTGCGCTCCATGGCCGAAGTGATGACCTCCCGCCAGACCGATCTCGCCCGCATCATGGCCGACCGGCTCGACGCCGTGGGCGCGCGGGTGGGACAGGGGCTCGAACAGGGCGCCCGCTCCACCGCCGACCATCTTGCCAAATTGGGCGAACGGCTGGCGGTGATCGACCGTGCGCAGGAGGGGCTGACCGGGCTGACGAAAGAGATGCTCGGCCTGAAGGAGATCCTCGCCAACAAGCAGTCGCGCGGCGCCTTCGGTCAGGGCCGCATGGAGGCCATCGTGCGCGACAATCTCTCCGCCGACGCCTTCGCCTTCCAGCATGTGCTCTCCAACCGCAACCGGCCCGATTGCGTCATCCGCCTGCCCGGCGACGATCGGCTCATGGTGGTGGACGCGAAATTCCCGCTGGAGGCCTTCACCGCCTTCCGCGCCGCCGATTCAGACGCTTCGCGCAAGGAGGCGGGCGCGCGCCTGCGCAGTGATGTGGGCAAACATATCCGCGACATCGCCGAGCGCTATTTCGTGCCGGGCGAGACGCAGGATCTGGCTTTGCTCTTCGTGCCCGCCGAATCCATCTACGCGGATTTGCAGGAACATTTCGACGATCTCGTGCAAAAGGCCCATCGCGCGCGGGTCATGGTCGTCTCGCCCTCCCTCTTGATGATGGCGATTCAGGTCATGCAATCCATCGTGCGCGACCAGCGCATGCGCGAACAGGCGCATCTGATCCAGACCGAGGTGCGCCATCTCCTGACCGATGTGGGGCGCCTGCGCGAGCGCGTGGGCAAGCTCGACGGCCATTTCCGGCAGGCGCAAGACGATGTGGGCCAGATCGCCACCTCCGCCGACAAGATCGCCAAACGCGGCGAGCGCATCGACCAATTGGAATTCAGCGAGCCGCAAGCGGTGAAGGCGGCGGCGCCTGCCGAGCCAATGATCGGATCACTGTTCGAACGCGCCGCTGGATAAAGCTTGCAAAAGCTCCCGCCCATGCGGCGCTGCAAGCGTCATGGCGGGGCCGATGGGGACGATGCCCGAAGGGTTCAGGCGCTTGTGGCTTTGATAATAATGGTTCTTGATATGATCGAAGTCCACGGTCTCGGCGATCCCCGGCGTCTGATAGAGATCGCGCAGATAGCCCGATAAATTCGGATAATCCACGATCCGCCGCAGGTTGCATTTGAAATGCCCGTGATAGACGGCGTCAAAGCGCACCAGCGTCGTGAACAGCCGCCAGTCAGCCTCGGTCAGGCGCGCCCCGCACAGATAGCGGCGGGTCGCCAGCTGCGCGTCGAGCATGTCGAGGGTTTCGAACAGCGGCCAGACGGCCTCCTCATAGGCGCTCTGGGTGGAGGCGAAGCCCGCCCGGTACACGCCGTTATTGAGCGTCGCATAGATGCGCTCGTTCAGCGCGTCGATCTCCGCGCGCAGATCGGCGGGATAATAATCGCCGGGTGCCGCGCCCACGCCATCGAATGCGCTGTTGAACATGCGGATGATGTCGGCGGATTCATTGCTCACGATCCGCCCTGTCTTGCGGTCGAACAGAACCGGCACGGTCACCCTGCCGGTATAATCGGGATGAGCGGCGCTATAGACCTCGTGCATGAAGCGCGCGCCGAAAATGGGGTCGGGGATGACGCCCGGGCCGGGCGCAAAGCTCCAGCCATTCTCGCCCATCAGCCAATGCACGACGGAGAGGGAGATCATCCCTTCCAGTCCCTTCAGCTTGCGGAAGATCAGCGTGCGATGCGCCCAGGGGCAGGCGAGCGCCACATAGAGATGATAGCGCCCGGGCTCGGCGCGAAAGCCGCCCGCGCCTGTGGGGCCGGGGGCGCCGTCGGGAGTGACCCAGTTGCGCAGGGGACTGGCGGGGCGCTGGAAACGGCCGCTCTTGTCGGTTCCGCCCGCCTCATCCTGCGTCCATTCGCCATCCACCAGAAGGCCCATGCGTCAGCTCCGCTGTCAGAACATGTTTCGGATCGCCATGAAAACCGCATAGACGAAGCCTGCGCTGAGCAGGGCGCCGACGCTTCCAAGCACAAGAGCGCCGATGATCAACAGCCCGTCCCGCTCGACGAGGCCCAGGCCCAGCAGGCAGACCGCCCAGCCCCAGGGGATCTGGCCGATGACCGGCGCCGCCGTCAGCACGCCAAGCGCCAACGCCATGAGCAAAGCGCCCACCGCCAGGGTGGCGCGCGGATGGCCGAACCAATCGAGGCGCGGCTGGCTGAATTTCTCAAGCTTCCGCAGCAGCGGAATAGCCTTGGAAGCCGCCAGCGCCACGTCTTTTCGGGCGACGGAGCGCCGAAGCACCAGCGCAGGCGCCCAGGGCGCCTCGCAACCGATGGCGATCTGCACCGCCACGCCAATCAGCAGAAGCGCGCAGAAGATGGGGATGGGCGGCGGCATGGGGATGCAATTGGGCAGACCCAGAATCACCACCAGCAGGGCGAAGGAGCGGTCTCCGAGAGCAGCCAGGATGTCGCCGATGGTCAGTCGCTCGTTGGGCTCGCCTGCGAGCTTCACCAATAATTCGGACGTCCTCATGCTGTTTTCGCCAATGTGATCGGGGTTGTGTTCTAGCGCGCCCGCAGGGCTGCGCCAAGGTCCAACCCATGGCGCGATCGCCGAGCAGCGATACAATGCCGCCTCGCCGCGCACATTCGCCAAATTGTTCGCTTGAAAGTCAATCAACTCACGCCTATCCACCAAAGTCGTTCAAGCGAACAAGTGAAGAACTCACCCATCCGCAGCACGATGTCTGGAGCCCCCATGCTGAAATACGCCCTCGCCTTCACCATTTTCGCCGCAGCCTCGGCTGGATCCGCCGCCGCGCAAGAGGCCAAACAGGATTTCGAACTCGTCAACAAGACCGGATACGACATCAGCGAAGTCTATCTCTCCGCCTCCCACGCCGACTCCTGGGAAGAGGATCTGCTGGCGAACGAGGACGATAATTTCGGCGACGACGAGAGCAAGACCATCCACTTTCAGCCCAAGGTCAAGACATGCCTGTGGGATCTGAAGGTCGTCTATGACGAGGACGATTCAAGCGCCGTCTGGCACGAGATCAACTTGTGCGAAGTGTCGAAGATCACCCTGCGCTACAACGCCAAATCCGGCGAAACAAAAGCCATTTTCGACTAATCGACGTCGAACGGACGACTTGGCGGGCCCCGGGCGATCCCCGGGCCTCGCCTCTACCGATCAAAGCGGCGGCTGCGCACCTGCTGGCGCCCCGCGATCTCGTCGCCCGCGTCCGGCGCCAGCTTGAGGAAGCTGAACAAGGAGAGGCCTGAAAGCAGGCCCACCACCACGAAGGCCGTGGCGAAGGCCTCGACGGGCATATGGGAGCCCTCGCCGCCCACCAGAAAGAGCACGAAGGCCGAAATCGCCACGCCGCAACTCAGCGACAGGCGCTGCGCCATCTGGGAGAAGCTGGTTCCCTGGCTCATCAACGGCCCCTCGATCTCCGCGAAGGCGATGGTGTTCAGGGCGGTGAATTGCAGCGACCGGAACACCCCGCCCAGAAAGATGATCGTCATCATGAAGGCGCGGCTTGAGTCCGGGTTGAACAGCCCGCAGGCCAACATGAAGAAGCTGGCGATCAGCGTGTTCCAGATCATCACCTTGCGAAAGCCGAACCGCCGCAGCACCTGTTTCGACATGGTGCGCATGCCGAACGAGCCGGCGGCGGAGACGAAGGTGATGAAGCCGGATTCGATGGGCGAATAGCCGAAGCCCTGTTGCATCATGAGCGGCAGCAGGAAGGGCACGGCGCCGACGCCGATGCGAAACAGCGACCCGCCGGTGACGCTGACGCGAAACGTGGGGAACTTCAGCAGTTTCAGGTCGAGGATGGGATTGTCGACCCGTCTTGCGTGGAAAACATAGAGGAGGATGGCGATCAGGCCGCTGACCAGCGCCGCGATTCCCACCGGATCGGCCGAGTGATGGGTGGCGAGCGCGTCGAGGCCGAACAGCGTGCCGCACAGGCCAAGGCTCGACAGGCCAAAGCCCCGCCAGTCAAAGCGCTTCACATCGGGCTCGCGCACGTCTTCGATGAAGATGCTCACCAGAATGATGCCCAGAATGCCGATGGGCACATTCATCCAGAAGATCCAGCGCCACGAAGCGACCGTGATCAGCACGCCCGCCAGCAAGGGACCGATGATCGGCCCGATCAGGGCGGGCATGCCCATCAGCGCCATGGCGGAGATGAGTTCGGACTTCGCCACCGAGCGCACGAGGATCAGGCGGCCCACCGGCACCATCATGGCCCCGCCCGCCCCCTGAACGACCCGCGCCAGCAGCAGCGTCTCGAAACTCTCGGTCAGGCCGCAGGTGATGGAGGCCAGGGTGAAGATGGCGATGGCGAGGCGAAAGATCGTGCGCGCGCCGAACCGATCCGCCACCCAGCCGCTGACGGGCAGAAAGGCCGCCAGCGAGAGCATGAAGGAGGTGATGATCAGATGCAGCCGCAGGGGCGTTTCATGCAGCGAGGCGGCGATGGAGGGCAGCGCGGTGGCCAGCGCCGTCGAGTCGAGATTCTGCATGAACAGGGCGCAGGCGACGATCAGGGGAACGATGACGCGGCGCTGGACTGCCAAAGCAGCAACCTCCCGAGGCGAAAGAAAACCGACGCCCACTCCTACCGGCGAGCGCCGCAAAGGTCCAGCGCTCACCCCTGTCCTTGCAGGCCTGCGCCAGACCGGCGGGCGATGAAATAGAAGATGAGCGCGATGCAGGTCATGGCCAGGCTCCACAGCAGGCCCAGCGCCGCCAGCTCCGGCCCCTGCCCGTTGCCCCACAGATCGAACATGGCCACCGCCATGGTCTGCGAGCTTGGCCCCGAGAGCAGCACCGGCAGGGACAGAACGCGCGTCGCCAGCAGGAAGATGAACAGCCAGCCCGCGATCAGCGAGGGCGAGAGCAGCGGAACCACCACCCGCCGGAAGCCCGTGACCGACGAGGCGCCCGACACAGCCGCCGCCTCCTCCAGCTCGCGATGCACCTGCAACATGCCCGCGAAGGAATAGCGCACCCCATAGGGCATGTAATTGATCACGAAGGCCCAGACGATGATCCAGATCGTGCCATAGACGCCGACGGGGACGGTGAGGAACAACTGCATCACCCCCACCCCCAGCACGATGCCCGGGAAGACGAGCGGCGTCGTGGCGAGTTGGTCGAGCAGGCCCGCGCCCGGCGCCTTGCGCACGCTGAGCCAGGCGGTGAAGCTGGCGATCAGCATGACGGCGGTGGCGCTCACCAGCGCGATGACGAATGTATTGGTGAGAAGCCCGATGTAGCGCGAGGAGCTGAGCACGTTTTTATAATTGTCCGGCGTGATGCGCGCGAAGGCGGCCCAGCTGAAGCTTTGATAAAAGGGCAGCATGGAGGCCCAGATCAGGATGATCAGCGGCAACACGAGCAACAGTACGAAGTTCAACACCAGCAAGGCGGCGGCAGGATAGCGCCAGACGCCCAGATCAAGCTGGCTCGGCCGGAAATTCTTGCCCGTGATGGTGGCGAAGCGCTCGGCGTTGCGGGTCAGCCGTCCATAGAAATAAAGCAGCGCCGAGACCAGCACGAGCAACATGCAGGAGAGCGCGCTGGCGGAGCCCAGATCGGGGGGCATGCTCAGATGCATCGTGTCATAGATGTCGGTGGTCAGCACATGCACCCGCCCCGGCAGGCCGACCAGCGCAGGCACTTCGAAAGCCTCCAGCGCGCGGATGAAAACCAGCATGGCCAGAGCCAGAATGGAGGGCAACGACAGGCGCAGGGTGATGCGCCGGATGGTGGCGAAAGGCCCGGCGCCGGACATGCGCGCGGCCTCCTCCAGCTCGGGATTGAAATTGCGCAGCGTCGCGCCCAGCAGCAGGAACACCAGCGGCGACCACAGCAGGCCCTCGATCAGGATCATGCCGCCGAGCCCATAGACATTGATCAAGACGTCGGTCCTGCCGGTGACTTGCCGATACCAGTTGTTGATCGGGCCGGACTTGGCCAGCAGCAAAAGCCATGCGCTGACATAGAGCACATAGGGCGTGCCCATGGAGATGATGGTGGTCAGATAGGCCAGGGGCTTGAAGGGCGTATTGGTGCGCTCCACCAGCCAGGCCATGACGCCGCCCAGCGCCAGGGCGACGACCGCGCTGCCGAGCGAGAAAGCGAAGGAATTGAAGGCGCTTTGCGCGAAGCCGCGCTGGGCGACGATCTCGCCGAATCGACGCAGGCTGAGATGCGTCGCCCCGGCGGGATCGGCGACCGTGACGGCGCCTTGCACGAGAAACACCAGCGGCGGCAGCACCAGAACCGCCAGAACGAGGCCGATGACGATGGAGAACCAGCGTTTGTCCCCAAGGGCGGAAAGTCCGCGCATGCGGCGCGCGGGGGCGCGCGGCTCGGACGTCACAACAATGTCGGCGGGCATGGGGCCGTCCTCACCTGAAAATGTCCCGGAAGACGCCCGCCCATCTGGGCATGTTCATGTCGATTTGCTCGGGCGTGAAGGTGATCGCCTTGAAGCGCTCGCCATCGGGCCGCAACGAGGGATCGCGCGCCTGCACGGTGGGGTCGATGGGCATGTAGTCCGCGTCGCGGTAGATTTTCTGCCCCTCTTCGGAGACGAGGAATTCCAGAAAGAGCTTCCCCGCATTCATGTGAGGCGCATCCTTCGTCACGGATATGACGGACAGCACCGCCATGGCGGGGTTCATCGCAATCCAGGCGGAGGGCGCGCCCTTGGCGGCGCTGATCACCGCATGGTTGTTGAAGATGTTCAGCGCGATGGCGTATTCGCCCGCGATCACCTGATCGAGAACCTGCCGCGCGGCGACCTGAATGCCCGTCACATTCTGCTTCGCCAGCGCCTGAAGATAGGCGAGGCCCTTCTCTTCGCCCATGGAGGCGAGCACGACGCCCACAAAGCCCCCGGCGGCCGATGGCGCAGCTGCGGTGTTCCAGACGATCTTGCCCTTCCAGCGCGGATCGAGCAGATCCTCATAGGTCCTGGGCGCGGCGGCCTGCGGCACGAGATCCGTATTATAGCCGGGCGTCAGCACATAGAGGTTGGTGGCGACCCAGTAGCCCGCTTCATCCACCGCATGGGCGGGCAGGCGTCTGGCGCCTTCAGGCGTCCATTGCAGGACGAGATTTTCCTTCTTCAGGCTGGCGACCGCCGCCGTGCCGTCGAACACATCGGCCTGCACCTTGCCCGCGCGTCCTTCGTTGAGGATGCGCAGGGCCACCTCGTTGGAATCCGCGCGGATATAATCCACGCGGATTCCATATTTCTTTTCGAAAGTCTCCGCCGCCGGTCGTGCGAACTGGTTCACGATCTGGGTCGTGTACCAGACGACGCGCCCCTCCTTTTTCGCAGCGTCGATCAAGGCCTGATCAAGCGCCCGCGCAGGACATGAAGCCGCCAGCAAAAAGAGCGTCAACGCTGCGACGAGGCCGCGCGCGCAAACCCGCATGGGAATCCTCCACGAATGCGCGGCGGTTGATCCGCCGCGTCTTTCGTCATCCTTCGTGATCAGTCGCGCTTGAACTCGCCGAGGCCGGGCTTGAAGACCTTGTCGTCGAGGAACATCTTCATCGCCTTTTCACGACCGCCTTCCGGGTCCATGTGCTTGAGCGCGTCGCTCTTGCAGTTCAGATAATCCATCGCCTGATCCTGCGACATGCCACGCACCGAGCGCACGGCTTCCTTGGTGTAGCGCACCGCCGCCGGGCTCTTGGCCTCAAGCTTGCGCGCCAGCTCCATGGTGGCCGCCCGCAGGTCCGCCAGCGGTACGGATTTGTTGACGAATTTCATCGCCGCCGCTTCCTTGCCGTTGAACTTGTCGCCGGTGACCGAATAATAGATCGCGTCGCGGTAAGTCATGACCTGCGTCACCGCCCAGGCGACGAGGCCGCCGGGAATGATGCCCCAATTGACTTCCGAGAGGCCGAAGGTCGCGTCCTCGGCGGCGATGGCGAAATCGCAGGCGATGACGGGCGTGAAGCCGCCGCCGAAGCAATAGCCATGCACCATGGCGATGGTGGCTTTGGGAAAGCGCGACAGCTTGTCCCAGCGCCACGAATGGGCGGCGCGGCGGGCTCTGGCGCGCAGGCGCGGGTTGCCTTCCGTGCCACGGAAATAGAGCTTGAGATCCTGCCCCGCGCAGAAGTTGCCGCCCGCTCCGGTGATGACGACCACCTGGGTCTGCTCATCCTCTTCGGCCCAGTCCAGCGCCTCGCACATGTCCATGTGCAGCTGCGGGCTCATGGCGTTGCGCTTCTCGGGACGGTTCAGGATAATGAATGTGGTTTTGCCGTCGCGCTCGATCTTCACGTTCTCGAGCTGGATCACATCGTCGCTCATTTTATCCTCCCAGGATCTTGTTTTATCGCACCGGCGTCGCGCGCCGCATGTCCGGTGAAATGATACACCATCCTGCGCGCAAGCCGCAACTGATGGTGGCGCCGTCAGCCCCTGCCATACCAGTTATCGGACAGCACAAGCGGAACCTGCTTGTTGGCCGGGTCGTCGCCCTGCATCGCGGCTCCATGAATGTCGATGCGCCCGAAGCGGTCCCCTTCGCCAGCGGCCGCGCCGATTCGCAGCATGACAAGCGGCTCTTCGCTCGTCACATGGAACCAGTAGAACGTGCCTTGCGGCAGCAGCACGCCCTCGCCTGCGCGGGCGATCCGCTCTTCCTTGTTCGGCCCGAAGAATTTCGCGGCGCCTTGCAGAATGACGAAAGTGTGGTCCTCGTGCGGGTGGGCGTGCAACTCGTTTTCGCCGCCGCTGGCGTAGGTCTTCAACACGACCCACATGGATTGCGAGGCGGCCAGCGGAATGTTGGTGCGGCCCTGGATGGGGAGCTGGGCCTCAAGCTTGAAGAAAGCGGGAACGCCGCGTTTCACCTGCGCGTCAATGGAGTCGTGCAGATGTTGCGAAGATTGCGCGATCGCGGCGGCCTGGGCCATGTTGCATCTCCCTTGATGATCGTTCTGTCTTTTCCGTCTGAATTTATGGGCCATGGCGCAGGGCGGGGTCAAGCAACCCCGAGAAGCCAAGACCTTGCTTTCAGAGCGTTCGCTCGCCATAGTGCGCGCGGCTCATGGGCCAAGGATGATCACGAACGTTCAAGCGCGCCCGCCGGGCAACCCGGCGACTTGAAGCCCCTTGCGGGACCGGCGCGCCGGGCGCAGGGGAGACGACGCAGGGAATGGCGAAAGAATTCGCGTGCACCCATGAAATCGTGACGGCGGCCCACCGGGCCTGGTCCGGTTCGACATGGGACTATGTGGCCGGCGCAGCCCTGACCGAAACCACCCTTCGTCGCAACCGCTATGCGCTCGACAGCCTCGCCTTCCTGCCGCGCATTCTCAGGGATGTCTCGACCATCGACATGAGCGCGACAGTCTTTGGTCAGAAATTGCGGATTCCCGTGATCGTGGCGCCCATGGGCTCCATGGACCAGATGTGTCGAGATGGCGCCAAGGCCGCCGCCCGCGCCATCGCCAGATTCGGGACCATGCAGACAGTCAGCTCCGTCGCTGGCCATGCGCTGGAGGACATAGCTGCGGCGAGCGACGGGCCTAAAATTTTCCAGCTCTACATTCGCGGCGACATGGACTGGATCAAGGCCCATCTCGATCGCGCGAAAAAGGCTGGATACACAGGCTTCATGCTGACGGTGGACGGGCCTTATTACGGATTGCGCGAACGCCAGCTCATTCATCGCTGGTCGCTGCCCTCCGTCACGGATCCCACCCGTCACATCCAGGCGAGCGTGACCTGGGAAACCTTCGCGCAGATTCGCGAATATTGGGGCGGCCACACGGTGATCAAGGGCGTCGCCACGGCGGCCGACGCACGCCTCGCCGTCGACCATGGCGCCAGCGCCATCTGCGTGTCGAATCATGGCGGGCGCGAGCTTGATCATGGGCGTGGCGCGATCGACATTCTGCCTGAAATCGTGGCTGCGGTGGCCAGACAGGCGGATGTTTGGGTGGATGGCGGCTTCGTGCGCGGCACGGATGTGGTGAAGGCCCTGTGCCTGGGCGCCAGCTGCGTGGGCATTGGCCGTCTGGCCGCCTGGGGCCTGGGCGCCGACGGCGAGGACGGGCTCGTGCGCACGCTGGAACTGATGGAAGCGGAAATCTTCAACACCATGGGCCTCATCGGCGCGACGAATGTCGCGGCCCTTGACCCCGAATATCTCACCCGCGTCACCCCCATGGGGCCGACGCACGAGACCAGCGCCTTCCGGCATCTTGGCGACGATCCGCTGCGCTGAACCTGATCCCCAAAACGCAATCTCCAGAGAGGACCAAGCATGGAATTCGACAAGCCCGAAGGCAAACCAGATCCGACCGTCGGTTGGGGCAGCGATGTGGCCGCGCAGATGCTGCGCCGCTTCGGCTTTCCCTATATCAGCCTCAATCCCGGCGCGAGCTATCGCGGACTGCACGATTCCATCGTGAACCACCTCGGCAACGTGGATCCGGGCATGGTGCTTTGCCAGCATGAGGACCACTCGGTCGCCATCGCCCATGGCTACGCCAAGGCCACCGGCGAGCCCATGGCCTGCGTGCTCCATTCCAACGTCGGCCTCATGCATGGCATGATGTCGCTCTACAACGCCTATTGCGACCGCGTGCCCATGTTCGTGCTCGGCGCGACCGGCCCGGTGGATTCCTCCCAGCGCCGTCCCTGGATCGACTGGATCCACTCCACCACCGATCAGGGCGGCATGGTGCGCGACATCGTGAAATGGGACGCGCAGCCCAGCTCGCCCGACGCGCTGATCGAGGCCATGTGCCGCGCCAATCTGCTGACCCGCGCCGATCCCCCGGCTCCCGTGTTCATCACGCTCGACGCCGGCTTGCAGGAAGCCTCGCTTGACCACGAGATCGTCTTCCCCGACCTCGACCGTTTTCAGCCGCCCGCGCCGCCGCGCCCCGCAAGAGAGTCCATCGCCAAGGCCGTCGAGCTGCTCAAGGGCGCCCAGCGTCCGCTGGTGCTCATGGGCCGTTGCGGCGTCTCCGTGGAGGCCTGGAACAAGCGCGTGGACCTGGTGGAGCGTCTCGGCGCCATCGTCATGTCCGACCTGAAGCTGCGGGCGGTGTTCCCCACCGACCATCCAGCCCATGTCACCGAGCCCTTCAACCAGTTCAACCCCGCCACCCGCGCCATCGTCGCGGAAGCGGATGTGATCCTGTCGCTCGACTGGGTGGATCTGGGCGGCGCCGTCGGCGCGCTCAAGGGCTCGCCCGCAGCCCCCGCGCGCGTCATCGCCAACAGCCTCGACCAGACGCTGCACAACGGCGCCCACGCCAACCACATGTCGCTCGCCCAGATGGACGTGTTCATGGCCGCGACCACCGAGTCCGTGGTCGACGATCTGCTGGAAATGCTCCCTGCGGGCAAGAAGGCGCCCTGGCGCGGCAAGCTGGAAAAGAAGGCCAAGCCCGCTGGCGATCCCGAGCGCATCACCATGGACAAGATCGCCACGACCCTGCGCGCCGCCTTCCCCGATCCGGACAAGGTCACGCTGGGCGGATTGTGCCGCGGCTGGCCTTGCGACGTGTGGCCCTTCCACGACCCGCAGGCCTATACCGGCAAGGACGGCGGCGGCGGCATCGGTTCGGGCGCAGGCCTTGCGGTCGGCGTGGCGCTGGGCATGCACACGCGCGGACGCCAGACCGTGGCGGTTCTGGGCGACGGCGACTTCCTGATGGGCGTCAGCGCCGTCTGGAGCGCGGTCCACGCCAAGGTGCCGCTGTTGATCGTCATCAACAACAACCGCTCCTATTTCAACGATGAGCTGCATCAGGAAACGGTGGCGCGCCGCCGCAACCGTCCGGTCGGCAATCGCTGGATCGGTCAGCGCATCGCGGACCCGGAAGTGGACATCGCGGGGCTCTGCACCTCCTACGGCGCGGTCGGCATCGGCCCGGTGAAGGGCGTCGCGGCGCTGGAAGCCGCCATCGCCAAGGGCGTGGCGGCCTTCAACGAGGGCCATGTGGTGGTCATCGACGTTCATGTGAACCCGGGTGAGGAGCGCAGCGCGCGCTCCACCATCGAGGATCGCAAGACCGATTGATGGGCTGACCGCCTGTGAATGGAAGCGCGGCTCGAAAGGGCCGCGCTTTTTTGCGCCTGCGCGCCAGCCTGCTAGACTGTCGGCTTGATCATCGGAGGGCCAGCCCGTGCAACGTCTCACCATCAGCCTCGACGACGCCATGGCGGACGAGATCGACGCCTTCATGGCCAAGAACGGCTATTCCAACCGCTCCGAAGCCATCCGCGACCTCGTGCGCGACGCGCTGGTGCGCACCAGCTCCAAGGGGGTGGCCACGCAAAACTGCGTCGCCGCCGTTTCCTATGTCTATGACTTCGACGGCCGGGATCTGGCCTTGCGGCTGGAGCGCGCCCAACATGAACATCACGACATCACCATCAGCTCCATGCGCACTCGCCTCGATCACCGTCACTGCATGGAAGTGACGCTGTTTCGCGGCAGCACGGAGCGGGTGCGCCAGATCGCGGAAAACATGATCGCGGAAAAGGGCGTGCGCTTTGGCCAGATCAATCTGGTGCCGATGCGCGCCGACCCCAGCCACCACAGCCACGGCGAAGGCGGCCACCATCATCATCATGACACGCCAGCGCTGTGAACCTCTGGCGAAGTTTTTACGCAGTGCTATGATTTCCCTCTGAGCCGCCGACAGAGCGGCCACGGGAGGTCGCCATGAAGAACCCCATCGTCCGGGCCGCGCTCGCGCTCGCCGCCTGTCTCGCGCTTTGCGCGCCCGCCGCCGCGCAATCGGTCGAGGATTTCTACAAGGGCAAGACGATCCGCTTTCTCGCGGGTTACGGCGCGGGCACGGGCTACGACGTCTATATGCGCGTGGTCCAACGCCATATCGGCCAGCATATCCCCGGCAAGCCCACGGTGGTGCCCGAAAACATGCCTGGCGCGGGCGGGCTGGTGATGACCAACTATCTCTACAATGTGGCGGCGCGCGACGGCACGGTCATCGGCCTGCCCTCGCGCAACCTCGTCACCGATCCACTGCATGGCAATGACGCCGCGAAATTCGATGCGCTGAAGTTCAACTGGATCGGCTCGGTGTCGAGCGACGTCTCGACCTGCCTTGGCTGGCGCGCCTCGGGCGTCAATACTTTGCAGGACGCCATGAGCCGCGAGATCAAGCTGGGCGGCAACGGGCCGCAGACCGATTCGGCCATCATGCCGCGCGTGCTGAACGCGCTCATCGGCACGAAATTCAAGACCTTCAACGGCTATCCCGACAGCGCGGCGGTCGGCATGGCCATGGAGCAGGGCGAGGTGGAGGGCTACTGCGGCTTCACGCTGGGCTCGGTGCGCTCGGCCCGCCCGGTGTGGCTGGAGAAGAATCTCGTTTCCATCTTGATGCAGATGGCGCCGACCAATCATCCCGATCTGAAGGATGTGCCCAATCCGCTGGACATGTTGAAAGACGAAGGGTCGAGGCAGGCCTATCTGCTGGTCTTTGGCGCCGGCGCCATGGGCCGCCCCATCGCCGCCCCGCCCGGCGTCCCGGCGGAGCGCGTCGCCGCCCTGCGCAAGGCCTTTCAGGACACGCTCAGGGATCCCGAATTCCTTGAGGATGTGAAGGCCTCGCGCATCGATGTGGACGGGCCCACCGATGGCGCGGCGGTGGAGGCGCTGATCCGTCAGCTCTACGCCACGCCCAAGGCGGTGGTGGACCGTGTGACGGAGCTGCGCAACCGGAGCGATTGAGCTTACTCAATCAAAGGCCTCGCCCGCGCCTTCACCGAAGCGGGCAAGGCGATCAGATCTTCGGCGATTTTCTGCATGCGCAAGCCATCCACCGGATCGACCTCGAAATCCCCAGCCTCCGCCTCCTTCACGAAATCGGGATCCTTCATGGTGGCGAGAAAAGCGGCGCGCAGCGCGGCGACCCGGTCGGCTGGCGCGCCGGGGGGCGCCGTCAGCGGGCGGCCGAACAGGGTGCCTGCGGTGATGAGCCGGATGGCCGCCCTGTCCTCGTCGGTCTTGGCCAGCTCCTGCACGGAGGGCACGTCGCCCATATCGGCGGGCTTGGGGCCTTCATAGGCGAGGATCGAGATCTTCTTTTCGTCCAGCCAGTTCTTCTTCGTCACCTTCCAGCTCGACCAGGTGTTGTTGCGCCCCGCCGCCTCGCCGCGCTCCATGGCGAGATTGACGTCGTTGCCGCCTGGATAGCCGACCACGATCTTGAATTTCGTGCCTGCGAATTCGTTGATCATGCGTGGGAACGTATCGGTGATGCCGCCCTTGCCGACCGCGCCGATCACCACTTCCTTCTGGCGGGCCTGCTCGATGGTGGTCACGCCGCTGGCGGTCCAGACCGCCAGCGTCTCGACAGTGGGGGCGATGGCGCCGATCCACTGGAATTTCGCCGAATCGAACTGCGGCCCCGGCAAGCCGACCGCCTGCATCACCGGCAAGGCGTTCTGAATCATGCCGATGAAGAGGCCATCCTTGGGGGCGACGTTATAGAGCCAGTTGGCTTCGGTGAGGCCGCCGGCGCCCGTCATGTTCTGGGGCACCACTGTGGGATTGCCGGGAATGTGACGGCCGAGGTAGCGGGCGATGAGCCGCGCCTGCAAGTCATACTCGCCGCCAGCGCTGACCCCGATGAGGACGGTGACGGTCTTGCCCTTGAAGAAATCCGCGACAGGGTCGGCGGCGGCGGGGCTCACGCAAGCGGCGAGCGCCAGCGCCAGAAAGGAGCGGCGTGCGAATCTCATGGTCTTCTCCCTTGGGGTGCGCTCGGTTGCGCTTTGTCGCCACTCTAGCGCCGTTGGTGGACGAAGGGAACGCTCTCGTCCCCGCCCGCATTTCCCCTTCGACAGGAGGCGGCGATGGATGAACGAATTCGGCGCGTCCGCGCCAGGGCGCGGCATTTATGGGAGGCCGCTGGCAAGCCATCCACCCGAAAATGGGAGGATTTCCTCGACGAGGCGGGCGAGCTCGTGGCCATCGAGGATAGCCAGCGCGACACGCTCAAGCCCAATCCCCTGAAGGATCAGGAGGCGCAACCCTTCGGCGAGCCGGTGGAATCGCAACTGACCGCCGGAAATCTCGGCGAATTCCCCGATCTCACCGATCAGGGCGAAAGCAAACCCTATCCGGGCTTCGAGAATCTGGAGAATGGATCGCGCAAGCGCTAGGGACGTCAGGAGGGCGCCCTTGCCATTCGAGCCCGGCTCGGTAAATCTGCGCCCCATCAACAGGGGGAGTGGGTCATGCGCGCAGGTTGGTTCGAGAAAACAGGTCCGGCTGCGGACGTCATCCACGTCGGCGACATGAACAAGCCTGTGGCTGGTCCCGGCGAAGTGCTGATCCGCCTGCACGCCTCCGGCATCAACCCCTCCGACTACAAGCGCCGCGCCAATGTGAAGGCGGCGCCGGAATTTCTCCGCGTGGTGCCCCATTCCGATGGCGCAGGCGTGGTGGAGGCCTTGGGCGAAGGGGTCACGGGGCTTGCGGTCGGCGACAGGGTCTGGTGCTACAACGGCCAGTGGGCGCGGCCCATGGGCACGGCGGCGGAGTATATTTCGCTGGCGCAGCGCTATGTGAAGCCCCTGCCCGCCAATACGAGCTTCGTGGAAGGCGCCTGTTTCGGCATTCCCTGCATGACCGCCTATCACGCGGTGCATCTGGCGGGCTCGCTGAAGGGCAAGACGGTCTATGTGCCCGGCGCCACGGGGCGCGTGGGCGCCTATGCCGTGCAATTCGCCAAATGGCGCGGCGCGCGGGTAATCGCCTCCACGGGCGGCGGCGAGGCCAGCGTGAAGGCCATTCAGGAATTGGGCGCCGACATTGTGCTTGACCGCAAGGCGGCCGATCTTGGCGCGCGCATTCTGGCTGAGACGGGCGGACGCGGCGTCGATCATATCGTGGAGGTCGATCTGCCCGGCTCCATCGGCTTTGACGAAAGCATCATCGCCGAACGCGGCTCCATGGTCTCCTTCGGCGCCGCCAGCGCGCCCACCATGCCCGTGACCCAAATCGGCCGCCGCGCCCGCAACATGAGCCTGCATTTCATCTTCGTCTATATGCTGGACGAAGAGACCTTCGAGGCGACTTGCGCGGGCATTATCGAGGCTGCGGAAGCGGGCGCCCTGAAGCACCGCATTGGCGGGGTGTTCCCGCTGGAGCGGATGGCTGAGGCGCATCACGTAGCGGAGACCACGAGCGGGACGGGGCATGTGGTGGTGAC
Organism: uncultured Hyphomicrobiales bacterium; assembly: GCA_903902915.1. GTDB lineage: Bacteria > Pseudomonadota > Alphaproteobacteria > Rhizobiales > Beijerinckiaceae > Terripilifer. The sequence goes on along the minus strand of CAIUWR010000053.1, from coordinate 38,648 downwards.
GATGTGAATCATTGAGCGAAACGCCAGCCGATCCTCTCACCGTGGAGCCCAGAGGCGCTCATCAGAGATCGAGCGACCCCCACCCCTCACCCCTCCCCACAAGGGGGAGGGGAAGCGGCGGACGTTTCTGTTCGATAAGTCAGATCGTTAGCTGCATACCCTCCCCCTTGTGGGGAGGGTCGGCCGCGTCAGCGGACGGGGTGGGGGTCGGGGAATGCTGATCGCTGGCGCGACAGCCCAAAGGCGATGTTTCAGAGATCGAGAGACGGCGCAACTGGCGAGGTGTGAATGCGGCAGCCACAGGCGGGACGATATTGTCCCTTAATTTCAATGATTTACACACATCACCTCTGGCACCCCCCACAAAAAAACGTCGACCGCCCCGATTGCACCACGCGGGCCACCATCCCCCCGCAGCCCGCGCGCGGGCACGGCTCGCCCTCTCGCCCGTAAACCCTGAACGTGTGCTGGAAATAGCCCAGCGAGCCATCCGCTTGCCGGTGGTCGCGCAGGCTTGAGCCGCCCGCGGCAACGGCCTCGTTCAGCACCTCGCGGATGATCCCCGCCAGCAGGGTCGCGCGCTCCGTGGGCGAGCCGTCCTTGCGGGCGAGCGTGCCCGCCGCCCGGCGCGGCGAGAGGCCGGCGCGGTGGAGGGATTCGCAGACATAGATATTGCCAAGGCCCGCGATCAAAGTCTGGTCGAGCAGCGCGGCCTTCAGGGGCGTCGCCTTGCCTGCGAAGAGCCGCGCCAGGAGGGCGCCGTCCAGCTCGTTGCCCAAGGGCTCAACGCCGATGTCGCGGAAGAATTTGTGGGTGGCCAGCCCCGCGCGCGGCTCCAGCAACATGAAGCCGAAGCGGCGCGGGTCGTTGTAGGTGATCTCCGCGCCATTGGAGAGCTTGAACATGACATGATCATGGGCGGCGTCCTTCGAACGGTCGTGATGAAAGAGCCCCGGCAGATCGCCGCCGATGCGGAAAGATCCGCTCATGCCCAGATGCATGACCAGCACCTCGCCGCCTTCCACATCCAGCATCAGATATTTCGCCCGCCGCCCCACGGCCTCGACCATGCGGCCCGTCAGGCGCGCGGCGAAGTTTTCGGGGAAGGGGAAGCGCAGATCGGGCCTGCGTTGCTCCACCGCGACGATTCGCGCGCCCGTCATCACGGGCTCCAGCCCCCGGCGAACGGTCTCGACTTCCGGCAATTCAGGCATGGCGCGTGGTCGCTCCTGCGAGGCCTCGATTGCGCGGCCTCCTTCGCCTACATAGCCAGATGGATTGGCGCGCGCTATGGTCCGCCGCATTCGGAGTCGTCCCATGTCCAGCCAGAGCCAGCCATCGCCGTCAGATGAAACCCATTTCGGCTTCCGCAATGTGCCGTTGGGCGAGAAGCAGCATCTGGTGGACGACGTCTTCCTCAAGGTCGCCTCGCGCTATGACCTGATGAACGACCTCATGTCCGCTGGCCTGCACCGGGCCTGGAAGGATGTGCTGGTCGGCATGGTCCGGCCCTCCACGACGCGCCCCTTCCGCCATCTGGATGTGGCGGGCGGCACAGGCGATGTGGCCTTCCGCGTCATCGAGGCGGGCGGTCCGGACACCGAGGTCACCGTGCTCGACATCAACCCCAATATGCTGAGCGTGGGCCGCGAGCGGGCGGACGCCCGCAGTCTGCCGGGCCTCACCTTCGTGCAGGGCAACGCCGAAGAGCTGCACCTGCCCGACAATACATTCGACGCCTATACGATCGCCTTCGGCATCCGCAACGTGCCGCGCATCGACAAGGCCCTGCGCGAGGCGCGGCGGGTGCTGAAGCGCGGCGGGCGGTTTCTCTGCCTCGAATTCTCGATGGTGGACGTGCCGGTGCTGGATCGTTTTTATGAGGCCTATTCCTTCACCGCCATCCCCGCCATCGGCAAGGTGGTGACGGGAGATGGCGCGCCCTATCGCTATCTCGTCGAATCCATTCGCAAATTCCCGGATGCGCCGACCTTCCGCGACATGATCGAGGATGCGGGATTCGCCCGCGCCTCCTTCACGCGGCTGACCGGCGGCGTCGTCGCCATCCACTCCGGCTGGAAGATTTAAGGCCCCCTGTGATCGGTTCCCTCTTCCACATCCTGCGTCTGGCGCGCGCTGGCTATGTCCTTGCGCACGAAGGCGTTTTCGTAAACGTCGATCCCGCGCTCGCCCCCCCGCAGGCGCGGCTTGGGCTGGCGTTCGCGCGGCTGCTGGCGCGGCGCGACGTGAAGCCTGGCGCCAACCGCCTCGCCATCGCCATTGCGCGGCTGGGGCCGTCCTATGTGAAGCTTGGCCAGTTCCTCGCCACCCGGCCCGATGTGGTGGGTCCGCATGTGGTGCGCGAGCTGGAGATGCTGCAAGACCGCATGGCGCCTTTCGGGCGCGCGGTCGCGGTCGCCACCATCGAGGCGGCTTTCGGACGCCCGCTTGACGAGACTTTCGTCGAGCTGGCCGAACCCATGGCCGCCGCCTCCATCGCGCAGGTCCACAAGGGCCGGGTGCGCGACGACCAGGGCGAGCACGACGTCGCCGTGAAAATCCTGCGTCCGGGCGTGGAGGGTCGCTTCTCGCGCGATCTCTCCGACATGTTCTTCGCCGCGCGTTTCGCCGAGCGCCATTTCGCCGAGGCGCGGCGCCTGCGCGCGGTGGAGGTGGTGGAGACGCTGGCCCGCTCCGTGCGCATGGAGATGGACTTCAGGCTGGAAGCCGCCGCCGCCTCCGAATTCGCCGAGAACTGCGCCAAGGATACCGACTTCCGCGTGCCCAGCGTCGATTGGGACCGCACGTCGAAAGACGTGTTCACCATGCAGTGGATGGACGGGATTCCGCTCTCCGACATCCCCGCGCTGGAAAAGGCGGGGCATGATCTGCCAGCGCTGGGGCGCACGGTGATCCAATCCTTCCTGCGCCATGCAGTGCGCGACGGCTTCTTCCATGCGGACATGCACCCGGGCAATCTCTTCGTGGACAGCGCGGGGCGGCTTTGCGCGGTCGATTTCGGCATCATGGGCAGGCTGGGCCTTAAGGAGCGGCGGTTTCTGGCCGAGATTCTCTACGGTTTCATCACCCGCGATTACCGCCGCGTGGCGGAGGTGCATTTCGAGGCGGGCTATGTGCCCGAGCAGCATACGGTGGAGGATTTCGCCCAGGCTGTGCGCGCCATCGGCGAGCCCATCCACTCGCGCCGCGCCGACCAGATCTCCATGGCCAAACTGCTGACCCTGCTGTTCGAGATCACAGCTTTGTTCGACATGCGCACCCGGCCCGAACTGGTGATGCTGCAAAAGACCATGGTGGTAGTGGAGGGCGTGGCCCGCAGGCTTGATCCGCGCCTGAACCTCTGGTCCACCGCCGACCCGGTGGTGCGTGGCTGGATCGAGCAAAATCTTGGCCCCATCGGCAAGCTCTCGGATGCGGGCCGCTCGCTCAGCCAGCTTGGCCGCGCGGCCATCGCCCTGCCCGAAATGCTCGACCGGGCCGAACGGCTCGCCAGCAAGCTGGAAGCTGCGACCAAGCAAGGCTTCGAACTCTCCGCGAATTCGGTCGAGGCCATCGGCAAGGCCGAGGCGCGCCGCGCCCGCTGGGGCAACGCGGCCTTGTGGGCCATAGCAGGCTTGCTATTGTGGTTTGGTCTGAAACTGCTGGGCTGACGGAGGGAGCATGAAGGGCAAGCGCATCCTCCTGATCGTGGGCGGCGGCATAGCCGCCTACAAGAGCCTCGACCTCGTGCGCCGGTTGCGCGAGCGGGGCATGAGCGTGTGCGCCGTTTTGACAGATGGGGGATCGCAATTCGTCACGCCGCTCGCGCTGGCGAGCCTGAGCGGCCAGGAGGTTCATCAGGAGCTGTTTTCGCTCACCGCCGAGGCCCGCATGGGCCATATCGAACTGTCGCGCGACGCCGACCTGATCGTGATCGCCCCCGCCACCGCCGATCTTCTGGCCAAGGCTGCGCAGGGCCTCGCCAATGATCTGGCGTCGACCCTGTTGCTGGCCACCGACACGCGCGTGCTGGCGGCGCCCTCCATGAATCTGCGCATGTGGCTGCATCCGGCGACCCAGCGCAATGTGGCTACGCTGCGCGGCGACGGCATGCTGTTCGTGGGGCCGAACGACGGCGATATGGCCTGCGGGGAATTTGGCCCCGGGCGCATGGCCGAGCCGCTGGAGATCGTCGCCGCCGTGGAGGCCGCGCTGGCCGGGAATACGGCGATTCCGCTGCCCATGGCGCAGAGCGCCGCGCCGGGCCCCTTGGCGGGCTTGCGCGTGGTCGTCACTTCCGGCCCGACCCATGAGCCCATCGACCCCGTGCGCTACATCGCCAACCGCTCCTCCGGCAAACAGGGCCACGCGATCGCGCAGGCCGCCGCTGCTGCGGGCGCTTCGGTGGTGCTGGTCAGCGGCCCCGTGACTGTGCCCGATCCGGCTGGCGTCGAGACTGTTCATGTCGAGACCGCCCGCGACATGCTGGAAGCGGTGGAGGGCGCCTTGCCCGCCGACATTTTCATCGCCGCCGCCGCCGTGGCGGATTGGCGCGTGGGCGCGGCGCTGGCCGAAAAGCTGAAGAAGGGCGCCTCCGGCCCGCCGACGCTCGGCCTCGTCGAAAATCCCGACATTCTCGCCACCGTCGCCCAAGCAGCCCGCCGCCCGCCCCTCGTTGTAGGTTTCGCGGCGGAGACCGAAAAGGTCATCGAACATGCGCAGGCCAAGCTGGCGCGCAAGAATTGCGACCTGATCGTCGCCAATGACGTCAGCCCAGCCTCGGGCGTGATGGGCGGCGACGCCAATACGGTGCATCTCGTCACCAAGGACGGCGTCGAGACCTGGCCGAAGCTGCCCAAGCAAGAGGTGGCGCAACGGCTCATCGCGCGGCTGGCGGCGCTCATCAAGGAGAGCGGCGCATGACCCTTCCCGCGCTCAAGATCACGGTGGCGCGTCTGCCCCATGGCGAGGGCCTGCCGCTGCCCGCCTATCAGACGCCGGGCGCCGCTGGCCTCGATCTTCTGGCCGCCATCGCGCCCAACGCCAAGCTCGTCATCGAGCCCGGCGCGCGCGAATTGGTGCCCACCGGCCTGCGGCTGGAATTGCCTTTGGGCTATGAAGGACAGGTGCGCCCCCGTTCGGGACTCGCCCTGAAGTCGGGCGTCACGGTGCTGAATGCGCCCGGCACCATCGACAGCGATTATCGAGGCGAAGTGTCAGTCATCCTCATCAATCACGGAACCGAGCCCTTCGAAATCACGCGCGGCGCGCGGATCGCGCAATTGGTGGTGGCGCCAGTCACCCAGGCGGTCTTCGTCGAGGCTCCCGAGCTGGTCGGCTCGGTGCGCGGAACGGGCGGCTTCGGCTCCACTGGCGTTCAGGGAGCGGGCGCATGATTCTTTTGTCCCGCCGCTGCCTTCTGGCGGTCGCCGCCGTCGTCGACATCGCGCTTCACGCGCGACCCTCGCCTGTCGCGGCCAAGGCTCTGGCGGCGCGGCACAATTTGCCGCCCCGCCATCTGGAGACCCTGCTCCAGGCGCTGGTGCGCGCCAATATCCTCAAGGGCGTGCGCGGACCGCGCGGCGGCTATGAGCTGGCTCGCGAGCGGCGCCGCATCACCATGGGCGAAATCGTGCGGGCCGCCCTCAACGAGAACGAGGACGGCGTCGAGGGGCCGGAGTCGCGCCTCATGCTGGATGTGATCGAGCCGCTGGCGTCCGACGCCAGCCAGCAGTTCCTTGTGGCGCTGGAGGCGGTGAGCGTGGACGAGCTGTGCAGAAAGGCGGAAGCTGGCGCGGTCTTCGGGGCGAAAGAGGCGCATTCCGATTTCACCATTTAGTGAATGTTATTTTCTTTAATTACCGGATCAAAAGCGGTAAACTACAAAACTGACCTGGAAGGGGAGTGCGCGATGAGCTTTGCAGATGACAAGCCTGGCCGTGGCCGAATTTATGACTCCATCACCGACACGATCGGCAATACGCCGCTGGTGCGCCTCAACCGCCTCGCCGCCGAACAGGGCGTGAAGGCCAACCTTCTGGCGAAGCTCGAATTTTTCAACCCGATCTCCAGCGTCAAAGACCGTATCGGCGTCGCCATGGTCGATGCGCTGGAAGCGGCGGGCAAGATCACGCCCGGCAAATCCCATCTGGTGGAGCCCACCTCCGGCAATACGGGCATCGCGCTCGCCTTCGTGGCGGCGGCGCGGGGTTACAAGCTCAGTCTCGTCATGCCGGAGTCCATGTCCATCGAGCGGCGCAAGATGCTGGCCCTGCTCGGCGCTGAACTCGTGCTGACCCCTGCGGCCCAGGGCATGAAGGGCGCCATCGCCAAGGCCCAGGAGATCGTCGCCTCGACCCCCGATGCGATCATTCCCCAACAGTTTGAAAACGCAGCCAATCCCGACATCCACCGCCGCACCACGGCTGAAGAGATCTGGAACGACACCGATGGCGGCGTCGATTTCGTGATTTCGGGCGTCGGCACCGGCGGCACGATCACCGGCATCGGGCAGGTGCTGAAGGCCCGCAAGCCCTCCCTCAAGATGGTGGCGGTGGAGCCAGAAGATTCGCCTGTGCTGTCAGGCGGCCAGCCCGGCCCGCACAAGATTCAGGGCATCGGCGCTGGCTTCGTGCCCGGCGTGCTCGACCGCGCGGTGATCGACGAAGTGGTGACCGTCGGCAACCAGACCGCTTTCGAGACGGCGCGTCATCTGGCGCGGATCGAGGGGATTCCGGTGGGCATCTCCTCCGGCGCCGCCGTGGCGGCGGCTCTGGAGATCGGCGCACGCCCCGGGATGGAGGGCAAGACCATCGTCATCATCATCCCTTCCTTCGCCGAGCGCTACCTCTCGACGGCGCTGTTCGAGGGGCTGTGACGCCTGCGGGCCGTCGCCTTCCCCGGGGGGGACGACGTCCTCGTCGTCCCCATCAAGACAACCATTGCGCGGGGAACCGGGCGACGAGACGTCGCCCCTCCCGATTTCGCCCCTAGACAGATTTGCTATCAGGCCCCGGTTCGCCGGGGCCTTTCCAATTCGCACGGGCTCCGCTACCCCATTTGAAACGGATGCGGAGTGTGCCCATGAATACGATCATCGTCGAACGCCATGACAAGGTTTGCCTCGTCCGCCTCAACCGGCCGCAGGCTCTCAACGCGCTGAACGTGGAGCTGATCGAAGAGCTGAATCAGGCCCTCGACGCGTTCGAGGCCGATCCTCAACTTGGCTGTCTCGTGCTCACCGGCTCCGACAAGGCTTTCGCTGCGGGCGCTGACGTCAAGGAAATGCAGCACAAGACTTATATGGAAGCCTATCTCGATGATTTCATTTCGAAATGGGAGCGTCTGACCCGCACCCGCAAACCGGTGGTCGCCGCGGTGGCGGGCTTTGCGCTGGGCGGGGGCTGCGAACTCGCCATGATGTGCGACTTCATTCTCGCCGCGGACAACGCAAAGTTCGGCCAGCCGGAAATCCGCATCGGCACCATGCCGGGCGCGGGCGGCACCCAGCGCCTCACCCGTTTCGTGGGCAAGTCCAAGGCCATGGAGCTTTGCCTGACGGGGCGCATGATGGATGCGGCGGAAGCCGAACGCAGCGGCCTCGTCTCCCGCGTCCTGCCCCTCGCCGAGCTTCTGCCCGAAGCGCTGAAGGCCGCAGCCGCCATCGCGGACTTCTCGCGGCCAGCGGTCATGATGACCAAGGAGGCGGTGAACCGGGCCTATGAGACCACGCTGGCCGAGGGCGTGCGTTTCGAGCGCCGCGTCTTCCACGCCACCTTCGCCACGCAGGACCAGAAGGAAGGCATGGCCGCCTTCGTCGAGAAGCGCGCTCCCAAATTCACCAATAGCTGAGGTTCCGTAGGAAAGTCGCCTCCGCCATCGCCCGGCGCGGAGGCGGCCGATCTGGCCGTCCGCCTTGAGGCCGCAAGGGGAGGAGCCAACTGGTGTGCAGAATCTGGCGAATGCGCCAATCATGGCGTTGACGGCGTGACCGGATCGCGGCTATAAGCCAGCCACTCGCCGTAGCCCCTCTGGGCTCGGCACGACTTTTTTGCGGCTGGCCCTCGGGCGGCCAGCTTTACCGAGGAAATCATGGCTAACACAGCTTCAGCCAAAAAGGCCGTCCGCAAGATCGAGCGCCGCACTGCGGTGAACCGCTCGCGCCGTTCGCAGATGCGCACCTATGTCCGCAAGGTTGAAGAGGCGCTGGCCTCTGGCGACGCTTCCGCCGCGCAGGCCGCCCTGCATGAGGCCGAGCCTTTGGTGATGCGCGCGTCGCAGAAGGGCATCATCCACAAGAACACGGCGTCGCGGAAGATCTCCCGCCTGACGGTGCGCGTGAAGGCTCTCGCGCAGTAATCTCGCCACAAATGTGACGCCATCGTCACTGGATCACTTTCAAGCCCGGCGCCGCAAGCGCCGGGCTTTTTCGTCGCGAAGGATTGTTTCAATTATTAAAATCGTAGCGCAAATGTGACGTCGAAAAAATTGAATCCCGCACTCTGCGATGGGCATAAATTTAATATAAATTTCAAAGACTTAAGTGCAAAGGGGGGTTTCCAGGGAGCCGTGCGGCGCTTGACTCTCCCATTCAAGGCTTCCGACCATGAAAACCGCCTGCGGAATGATTGCGGCGGCTGAGCCATACGACCGGATCAAAGTGAATTGAATCAGGTGGTTGCGCCCGTCAATCCTAAAAAAAACCTATTTTTGGACGCATTTCGAAAGGCCAAGTTGAGGCTCCGGGAATATGACGGTTGCGTGGCGGTTTCAGTGTGCTACTCGTTAACGACGGTCGCAATGAACAAAGGTTCAACGGATCCTGGTGATGAACGCCTCAAAACGTTTCATTCCAAGGCATAGACAAGCTCTTGGAATGTAATGGTGTGAACGTTCAGGCATTAGAAGTCCGGAAACCTTGTCATTTCTTCCGTGGGGCGCCCTCAGGGGCGCATTCGACACTTTCTGGCGCGACGACATTGCAGGCAGTTTCTGCAAACGGGGGATCTATGCGTATCATTGATATTATCTCTGATCTGAGAGATTCTTCGGCTGCGTCTCCTGTTTTTCTCGTTTCCTTTCACCTTCATCGCAAGCGCGCATGATTTGAGGCCAGGATCCTGACGATCCGCACGTCCGGTTTGTTTTTGCGTTCGCCGCAGTCCCCCTCGGAATGCTCTCCTCTTCTGCTGAAAAGAAACGTCTCGATATGATGAACCCTCGTGCGTCCGCGCCGCGTCTTGAAGCCGCGCAGACCCATACAGTTGGCGCCGACAGCCACGCCGAAGCCTGGAAACGGTCTTGCCGCAGGCTGCGTGCGGAGCTGGGCGAAGATGTGTTCAATTCGTGGTTCGGCCGCCTGGAGCTGGACGCCGTTCGCGATGGCGTTGCGCTTCTGTCTGTGCCGACGCGCTTCCTCAAGAGCTGGATCCAGTCTCATTATACCGACAAGATTCTCGCCACCCTGACGGTTGAGGATCCCGCAGTCACCGCCATCCTCGTGGACGTGCGCACCTCATCAAGGCAAATGGCGGCGCGCAACGGACTCCCTGAGAGCCGGGCGCCCCAATCAGGCGGCTCGACGAGCGCTCCTTCGGCAAGCTCCACAAGTGATCGTCCCGCCCATTCTTACGACGAGACGCCGCGCATGGCGGAACTGACCCGCCCTCTGCGCGCCCCGCCCGCAGCCGATGCGGACGGGCTTTCCAGTTCGCCCCTGGACCGCCGCCTGACTTTTTCCAGCTTCCTCGTCGGCAAATCCAACCAGCTCGCCCATGCGGCCGCCCAGCGCATAGCTTCGGCCCCCCCCAGCGAGGCGCCCATTTATAACCCGCTCTATCTCCACTCGGCCGTGGGCCTTGGGAAGACCCACCTCCTGCAAGCCATCGGCCATACGGCGAGCGAAGCGGGAAAGCGCGTCATCTATCTGACCGCCGAGAAATTCATGTATCGCTTCGTTTGCGCCCTGAAGGCCCAGACGGCGCTCGCGTTCAAGGAGAAGCTTCGCGGGATCGACGTGCTGCTGATCGACGATGTGCAGTTTCTTCAGGGCAAGTCGATCCAGCAGGAATTTTGCCACACGCTGAACGCGCTGATCGACGCTGGCCGCCAGATCGTGGTCGCCGCCGACCGGCCCCCGTCCGATCTGGAAAGCCTTGAGGAGCGGGTCCGTTCGCGTCTGGCCGGCGGGCTTTGCGTGGAGATGGGCGGGCTCGACGAGCAGCTGCGCCTCAAGATTCTGGACATGCGGATCGCCGCAGCCAAGGTTTCCCAGCCGGGCTTTGACGTGCCCGCGCCTGTGGCCGCCTATGTGGCGCGCGTCATCGAGACCAATGGCCGCGACCTTGACGGAGCTGTGAGCCGCCTGCTGGCGCGGGTCACCCTCACCGGCGCCGCGCTGACGGTCGAGATGGCGGAAGACGCCATCCGCGATCTGGTGCGCACCCGCGAGCCCAAGCGCGTCAAGATCGAGGACATCCAGAAGCTCGTGGCGACCCATTACAATGTGAGCCGCGCCGATATCCTGTCCTCGCGCCGCACCGCCACGGTAGTTCGGCCCCGGCAGATCGCCATGTATCTCTCCAAGATCCTCACCCTGCGCTCCCTGCCGGAAATCGGCCGCCGCTTCGGCGGGCGCGACCATACGACCGTGCTGCACGCCGTGCGCAAGATCGAAGGTCTGGCGGGTCAGGACGGTTCGCTGTCGGAAGAGATCGAGTTGCTGAAGCGGATGCTGGTCGAGTAGGCAGTTGGCAGTCGGCAGTCGGGGCGTCCCGGCCTGTGTTGAAAGACCCGCTTCCAATTGGAGCGGGTTTTTCGTTGCGCACGCCCCCCGCCCAACAACACCCATTCCAACTGCCGACCGCCGATTGCCGACTGCCCAAATCCACCTTGCCAAACTCATAACTCGCGTTATCATATCTCGCGTGATGGTAGCATGATGCAGCAATCCCTCGACGGCGATCTTCTCTTTTTACTTTATGACGTGGCGCGCCTCATGCGCGTCCGCGCCGATCAGCATGCCCGCCTCACCGGCATGACCCGCGCCCAATGGGTGCTTCTGGTGTGGCTGGAGCGAAAACCTGGCGTCACCCAGAATGAATTGGCGTCACTGGTGGAGGTGGAGCCGATCACCATCGCAAGGCTGATCGACCGGCTGGAGGCGCGCGGGGTCGTCGAGCGACGACACGATCCAAAGGATCGGCGCGTGCGCAGGCTTCACCTGACGGAAGCCGCGGCTCCCCTGCTGGACGTGGTGCATGCTTACCGGCGGGACTCGAACAAGGTGCTCACCGAGGGCGTGTCGCCGGACGATTTGAAACGCATATTGGCGGGCCTCATGACCATGAAGTCCAATCTTCTCGACGAAAAGCGCGATTGCGCGGAAAATATATGACCATGGCCGGATCACAAACACAGCGTAGCGACAGCGCGGACGGCGGCTCGTTACAGGAACCTGCGACGAAGGGCCGGACGGCGGCCTCGCAAGCTGTCGGCCGCAGCCGGTTGCGCGGGCTCCTGATGCTGGGCGGCGTCGCGCTCGTCGTGGTTGGGGGCGGCGTCTCATGGCTGCGCGGTGGGCGCTGGGTCTCAACCGACAACGCCTATGTGCGCGCCCGCAAGCTGATGGTGACGACCGATGTTTCGGGCCTCGTCGCCTCCGTCGACGTGCATGAGGGCGACACGGTCAAGCCGGGGCAGGTTCTGTTCCGCCTTGACCCGAAACAATTCGATATCGCGATCCGCGTAGCGCAGGCCAATCTGGAGCAAACCCGCATCACTCTGGAGGCGGCCCAGCAGGACTATGGACGCCTGCAAAGCGACATCGCCGGGCAGGAAGCGCAGGCGGGTCTGGCGCAAGCCAATTTCGAACGCGCCGCAGCCCTGGCCCTGAGCAATGCGGGCACCCGCACCGCCTATGATCAGGCGCATTTTGGCCTTGTGGCCGCGCAGCAACAGCTCGAAGCGCTTCGGCGTCAGGCCCATTCCGCCCTTATCCGCCTTGGCGGCAAGGCGGATGCGCCGGTCGAGCAGCATCCGCAATATCTGGCGGCCAAGGCGCAGGTCGATGAGGCGCAGCGTCAGCTTGATCACGCCACCGTGCGCGCGCCTTTCGCGGGCGTCGTCACCGCCGTCGAATCGCTGCAACCTGGCACTTTCCTCGTGTCGCAGACCGCAGCGCTGACCAACACCGGCGCGGTGGGCCTGGTGGCGACGCAGAATCTGTGGGTCGACGCCAATGTGAAAGAGACCGATCTGACCTTCGCCGGACCAGGCGACGCCGTCGACGTCACCATCGACGCCTATCCAGGCCGTGTCTGGCGCGGGCGCGTCGATTCGATCGCGCCTGCGAGCGGCGCGGAATTTTCGATTCTTCCGGCCCAGAACGCCAGCGGCAATTGGGTGAAAGTGGTGCAACGCGTGCCCGTGCGCATCGCGCTCGAGCCGCAGGAGGGGGCGCCAGCCCTGCGAGCGGGCATGAGCGCGGTGGCGGATATCGACACCGGGCACAAGCGCACCATTTCCGAGCTTTGGGGCGCCGCTGCGCCGCAAGCGGCAGGCGGGATCAATGTCAGCAGCAACGACCAGCGTTGAAGCGGCCATGAGTCCGTCTCCGCCCGCCATTCCTCAACATCGGGCGCTGATCACCGTCTGCGCCATGGTCGCGACGCTGATGCAGGCGCTGGACTCGACCATCGCCAATGTGGCCTTGCCTTATATGCAGGGGTCGCTGCTGACCACGTCCGACCAGATCACCTGGGTGCTGACCTCCTACATCATCGCGGCCGCCATCATGACCTCGCCGGTGGGATGGCTCTCCGCCCGGTTTGGCCGCAAGAATTTCTTCATCGTCTGTCTGGCGGGCTTCACACTCGCCTCCATGCTTTGCGGCGCGGCCCAATCACTGACGCAAATGGTGTTGTTCCGTCTTTTGCAGGGCATTTTCGGCGCCGCGCTGGTGCCGCTGTCGCAAGCGACGATCCTCGATCTTTATTCCGCCGAACAGCGTGGTTCGGCCATGGCCATGTGGGGCATGGGCGTCATGGTCGGCCCCATTCTCGGGCCGACGCTGGGCGGCTATCTGACCGAGGTCTATGACTGGCGCTGGGTGTTCTTCATCAACCTGCCCTTCGGCGCCCTCGCCATCGGCGGCCTTTGGTTCTTCCTCAAGGAGGAAACGCGGGCGCGCGCCACAAGCTTTGACTGGACCGGATTTCTGGCGCTGTCGCTCGGCATCGGCGCCTTGCAGCTGATGCTGGATCGGGGCGGCAATCTCGACTGGTTCGCCTCCACCGAGGTCTGGATCGAATTGCTGCTGGCGGCCCTCGGCCTCTATCTTTTCGTGGTGCATGTGCTGCTGGCGGAGCGCCCCTTCATATCGCCACGCATCTTCGCGGATGTGAACTTCACGTCAGGCTTCCTGGTGATGTTCGCGGTGGGCATGGTGCTGCTGGCCAGCTCCGCCCTGCTCGCGCCCTGGCTCCAGACGCTGGGCGGCTATCCGGTGCGCGAGGCGGGCTTGCTGATGGTGCCGCGCGGGCTGGGCACCATGCTGGCCATGATGGTGGCGGGGCGGTTCTCCAGCAAGGTCGATCCGCGCCTTTTGATGGCGCTGGGCATAGCGGCCCTCGCCTATTCCTTTTGGGAAATGGCGACCTGGACGCCCGCCGTGCAGCCCTTCACCCTCTCCTGGGTGACGGCCATTCAGGGCTTTGGCCTCGGTTTCGTTTTCATTCCATTGCAGGTTGTGGCCTTCGCAACGCTGCCTGCGGAGTTCCGCACCGATGGGGCCGCGCTGTTCAGCCTGGTGCGCAATGTGGGCTCGGCGATCGGCGTTTCCGTCGCCTCCTTCATGCTGGCGCAGAATGCGCAGATCGTGCACGCGCAAATGGCCGAAGGCCTGACCGGGTTCAGCCGCATGTTGCAGACCGGCGGCGCCTATCTCTTCTGGAATACGGCCACCAGCGGAGGCCGCATGGCGCTCAACGGAGAAGTCTCCCGTCAGGCTCTGGCCATCGCCTATACGGATGATTTCAAGTTGATGTTCTGGGTCAGCCTGCCGACGGCGCTGCTTTTGTTGTTGATGCGCAGGCCGCAGCAAGCGGGAAAGCCTGCTCCCGCTTCAGCGTCCACGCCCGTCCATGTCCTTGATTGACAAATCCCTCTGGTCAGGCGCCGAAAGATGCTCTTTATTGCCGGTCCGGGCCATCAGCCCCTACCAACGAAGAGCAGAGGACTTCCATGGGAGAGCACATTACCCTGACCGCCGAAGACGGCGTCACCATCGGCGCCTATGTGGCCAGGCCTGCGGGCGCTCCGCGCGGCGGCATTGTCGTCATTCAGGAAATTTTCGGCGTCAACCACCACATCCGCGCGGTCGCGGACCGCTATGCGGCGGAAGGCTATCTGGCCGTCGCGCCCGCGCTCTATGACCGCGTGCAGCCCGATTACGAGTCCGGCTACGAACAGGCCGACATGCAGGCGGGCGTCGCCACGCGCGGCAAGACCGATCCGGCGAAGGTCATGCTCGACGTGAAGGCGGCGGTTGCGGAAGCCGCCAAGGCTGGCAAGGTCGGCGTCGTCGGCTATTGCTGGGGCGGCACGCTCGCCTTCGCGGCGGCCGTGAACATTCCCGGCGTGGCTGCGGCCTCCGGCTATTATGGCGCTGGCGTCGCGGCCATGTGCGACAAGGTTCCCGTCGCCCCGACCATTCTGCATTTCGGCGAGACGGATCACTCGATCCCCATGACCGACGTGGAGAAGATCAAGGCCGCGCGTCCCGAGACCCCGGTCTATGTCTATGCGGCGGGCCACGGCTTCAACTGCGACGAGCGCGGCGCTTACGACAAGGCCGCCGCCGACCTCGCGCGCCAGCGCACTTACGACTTCTTCGCCAAACACGTCGGCTAATCAATAAAGCGTCGGCCCAACGTGGCCGACGCATCCATTCGGGGCGGGAACCATGATCGTCGAAAACCAGAAACAACTGACCGACTTCGCGCTGGACGTGATGAAACGCACGCCAGATCCGCGCCTGCGCGAGATCATGACCTCGCTGATCACCCATCTGCATGGCTTCATCCGCGACGTGCGCCTCACCGAGCGCGAGTTTCAGGACGCCTGCGCGATCATCGCCGAAATGGGCCAACGAACCACCGACACCCATAACGAAGTGGTGTTGATGGCGGGCTCGCTCGGCGTATCCTCCCTCGTGTGCCTGCTCAACAATGGCGACAAGGGCAATACCGAAACCAACCAGAATCTGCTCGGTCCCTTCTGGCGGCTGAACCATCCCGTGACGCCCAACGGCGCCTCGATCATGCGCTCGAAAACTGTGGGCGAGCCGCTGTTCGCGCGGGCGCGTTTTCTGGATGTGGCGGGCAAGCCCATCGTCGGCGCGGACGTCGATGTGTGGCAGTCGAACGCCGAAGGCTTCTACGAGAATCAGGACGAGACGCAGGTGGACATGAACCTGCGCGGCAAGTTCACCACCGACGCCAATGGCGAGATCTGGTTCCGCAGCGTGAAACCCTCGGGCTATCCGATTCCCACCAACGGACCTGTGGGCCGGCTGCTGACCGCGCAGGAGCGCCATCCGTTCCGCCCGGCCCATCTGCATTACCTGGCCTATAAGGAAGGCTACAAGACGCTGATCTCACAGGTCTATTTCGATGATGACCCGCGCATCGAAACCGACGCGCAGTTCGGCGTCACCCGCGCCTTGCTCGGCCATTCGGACCGCCATGAAGGCGGCGCGCCGGATGCTGACGTCACCGGCGTCTGGCATTCGATGAATTACGAATTCCGCATGGAGGCGGGCGAGGCGCGCCTGCCGCGTCCGCCCATCAAATAGCATCAACGCGCCCACCCGCTGCGGCGGGAGGGCCTGCAAGGCGCGCCATGACTAACCTCAAACTCCCCGATCTCAGGCTCTCCGTTCTCGACCAGTCGCCCGCCGTCATCGGCGCGCCGCAGGACCGCGCCATTCGCGACACGATCGAGATCGCGCAACATTGCGAAACGTTGGGCTATGAACGCTTCTGGGTGAGCGAGCATCATGGCTCCGAGAGCATCGTGGGCTCAGCCCCCGAAATTCTGATCGCCGCCATCGCCGCGCGCACCTCGCGCATTCGCGTGGGCTCGGCGGGCGTCATGCTGCCCCATTACGCGCCGCTGAAAGTCGCCGAGCAGTTCCGCGTGCTGGACGCCATCGCGCCCGGACGCATTGATCTGGGCCTTGGCCGTGCGCCGGGCGGCGATGGGCGCACCTCCTGGGCGCTGAACCCTGCGGGCGACGACGCCGTGCAGCGCTTTCCCGCCAATGTGCGCGACATCATCGCCTGGACCTCGGGCAAGCCGCTCACCGAGGGCCATGCGCTGGCGAGCCTGAAGGTGACGCCGCAAAGCGCGACCGCGCCGGAAGTCTTCGTGCTCGGCAGTTCCGATTATGGCGCGCAGGTCGCCGCCTATCTCGGCATTCCCTTCTGTTTCGCCGCCTTCATCAGCGAGCGCGGGGCGGAACAGGCCTTCGAACTCTATCGCCGCTATTATCAACCCAGCGAACGCCACCCCGCGCCGCAGCCCTCCGTCTGCGTCTTCGCGCTGGCGGCGGCCAACGAGGCGCAGGCGCGCTTCATTTTCGCCACCCGCGCCCTCTCGCGGCTCAACCGCGACCGTGGCGTGCGCTTGCCGCTGCTGCCCGCGCAAGACGCGCTGAACGAATTGCGGGCGCGCGGCGAGGAGCGCAGGGCGGAGCAAATGGCCGATGACGCCATGATCGGCGACGGCGCCATGGTCGCGCAGAAGCTGCGCGATTACGCGCGCGCGCTGGGCGTGCAGGAGATCGCCATCCTGACGCAAGCCCATGACATGGCGGATCGCAAGGCGTCTTTTAGGTTGATCGCGGAGGCTTTTGAACTTGAGGGCGCAGAATGTCCTGCGAATACATTTTCTCGTTATGAATCAGCGAATTAAAGAAGGGCACGCTTGACCACGCCAGCATGGATGTATACCTGCAGATCAGTAACGTCGATTCATGATCGAGGCGCCTGAAATGCTGAAATTTAAAACGCGCAATAAATTTTTTATCGCCGCATGGGTTTTGGCCGCACTAATGAACGTATCGCCGATACGATCCGCCAAGGCCGCGTCGCTTGACCTCGACGGACGTTACACATTGGACGCGGAAGAAACTCAAAACTCCCCTCCCTACCTGAAACTAATGCAGAAAAACCCCGCTGCAAAATTGGGTTTTCAAATGTTGGCGCAACTGATGGATGCGCTTCTCATATCAGGAGACTCCCTTAAAAGTTCCGTTCTCGACTGCAAACTCACTAAAGCCGACGTCGGCTTCGACGCTGTTTGCCTCAATGCGCTGACGAAAGAAAATATCTACTACGAAATCGTGGTCGATGGTCATTATCTCATTCTATTGGAAAAACAGTATCCGATATTTTTTAAGGCTCCGGACGGAAAGGTTTTCCCCAAACTCGATTGAGAGGCGCCGGGCGCAGCTTGCCCTCAGCGCGGTTTGAAAATATCGTCGAAGAGCTTCTGCGACTCTTTCGACTGTTCCGCCGAAAGCTGGACGAAAAGCACCTTTTTCTCATTCATGCGTCGGCGCAGGTCGGGGGGATTGGACTCCACATCAAGCCGCGTCGGCACGCGCCCGCCCATCTTCGCTGAAAATTCCTGCGCCTCGCGGCTCAGCAGAAAATTCGCCGCGAGTTTTGCGGCGTTGGGATGGGGCGCGCTTTTGTTCACGCCGACCATGCCGAACCACAGATGCACCGGATCAAGCGCCACATAATCGGTGGGCGCGCCCTGTTGCTTCAGATTGGTGGTGAGCATGGAATAGTTCATCAGCGCGATGGGATATTCCCCCGCTGCGATCTGCCGGGCCATGGCGAAATGCCCATCCAGCACCACGGGCTTCAGCGTCGCCTGAATGTCGCGCAGCAGCTTCAGCCCGTTGTCTCGCCCGTAGAACGTCAGGATGGCCTCCATCCATTCGCGGTCAGTGCCCTCGATGGCCACCTTGCCGATCCATTGTTTGCGGGTGAGAAAGTCCTCGAAGGTCTTCGGCAGCTCGTCGGGCTTCACGAGGTTGGTGTTATATTGCGGCACGCTGTAGCCCGCATAGACGCCATACCAGCGCTTATTGGGATCGCGCGCTTCGGGCATGATGTCCTTCGCGTTGGGCGGCTCATATTGCAGGGTGAGATTTTCCGGGATCATGTTCACCGTGCCCGCATTATGCACGTCCCATGATTGCTGGCCGGTGCGGGCCTCAAGGGCGATCTTGGCCTGCAGCGGCGATTCTGCGCCGCGCACATAGTTCACCTTGATCCCCGTGGCCTCCTCATAAAGCTTCCAGAGCGGCAGGCCCTCCTGCTCATTGGTGGAGGAATAGATGGTGACTTGCCCCTCGGCCTGCGCGCCCGCCAGCAACTCCCGAATGATCCACGAAGCCTGCGGCGTCTGCGCCTGTGCGGCGCCGACAGCCAGCATGGCGAACATGCAGGTGAGAATGCGCTTCATATGGCCCTCCCGGACAGCTTCCGGCTTGCCGCCGGATTTACCTTCAGGCCATTCTGGCAGGGGACGCAGCCATGTCAAACCGGAGCCTGAAACGAGGCGCAAAGGTGGGGCTCCACAGGTGATTTTTAATTATATAAATAAAACAGCAGAGGCAAAGCTGTATTTATTCGAATAGTTTAGTTAATGCTTTGTTAAAAGCAGCGGTTATTTCAATAATAAAGCTGAAGGTTGCAATATTCCATCTTGGGTTTATTTTATTTCAACACTCTTTTTATCTTTCGTCCATCTGGAGATCAGAAATGACTGAGTTCACGCTATTGCGAGAACGTATGGTGGCGGAGCAAATCGAGCCGCGCGGCGTGACGGATGCTCGTGTCTTGCAAGCCATGCGCGCGGTTCCCAGAGAGCGCTTCGTCGATCCCGACTATGCCGACCACGCCTATGAAGACCGCCCGCTTCCCATCGCCGAAGGCCAGACCATTTCCCAGCCCTTCATCGTCGCCCTCATGGCGCAGGCGGCGCAGATCAGGCCTACGGACCGGGTGCTCGAAATAGGGTCCGGGTCGGGCTATAGCGCTGCGGTGCTCAGCTTTCTGGCGGCGCGCGTGTGGAGCATCGAGCGCCACCCGAAGCTGGCGCGCATGGCGGGTTCGCGTATCGCGGAGCTGGGCCGCGCCAATGTCACGGTGTTGCGGGCCGATGGAACCAATGGCTGGCCGCCCGCGGCGCCCTTCGACGCCATCGTCGTCACGGCGGGCGGGCCTGTGGTTCCCGAGCCCCTGAAGCAGCAGCTCAGCCCCGGCGGACGCCTCATCATTCCCGTGGGCGAACATGGGGGCGTGCAACGGCTCATGAAGGTCACCCGCGCCAGCGCGGCAGAATGGATCGAGGAGGATCTGGGCGCGGTGCAGTTCGTGCCGCTGGTGATCGGGCAGGGATTGAACGGCGAGGCCTGATTGGCGCTGGCGTCTTGCTCCCCCTTGGCGAATGGCCCTAAAAGCCTTCGCAAAGGGGGAAACAGACATGAAGCTCAATCTCAGCATCGCCTTCGCCGCCAATCCGCGCACCTTGCCCGTTCTTGACGGACGCGTGAAAGTGGAGGGCGTGGAGCTGACCCCCAGCGTCGTCGGCCCTTCCGAACTCTTCTGGCGCCAGTTGAAATTCGCGGACTTCGACGTGGCCGAAATGTCCATGTCCTCCTACATGATCGCGCTCTCCAAGGGCGACGACCGCTTCGTGGGCCTGCCCATCTTCACCACCAGGCGCTTTTTCCATTCCCACATTCTGGTGCGCCGGGATTCTGGCATCGAGCGCCCGGAAGACCTCAAGGGCAAGCGCGTCGGCGTCACCGAATATCAGCAGACCGGCGCCCTTTGGACACGCGGCGCGCTCCAGCACGAATGGGGCGTGACGTCCGCTGATTGCGAATGGTTCATGGAGCGCACGCCCGAACTCAGCCATGGCGGGGCCACCGGCTTTCGTCCGCCTGAAGGCGTGACCGTGAACCAGATTCCCACCGACAAGAGCGTCGCCAGCATGATGCTGTCGGGCGAGTTGCAGGCCTGCGTCCACTATCGCGGCCACGCCACCATCGTGAACCGCAGCAATGTGGATTTGAAGAACCATCCGCAGATCCGCACCCTGTTCCCCGATGTGGCGGCCGAGGGCGCGCGCTACTGGAGGAAGACCGGCATCCACCCGATCAACCACGGCATGGTGCTGCGCCGGGAGCTGGCGGAGAAGCACCCGTGGCTGGCGCTGAATCTGGTGAAGGCCTTCAACGACGCCGCCGCCATCGCCGACGCGGAGCGGCTGGAGCATTGCGACTATCATTTCGACACCGGCCTGCTGTCGCCGGACTCTCGCAAGGCTCTGGCGACGCCGCTGGTGCGACACGGCGTCGCCTCCAACCGCAAGACGCTGGAGGCGGCCGCGCTGCATCTGGTGGAACAGGGCCTCGCCCCGCGCCGCTTCGAGATGGAAGAGATTTTCGCGCCGAGCACCATAGAGCTTTGAGGCGCGACTTTCGGTTACGGTCCAGCCTCTTTCCAACCGGCGCCGCAAGGCCTAAAGCAGTCGGAAAGATCGATGGCTGGAACCTTACCCATGACTTACCAGTATTCGCCGCTGTTTCCCCTCGGCAAGGATGAGACCCCCTATCGCAAGCTCACCTCCGAAGGCGTGAGCGTCGAGACTGTGGGCGGGCGCGAGATCCTGAATGTGAGCCGCGAAGCGATCCGCCTGCTCGCGGAAACGGCGATGATCGACATCAACCATCTGCTGCGCCCGGGCCACCTCGCCCAGCTGGCGAAAATTCTCGACGATCCCGAGGCCACCAGCAATGACCGCTTCGTGGCCTATGATCTGCTCAAGAACGCCAATATCGCGGCGGGCGGCGTATTGCCCATGTGTCAGGACACCGGCACCGCCATCGTCATGGGCAAGAAGGGCCGCATGATCTGGACCGACGGGCAGGACGAAAGCGCCATCGCGGAGGGCATTCGCGACGCCTATGAGAGCAAGAACCTGCGCTATTCGCAGCTCGCGCCCCTCTCCATGTTCGAGGAGAAGAACACCAAGACCAATCTCCCCGCCCAGATCGAGCTCTATGCGGAGGGCGAGGACGCCTATAAGTTCCTGTTCATGGCCAAGGGCGGCGGCTCGGCCAACAAGACTTATCTGTTCCAGCAGACCCCCTCGGTGCTGACGCACGACCGCATGGTCGCTTTCCTCAAGGAAAAGATCCTGACGCTCGGCACCTCCGCCTGCCCGCCCTATCACCTCGCCATCGTCATCGGCGGCACTTCGGCGGAACAGACGCTGAAGACCGTGAAGCTGGCCTCCGCCCGCTATCTCGACACCCTGCCCACCAGCGGCGGCGAGGATGGCCACGCCTTCCGCGATCTCGCGATGGAGGAGGAGATCCACAAGCTCACGCAGTCGCTTGGCGTCGGCGCGCAGTTCGGCGGCAAATATTTCTGCCATGACGTGCGCGTGATCCGCCTGCCCCGTCACGGCGCCTCCCTGCCCATTGGCATGGGCGTGTCCTGTTCGGCGGATCGTCAGGCGATCGGCAAGATCACCCGCGACGGCGTGTTCCTGGAGGCGCTGGAGCGCGACCCCGCGCGGTTCATGCCCCATGTGGACGAGGCGACGCTGGGCGGCGACGTGGTCCAGATCGACCTTGGCCAGCCCATGAAAGACATTCTGGCGACCCTCTCGCAACATCCGATCAAGACGCGCCTGTCCCTGACCGGCACGGTGATCGTGGCGCGCGATCTGGCCCACGCCAAGCTGCGCGAGCGGCTGGAGCGCGGCGAGGGCCTGCCCGACTATATCAAGAACCATCCGGTCTATTACGCGGGCCCCGCCAAGACGCCGCAGGGCATGGCGTCCGGCTCCTTCGGCCCCACCACCGCTGGCCGCATGGACAGCTTCGTGGACGCCTTCCAGGCGGCGGGCGGCTCCATGGTCATGCTGGCCAAGGGCAACCGCTCAAAGGAGGTGCGCGAGGCCTGCGCCAAGCATGGCGGCTTCTATCTCGGCTCCATCGGCGGCCCCGCCGCGCGGCTGGCGCAGGACTGCATCAAGAAGGTCGAGGTGCTGGAATATCCTGAGCTTGGCATGGAAGCGGTGTGGAAGATCGAAGTCGAGAATTTCCCCGCCTTCATCGTGGTGGACGACAAGGGCAACGACTTCTTCAAGGAGCTGCATCTGAGCTGAGCGGCCCGCCGCTCGCCTCGACAAGGACGCCCCTGCGTGGCAAAATCCGCGCGCAGCCAGCCAGAGAACATCCATGTCCGACCTCAACCCCCTCGAAGCCGAAACGCTCTCCGCCATCGCCGCCGCGCCCGACGAGGCGGCGCTGGAGAGCGTGCGCGTGGGGGCGCTGGGCAAGAAGGGGTCCATTTCGGCCTTGTTGGCGACGCTGGGCAAGATGTCGCCCGACGAGCGCAAGAGCGCGGGCGCCGAGATCAACGCGCTGAAGGACAAGGTGAGCGAGGCGCTGGGCGCCCGCCGCACCCTGCTCAAGGACGCGGCGCTGGAGGCGCGCCTCGCCTCCGAGCGGGTGGACATCACGCTGCCCGCCCGCGAAAGCGGCGTCGAGACGGGCCGCATCCATCCCATCAGCCAGGTCATGGACGAGCTGACGGCGATCTTCGCGGATCTGGGGTTCTCCATCGCCGAAGGGCCGGATGTGGAGAGCGACGACTATAATTTCACCAAGCTGAACTTCCCCGAGGGCCACCCCGCCCGCGAGATGCACGACACATTCTTCTTCGCGCCCAACGAAGCGGGGGAGCGCAAGCTGCTGCGCACCCACACAAGCCCCGTGCAGGTGCGCACCATGCTGGCCCAAAAGCCGCCGATCCGCGTGATCTGCCCGGGCCGCACCTATCGCTGCGACAGCGACCAGACCCATACGCCGATGTTCCATCAGGTGGAGGGGCTGGTCATCGACAAGCAGGTCACGCTTGGCCATCTGAAATGGGTGCTGGAGGAGAGCTGCAAGGCCTTCTTCGAAGTGCCGAGCGTGACGATGCGCTTCCGCCCCTCCTTCTTCCCCTTCACCGAGCCTTCCATGGAAGTGGACATCCAGTGTTCGCGCAAGGGCGGCGAAATCCGCTTCGGCGAGGGCGACGACTGGCTGGAGATTCTGGGCTGCGGCATGGTGCATCCCAACGTGCTGCGCAATTGCGGTCTGGACCCCGACGAATACCAAGGCTTCGCCTGGGGCATGGGCATCGACCGCATCGCCATGCTGAAATACGGCATGCCGGACCTGCGCCCCTTCTTCGACGCCGACGTGCGCTGGCTGTCGCATTACGGGTTCAGGCCGCTGGACTTCCCGACGCTGGCGGGGGGCTTAAGCGGCTGACCAGACGCCCAGTGTAATTTTAATTTTGACATGACTTTCGTGGTGAACATAAACTCAGCCATTCTGGCTTTGGAATGGTTCGATGAATGTCCGCGATCTGATCCGCCGCCCCAAACGGTTGTCCAGCGCCGGGAAATGGGCTGATGACGGGGCGCGGGGCATGCCAAAGTCCGCCTTTCCGCTATCGCGCACAAGAAGCTTTCAGCTTGGCCGAAAATGGCGTTGGCGGGTTGATCTTCTGGACATCGATAATGGCGAGGCTCGCCTTTTAACCGCACTGGAGCCGGGAACAGAGCGGTTTCTGGCGTGGTTATCAGTCCGACGCGGGGACGAATTCGCCATTGTCGTGCGCTATGAATTTCATGGCGACCATCCGGGATGGCACGTCCATTCCCAGTGTGGCCTTGTTTCCGGGCTGAAGGCGGCGCAAATTAAGCCATATGGGACACAACGCGTTCCTGCCGCCAACAGACGGCACCGGCGAACAGAATATGACATCACCGAGACTGGAGCTGTCGCTGCTTCGTTTCGGGTCTTCAGGGTCATTTCAGGCGATGAGGATTCCTTCCTATGAAGGACAAGCTTTGCGAAGCTTTCTGTGGTGACCTGAAGGTGCGCGCCGTGCCTGCTGGGCTAGCGGTCAGCACCCCTTTTCTGGCGCCGGACGGGGACCGCATCGGCTTTTACATCGTCAAGGAAAACGGTTTCCTCAGGATCGAAGACGGTGGCCTGACGCTGCCGACGCTGGAGGCCAGCGGGATCGATTTCCGGTCTGGCGCCCGCGCTGCGGCGTTGCGCGAATTGCTGGGCGAATACGGAGTCGAGCTTGATCAGGACGACAAGGAATTCTTCATCGGCGGCCTGAGCGAAGCGCAAGCCCCAGCCGCCGCACTAAAGTTCATGGCGTTTTGTCTGCGCATTCGGGATTTCATGCTCATGACCGAACACCGCGTCGCCTCCTCGTTCCGCGATGACGCGGAAAAAACGTTGCGGGAAGTGCTGGGAGAACAAGTGGTGGTTCATGAGAACGCACCCGTCACCAGCGCGCTGACCGAATTTCCCGCAGACTTTGTTTTGCAGGCCTCTGGCCGCCCACCCGTGGGCGTCTTTCTGGGCATGTCGGACAATAGGATTCTCGAAGCCTTGTTCATGCAGATGCGCGCGCGCCATGAAGTTCAGGCGCAGTGCGCTATCGTCGCGCTGGTCGAAAGCGGCGACAGTCTGTCGGCTCGCGTTCGCCAGCAGGCCATGAACCGACTGGACGCCGTAACGGAATTCAGAAGCGATGAAGTTGCAGCCGCGCAACGCATCAGGCGCGAAGTTGTAGGGCGGGCATTCGTAATCCAATGAGCGCCAAAGCCCCCGGCTTCTGACAGGGCGGCCCTTGAACGAACCGCCTAAATTGGCTATTTTAGCCAAATAGCCAAATAGGTCGCCCCCATGAAAACCATGACCGCCGCACAGGCCAAGAACGCTTTTGGCCAGATGCTCGACACGGCCCAGCGCGAGCCCGTGATGATCACCAAGCAGAACCGCCCCGTGGGCGTGTTTCTGTCCATGCAGGATCTGGAAGACACGATCTGGGGCGAGCAGGCCATGCGCGCCCATGCCGAGGGTTACGTCGGACCCGAGGCCAGTCAGAAGCTGCTGGATCGCCTGCTGAATGCCAAGGATTGACCTGTCACGGCAGGCGGCCGCCTTTCTTGAGGGCCTGCCCGCCAAACAGGCCCGGCAGATCGCGGAGCGACTTCAGGCGCTCGCGATTGATCCTTCGGCCTTGCCCAGCGAATTGCTAAGGGGTTATGCACCTCTGCGGCGCCTGCGGGCGGGCGAGTATCGTATTATCTTCGCCGTGTCGGATGACAGTGTTGAGGTCAGACTGATCGGCAAGCGCAACGACGACCAGATTTACAAAGCCCTCGAAAGGGGCTGGAGAAAGTAGCCGGTTCGACATGAAATTCACCCTCTCCTGGCTCAAGGACCACCTCGACACCGACGCGTCGACGACTGAGATCGTCGAGACGCTCACCCGCATCGGCCTCGAGGTCGAGCATGTCGAGAATCCCGCTGAAAAGCTGAAGGCTTTCGTCATCGCCCATGTGGTCGAGGCCAAGCCCCATCCCAATGCGGATCGGCTGCGCGTCTGCCTCGTGGATGCGGGCGGCGAGGCGCCCATTCAGGTCGTGTGCGGCGCGCCCAATGCGCGCGCGGGGCTGAAAAGCGTCTTCTCGCCGCCGGGAACCTACATTCCCGCCAAGGGAATCACTCTGGGCAAGGGCGTCATTCGCGGCGTTGAATCCAATGGCATGCTCTGCTCGGCCTTCGAGCTGGAGCTCTCCAACGATCACGAGGGCATCATCGAATTGCCCGAAGACGCGCCGGTGGGCCAGCCCTATGTGGCCTATGCAGGCCTCGACGAGCCGCTGATCGAAATCAACCTCACCCCGAACCGTCCGGATGCGGCGGGCGTGCATGGCGTGGCGCGGGATCTCGCCGCCGCCGGCCTTGGCCGCCTCAAGGATCGCGAGATCAAGCAAGTGGCGGGCGCTTTCCCCTGCCCCGTGGGCGTGTCTCTGGATTTCGCACCCGAGGACAAGCATCTGGCGCCGCTCTTCGCCATGCGCCTCGTGCGCGGCGTCAAGAACGGCCCCTCGCCCGACTGGATGCAGAAGCGCCTGAAGGAAATCGGCCTGCGGCCCATCAATGCGCTGGTCGACATCACCAATTACCTCACCTTCGACCGCGCCCGCCCGCTCCATGTCTTCGACGCGAAGAAGGTCGCGGGCGATCTCGTCGTGCGCCGCGCGAAGGCGGGCGAGGAGCTGCTGGCTCTCGATGGCAAGATCTACAAGCTCGATGAGAGCCATGTGGTGATCTGCGACGACAAGGGCGTCGAATCCATCGCGGGCGTCATGGGCGGCGAACTGTCCGGCTGCGACGAGAACACGACCGACGTGCTGATCGAGAGCGCCCTGTGGGACCCCCTCAACATCGCCCGCACCGGCCGGGGCCTCGGCATCGTCACCGACGCGCGCTATCGCTTCGAACGCGGCGTTGATCCGGCCTTCACCGTTCCCGGCGCGGAGCTGGCGACGCGGCTGGTCATGGAGATCTGCGGCGGCGAGCCGTCCACCCTCGTGGTGGCGGGCCAGGCACCTGCGGCCAAGCCCGCCATCGAATTTCCCTGGAGCGAGGTCAAGCGCCTCACGGGGCTCGACCTCACCATCTCCGAAATGGCGGCGATTCTCGAAAACCTCGGCTTCGGCGTCATGGCGCAGGCCAGCAACGCCGACCGGGTCTATGTGCAGATCCCCAGCTGGCGCCCGGATGTGGAGGGCAAGGCCGATCTGGTGGAGGAAGTGCTGCGCATCGCGGGCCTCGACAAGGTGGTCTCGACGCCCCTGCTGCGCGAGGAACAGACCATCGGCAAGCCGATCCTGACGCTGCTGCAAAAGCGCACCCGCTTCGCCCGCCGGGCCTTGGCGACGCGCGGATTGGTGGAAGCGGTGACCTGGTCCTTCGTGTCCAAGGCGCGCGCCACCTTGTTTGGCGGCGGCGCGCCTGCGCTGGCGCTGGCCAACCCCATCGCGGCGGACCTGTCCGACATGCGCCCCTCGCTGCTGCCGGGCCTCATCGCCGCCGTGCAGCGCAATGCGGACAAGGGTCTGGGCGACGCGGCCCTGTTCGAGGTCGGTCAGATCTTCAAGGGCGACGGCCCGCAGGATCAGCGCATGAGCGCCGCCGCCGTGCGCCGTGGCGGGGCCAAGCCCACGGGCGCGGGCCGTCACTGGTCGGGCCGCGCGGCCCCTGTGGACGCCTTCGACGCCAAGGCGGACGTCATGGCGCTACTGACCACGCTTGGCGTTCCGGTGGGCGGCTTGCAGCTTGTGAGCGGCGCGCCCGGCTGGTTCCATCCGGGCCGCAGCGGCACTTTGCAATTCGGGCCGAAGAACATTCTGGGCTATTTTGGCGAGCTGCATCCGCGCGTGCTGGAAGAGTTGGACGTGCAAGGCCCCATCGTCGCCTTCGAAATCCTGCTCGACGACATTCCGGCCCCCAAAGCCAAGCCCACCAAGACCAAGGGCAAGCTCGAGGTGTCGGAGTTCATGCCGCTGGAGCGCGATTTCGCCTTCGTGGCGGACAGCGCCGTCAAGGCGGGCGACATCCTGCGCGCCGTGCAGGGCGCCGACCGCGCGCTGATCACGGGCGCGGACGTGTTCGACGTCTATGAGGGCGTCGGCATTCCCGAAGGCAAGAAATCGGTCGGCGTCGCTGTGACCTTGCAGCCCCGCGAGAAAACCCTGACCGACGTGGAGATCGACGCGGTCGCGGCCAAGGTCGTGGCGGAAGTGACGAAGAAGACGGGGGCGGTTTTGCGGGGGTAAGGCGATGACAAGGCCGCGCCCAGCGCGCGGCCTTCGGCCTGATGATCCATCCCGAACGAAAAAGGCCCGGCTTCGCAGCCGGGCCTTTCGAATTTTCAGTCCTGCGTCGCTCAGGCGGCGGCGACGGCCGGAAGAGCGGCCTTGGCCTGCTCGACGATGGCCTTGAAGGCCGCCGGCTCGTGAATGGCGAGCTCGGAGAGAACCTTGCGGTCCACCTCGACGCCCGCGCGGGCGAGGCCGTCGATGAAGCGGCTGTAGGTCATGCCGCACTCACGAACAGCGGCGTTGATGCGCTGGATCCAGAGGGCGCGGAAGGTGCGCTTCTTGTTCTTGCGGTCGCGGTAAGCGTACTGCATCGCCTTGTCGACGGCGGCCTTCGCGGCGCGGATGGTGTTCTTGCGGCGGCCATAGAAGCCCTTGGCGGCATTGAGGGTCTTCTTGTGCTTGGCATGGGCGGTGACGCCACGTTTAACGCGAGCCATAGCTGATCTCCTGTAACTTCAAAACGGTTCGAAACGAGGGGCAGGACTTCAGCCGTTGGGCAGGAAGTACTTGATGATGTTGTCGCCGTCCGTCTTGAACAGGACATTGGTGCCACGCAGGTTACGAATCTGCTTCTTGGTCCGCTTGATCATGCCGTGGCGCTTGCCGCGCTGGGCGTAAAGCACCTTGCCGGTGCCCGTGATCTTGAAGCGCTTTTTAGCGCCCGATTTGGTCTTCAACTTGGGCATTTTGCTCTCCTTGAGCCTCGCGGCTCTTCGGTGTTGGGTCCATCCATCCCCGGTGGGACGGCTGGTTCGCATCGGAATGAGCGAATGAACCGCCACGGCAGCCCTTCAGCCGGTCGGTTCAGAGCGCGCTGTATAATCGAAAGGCGGCGGGCTTGGCAAGACGAAATAAGGAATGAGGACACCAGCCGGGCATTGTAAAAAAATCCAACAGGTTGAAAATGGAGTCTGTAACCTGTTCCAGACCGCCTGTTAACCTTATTGTAAAGCTCCAGCGCAAAGCTCAGCCACTTGCTGAGAGGACGCCATGCCAGCAACTGAGCACGCTCTTGTGAACGCCACAGTCCTAGGCTGGGCTCGGAAGCGCGCGGGCCTGAGCATCGTTGCGCTGGCTGCGAAGATGAATGCGGGCGCGGAAAAGTTGGAGAAATGGGAATCCGGCGAGGAGCGCCCCACCTTCGCCCAGGCCCAGAAATTCGCCACCATCACGGCGGTGCCTTTCGGCTATCTGTTTTTGGACAAGCCGCCACAAGAGGATTTCCCCCTCCCTGATCTGAGGACCGTGGGCGGCGCCAGATTTTCGGCGCCAAGCGCCGAGCTTCAAGACGTCGTGCGAGACGTTCTTGCGAAACAAGACTGGTATCTCGAATATTTGAAAGAAGCGGACGACGCGCAAAAGAAAGCCTTTGTCGGCAAGTTCACGACGAGCGCTGCTGTTCAATCCGTCGTCGCGGACATGAAACGCACGCTCAAGACCTCCGACAAGCCGAGCGATCTTTTCTCCGAGCTGGCCACAGCTGCCGAGGCGGCGGGCGTTCTTGTGATGCGAAGCGGAATCGTCGGAACGAACACCCGTCGCCCATTGCGCGTGGACGACTTCCGCGGCTTCGCGATCGCCGATCCGCTGGCCCCCGTTGTGTTCATCAACAGCGCAGACGCTCCATCCGCACGCCTGTTCACCTTGGTTCACGAACTCGCCCACCTCTGGATCGGCAGTTCGGGAGTGTCCGAGGTCGGCCCAGTGACGCAACGTCGCGAAGAAATTTTCTGCAACGAAGTCGCGGCCGAATTTCTCGTTCCTGAGGCCGAATTTCTGCAAGCATGGAAACGCGGCGTAGAGTGGCGATTCAATCTCCGGCTAAGCGCCCGTTTCCAGGTTAGCCCGCTTGTAATTGCGAGGCGCGCACTCACGATCGGCCTGATCGACCATGAGCAATACCGCGTCTTTTATTCGGAAGAGATCGGAAAATCGAAAAGCGGAAAATCCGGTGGCGGCGATTTTTATTTGAATGCGGCAGTGCGAAATAGCAGGCTTCTCTCCCGGGCCGTCGTTAATGAGGCGTTGAGCGGGCGAATGTTGCTGCGCGACGCAGGCAGATTGCTCGGCGTGCCGCCAAACAAGCTCGCCGAATATGAAAAAAGGATTTTCAGATGAACTATCTTCTTGATTCGAATACTTTTATTCAAGCGAAAAACTCATATTACCATATGGACGTATGCCCGGGTTATTGGGACTGGATCCTGCACCAAAACGATAACGGCGAAGTTGGAAGCATTAATTTCGTGAAGAAAGAGCTGATGGCTCACAAAGACAATTTAAGCAGCTGGGCGCAGCGAAACGAGCGAATTTTCGACCTCGAAAGCGATCCGCAGACACAATCGGCGTTCATAAAGGTGGCTAATTACTGCCGCGCTTTGCCGAACACCAAAAGTGGCGCAGATCAGGAGTTTTTGAAGGGCGCGGATCCTTGGCTGATCGCCAAAGCGATGGCGAACGGCGCTACCGTCGTGACGCTCGAAAGCTTCAATCCGAACATATGGAAGAAAATCACAATTCCGAACGTTTGCGCTTACTTCAACGTGCCTTGCGTGAACACTTTCATGCTTTTGAACCAGTTGCAGGCCCGGTTCATTCTTGATGCGAACATCTGAGACGCTCAAGGAAGCTGCACGGCCACACGCTCAATTCACCCTATACGCCCGCGATTCCTCTCGCGAAATCCGGGAGAAAGCCATCAGCGCCACGACGCCGACGAGCAGCGACACGTCCAGCACCAGCCCATAGCGCAGCCAGCGCAGCCGGTCCCACAAGAATTCCGCGAGCCCGCAATCATGGACCCCCAGACGCAGGCCGCAATGGCCCTGGTAGAGATCCGCCTGGGTCAGCAGGAACAGGCCCCATGGCGCAGCCCAGACAAGAAGGGCGGCGGCATAGTTGAGTTTGGCTGCGGCTCCGCTCACGCCATGATCCCGCGCGATCCAGAGCCACAGCAGCAAGAGGGAATTGCCGACGATGACCTTCAGCCAGACGAGAATCACGTAAAAGACGATCAGCATCGTCCGCCTCCCTCAAGAGGTGGCGCTTTACCTTGGCGCCAGGATCATGATCATCTGTCGGCCTTCCATGGAGGGCTCGGCCTCCACTTTGGCGAAGGTCGCCGTCTCGGCCTTGACGCGGTTCAAGAGCGCGTAGCCAAGATCCTGATGGGCCAACTCGCGCCCACGGAAGCGCAGGGTCACCTTGACCTTGTCGCCCTCCTCGAAGAAGCGGCGGACCGCCTTCATCTTGGTCTCGTAATCGTGATCGTCAATGCCGGGGCGCAGCTTGATTTCCTTCACCTCGACGATCTTCTGGCGCTTGCGCGCCTCGGCGGCCTTCTTCTGCTCGAGAAAGCGGAATTTGCCGTAATCGAGGATCTTGCAGACGGGCGGGGTCGCGTTCGGCACGATTTCGACCAGATCAAGCCCGGCCGCTTCCGCCAATCGAAGGGCCTCTTCGACTTCCTTGACGCCCTGGTTCTGACCCTCTTGATCAATCAGCATCACCTCGCGGGCGCGAATCTCACGGTTGGTCTTCGGTCCCGTCTTCTGCGGAACGGGCGGTGCTTTCATTGGGCGGCGAATGGTCTATCTCCATCAGTGAATATGTCGGACCCGTGTCGCGAAACGCCGAAACGGCCCCGCAGCATGACCACGAGGCATCGGACCCGCCCAGAGCTTTAGGGTTTTGAGGATCGAAGTCAACTCGACCTTTTCCTGACCCTACCCGCCACCCTCGATCAAGGCCGCGTAAACCCCAAGCGTTTGCGCGCACATCCGTTCCAGAGAGAAATGGCTGTGCACATGGGTGCGGGCCCGCCGGGCGAGGCCTTCACGCGCCGTTTCGCCCAGCGCCAGCGCATGGGCCAGGGCGTCCGCGAGCGCTCGCGGATCGTTGGGAGGCACGCGCCAGCCCGTGCGGACATGCGGATCGACCTGCGGGGGCGCGAGCACGGTTTCAGGCACGGCGCCCAGATCCGAGACCACCACCGGCGCGCCCATGGCCTGCGCCTCGACCGCCGCCCGCCCGAAGGCCTCGGGCTCGATGGAGGGCACCGTCACCACCGTCGCGGCCAGATAAGCGGCTGGCATGTCAGTGCAATGTCCTGTCAGCCGCACGACGTCCGTCAGCCCGGCTTCCGCGATGCGTCCCCGCAAATCGCGCACATAGGCGTCACGGCCCTGATCGTCGCCCGCCAGCACGAATTTCGTATCGGTCAGCCCCTCCGCCACCAGCAGCCTCGCCGCCTCGATCAGCACCCGCTGTCCCTTCCAGCCGGTGAGGCGGGCGGCGAGCAGGACGATGCGGTCGTCAGGGGCGAGCCCCCAGGATTGACGCAGACGATGCACGCGCCCGGCGTCGACCTGAGCGGGCGTGAAGGCCCGGAAATCCGTTCCGCGATGGATCACATGGATGCGGTCCGCCGCAAAAGGGTGCATCCGCAGGATCCGATCCGCTGTGTATTGCGAATTGGCGATGACCGAATCGCCCCGCGCCATGACGGAATTGTAGAGCACCTTGAGAATGGATTGCCCGGCGTAGCTGCCATGATAGGTGGTGACGAAAGGCGTATGGGTGAGCCGCGCCGCCCCCAGCGCCACCCAGGCGGGAGCGCGCGAACGCGCGTGCACCAGATCGACTTTCTCGTCACGAATGATCTGCGCCAGCTGGCGCACGTTCATCGCCATGGCGAGGGGATTCTTCGTTTTGGCGGGAAACGGCGCCCACACGCCTCCATTGGCCTGCAATTCGCTGATCAAGCGGCCGCCCAGCGTGGCCACGAGCGGGCGTGCGCCAGCTTCCGCAAGGGCTGCGGCCACATCAATGGTGGTGCGCTCGGCGCCGCCCGCCTCAAGCTGGGGAATGATCTGCAAGATCGTCCTGCCCGCCAACGACGACAGCAGCGAGTTCAGACTCGAACTATCCTGTCGCGTCACGAGGCCGCCCCGCGTCTTGCTTGCGGGATCAAAGTGAGCCGCATAAGCCTCTTCCATCGCAGACCACGGTGGGCCGATCACATGACCGAACAACAACCGCATATAGAGGCGCCCGTGAGCCTCCCAGCCCCGAACTTCGTCGAAACCGGCGACGAGCGCAACAGCTGTCGGATCGCATTCCGCAGGAGATTTCCGGGGGATGCCGGAATCGGGCGCCCGGGAGTCGTCTGGCTTGGAGGCTTCAAGTCCGACATGCGCTCCACCAAGGCGCAACGAATCGACGATTGGGCGATGGCGCACGGGCGCGCCTCGCTGCGCTTCGATTACGGCGGCCACGGCGAATCGGGGGGGCTTTTCGAAGAGGGGACCATCAGCCAGTGGACCCACCAGAGCCTCGCCCTCATCCGCGCCCAGACGGAGGGTCCGCAAATCCTGATCGGCTCCTCCATGGGCGGCTGGATTGCGCTGCTCGTCGCGCGCGAACTGGCGCTGTCAGGGGAGACTGACCGGCTGGCGGGCATGGTCCTGATCGCGCCGGCGGTGGATTTCACCGAGGCGCTCATCTGGGCCAATCTGCCTGAAACGATCAGGCGCGACATCATGGAACAGGGCTTCTGGAAGCGGCCCTCAGCCTACGCCAACGAAGGCTACCCGATCACCCGCGCCCTCATCGAGGACGGGCGCAAGCATCTTTTGTTGGGCGGCGTGGTGCGCAGCCATTGCCCTGTGCATATCCTGCAAGGCATGCAGGATCCGGACGTGCCGTGGGCGCACGCCATGAAGCTGGTCCACCAGATGGCTGGCGATCCCGTGGCCCTGACCCTCGTCAAGGACGCCGATCACCGCCTCTCGCGGGAGGAGGACATCGTCAGGCTTCTGGCGGCCATCGAAGGCGTCGCCTAAGCGCCTAAGTCCTGCGGTGGCGCTTCGTCAGGTGAAAGACCGCGAAGCTGCCAACCCCGGAAATGGCCATCACCGTCACCAGCGGCAGGGCCGTGCCCCCCAGCGAAGCGGCCATGACCCAGCTCACCAGGGCGGCCGACGTCATCTGGGCGAAGCCGATCAGCGAGGAGGCGGCCCCCGCCCGTTCGGGGAACGGCGTCATGGCGGCAGCCTGCGTATTGGGCAGCAGGAACCCGAAGCCCAGAAAATAGATCATCTGCGGCGCGATCAGCGCGGCCGCAGCCGTGGGGAAGGCCAGCACTGCGGCGACCTGACCAAGGCCGCCGACGAGCACAAAGGCGACGCCAAGCCGAATCATCCGGTCGAGCCCGCGCCGCGCCACCATGCGCGCGCCCAGATAGGCGCCGGACACAAAGCTGACCGAGCAAGTGGCGAAAAGCAGTCCGAACTGCGTGGGACTGAAGCCATAGATCTCCTGCAACACATAGGACGACCCGCTCAGAAAGGCGAACAGCCCATTGTAGCTGAAGGCCTGAATGCCGAGGTAGGAGCGATAGGCCCGGTTCTCCAGCACGACGCCAAAGCTCGCGAGGATCGAGCCGAGGGAAATCGCGCCCGGTCGACGGTGTTCGTTGGTTTCGGGAAGCAGCAGAAACAGAGCCAAGGCGACCGCCCCGCCGATCAGCCCCATGGCGATGAAGCTCGCGCGCCAGTCAAACCAGGATTGCAGCACGCCGCCCAGCATCGGCGCGCAAATGGGCGTGAGACCGGCGATCGTGCTCATGACCGCCAGCTGACGACCGGCCTGCGCGCCTTCGTAAAGGTCGCGCACGATAGCGCGGGCGAGAATGGTCGAGGCTGCGGCCCCGACGGCCTGCGCCACCCGCGCCACGATCAGCAGATCGATGCTGGTCGAGGCGACGCAGGCGATGGTCGCCAGAAGGTAAAGGGCGAAGCCGCCCAGCAGGACAGGGCGACGCCCGTATTTGTCGGACAGCAGTCCGTGCAGCACCTGCCCGAAGGCGAAGCCCACGATATAGACCGACATGGTCAGCTGCACCGAGGCGTTCGAGGCCCCGAGCGCCGCCCCGATATGGGGCATGGACGCCAGATAGACATCGGTCGACAGCGGCCCGATCGCCGTCATCATGGCGAGCAGGAGCGTCATGCCGCGCGTGCCAGGTGTGAAGCGCATCTGTTGTCCGGGGGAGCGTTTTCTGATGAGGCATTCCTTTAGGGGGCGTGGGGAAAAGTGTCGAGCGCGGATGATCGAGCCCGTCATTTCCCTTGCGATTTGCGCAAAACGTGCTATCAGAGCGTCAGAACATCGTTCTCATATAACGGTCATCGTCAGATGATCGCAGTTTGAGAGTGGGGCCCTCCCGGGACCCGCTCTTTTTTATTGCCCGAGCCATGGCGGCCGGGACAGGAGCCTTGATTGACCGAGGAGCAAG
This sequence comes from uncultured Hyphomicrobiales bacterium, assembly GCA_903902915.1. Lineage (GTDB taxonomy): Bacteria > Pseudomonadota > Alphaproteobacteria > Rhizobiales > Beijerinckiaceae > Terripilifer. The sequence continues at coordinate 3,502 of CAIUWR010000053.1, read as the reverse complement.
CCTCGACACCGGCCGGCGCGGATCCGGCCTTGCTTGACGAGCCCCGCCTTGTGTCGGAGCACGGCCAGGCCATGCGCGTGGCGTTGATCGCCAGCCGCGTCCTCAAGGACGTGGGGTTTCGTCTCGTGCGGGTGAAAATTTCCGGCGTCAACGGCATGACCGTGCAGATCATGGCCGAGCGGCCGGACGGCACGATGACGGTGAGCGATTGCGAAGCGGCGAGCATGGCGCTCTCCCCCGTGCTCGACATCGAGGAGCCGGTGCCGCAGGCCTATCATCTGGAAATGTCGTCGCCCGGAATCGACCGCCCATTGGTGCGCGTCTCTGATTTCGCCCGCGCCATTGGCCACGAAGTTCGCCTCGAAATGTCCATCATGGTGGGCGACCGTAAAAGATTTCGCGGCTGGATCGAGGGCGTCGAGGGCGAAGGCCCCGCCGCCATCCTCAAGCTGCGCCGCATGGACGCGCGCGCCGACGAGGAGGCCGATGTGGCCCTCCCCCTGCGCGACCTGGCCGAAGCGCGCCTCGTGCTCACTGAAGCGCTCATCCGGGAATCGCTGAAAGCGGCGAAACAGGCCGAAGAAGCGCCCGAAGAAGAGCCGAAGGCGGAAGAGGGTCCCGTCCACCGGGGTCCGGGGCGTTTTCGTCGCGACAAGCCGCAACCCTCGCGGCCTGCGGGCGGCGCCGTCAAATCTTCACCATCGGGGAAACCCGGACAACGTGGGGGCTCCGGCCCCCGATCTTGAACTTTGCTTGCGCGAGAGCACTCTCGCATAAGGAGGTAGGCCATGGCCGTTAGCGCCAACAGACTTGAACTCTTGCAGATCGCCGACGCGGTCGCCCGCGAAAAATCGATTCCGCGCGAAACCGTGCTGCAATCAATGGAAGACGCCCTCCAGAAGGCCGCGCGCTCGCGCTATGGCCAAGAGACTGAGGTGCGCGCCGAGATCAACCCGAAGACGGGCGAGCTGCGCTTTTCGCGTCTGATGCTGGTCGTCGACATGGTGGAGAGCGACGCGACCCAGATCACGCTCGAAGATGCGCGCAAGAAGAACCCGGCCGCGCAGGTCGGCGACTGGATCGCGGAAACCCTGCCGCCCTTCGAATATGGCCGCATCGCCGCCCAGTCCGCCAAACAGGTCATCGTGCAGAAGGTGCGCGAGGCCGAGCGCGACCGGCAGTATGAAGAATACAAGGACCGCATCGGCGAGATCGTCAATGGCGTCGTGAAGCGCGTCGAATATGGCAATGTGATCGTGGATATGGGCCGCGCCGAGGCGATCATTCGCCGCGACGAATTGATCCCGCGCGAAATGTTCCGTCCCGGCGACCGCGTGCGCGCCTATGTTTATGATGTGCGCCGCGAGCAGCGTGGCCCGCAGATCTTCATGTCGCGCACCCATCCCCAATTCATGTCGAAGCTCTTCGCGCAGGAAGTGCCGGAAATTTATGACGGCGTCATCGAGGTCAAGTCGGTGGCGCGCGATCCGGGCTCCCGCGCCAAGATCGCCGTCATTTCCCGCGATTCCTCCATTGATCCGGTGGGCGCTTGCGTGGGCATGCGCGGCTCGCGCGTGCAGGCCGTGGTGAACGAGCTGCAGGGCGAGAAGATCGACATCATTCCGTGGTCCATCGACGCGGCCACTTTCATCGTCAACGCGCTGCAACCGGCCGAAGTGGTCAAGGTGGTGCTCGATGAAGACAGCGCGCGTATTGAAGTCGTGGTTCCCGATGACCAGTTATCCTTGGCGATCGGTCGTCGCGGCCAGAATGTGCGTCTGGCCTCCCAGCTCACCGGCTGGGACATCGACATCCTGACGGAGGCGGAGGAATCCGGCCGTCGGCAGAAGGAATTCCAGGAGCGGACCTCCGCCTTCATGGCGGCGCTCGACGTGGACGAGGTCGTGGGCCAGCTGCTCGCGTCCGAAGGCTTCCGCACGGTCGAGGAGCTCGCTTATGTCGATCTGGCGGAGCTCGCCAGCATCGAAGGCTTCGACGAAGAGACGGCCGAAGAAATTCAAAATCGTGCGCGCGACCATATCGCCCGCATCGACGCTGAACTTGATGAACGCCGCCTGGCGCTGGGCGTCGCCGACGAGCTGAAGGAAATCGAGGGCGTGACCTTGCCGATTCTCGTGAAGCTTGGTGAGAACGACGTGAAAACCGTCGAGGATCTCGCAGGCTGCGCCACTGACGATCTGACCGGTTGGACGGAGCGGAAGGATGGCGAGTCGATCAGACAGGCTGGCTATTTGGACGGGATCGAAATCTCGCGTGAAGACGCCGAGGCGCTCGTCATGGCGGCGCGCGTGAAGGCGGGCTGGATCGAGGCTTCCGTCCCCGAGGCGGAACCAGAAGCCGTCCCGGAGGCTTGAGGGCAGAATGGTCGAGCTGACCGAAGCGGAACTCGACGAGACGGGCCCTGAGCGGACCTGTATCGTCACCCGCGCCAAGGGCTCGCCCGACCAGATGATCCGTTTCGTGGCCGCCCCTGACGGCACGGTGACGCCAGACCTCAAGCAGCGGCTTCCGGGCCGTGGCGTCTGGGTCACCGCGACGGCCAAGGCTGTCACGGAAGCGGTGAAAAAAGGAGCTTTCGCGCGCGGCTTGCGGGCGAAGGTCATCGTCTCCCCGGCGCTCGCGCAGGAAGTGGACGCTCTGCTGGAGCGCGACGCGCTCCAATATTTATCGCTCGTCAACAAGACGGGTCTGGTGGTGACGGGCTTCGCCAAGGTGGAGAAGACGGTCGCCGCAGAAGCGGACATTGCGGGGATGCTGCACGCCACCGACGCCGGTGACGACGGCGTCCGCAAGATGGGTCAGGTGTTGTCGCGCCGCTACGGCGAGGCGGCGGCGCGGATCCCGCGAGCGATAGTGTTCGCTTCCAGCCAAATGGATTTGGCATTGGGGCGGGCAAATGTGATACATGCAGCGCTGAAGACGGGCCCTGCGGCGAAAGCGTTCTTCTCGCGCGCCCGGCGGCTCACCCTCTACAGGGGGTTGTCCGAAGCGGCTGAAACGGCGAATGCCGAAGTAAAACAAGGTGCTGGGTCGCAACCTGATCCAGCGGCGAACGATATGGCGAACGGGCTCGGCCCTGGGATCCGAAACGAATGAGTGAAACGAAGAATTCCGGCGACAAGACCCTGACGGTCGCTCCAAAGACACTGTCCCTCAAGCGGCCGGTGGAGCAGGGCGTGGTGCGTCAGAGCTTCTCCCATGGCCGCACCAAAGCGGTCGTGGTCGAGACTGTGAAGCGCCGCACCATAGGTCCGGGCGCCGCGCCAACAACGCCGACGGTGGCGAAAGCCCCCGCCCCGGCGGCGCCAGTCGTTCCGACGCCCGCGCCCGCAGCTCCGGCGCCCGCGCCTGTCGCACCGGCGGCTGCGGCTCCAGCTCCAGCAGCTCCGGCTCCCGTAGCGGCGGCCCCTGCGCCCGTCGCCGCGCCGATCCCGGCGCCGGTCGCGGCGCCTGCGCCGACGCCCGCTCCCGTGGCGCCCGT